>JBDNCJ010000027.1:0-37954 GCA_046719715.1 Chloroherpetonaceae bacterium | reverse complement strand
GATGCAATTTTCTTCGACATAATGCTTGAAGCAATGAGCGGAATGGATTCAACGGTTGCAGTAACATCGCGAAGGGCGTAGAGCAGTTTATCGAGCGGCGCGATTTCCTTTGTCTGTCCGATGAGTGCACAGTGATGCCGTTGAAGAAGACTGATAAATTTTTTTTCGGAAAGATGAACGTTGAAATGAGGGATAGATTCGAGTTTATCCAATGTGCCGCCAGTGTGTCCGAGTCCGCGCCCGGAAATCATTGGCACCGCAACGCCAAGACTGGCAACAATCGGCGCAAGAATGAGCGATGTTTTATCGCCGACGCCGCCCGTTGAATGTTTATCAACCTTCGGCGCGCGAATGGCGGAAAGGTTTACGACCTTGCCACTCTCAATCATCGTTTTGCAAAGTGCGTTCATTTCGGACTTTGAAAGCGAGTGAAAAAAGATTGCCATCAGCATTGCCGAAACTTGGTAGTCGGGAATGTTGCCAGAGTGATACGATGAAAAGAAAAAGCGAATTTCTTCTTCGGTAAGTGTGTTGCCTTCGCGTTTTTTGCGAATGAGTTCGACAGGATTCATGCGGTTTTGGAAAAATTAAACGCGGCGTAAGAGCAGTAAATCTTGAAGCGTTTTGACGCCGATTTTTTCAAACTGTTTGAAAACGCGTGCGGCAATTTGTGCGGTTACAAAAGCGTCGCCAAGCGCGTGATGTCGGACGTCATTTGGAATGTGATATTTCTCGCAGAGTTTATCCAATTCATATTCTTCCATGCGATGCGGATTGAGCAGTAAGTATTGTGAGGATTGCTCGGCAGAATCAACAGCGTGTGCGAGTTCAACGGTGTCGGTGAAGTAGTTGATGAGCGGTCGTCCGTAGAGCCGCTTCATTTCAGAGCCGATGAAGCCAATATCAAAAAGGGCATGATGCGCTACGAGCACGTCGGCTTTGATGAAGTTCAAGAATTTCGGCAGCACTTCGGCAATCGAGGGCGCGGCAATGGTTTCGGACGGGGTAATGAAATGCACCTTCACCGTTTCAGAGGGCGCGCAGTGATTGTCAGGATTGACAACCGCGTAGAAGGTATCGTTCAAATCAACGCGACAGCCTTTCATGCCAATCGCACCAATCGAAAGCAATCGGTCGCCTTTTTTTTCTTCAAGTCCTGTTGTTTCGGTGTCAAAAACAACGAAGCGCAAATCGCAAATCGGCGTTTTCTTGTTGGGAAGTGGTTGAAGAAAATAAGTTCTGACGCTATCATCTAAATCGGCGGGAAGCGTGGGCGTTTTACGAAATAAAGTATCGAGCCACATGAGTTGTCGTCAAGTTGATTGGAAATGATTGAGGAAAAGTAAGACGAATTCCGATGTTGTGCAAAATGTGCTGTGTAAGGAAGTTGCGCTTTGAAAATTCATTGGACAGAACGGCGGCGTTCTGTATCTTCGCCCTTCATTTTTGAATCAAACTCTTCGAATGTCTCTTTCTTTATTCATCAGGCGCGGCTTGATGCTGTGCTTCATGCTGTTGCCAATTGGGGTTTGGGGTCAAGACATGCTTCAACAGGTTCGCGACCAAACTTCCGCCTCGCAAGCCACTGGCGAAAGCCGCTCATCGCTCCTTAAAAATTATTTTTCCGCGTTTTCACAAGAGCAAAATCTGTTGGATAGAACTGCCGTAGTTCCACAGACTTCGGCGTCGTTTCAGACGATTCCGCTTGAAGAGATGATTGATGCAGAAAAATATGTTTTGGGTGCCGGCGATGCGATTGAAATTAGCATTTTCACGCTCACGCCGATTACGTTTCGCACGACGGTTTCTGCCGACGGCGCACTCACGTTGCCGAACGTCGGGGCGATTGAAGTGAGCGGAAAAACCTTAGCCGCCGTCAAGCCTGAGCTTTTATCGCAGTTATCGAAGCAGTATAAAAGCAGTTCGGTTTCCATCACGCTTCAGCGACCGCGAACGTTTTTGGTAACGGTTACAGGCGCGATTCGCACGCCGGGAAAGCACGTCATTTCATCAGTTGACCGCGTTGATAAAGCCGTCCTGCTTGCCAATGCGCCGCCGATTGAAAGCAACACGCTTGCGCCGACACTGCAAACAGAGAAACTGGGTAGCGACCGACTTGCTATGCGACTTTATCCGAACTACGCGCCGCTGCTTCAGCCGTCGCTGCGGCGAATCAAGGTGCATCGCAAAAGCGGGGAAGTGCTCGCGTGCGATTTAATCCGATTCTTTATGACCGGTGATAAGTCCATGAACCCCGTCTTGCAAGAAGGCGATGTGATTACTGTTCCAAATCTTGCTGTCGAAGAGGTTGAAAAGGTCGGCATTTACGGTGCAGTGCAAATTCCTGCGCTTTACGAGTATTCGCCATTTGATAGTTTAACAACGCTTTTCAAAATCGCACAAGGTCCGACGCCAAATGCTGATTTGGAAAATGTTCAACTTGTCCGCAAAACCGCGTCGGGCTTTGTGGTAGAGCGCATCAATGTGGCAGAAATTTTCGCACAACGCGCAAAAGATATTCCGCTTCTTCCTAATGACAGAGTGCAAGTGCCTGAAAAAAGCGGAGTGAAAATTGGCAATGTAACAGTGAAAGGTGAAGTGAAATTTCCGGGATACTTCGTCATTGAAGAAGGCAAAACATCGTTGAAGGAAATCATCAAATTGACGGGCGGTTTTACCGATAAAGCACTCTTGAACGGCGCAAGAATCTACCGCAAATTGCGTCCCGAAGACCCCAACGCGAAAGAACCAATGGCAATAACTGACCCAGGATTTGAGCGGGCGCGCATTCTGCGTGGGAGCAACTTGAATCCCGAAGAAGCCGAAACCTTTGATATTGATTACAATGCTCGGCGTAATTATGTTTCCATTAACTTCAAGGAAATTTTTGACGTGCAAAGCTCGCAAGATGTCTTGCTCAGAGATGGCGATGTGATTCTCGTTCCAAAAAACGAACAAACGGTGTATGTGTTCGGGCAAGTTCAGCGACCGGGTTATGTGAAGTATGTTAAAGGTTGGAAAGTGCGTGATTATTTGCAGGCAGTTGGCGGCGAAACCTCTGAATCAACAGGCGACGTGAAAGTGCTTAAACTCAACGGCGACGAGTGGAAAACACCAAGCGATACCGAGATTGAACCCGGTGATTGGATTGTGGCACCGAAAAAAGTACGAAAAACCTTTGCGCAAAGCGTGTCCGAATACGCGCCGGTCATTTCGCTCTTTACAACAATCGTTACACTGGGCGTTTTGATTTTTCAAGTAACACGATAGAACGATGGAAGAAACCGAACTTCAAACATCAGCCGCTGCAAAAGAAACACGATACGCGACCGAATCAACGCCCCCGCAGTGGCTACTCTATTTGGAAATCATCGTGAAGTGGCGAAAGTTTATTGCCATTACAACCCTCAGCGCAACCTTAATTGCCGTCGTTGTAAGTTTTCTCCTGCCTGTTTGGTATCAAGCCTCATCGGTCATTTTACTTTCCAGTTCAAGTGACTTGTTTGGAATTTCAAAACTCTTAGGCGGTGGTGGTGCATTCGAGGGGCTGTTGGGCAAAGGTAAAGCCGATGACGCCGAACGATACGAAGCCATTTTCAAAAGTGAGCGATTGCGCCTTGCTATCATTGAAAAATTTAACCTAATTCACGAATATGAGTTTGATGAAGAAGGCACACGCGAACCGATTAAGAACACCCTCAAAGAACTCGACCAAAACATATCCTTCAAAGAAAATAAAGACGGTTCAATTACCATCACGGCTTGGTATAAACAAGATTCAGTGAAAGCGGCGGAAATGGCGAATTTCATCGTCGCGATGATGGATTCTACAAATCGGTTGCTGGCGACGGAATCGGCGCGCAATCAGAGAGTCTTTATTGAAAAACGCTATCAACAAGCGTTGCAAGATTTGAAGGCGGCGGAAGAGCGATTGAATCAATTTCAGAAAGAATACAAAGTCGCCGAAGTCAAAGACCAAGTGCGCGCCAGCTTGGAAGCATCGGCGCAACTTGAAGCCAGTGCTGTGCAAAGCGAAGTCGAGTATAATGTGCTTCGAAAAACGCTCGGAGAGTCAAATCCGCAAGTCGCGGTTGCGAAAAGCCGCATCGAAGAATTGCGCCGCCAATCCAAGAAATTCGAACTCGGTGGATTAGCCTCCGACATCATTATTCCCTTTAACAAAATGCCTGATGTAGCAATGGCGTATTTGCGCCTATATCGCGATGTGTTGCTTCAAACAAAAATCGTGGAATTTTTAGTGCCGCAGTATGAACAAGCCAAAATTCAAGAAGCCAAAGACACGCCGAACCTCCTTGTTTTAGATAAAGCCCGTGTGCCCGAATGGAAATCAAAACCGAAGCGGCTTTTCATCATCGCGGGCACGTTCATTGGCGCGCTGGTGCTTGCCGTTTTAATTGCAATTGCGATTGAATTTTTCAGCGAAATGCAATCTGCATCGCCTCAAACTAGCCTCCGACTCAAACGAATCTGGCAAATGCTTCGCAATGGAAAATCTCAAACGGCGTGAAACCCTTTTCGTTGTTGCAAAAAAAAGAAATTGAATTGAATGGATAACGTCTCGATGCAATCGCTTGCCCCGACTCGCGCCAAACAAACAGTTGCAAGCCTCTCGTTTCTCCTCATCGGCGCAGTCATCACGCTTCTTTGGGTGATGCTCGAGCCGCATGTCTTCTTTATGGTTCTCTTTACGGGGGCGTGTTTTGGATTGTGTTTTTTCTGGGAAAAGACGCCGTTCAATGCGGTTTATTTTCTACTTGTGATGGCGTTTCTCTTGCCGTCTTATTACCTCACGCTCATTTTAGTCGATGTCATTGGACTTTGCGGCGTGATAATTGTGTTTTTCTTTTTTGGCTATGTGCGAAAGCCGAAGTGGATTGAGCGTTTGAACGCCGTCGAGAAAGCCATTTTGATTTACTTCACGCTTGCAACGGTCGCTACGCTTGCACACCCCTCGATTCTTTCCATTGGAATTTGGATTCAAGCCGTGTTTCCGAGCCTTGCCGTTTTTGGCATGACGCGCTATCACTTTTCAAGACAATCACCCGAAGATTTTCTTCCGCTGTTTCGGCTGATTGCGACCTTGTGCGGGATTACAGGCGCAGTGTGTTTGTATCAATTTTTCTTCGGAGACTTACCGTTCTTCGGCGATTTTTTCTATGAGCGCGGACGATTGCACTTTGGGTGGTATGCGTCCCCGAAGTTCTCGCGCACATATGGATTTCAAGGGCATCCGGTGCCGAATGGATTTCTATTGGCGGTCGCGTTTCCGATTACCATTCTTGCACTTTCAACGGCAAAAGATAAAATCCAACGTTTTGGATTGCTGATTGTGCTTGCCTTTCACGTGATTGGCTTGATTTTAAGTTTCTCGCGTGGCGCGTGGCTATCGACCTTGTTGGCATTTTCCTTTTTAGCCTTGCGCCGTCCCAAGTATCTGGTGCTGACAAGCGTTTTCCTGTTGAGTGCATTTTTAATCATAACCACCTTACTATCGCTTTATCCCGAACTGCAAGCGCGACTCACGACCTTTTCGCTCGAGTTTATTTTGAACGACCCGTCGTTTCTGCATCGACTCGCGATGTATGAAAGCGTCTATCGGATTTTGCAAGACTATCCCATATTCGGCGCGTCGCATATTGATATTGCCGTGCTTTACAAGCAATACAAAAATCCATTAGACCCAATGAACGTCGCCGTCATTGATAATTCCTATCTCTTTGCGAGTGCGATGTTCGGGGGTTTAGCAGGTGTTGCATATTTGAGCATTTTTGTTCTGCTGTTGGTCAAACTTTTTACGCTTCAGCGGCAAAACGAACAATCGCTCATTCGCGATACTGCCACGTATCTCTCAATGTCCACTTTCATTTTGTTCGTCAACAGTTTCAACTTTGACGTTCAAACTTGGACGACAACGGCAGTGATGATTTGGCTTATTGTTGGGTGCGCGATTTCGCTGTTGCACCAAGCGGAGTTGCACGCGGCAAAGAAAATACTTGCGGAAACATAATGTCGGGACTTGTAGAATTTTTGCGTGAGTATCGAGAGATATGGCGAAATTTTTTCTCGCTCGGTGCCGTGCAAGCCACACAGTTGCTTTTGCCGCTCGTCGTTTTTCCCTTTTTGGCACGCGCGTTGGGAATAGAGCAACTGGGAAAGTTGGCATTCTGCACGGCATTCGTTCAGTATTTCTCAACGCTGGTGATTTACGGATTTAATTTGGACGTCACCAAAGAGATTGCCGTTTCGCGAAACATGCCCGACAAACTCTCCACACTCATTCGCGCTACGCTGACTGCACGGCTCTTGCTTCTTGCTTTGGCGTTTTTATTGATGTTGCCTGTAACACTTCTTGTTGGAGAATTGCGCACGAATATGTGGCTTGTTGCTATCATCTGCCTTCAAGTCGTGGGAGAAGCCCTTTTTCCAATGTGGTATTTTCAAGGTATGGAATCAATGCAGTGGATAAGCCTTATGCAGATTGCGCTTCGAATGAGTGCCGCGCTGGGCGTGATTGCCTTTGTCAGAAACGAAGACGACCTTTTGCTTGCCGGCGCGTTTCAAGCAATGCCGATATTTCTCGGCGGGTGGATTGGGCTTTTGAAAATGCATCATCTTCAACATCTCCGATTAGAATTTTCCTCAATGCATGAAGCGATGGAGCGGCTTAAAAGCAGTTGGACGATTTTTTTATCCATGCTCTCGGTAACGCTTTACACGAACACGAACATGTTTCTATTGGGTTTATTTGCACCGATGGAAAGCGTCGGCTATTTCACCATAGCGGAAAAAGTAATTCGTGCGGCGATGTCGCTCCCGACGGTCGTGGCACAAGCGATTTATCCTCGCGTGAGCGCGTTATTTTCCACATCGATTGAAGAAGCAAAGTCTTTTTTGCGCCGCATCGCATGGCTTGGAACACTGGCGTTGATACTGCTTGGTATCTTGCTTGTGCTCCTGGCGGAGTTTATCTGTCAAGTGATTGCGCCGCGCTCGCTTCCGACCTCTGCGTTCTTAATCCAACTCATGGCGTTCTTACCGCTCTTGCTTCTTTGGGATAACATTTATGGCACACAAGTGTTGCTCAATTTCAATCGCAAGCGTGAGTTTTCTATCGCTGTTTTTACAAGCGGCATTGTATCGATACTCGTTGGACTTTTAACATTCAGTACGCTCAAAGAAGTCGGTGCAACGCTGGCGTTTATTGCCTCGCAACTGACTTTGGTGATGATGATGTTTTTCTTCACGCGACGTATCGGCTTTCGTCTTTTCCAAACCTCACTCGATTTAGCTAAACCGTGAAGCACGTCTACATCATTCTTGTCAATTACAAGCGATGGCAAGACACCGTGGCATGCTTAGAGAGTTTATTCAAGCAAAATTATCCGTCTTTTACGGTGATTGTGGTCGATAACGATTCGCAAAATCAATCGCTTGAACATCTGCAAGCGTGGGCGTTGGGAAAGGAAGAATTGACGGAAATGCCAATCGCACCACTGGTTCATCTTGCAACGCCGCCCGCTCCGAAACCGATAGCCTTCAAACTGTATTCTGAACGCGAAGCCGAACTGACTTTTGGAAAAATAGATGACGAGCGACTCATCTTCATTCAATCCTCGCACAATCGCGGCTTTGCGGCGGGCAACAACATCGCACTGCGCTACGCCCTTCAAAAACTAAATTGCGATTACCTTTGGATTTTGAACAATGATACGCTTGTGATGCCCGATACGCTCCGCAGGCTTGTAGAGCACTTGCAAAAGAGCGACGAGAAAATCGGAATACTCGGCGCGAAAATCCGATACTATCACATGCCAAGCCGATTACAATGCGCAGGCGGCGCAACCTACAACCGCTGGACGGCTCACGCTCAAATGCGCGGCAACGGCGAACTCGATAGCGGACAATACGATTGCCCACAACCCGATTTAGACCTCATCATCGGCGCGTCAATCTTTTCACCAAAAGCCTTCGTGCAAGAGGTCGGATTGATGAACGAAGAATACTTCATCTACTTTGAAGAACAAGACTGGGCGGAACGAGCACGGCAAAAAGGTTGGCTTTTGGACTACGAGTGGAACGCCGTCGTCTATCACAAGGAAGGCGCAACAATCGGCGCAAATGCACATTCAGAAGCCTCGTTTTTCTCGCAATTTTATTGGCTTCGCAACAAGTTGCTTTTTACGCGCAAATTCGGCTCCCGACTCAATATCGTTGTAATCTACTTCGGATTTGTGCTCAATCTTGCTAAACGATTGTTCAAAGGTGAGTTTTATCGATTCGCTCTTCTTTCTCGGTTGCTCTTTAATCCAACCATGACTTTCCCGCATGAAAAGATTGTTAGTTAACTTGTCGTACTATAACCCCAACGAATCAGGATTGGAGGTCTATGCCAAAAACCTTTTGCCGTATCTGAAAGCATTGAATCCGATTTTGCTGACCGCAATAAACTTCAAAGACTTTGAATGTTATCCTGTGTCTGAATCGCTCTCGTCGGGTTATCAGTGGAAAGGACATGTGCGACGATTGCAATGGACGCAGTTGGAATTACCTCGCATTTACAAGCGACTGGGGGCGTCGCTTCTTTTTTCGCCAGTGATTGAAGCCCCAATCGTGCCGAGCGTGCGCAGTGTAATCACGATTCACGATTCCATTCCTTTGCGATTTGGAAAACCGTTGAAATTTTCGCCGTCGTATCACAAGTTTATTTTGCCGCTCGTGGCAAAGCGTGCGATTCATATTTTTTGCAACTCACATTCAACCGCGCAAGATACGGTCAAGTTTTACGGAGTGAGCGACGCCAAAATTACCGTTACGCATTTAGGCTTTGACCACGAACACTTTCGCCCGATGCCGAAAGAAAACAGCACGAAGTATTTTCTCTATCTTGGTCGCCCTGACGTCAATAAAAATTTGTTTCGCTTGATTGATGCCTTTTGCATGATTGCCGGTGAGGAAGCGGTTGAACTTTGGCTTGTCGGCAAAAAAGATTCCGTCTATTATCCGCCGTTGCAGGAATATGCCGATTCCAAACCGCAAGCGTCGCGGATTCGCTTTCTGGATTATGTTCCGTATCAAGAGTTGCCAAAAATCATCAGTGGAGCGATTGCGCTGGTGTTTCCAAGTTTGTGGGAAGGATTTGGCTTGCCTGTTGTGGAGGCAATGGCATGTGGAACGCCTGTGATTACATCAAACCTTTCATCGCTTCCTGAAAGCGCTGGAGAAGCGGCGTTGCTCGTCAATCCGTATCAAACCGAAGAAATCGCACAAGCCATGAAACGAGTGCTTCAAGACCCAGCATTGGCTTTATCGCTCTCTCAAAAGGGGCTTATCCAAGCGCAAAAATTTCGTTGGCAGTTTTCAGGGGAAGCGACATGCAATAAACTCAAAGAACTGCTGTGAACGCCAACGCACCACCATATAGGCTTGCCATCGTTCATGAATGGCTTTCCATCATTGCAGGCTCGGAAAAAGTCGTCGGCGAGTTACTTGCGCTCTATCCCGATGCCGACCTCTTCACACTCGTAGATTTCTTTGACGATGAGGCGCGAACACTCGTTCACGGCAAACGCGCACAAACCAGTTTCATTCAACGCCTGCCGTTTGCAAAAAAATCATTTCGAAGTTATTTGCCGTTCATGCCGCTTGCGATTGAGCAATTTGACGTCTCCAAATACGACGTGGTGATTTCAAGCCATCACGCCGTCGCCAAAGGCGTGCTCACGCATCAAAATCAACTGCATATTTGCTACTGCCATTCGCCGATGCGTTATGCATGGGATTTTTATCACGAGTATCTGCGCGAAGCCAAGTTAGATAAGGGATTGCGCGGCATGATTGCCAAAATGCTCTTGCACTACTTGCGCATGTGGGACGTGTCGAGCGCAAATCGAGTTGATGCCTTCGTTGCCAATTCGCACTACATTGCAAGGCGTATAAAGCGAATCTATAATCGCGACGCCACCGTGATTTATCCGCCCGTCGATGTGGAAAAATTCGAGTGCAACGCTCAAAAAGACGACTACTATCTTGCCGTTGCTCGATTTGTGCCTTACAAAAAAGTCGATGTAATCGTCGAAGCCTTTTCGCGAATGCCTGATAAAAAACTCGTGCTGATTGGCGAAGGCGATAAAGCCATCTTGAAACATGCCACGCGCAACATTGAAGTGATTGGATTTCAACCGTTTGAATCGCTCAAAACATATCTTGCGTCTGCCAAAGCCTTTGTTTATGCGGCAGAAGAAGATTTCGGAATTACAATCGTCGAAGCGCAAGCCTCTGGAACACCTGTGATTGCCTTCGGAAAAGGCGGCGCAACCGAAACCGTCATAGATGGAAAAACAGGCATTCTTTTTCAGCAACAAACTGCCGAGAGTTTGATTGAAGCCATTAAAAAATTTGAGCAAATGAACTTTGATGCCCGCGCGATTCGCAAAAACGCTGAACGCTTCGACCGCACCGCCTTCGCTGAACACATCAAAACCTTTATTGATGAAAAATATCACGACTTTCTTCAAGCCGCTCACACTCGTTAGCCTCTGTTGGTTCTTTGCGTCCAAAGGCGTTGCGCAAGTTGAAACGGTGCCGCTTGAAGCCGATTTTCACGCGCAAAACATTTACGAGTTCCTCAAAGAAATGCGCGTCAAAAAAATTCTGCTCGACTATCGAGACGACATTCTGACGCTTTCGCGCGCTGAAATCATCAAATATCTCAAAACGATTGAATCGCGTTGGAGCGACCTCTCTGAAACTGAAAGAAAATTGACCAAACGCTTTCAACGCACGTTCGAAAATCCCGAAGAACACAGCGACGATTACACATACTTTTTCGGAACGACCGACGCCTCGCCCAATCATTTCCGAGAAGCCTTCGGCGACAAAGAAAAAACGCTCTTCTACGCCCGTGACGGCGAAAACCGACTCTTCATCGAACTCTTCGGAGAATTGGATTTCACCGAAGACCGTTTGCGCAATAATGCTTTCATTGCGCAGGGCGGATTCCGTTTTCGCGGAACACTCTTTGAATACTTCGGCTATAGCCTCTCCTTCGTCAAAGGCGCAACGCTCGGCAACCGACAAACGATGCTTCTCACGCGACCCGACTTCCGCTACAACTTCAAATATCTTGAAAACATCGATGGCACGCCCAGCGTCGACTTCACCGACGGCTACTTGCGCTATCAATACGAGCCGAAAGAAGACGTCTTGATTTACGCGCAACTCGGTCGCGAAAAACTGCGCTACGGCTTGGGATACAGTGCCAGCCTCACCCTTTCAGGCAATCATCAAGACCTCGACGCGATTCGCTTCGGCATCAATTACAAACGCATCTCTTTTACTTCAATTCACGCCTCAACATCGGGCAACTTTTTAGATACGCTCGGGCGAATCATTCCGCGAGGGGAGCGATACACGAAATACTTTTCCGCACAGCGTCTGCGCGTGCTTGTGCCGGATTGGTTCGCCGTTGGAATCGGCGTCGTTACGGTCTATCACGGACGCTTTGACCTTGCTTATCTCAATCCGTTTCAGTTCTACAAGTTCGCCGAACATTCGCTTCAAGACCGAGACAATGTGGCAATGTTCTTCGACATTCAAACGCACTTTCTCAAAAACATCGAGTTTCAAGCCTCATTTTTCCTCGATGAAAATTTAGACTTCTCAAACTTGAACTCGGAGCGCAACAAGTATGCCTTTCAAGTGGGCGTGTTTTGGTATGAATTTCTGACGCTGAAAAATCTCTCGTTTGTTGCTGAATACACGCGGGTTCGTCCTTACACTTACACACACTTCGACGCGCGCAATTCATATTCGGCGTGGGGCGTTGGACTTGGTCATCCGATTGGCGCAAATGCGGACGAAGTGTTTTTGAAGTTGGCGTATAATCCAACGGATTGGATTCGTCCGAGCATTGAGTTTCGCAAGCGTCGTAGAGGCAATAACGTGCTTGATGAAAATGGAATTTTGATTCGCAACGTCGGCGGGGATTTGCTTCGCCCTTACGAGACGTTTCAAGTTGACCCGATTGCGCCGTTCCTTGATGGAGAGCGCGTCGACTCCGATGAATTGACGTTCAATCTCCGCGTCGAGCCCGTGCGCAATCTCAGCTTCGAGGCGCGCTACGGCTATCAACTGCAAACCTTCGTCACGCGCGGCGGCTCGCAATCTCAAAATTTTTTCACCCTGCGCTTTTTAGTTGAATACTGAACAAGTGAAGGCTCAACGAATGAAGACTCAACGCTCGAAACGAAACCGAAGTGCGTAAGCAAGTTCTTCGCTATTTTCACGCATCATTTTCAAAAACAAAATTCCAATTCAAAGCCATGACGATTCAACACATCGCCGTTATCGGCGGCGGAACAATGGGCAACGGCATCGCGCACGTCTTTGCACAAAACAACTTTCCCGTAATGCTCATCGACGTCAAACAAGAGTTCTTGGATAAAGCCCTCAACACCATCAAGGCGAATTTAGACCGACAAGTCAAGAAAGGCACGCTGACCGAAGCACAAAAAGCCGAAACGCTCAAACATCTCACGCCGACGACCGATTTAAGCAGTGCCGTCAAAGAGGTCGATTTGGTCATCGAGGCGGTCAATGAAAATTTCGAACTCAAACAATCCATCTTCAAAACGCTTGATGAGCATTGCAAACCGTCGGCGATTCTCGCTTCAAACACAAGTTCAATTTCGCTCACCAAACTTGCGGCGGCAACCAAACGTCCATCGCAAGTCATCGGCATGCACTTCATGAATCCTGTGCCGGTGATGAAATTGGTCGAGGTCATTCGCGCCTTGCAAACGTCGGACGCGACGTTCCAAGCGATTGAATCAACGGCGAAAACGATTGGCAAAACGCCCGTCAGTTGCAACGATTATCCCGGCTTCATCTCAAACCGCGTATTGATGCCGATGATTAACGAAGCAATTCAATGCGTCTATGAAAACATTGCCACACCTGAAGCGATTGACGAAATCATGAAACTCGGCATGGCGCACCCAATGGGACCGCTCACGCTTGCAGACTTCATCGGGTTGGACGTCTGCCTTGCGATTATGGAAGTGCTCTATGAAGGATTCAATGATTCAAAGTATCGTCCATCGCCGTTGCTCAAAAACATGGTTGCGGCAGGCTACTTGGGACGAAAATCAGGTAGAGGATTTTACAAGTATGACTAATTCAATGGCGATGAATGCACTGCCGCGCTTGCGCGTCTGCGGCATTTTCGTTCAAGAAGAAAGAATCTTGCTCGTCAAGCATCGGCGATTTGCAAGTAGCACGCACTTTCCCGAAGAATCGTGGATTTTGCCCGGCGGCGGCGTGGAGTATGGCGAATCATTGACCGACGCGCTCCAACGCGAAGTGCTCGAAGAAACAGGCTACGCGTGTGAAGTCGGGCGGTTGGCATTCATCAAAGAATTAATTTTTCCGATTGATTCAGCAAAAGAAGACACCAAACATCACTCCGTCTCGATTGCCTTTTATGGGAAAATCACGGGCGGCAAACTCATGACGGGACGCGACCCTGAATTTGGAGAGCATCAACTGATTATTGAAAGCAACTGGATTCCGCTCGCGCAGTTAAGCGGCTACGTGCTCTACCCGCCGTTTCTTTCAGAGTTTTTGAAGTCAGGATTTGAAAATGAATTTCCGCAAACTGTTTTACTCTACGAAAGCCATCAATGAAAGCGATTGTGCTCATTAGCGGCGGCATGGACAGCCTCGTTTCAACGGCGATTGCCAAGCGCGACGGCTACGACCTCGCCGCCCTTCACCTTAACTACGGACAGCGCACTGAGCGCAAAGAATTGGACTGTTTTGAACGCATTACGGCGCATTACAGCATCAAAGAAAAACTCGTCGTCGATGTAACGCATCTTTCGCGCATCGGCGGCTCCTCGCTTACCGATAAAGCCATTGAAGTCAGCAAAGCCGATATTCACTCCAAAGAAATTCCAACCAGCTACGTGCCGTTCAGAAATGCGAACATTCTCTCGATTGCCGTCAGTTGGGCGGAAGTCATCGGCGCGCAACGCATTTTCATTGGTGCGGTCGAAGAAGATTCTTCGGGCTATCCCGATTGCCGAAAAGAGTTTTACGCCGCGTTCAATCAAATGATAAAACTTGGCACGAAACCGACGACCGACATTCAAATCATCACGCCTGTGATTGACATGAAAAAATCGGCGATTGTCAGACTTGGGCTGGAAATGAACGCGCCGTTTGAACTGTCGTGGTCATGCTATCAAGAAAACGATGTGGCATGTGGCGAGTGCGACAGTTGCGCCCTTCGATTGCGTGCGTTTCAAGAGGTCGGAGTTGAAGACCAAATTCCGTATCGCACGCGCCCGATTTATCGTTAAAAATGAGTAACGCAACTTCTTTCCTGTGAGACTGACGGCGCATTTGAGTTTAATTTTTGCTTAATGCTCTTTTAACGTTGGCGTAATAGCCCGCCCCTAACTTTGTTGGCTGTAAATCAAACGCCAACTTCTTCAATACAAAATCCATCGTCAAATGAAACTTCGCAACCTCGTGTTTGCCATCTGCTTGATGACGCTTTCAAGCGGTATGGTGGCGCAACTGCGCTTATCGCCGATTGGCACTTTTCGAACGGGCGTCTATAATGCAGGCGGCGCGGAAATCGTCGTTCACGACCCCGCAACCCAGCGGCTTTATTTTATTGAAGCATCAACGGGGCGAATTATCACGCTTGACATCAGCAATCCTTACAATCCTGTTGAAGCCATTCCCGCCATTACGCTTCCAAATGGATTTTTACCGAACAGCATTGATGTTCGCGGCGGAATTGTTGCGGTTGCCGCAGAGGACTCCGTTAAGACGCGCAACGGACGTGTATTTTTTCTCAACGCAAGTGGACAAGTTCAAGGCTTCGTAACGGTTGGCGCGTTGCCCGATATGCTCACGTTCAACAACGACGGCACAAAGGTGCTTGTCGCTAATGAAGGCGAACCGAACAACTATCTCGTCGGCGGAAACGACGCACAAGGCACACCCAACGGCACCGACCCCGAAGGCTCGGTTAGCATTGTTACGTTGAATTTCTCTAATCTCTCCAACAGTCAAGTTCAAACCGTCGGATTTTCAGAGTTCAACGTCGGCGGACCGCGTAACAGCGAATTGCCGTCGGGCGTGAGAATTTTTGGACCGCGTGCGTCCGTTGCCCAAGATTTAGAGCCCGAATACATCAGCGTGCTGGGCGATACGGCGTTCGTCGCGTGTCAAGAAAACAACGCACTCGTTTTGATTCGCATTAGCACGGCGTCGGTGATTGCCATTAAGGATTTAGGATTCAAGGATTTCAACGCCACAGGCAACGGCATGGACGCTTCCGACCAAAACGGCGGCACGATTGATATTCGCAACTGGCCCGTGCGCGGCTTGTATCAGCCCGACGCGATTGCCGCATTTCAGCAAGGCGGACAGAAGTTCGTCATCACGGCAAACGAAGGCGACGCACGCGAGTATCCCGGATTTGATGAAATGATTCGAGTTGGCAACGCCGCCTATCGACTCGATGCAACGGCGTTTCCAAATGCGACAACGCTCAAAAACAATAACAATCTCGGACGACTGAATGTAACCAGAGCGATTGGCGACACCACCGCAACCGGCGAGCGAACCGCCATTTACACCATCGGTGCGCGTTCATTCTCGATTTGGAGCGATAACGGCACGCTCGTTTGGGACAGCGGCGACCAATTCGAACAAATTACTGCGCAACGCTTTCCTCAAAATTTCAACGCCAGTAATTCCAACAATACGCTGAAAAATCGTAGCGACGACAAAGGACCTGAACCCGAAGGCGTTACAATCGGTCGCATCGGCGATAGCCTTTATGCCTTCATCGGTTTGGAGCGCATTGGCGGCGTGATGACCTACAACATCACCAATCCCAGCGCGCCTTACTTCGTCAGTTACGACAATAATCGCAATTTCTCTGTAACACCAAGCCAAGCGAATGTGAATTTGATTGGCGACTCAGGCGTTGAAGGCATCATTTGGATTCCCGCCTCGCAAAGCCCCACAGGGAAAGCGTTGGTGGTTACAGGCAACGAAGTAAGCGGCACTGTTACCATTTTTGAAGCAAACGGATTTGCCGCTTCAGCACGACTGAACATGAACACCAATGGCACATTTGTATTTCCTCAAACGGCGATTACACTGACTGCAGGCGGCGTTACAGGCACAAATCCAACAACGGTTGTTCGCTACACAGATGCACCTCAAAATCCAACGGGCATTGTCGGAAATGTCTCGCAGTATCGTTGGTTCTTACGAATTGAGAATCGACAACTCACATCGCTTAATTTGTCCATCAATCTGTCTCAAATTCCGGTGTCGGGAATTGTCAATCCAGCAGGCGTAACGCTTTACACACGAAGCACGTTGGGTTCAGGTGCGTTTTCACCCTTAGCCGCCACGCTCCTTGGCAATACGCTCTCTGCAACAATTCCTTTGCCAACTATTGAAAGCGATTTTACTCTCGAATTTGCGTTTGGTTCGACGACTGAAGTGTTGCCCGTTGAATTGACGTCCTTTATCGCCACTGCCAAAGGCAACAGCGTTGAGCTGGTTTGGAAAACGGCATCGGAATTGAACAACGACCGCTTTGAAGTTGAACGCAGTCGCGACAACATCACCTTCGCCAAAATTGGATTTGTGCGCGGAAGCGGCACGACCACCGAAGCCAAAACCTATCGCTTTGTTGATGAAGCCGTATCGGGCAACCTTTACTACCGCTTGAAGCAAGTGGATTTTGATGGCGCGTTTGCTTATTCGCCTGTTGTGGAAGTGCGCGTGGCACCACCTGCCGAGTTTGCACTTGAACAAAACTATCCGAACCCGTTCAACCCGACGACAGCGATTCGCTATCAACTTCCCATAACCAGCGATGTGAAGTTGGAAGTCTTTGACGTGCTCGGAAAAAAAGTCGCAACATTGGTGAATGGTCGGCAAGAGGCGGGCATTTACAACTACACACTGAACGCGAGCAATCTTTCAAGCGGCGTGTATTTTTATCGCTTGCAAGCGGGAGGCTTTGTAGAAACAAAGAAAATGATGCTCGTCAAATAGTGCGTGGAAAGTTGAAAGTGAAGAATGGGGCGAGTGATGAACTCGCCCTTTTAATTGATGTAAATCATGCTTGCTACTCAACAGCCGTGCGACGCACACGCGGAGAGACAGAGCAGAGCAGTTCATAGACAATAGTTCCTTCTTTATCGGTCAGAACATTTGCGCCGCACCCTTCGTCCCAGCCGAAAAGCACTGCTGTATCGCCGACTTGAACCGATGTGTCGTTTCCTAAATTCACCATAATCGCGTCCATCGTTACAGCGCCGACTTGCTCAAAGAACTTGCTGTTAATTTGAACTTTAACTTTGTTGGAAAGATTGCGATGATAGCCGTCGTAATAGCCAATGGCAATGGTGGCGATGCGTGAGCGTTTGCGTGCTGTCCATTTGCGTCCGTAACTAATGCTTGTGCCGCGCTCAACAGTTTTGATGAAAACGACTTTCGCTTGAAGTTGCATCACGGGTTTGAGTGAGAGCGGCGACTTCAATCCTGTTCTCGGCGTATAGCCATAAAGCAAGATGCCTGGACGCACCATATCGAGATAAGCATTTTTTTCAGTGATAACCGCACCGCTATTCGCCGTATGCTTCAAGACGCTACGTCCGAGGCTGTGTTCAATTTCACCGATTAGCGCGGTGTAAGTGGAAAGTTGCTTGTGCGTGAATGCGCGGTCGGAGTCGCTCGAGGCAAAGTGCGTGAAGACGGCTTTCAGGTTCAGATATGGAGAGTGTTCAACGGCTTGGGCGAGTGCAAGCGCATCTTTGGGAAGAACGCCCAAGCGTCCCATTCCCGTATCAATCTTCAAATGTATGTCGAGTTGCTTCTCGAATTTTTGTGCAATGGCTTCGGCAAGGCGCAGTGTTTCAAAATCGCCCAAGCAGAGCGCGATGTTGTGCTTGATGTAAAGTTCAAGTTGCGAAAGAAGTGGAGAAGCAAAAGCTAAAATCTGTGCAGGAAAGTCGCCGAGCAATTCGCGGAGATGAACGGCTTCGTTGATGTTGGCGACGCCGAAATCGCGCACGCCTTCTTCCACAAGCGCGGGTGCAGCCAAATCAATCCCATGTGAATACGCATTGGCTTTCACGATTGCCATGATGCGACGCGACTTCCCGACAAGCCGTTGCACTTCACGGACGTTGTGGCGCAAATTGCCAAGCGAAATCATCGCTTCGGAAAGCGGCGGCGCAGAACTTGAAGAATCAAGCGTTGAAAGATGCTCTTGAACAGGCGCAATCATTCGCGTAAAAATTTCTGAAACATTAAAGTAAATGATAATGCCGCTCAAACGACGTGAGCGTGTTGCTTAACAGCATGGCAATCGTCATCGGTCCAACACCGCCGGGCACAGGCGTAATGGCTGACGCCAATTTTGAAACGCCTTCAAAGTCAACATCGCCAACAAGTCGCTTTCCTGATTTCTTCGTGGCGTCTTCAATTTGATTGATTCCGACGTCAATAACAACCGCACCCGCTTTGACCATCTCTGCCGTAATGAAATTCGCTTTGCCGATTGCCGCAATCAAAATATCGGCTTGGCGCGTGAAGTCCGAAATGTTCGGCGTTGCCGAGTGGCAGACTGTTACGGTTGCGTTCATGAAGGCAAGTTTCTGCATCATCAACATTGCCATCGGCTTGCCGACGATGTTGCTTCGCCCGACGACAACGCAGTGTTTGCCTTCGGTTTGAATGTAATAGCGTTTGAAGAGCTCAATCACCCCAAAGGGCGTGCAAGAAACAAAGCATTCATCTAAACGACCGATGGAAAGTTTGCCGACGTTTTCAGGGTGAAAACCGTCGACGTCTTTTTCGGGCTTAATGGCAAGCGTAACGGCAAAGTCATCGATGTGCTTTGGAAGTGGCTGTTGAACCAAAATGCCATGCACGTCGGGATTGTGATTAAGGTCATCAATTTTTTTGAGAAGTTCGGCTTGTGAAATCGTAGCGGGAAGTTCAATGACTTCCGAGCGCATGCCGACTTCAACGCACGATTTTGCTTTGTTGCGCACATAAACTTGCGAGGCAGGATTTTCGCCGACGATTATCACCGATAAGCCGGCGACTTTGCCCGTGCGCTGTTTGTAGGTTTCAACTTTCGTTTTGAGTTCGGATTTAATTTGTTCGGAAATGGCTTTGCCGTCAAGAAGAAGCATGGTTTTTTGAAAAGTGATTAAGAGACTTTGACGAGCGAGAGCACGTCGCAATTTGGAAGTTTCTCGCGCCCGTTGAGGAACGAGAGTTCGATGAGAAAACACGCGCCGACGATTTTGCCGCCCAAGCGTTCAACGAGTTTCATCGTGGCTTGCGCCGTGCCGCCTGTGGCTAACACATCATCGTGAAGGAGGATTTTTTCAGATTTTTTGATGGCATCGAGATGAATTTCGAGGGCGTCGGTGCCGTATTCAAGCGCGTATTCTTCGCGAAGCGTTTCGGCAGGAAGTTTATTCGGCTTGCGCACGGGGACAAATCCCGCGCCGAGTTGATAGGCAAGTGCCGCGCCGAAAATAAATCCGCGCGACTCGACGGAAACCACTTTATCAATCTTCTTGCCTTTGTATTGTTTGGCAAGCAATTTGACGGTTTCGCTGAAAAGCGTTTTGTTTTTGAGAACCGTCGTAATGTCTTTGAACAAAATACCCGGCTTTGGAAAGTCGGGCACGTTGCGAATTTGCTTTTCGAAGCGTTTTGCAAATGCAAGAAATTCTTTTTCGGAAGCGGAAAGTTTTTTGGTCGGCATCATGTTTTAATGCGTTTAATTCTTCGGCGCGTCCAAATGTTTGGCTAAGGTTTTATCCAAATCTTCGCCGCGCAACTCGTTCTCTGTGGCGATGATGTTGCCTTTATCATCGACGAGAATCGGCTTTGGAATGCCCATCACCTCGAAGCGTTTTGAAAGGTCGTTGTTCGGTCCTTTTTCAACAAACGCATGAAGCCAAGGCATGCTGAATTTCGTTGTACGGAATTTAGCAATGTCGTCGGGGGATTGGTCAAAGGAAAGGCTCAATACCGTGAAGCCTTTTTTGCCTTTGTGCTTTTCATAAGCCTCGTGCAGTTTCGGCATTTCCGCGACGCACGGTCCGCACCAAACCGCCCAAAAGTCAATCATATAAAATTTGCCGAGCATAGAGGTGCGCGAAACGCTTTCGCCTGAAAGCAATTTGATTTCAAAATCGGGCACGGGATTGCCGACCTGAATGGCTTTATCGGGATTCAGTTGCGAGAGAGTGAATTGCACTTCGGGCATATCGCTGAATTTGGTTTTCAGTTCATTGTAAATCGCACGTTCTTTTTCTTTATCGTTTGTAAAGGCGGCAATCTGGCCTACTGTTGATAAGGATAAGGCTTGAACTTTACGGTCGGCGTTTTGACGTGCGAAGGATTCGAGCAAATCGATTGCTTTTGAGAGGTCTTCGCCGTAAAGCAGTTGCGTGAGTCGGCTGGGCAAATTGGGGGCAATCGCCCACATTGGCGAGCCAATCGGCACGAGGTTAAGCAAATTCGAGGTAAAGGATTTTTCGACCGTTGTGAACGGCAATCCAAGCAGAGCGATTGCGGCGAATTGGCGCAGTTCTAATTTTTGAGAGGCGTCGTTTGCAATCGTTTCAAGTTCTTTTGTGAGGGTGCCGTAGTTGTAGCCGGCGAAAGGTTGTCCGGAACCTCGCGCTTGCATAAAGGCGGCACTGGCATTTCGACGTGCTTGGGCGGATTTCTCGCTCAGTTCGGAAAATTTCGTCAGAAACGCATTGTCCCATTTAACTTTTGGAAGTGCGCCTTCGGGCGAGCGCAATGCTTTTTGGGGCTCAAAGGCGATTTTGACTGGCGAGCCTGCTTTGACTCGAAGCACGGAGTAGAAGTCACCGCCGCCGTCGTAGACGAAATAATCGGATTGCGTGCCGTTGTGCGTGTGTCCGCGCCCATTGAGTTCAAGTTGATAGGCGAGCGTATCGCCGGTTGCCGTAGCGACGAAGGAATACGAACCGTCGGCTTCTTTCGTCATTTCACTCGATTTCTTGTTGATGATGATTTTTACCGATTGAATGTCGGCAGGAAAAAGCGAGATAAGTGAAACGTCCACTTTCAAGGATTGGTCGCCTTCGGTGATGATGACGGGAATCGTAATTGTCTTGGCATTCGGGGCATTGACCGAGAGTTGATACAATCCGGCTTTCGGCACGGAAACGGAAAATTTGCCGCCAACAACCTCAATGAACTGAATTTTTTCATCTCGCGACGGAGAGGGCGGCGTGAGCGAAACTTGTGCAAAGCGCGGTGTTGTGCCGTCAGGCGCGGTAATCGTGCCGTTGATGGTCAGTTGTGCGGTTGCCGTTGCAAGAGAGAACAGCAAAGCGAGCGAGAGAAAGAGTGCGGTTTTCATTTGAGGTAACATTAAGTTAGCGGTTGGGCTTGTTATCATTTTGCTCCAAAACGGACGCAAGTTATTCAAACGGTTTGCTATTTTGAAATCTTAAACGCACTTTTGGGCGCAGTTCAACGCATTATTTATCAATTATCAAATCTATGTATCGAGTTGCAATTTTAGGTGCGACGGGGCTGGTCGGTCGCACGATGCTTGATGTGCTTGAAGCACGGGATTTTCCAACGAGCGACCTTGTGCCGTTGGCGTCTGAAAAGTCGGTCGGCGAAAAGGTGATGTTCAAGAATAAAGTTTATACGGTTCAAACGCCGTCGCGAGAGGTCTTTGAGACGGTCGACATCGCGCTCTTTTCGGCGGGCGCGAGCGCAAGCAAAGTATGGGCGAAGGTGGCGGCGGAAGCGGGCGCAATCGTCATCGATAATTCTTCCGCGTTCAGAATGGAGCCCGACGTGCCGTTGGTTGTTCCCGAAGTCAATCCCGAAAAAATTTTTACTTCGGAAGGAAACATTGCGCCGATTATTGCCAATCCGAATTGCTCAACCATTCAAATGGTGGTTGTCTTAAAGCCACTGCATGATGCGTTTCGCATTAAGCGCGTGGTGGTGTCGACATATCAATCCGTTACGGGCAAGGGCAAAAAGGGATTAGAGGCGTTGGAAGCGGAAATCGCAGGCAAGAAATTTGAAACCTACACGCACTTTCACCCGATTGCCTTCAATGTTGTTCCACAAGTTGACGAGTTCACCGAGAACGGTTACACGAAAGAAGAAATGAAGATGATAAACGAGACGAAGAAAATTATGGGCGACGCGTCGATTCAAGTTTCGCCGACGACGGTGCGCGTGCCCGTCTATGGCGGACACAGCGAGGCGGTCAATATCGAGTTTGAAAAGCCGTTTGAACTTTCCGAAGTGTTCCGATTGCTTGAAACTGCCGAAGGCGTCAAGGTGGTCGATAATCCGTCGGAAAAAAAATACCCGTTGCCGATTGAAGCCTACGGCAAAGACGAAGTGTTTGTCGGACGAATTCGGCGCGACTTATCGCGAGACAATGCGTTGAACTTGTGGATTGTTGCTGATAACTTGCGCAAAGGCGCGGCAACCAACGCCGTGCAAATCGCCGAAAAGCTCGTCGGCAGGCTTGAACCAAAAACCCTTCCCGTTTAGGCTCAACTTCGGTTGAGTAAAATAGATTGCGGCTGGATTTTTTGAGAAGCGTCGGAACGTGATTTCAAAAAATTTCAACAACACTTTTCAAACTTAAACCCACGTGCTTCACACACGATTCAAAGAAAAAACGCAGGGATTGCTCGAAAGCGTGCGTGCCGATTTGGTTTCTCGTCGCTATGAAGTTCGTTTGGTAAAAATCAATTCTCCCGTTACACGGCTCAAACTCATTGCGCAGTTCGCCCAATTAGCCGAAGAGCAACAAGTGCGGGTGAGGGAACTTTATCTCAGCCCGCGCCTTGCAGTGATGCCGCAGTTGGAGCGAGAAATTCAGCGCGCCAAAGAAAAGGTCGACGTGATTTGTGTGAATGGATTCGATACGGTCGGGCAAGAGTCGCCGAGCGTCGACCACATTATTGTGCTGTTAGACCAATTCGCCAAAGACGTCGTGCGCTTACCTGCTCCTGTGATTTTCTGGCTTCCGAATTTCATCGTCGATCTTGCCTACGATAAGATTCCCACGTTTTGGAAACTTGTATCTTCAAATCTCTTCGAGTTTCGTTTGGAGGAACATTTCTTCGAACTTGAAGCCGAACGAGCGGTATCGGGATTTCAAGAGACGTCGGACATACGCAAAAAACGCATTGCGCGATTAGAAGAACAAGTCGAGGAAATTCGCGAACTCGCTGGACGCACTTCGATCGAGCACGCGCCGATTCTACTCGTGCTCGCCCATAGCTACTTCGACGACAAGCAGTATGAAAAAGCCTACGAAGTCTATACCGAAGTCTTGGCGCATCTTGAACACACGACCAATGCCGCAAGTCGCGCAGCAGTTCTCCACAGCATCGGTTGCATTTATCACACTTGGGGCGTTTATGACAAAGCCCTCAATCACTACCGTGAAAGCCTCGCCGTGCGCCGCAAACTCTCCGACACCGAAGGCATGGCGCACACCATGCATCAACTCGGAAGGCTCTATCAAGATTTAGGAGAATTCGATAAGGCGATTGACTTCTTCAATCAAAGCATTGAACAGTGCAGACTGCTTGATAGCACGAGCGGAATTGCCGATAATCTCTTGCATCTTGGAATGATTCACGAAGAGGTGGGATTGCACTCAAAAGCCGTTGAAAAATATCGCGAAGCCTTCGAACTCTATCGCAAAAAAAATCAATCGCGCAATATGGCAATCGCGCTCTTCTACACGGGGCGCATTTACTACGAGCGCGATTTGCCCAAAGAAGCCGTCAAGTTTTTCATCACCGCGAAAGCCATCTTCGAATCAATTCACTCCGACTATCACCACATCGTCTCGCAATACTTGGAAAACATCAAGCACGACATCGGCGAAGAAGAGTACGAGCGGCTCTACGAAGAAGCCCGCCGACCCGCGCTGAAAAAACATTAACCCAAAAAGTCATCATCTTCCAGCCGCAAATGCAGAAACGCGCCGCTAAACCAACTTGCGCAGAAGTTTCAGCAAACTCTCGATTTTATTCCATTGAGCATACAGCGAGTAAAACATAACGGTGGCAAAAAAAATAGAGAAAGAATAAGAAGGCTTAAAAACCAGTGTGTCTTTGACGAAAACAAGAACGAACATTGCTACAAAAAACGCTAAAAGAAGACCCAGCGAGATAACTTGAATCCATTTTGCGAGTTTGAGTTTTCCATCAATCCAAGCCACGTCCATCGATAAATCTTTCGGCGGAACGCGGCGAATCGGGCTGACTTTCAAGAACTGAAGGTGGCGGTTTAAGTCCGCTTTAATCATCTGGCGAAGTTCGTCGCGCAATGCCGCGTCTCTGTTTTCTTGTGAGATAACTTCATGAGATTGCATAATTTACCTCCGTGAG
The DNA here is from genome assembly GCA_046719715.1 of Chloroherpetonaceae bacterium. GTDB lineage: Bacteria > Bacteroidota > Chlorobiia > Chlorobiales > Thermochlorobacteraceae > JANWWM01. Next base: position 13,442 of record JBDNCJ010000027.1, on the reverse strand, counting down.
CGTTGTGAGAAAGTTGTGGTTGAGGTTGAATTTAGAAAAGCGAAGATAAGCGCGGCGATGAAGAAAGTCAACCGTCCAAAAAACGAAACAACGATGAAGCGAGCCATTTATCCCGGAACATTTGACCCCTTCACCAACGGACACATCGATATTTTAGAGCGAGCGAGCAACATCTTCGATGAAATCATCATCGCCGTTGCGGTCAATTCGCAAAAGAAGCCGATGTTTTCGGCAGAAGAGCGTGCGGAGATGATAAAAGAAAGCGTTGCGCATTGTGTGTCGGTGAAGGTCGATACGCTTCAATCGGGATTGCTGATTGACTATGCGCGTCAAAAAGAGGCGGTCGCCATTATTCGCGGCTTGCGTCAGGTGGCAGATTTTGAATATGAGTTTCAAATCGCTTTGATGAATCGGCATCTTTGCCCCGACATTACGACGGTCTTTTTAATGCCGAATGAAAAATACACTTACCTCACGTCGTCCATCATTCGCGAGGTTGCGGCGTTGGGCGGCGATGTATCGGACTTTGTGCCTGAACCCGTCTTGAAGCGATTGAAAGCACGCATTGGGCGGTAATCGTAAGAAAACTCACGGCGAAAGCCACTCTTTGCTGAAAATTTCGTCAAAGACTTCAATCGCGAGGTGCATGTCCGACGCCGTAAGCGTGAGCGGCGGCAAAAGCCGAATGACGTTGGTATTGGTGGCGTTAATGATAATTCCTTTTTCAAGCATCTTCGGCACATAGTAACTCGCATCGCGCGATGTTGAAATGCCAATCATCAAGCCGTATTGACGCACGGCACGAAGTTGAATGTGTTTGCGCGAGAGTTTAAGCAGTTCCGTTTTGAACTGTGCGCCGAGTTCGGTTGCGTGGCTCAACAGATTTTTTTCCTCGAGTTCCTCGATGAGCGCAAGTCCGGCGGCGCAAGCAACGGGATTGCCGCCGAATGTGGTGCCGTGAACGCCTTTGCTGAACGCATCAGCAACACGCGCATTGCCGATAATTGCGCCAAGCGGCAAGCCACCGCCGATAGGCTTTGCGGCACAAATCACATCAGGCAAAACGCCGAAGTGTTCATAACTGAAAAACTTGCCCGTCCTGCCGACGCCTGCCTGCACTTCGTCAGCGACGATGAGAAACTCATGTTTGGCGCGAAGTTCGTCCAACCGAGTGAGAAACGCCTCTGAAAGTCCGCAAATGCCGCCTTCGCCTTGCACATATTCAACAAATACAGCGGCGGTTTTATCCGAGACTTTTCGTTCTAAATCCTCAACATCGTTAAACGTGATGTATCCTGTTTCGGGAAGGAGCGGCTCGAAGCCTTCGTGATATTTGGCTTTGGCGGTGAGCGTGACGGCGCCGTAGGTTCTGCCGTGAAAGCCGTTGGTGAGCGAGAGCAGTTGTTTTTTTTCAGGCGAAAATTGCGATGCCCATTTGCGCGCGAGTTTCATGGCGCCTTCGTTGGCTTCGGCGCCGCTGTTGCAAAAGAAGACTTTTGAAAACCCTGTAAGCGCGAGCAATTTTTCAGCCAGTTTGAACTGCGGTTCGAGCATAAAAAGGTTCGAGGTGTGAATGACCTTTTTAGCTTGCTCTGTAATAGCACGAAGTACACGCTCGTTGCCGTAGCCTAAGGCATTGACGCCAATGCCGGCAATCAGGTCAAGGTATTTGCGTCCGTCTTTGGCAAAAAGGTAATTGCCTTCGCCGTGCGAAATATCAATCGGCAAACGGGCGTAGGTGTGAAAGAAAAGTTCGCTTTCTCTTTCAAGCGTGAGCGGTTGTTCAAGAAGCGTTGCGTTCATCTGGCTGATGGTTTAGTTCGAAAGTGAAAACGCAAGAACGAGATTTTCATGTGAAAAGTCAACAGCGATGGCAAGCGTTATGCGTTCAGCAATCGTTTCCACTTCGAGAGTTGCTTCATCACTTCCTTAGGTGAGGTGCTACCTGCCGACTTCTTGCGTGCGGGCGATTTTTCGGGATTAAGAAACTCGAAGACGTCGGCGTCGAACGCCGGAGAAAAATTGTGCAAGGCTTTCAACTGCAAGTCGGATAAGAGAAGGTGATTTTCGGCGCAGTGGGCGACAACCTTCCCGACAATCTCGTGCGCCTCGCGAAATGCTACGCCTTTGCGCACAAGGTAATCGGCAAGTTCGGTTGCCGTTGAGAAATCGCGGAAAACAGCATTGCGCATTTCGTTGATATGAAATTCGGTGGCGTAAATCATCGCCGCAAAAATTTCCAAACTTTGCTTGGTAGTATCAAAGGCGTCGAACATTGGAGATTTATCTTCCTGCATATCGCGATTGTAAGCGAGTGGCAAGCCTTTCATCGTGGTGAGAATGTTTATCAATGCGCCGTAGATTTTGCCCGTTTTGCCGCGCACGAGTTCCGCCATGTCGGGATTTTTTTTCTGCGGCATGATGCTACTGCCTGTTGTGAAAGCGTCGCCGATGGTGATAAAGCGAAACTCTTGCGACGACCACAGCACCCACTCTTCGGCAAGGCGCGAAAGATGCATGGCGGTAATGGCACAAGCGGAAATAAACTCGATGATGTAATCGCGGTCGCTGACGGCGTCGATGCTGTTTTCAAGAATGTCTGAAAAGCCCAATGTTTTCGCGGTTTTACGGCGGTCAATCGGAATGGGAGTGCCGCCAAGTGCCGCCGCGCCAAGTGGCGAGAAGTTTATTCGTGAGAGCGCGTCGTGGAAGCGCGACTTATCGCGCTCAAACATCTCAATGTAGGCGAGAAGATGATGCGAGAGCAAAATGGGTTGAGCGCGTTGCAAGTGTGTGTAGCCGGGCATCACTGCGCCAAAATGTCTTTGACTTTGTTCAAGCAAGGCGCGTTGAAGTGTCTGCAAACTATGTGAAATCGTCTCAATCGCTCCGCGAAGCCAAAGCCGCTCGTCGGTGGCGATTTGGTCGTTGCGACTACGCGCCGTGTGCAATTTGCCCGCCACGCTTCCGATTTTTTCATGGAGTCGCTGTTCAATCGCCATGTGAATGTCTTCCTGACCGTTCTCGAAGTTGAAGATGCCTTCCTCGATTTCTTTTTCAATTTCGCGCAAGCCGCGTCCGATTTGGTTTGCTTCCGATGGCGCGAGAATGCCGCGTTGCGCCAGCATCTCGACATGGGCTAAACTGCCTGCAATGTCTTCGCGATAAAGCCGCTTGTCGATGTGAATGGACTTGGAGAAGTCAAAGGCGAGTGCGTTCAATTCTTCTTTGAATCTGCCGCCCCAAAGTTTTTGATTGGCTTTCTGTTTGGGAGTGTGTTTTTTGGTGTTACTCATTTGTCAACTGCGGATAGCGTTTGAACTTGAAAATACATCTTCGAGTCAAACTTCACCGAATCCATCTTCAAAGAGTTTAATGACTTCACGTGCCGAATCTTCTTCATCGACACCGTTGAAACGGAGTTTGAGTTTGGTGCCTTTGGGCGCGGCGAGCATCATGACGCTGATGATGGATTTGGCATTGACTTCAATGCCGTCTTTTTCGATGAAGAAATCGGATTTGAACTTTGAGGCGGTTTTAACGAGTGCCGCGGCAGGGCGCGTATGCAAACCGGCTTTATTGATAATGGTAACTTCGCGAGTAATCATGTTGAGGTATGAATGGTTTCCCAAAGAAGTTCTTTAAGTCTATCTAATCCGTATTGGGCGACGCTGGAAATCGGAACAACTTTGACACCGCGAAACTTCGGTAGCACGAAGCCTTCGGGCGCAATGTCCATTTTTGAAATCACCACGACTTTCGGCTTTGCGGCTAAGGTGGGACTAAATTTTTTGAGTTCAGCGGTCAGAATTTGGTATTGATGTTTAAGGTCAGCGCTGTCTGCAGGAAGAAGAATCGCTAAGACCTTCGTGCGCTCGATGTGTTTGAGGAATTTCAAGCCTAAGCCTTTGCCTTCGGAAGCCCCTTCGATGATGCCCGGAATATCTGCCATAACAAAGCCTTTGTAGTCTTGATAGTGCACGATGCCGAGATTGGGTTCGAGCGTGGTGAAGGGGTAGTCAGCAATTTTGGGTTTCGCTGCGCTCAAGACGGAAATCAAGGTCGATTTGCCTGCGTTGGGAAAGCCGACAAGTCCGACATCGGCAAGGAGTTTGAGTTCGAGCTCGAGCGTGCGTTCTTCGCCGGGCTGACCGGGTTCGGCGTGGCGCGGGGCGCGGTTCGTCGGCGTCGCGAAGTGTTGATTTCCTCTGCCGCCTTTTCCGCCTTTGGCAACGAGGGTTTTGGCGCCGTGTTCGGTCAAGTCAGCAATCACTTCGCCGGTATCGGCATCTTTGATGAGTGTGCCACACGGGACTTTAATGACGATGTCGTTGCCCGATAAGCCAGATTTGCGCGCACCTTGTCCGTGTGCGCCGCGCTCGGCTTTGTAGTGATGCGCATAGCGGAAGTCGAGCAAGGTGGTCAAATTTCTATCGGCAACGAGATAAACATTGCCACCATTGCCGCCGTCGCCGCCGTCAGGACCGCCTTTCGGCACATATTTCTCTCTACGAAATGAAATCACGCCGTTGCCGCCGTCGCCGGCTTTAACGTGAATTTTGGCACTATCTATGAACACAAGTGTAATTGCAAATCGGCTGAATGAAAAATCAAGTGTTGTTTCGAAGATACAATCCTAAAACCAAGCGAGCGTAAAAAATGTGCAAAGATGATGAGTGTTCCAATATCAGAGGAGAAGACAAACAATTAAAATAGAAAAAATATCGGTTCAAGATGGCTTTGATAATGCAAGTTGAATCAGAAACTCGCTTGGAGAGAGTGTTCGGACTGCCGATTTCAAAAAATCTTTGCTATTGCGTGTTATGATATATCGGCAATTCATCTCTTCTGCAAGAGCCATCACCACAGAATCCTCAAAATCAACAGCATTGAGTTCACGAGCCCGGCGAAATGTTGTTTGTGAAATTGGAGCAACTGTAAAATCATTAACATGATGTCTATAGCCTCGTTTGCTTTAACCACGCCGCTACTTTTTGAGACAAGATAATGTAAGGTCGTCAAGGCATGAGCAGGAATGAGCGCGATAAAAAATCCCTCTAACGACTTTGAGAGCACGAGCGCAGAGGAACGGTAGTGAGGTTCTCTCTTCTGGAAAACATCAAGCAATACGTTTAAGTCAATAAGAACATTCATTGATGCTTATCAGAGAGATATTGATAAAAGGCATCTCTGGCTTGAACGTCCGCATGCGAAATGCCTGTCAAGGCTTGAACAGTCTGATGAATTGAAGAATGTTCAATTGATTCAATGGCGTCGGCGACCTTTTCAAGAATTTCAGAAATGGTGATATGCTCTCGCTCTGCATAACTTTTCAAAAAATGAGCGGTCTCGTCTTTTACCACGATATGGAGTTCAGTCATGGTCAGTGCTTTTCATGAGTGTTAATTAAAGTTTTTCAATCACGCGCTTGAAAATTGCGGTCATTTTCGGTTCGGCTTCAGCGGCAACAGCGAGAATATCTTTAATGTCGACTGGCTTCAAACTTTCGGGAAAACATTCGTCCGTGATGATAGAAATGCCCAGAACTTCCGTGCCTTGATGCACGGCGGCAATCACTTCGGGAACGGTCGACATGCCCACAACATCTGCCCCAAGCACGCGCGCCATTCGATACTCCGCACGCGTTTCCAGCATAGAGCCGGGCATAGCGATATAAACGCCTTTTTGAACTTTGAGTTTGAGTTCCAACGCTGATTCTTCGGCAAGTTTGATGAGGCGTTGCGAATAGGGTTGGCTCATGTCGGGAAAGCGCGGTCCGATGCTGTCATCGTTCGGTCCAATCAGTGGATTAGAGCCAAGAAAATTGATGTGGTCGTCGATAATCATAATGTCGCCTTTGCGATACAGTGGATTCACACAGCCGCACGCATTCGAGATGCAAAGCGTTTTGACGCCGAGAAACTTCATCACGCGCACGGGAAAGGTGATTTGTTGCATTGAGTAGCCTTCGTAGTAGTGGAAGCGTCCTTGCATGGCGACAACCTTTTTGCCGCTAAGCGTGCCGAAGATAAGTTTGCCGTGATGCGATTCAACAGTTGAGACGGGGAAGTGCGGAATCGAATCGTAGTCGAGCACAAGTTCGGCGGTGATTTCTCTGCCGAGTCCGCCCAAGCCTGTTCCGAGAATGATGCCGATGGGATAATCGTCTTTGGTTTTGGTGCGAATGAACTCGAGGGCTTCGTTGATGGATTTTTTTAAGTCGGTCATAAAAAATGCGTTAAGGTTTTTCGTTGAGAAAAATCAGTTGGCTGTTGATAGGTTTGCCGTTAGTTGTAACGAACTGGTAAGAGCCATCAGGTTGTAGGGCGCGCGCTTTGAGGTTGTCTTTGAGCATGAGTTCTAAGTCTTTTTTGATTTGTTTGCGGTGCGAAGCATCGAGAATCGGAAAGAGAATCTCGACGCGGCGGTCGAGGTTGCGGCGCATCATGTCGGCGCTGGAAAGGTAGATTTCTTCGTCGCCGTTGTTGAAAAAATAGTAAGCGCGGCTATGTTCCAAAAAGCGTCCGACGATGCTAATGACGCGAATGTTCTCGCTGACGCCAGCGATGTTGGGGCGAAGCACGCACACGCCGCGCACAATCAAATCAATCTGCACGCCAACCTGCGAGGCACGATAAAGCGCTTTGATAATCTGCTCGTCGACGAGTGCGTTCATCTTCATGATGATGCGTCCGTTTTGATGCAATTGGTGCATCTGAATTTCGCGCTCAATGAGTTCCAGCATTTTTTGACGAATGCCGAGCGGCGCGACGAAAATTTTGCGATACGACTTTTGGCGCGAGTAGCCCGTCAGATAATTAAATACGTCGGAAACATCAGCCCCGATTTCTTTTCGGCACGTGAAAAGGCTGTAATCGGTATAAACCTTTGCCGTTGAGGGGTTGTAATTGCCCGTGCCAAGATGCACATAGCGGCGCATGTCGCCGTTTTCGTTACGAACAATCAGCAAAACCTTCGCGTGCGTTTTAAGTCCAATGAGTCCATAGACAACATGCACGCCGGCTTTTTCAAGAGCTTTCGCCCAGATGATATTGTTTTCTTCATCGAATCGCGCTTTGAGCTCGACCAACACCGCGACTTGTTTGCCGCGCTCTGCCGCTTCAATCAAGGCTTGAACGATGGGCGATTTGCTGCCGACGCGGTAAAGCGTTTGCTTAATGGCGAGCACGTTCGGGTCGTGCGCCGCCTCGTGGATTAAATCAACGACGGGCTGAAAAGAGTCAAACGGGTGATAAAGAAGCACGTCGCGTTTGCGAATCATGGAGAACATATCCTCGCCGTCGTCGTTCAGAAACGGGTTGCGTGGAATGAACGGCGCGTCTTTGAGGTCGGGACGTTCAAGGCTCATGACTTCCATCAAACTTGCCAAGCCTAACACGCCTGAGATTTCATAGACCTTTCGCTCGCTGACGCCCAAGTTTTCAATCAAGACGCTTTTGATGTATTCAGGCATACCGGGATTGACATCAAGCCGAACCACATTGCCGTATCGGCGTTGGCGCAATCCTTCTTCAATGGTTTCGAGCAAATCGCCGGCTTCATCTTCCTCAATTTCAATATCGGCGTCGCGAATCACACGGAACGGATAGACGGCTTGAATTTCAACTTCGGGAAAGAGTTTTTGAATGTTCGAAGCAATTACATCTTCGAGCCAGACGAAAACCGTTTCGCCATGTGTGGGCTTAACGCCGATTTTGTCCAAACGAATAAGACGCGAAATGGTATCGGGGACTTTGACGCGCGCAAAACGCGGTTCGTCGTCGCCATCGGCTTTAAGTTGAACGGCAAGTGAGAGCGAAAGATTGGAGACGTGCGGAAACGGATGCCCGGGGTCTAACGCTAACGGTGTGAGAATCGGGAAGATGTTGTTCTCGAAGTATTGGTCTAAAATCGTGCGCTCTCTTTCAGACAGTTCGGAACAAGATTTGAAATAAATTTTTTCTTGCGCCAGTTTGGGAAGAATATCGTTGTAGAAGCAGTCGTTGCGTTCATGGAGCATGGCTTCAACACGCTTGCGCACTTCTATGAGCTGTTCAAGGGGTTTGAGTCCATCGAGCGAAGGCGTTTGAATGCCGGCTTCGACTTGCTCTTCGACGGCGGAAACGCGAATCATGAAAAATTCGTCCAAGTTTGAACTGAATATGGCGATGAATTTCAATCGTTCTAAAAGCGGGTGCGATTCACAGCGCGCTTCCGCAAGCACACGCAAATTGAACTCTATCCAACTAAGCTCGCGATTGATGTAAAGCGTTGAACTGTTGAAATTCGAATCAACAAGCGACGCGGCGACGTCGGGAGACGGCGTTTCGCCCAGATGCGGCTTGCGCTTTGGTTTGCGGGTTTTCGTCATGGTCAAAAAATAAAGCGTTATGGAATGAGGTTGTTCGGTACTTGATTTTTCTTAGCATCGTGCGATTGATACTTCGGGTCATTTTCAAGGCGTTTGTGAATGGTGCGAATCGTCCAAACGAAAATACTGACAGCGGTGGCGTCGTCAAAGAGTCCGAAGATTCCGAAGACGGCTTCGGGAATGAAATCAATCGGTGTTAGAACATAAAGCGGCGATAAAATGAGCGTGAGTTTCTCAAAAAGCGTTGCCGCTTGCCAGATGTCTCGAAGTTTCTTCATGCGTTCAAGGTTAAATGATGAACAAGCGTTAATAAGTATAGAGACAAAATAAACGATTATTTTTGCATCTCATTCTGAATGGGGCGTAGCGGAGTGAAGAATCTAAGTGAATTTCTCGCTTGGCTCGAAATGACCTTTGTCGCTTGGCACGCAATGAGCGGATTGTTTTCTTGTCCTTCTGACCGTGAACAGAGTGAAGAGGAAGAATCTGAGTGGATTTCTCGCGTTGCTCGGAATGACCTTCGTCGCTTGTCAATGACAGCAATTTTTCTTGTCATTCTGAACGGAGCGTCAGCGAAGTGAAGAATCCATCAGCGAGCCTCGCCGAGCTCGTCAAATGGATTCCTCGCTTGGCTCGGAATGACAATTCACTTCTTCATTACTCATTGCTCATCATTCATTAGCGATAGATTCCTTGCTTGGCTCGGAATGACAAACTTTGAAAATCCTCTCCTGATCAATCAAGTGTAGTATTAGTTTCTGCCCGAAGCCGATTCGCTTGCAAGTGTATATCGCTCAATCTCGCTTCGCTCAACGTGCAGGATTCCGCCCGACTTCAACTTCAATCGCAAATATCCGCGCTCGGTGTCGTCCAACAAATAGCCTTCAACGGTTGAATTATCCTTCATTGAAATGCTTACGATTGGCGCATTGCTGACGTCAATTTTAGAAAGCATAAGCGCACCGCGTCCGTTCAATTTTACGGCAACATTATCAAGCAAAGTCCGCTCAAGAATGCTGTTGCTTCTTTCGTTGGATAAAAGCACGATGTTGAGTTGAGAGCGGTCGTGGGAAGTGGGCGCAATGGTAAAGTGAATGGAGAAGGATTTGCAGTTGCAATCGTCGTAAGATTTGTCAAACAGAGCAAGCGCGGTTTGCTCATCAATTTTAACAGCATCAGTTTGAATTGTGCCGCTCTGTTTATCGGCAACTGTGATGGCGAAGCCTTGCGATTGGAGTGTTGCAAGCGTGGTTTCAAAAAGGTGGTCAGAAGAGGCATTGTAGATGTAGGCGAGCGGTTGTTCGGAAGTGCTTTGGTGCATTTGAGCGCAACCTGTGAAAAGCAAAGCGGCAAAAAAGCCAACGAAAAGTATTGACGGTTTCATAATAAAGAATTGATTAAGTATCGTTATTAAATGATTAGACGATGGTCGAGAGCCGTAGATGCTTATCAGATAAGCGAATACAGACGGGGCTTACGAGTGAAGCGAGAAAAGTGTTGCAGAAAGAAAATTTCTTCTTGAATTTCATTGGGCGAAGTGGGAGATAAAAGTAATCGTTATCGAGTAGAAAAGAGGCGTGGTTTCACGGTAGCGCTATAAAAATGTGTTCGTCATTGCGAGCGGTGCGAGGAATCCACTGACGAACTCGGTGAGACGCGCTGATGGATTCTTCACTTCGCTACGCTTCGTTCAGAATGACAGACACAAAAAAGTTACATGACCGGGTTCACATTTCAAGATAGCGCATAAAGGCTTGGGCTTTTTGAGTGAGGTCTTCTTCGTAGTCGTCGGAAGCGTTGGAGTTGTAGGTGATGAAGTAGCCGTATCGCTCCAGCGTGCGTTGAAGGCGAAAACCGTCGCGAGTTTGCACGCACATGGTAATGCGCTGTGCTTCGTCGTTGTCAATAGAGCGGTGCGACGTGATGCTGAGCACGGTGGTTTCGTTTTGCTCAATGAGACGAATCATATCCGACATTTTGAACTGCGAGCGCGGCACTTCAACTTCCAAAAGCGAGGCATCGTCGGAAAAATAAAATTCATCAAAAAACTCTTGCAAAACATCGTCGCGAAGCACGACGCCATAGTAGTTCATCTCTTTGTCAACGACCGGAAGAAAATCGTGTTGAATTTTTCCGAATTGCTTGATGGCGTGATACGGGTGGTCGTTCTGGTTGAGCGTGAGCGGCGTGTAGAGTGGAAACGAGGAAATAGAACGATGAAGATTTTTTTCGCCGGCGTCGGTAAGCAACTCAACGTCGCTTTCTAAGAGTGTGCCGATGAGTTGGTCTTGTTTGAGAATCGGCAAGCCGCCGAGTTTGGCTTCTTGTATGAGCAGGGCTGCGGTTGCAAGTTTATCGGTCGGCTTCAGCGTCGGAACATCGGTGTGAAGAATCAATCGGCTCATGGTCTTGATGGTTTAGAGTTACTTCAACGGCGTTAAGAACCGCCGTTGGTTCAATGTCGACACTGCAACGAATTTTTGCAAATCGAGTGCGGTCAATCTTCAATTTTCTCAACCCTGCGTACGTGGCGTCCGCCTTCAAATTTAGCCTGAAACCAATTCGTCAAGCACTGTTCTATTTGGTCGGCGGTGAGAAATCGTGCAGGCAGACACATCACATTGGCGTTGTTATGCTCGCGTGAAAGATGCGCGATTTCTTTGTTGAAAACAAGTGCGGCGCGAATCCCTTTGATTTTATTGGCGACGATGGAAACGCCGACACCGCTTCCACAAAGCAAAACGCCCTGTGTGCTTTCGCCTTGTGCGACGCTGTGCGCGACGGCTTTGGCAAAGTCGGGATAGTCTACGGAATCAGGAGAGAAAGTGCCTTTGTCAAGGACTTCATACCCATGCTGCAACAGCCACTCAATAACGGCTTTCTTGGTTTCATAGCCCGCGTGGTCGCTTCCGACGGCGATTTTCATAGCGAGAATTCGTTTTTAATTTGAAGAGTTGCGATTCGCTTCAATCGGTTCAGGAAGTTGTGTCATGTGTTTTTCGGGCAGTTGAGCCGCTTGCGATTCCGACTTGACGGAATCTGATTTGAGCGACGCATCATATCCAACCTCTTGTGTTGAAGCACTTCGACCGAAAATTAAACTTTGAAACAATCCAAAGAACCCGCCTAAGTATGCGGCACAGACGACGGCGTAAAAGGCAAGTTGAACCGGTGATTCAATGCGTCCATAAACCGTTGAGAGAACTTCATGTGCAATCGGCGTGCAAATCATTTTGGTGAGCGCGCCTGAAATCGCGCCTGACATCACGCCTGCAAAGCCATTCCATAAAATGCCGCCTTCGCCGATTTGACGGGCAATAAAACGCGAAAATGCCGCAAAGAATACACCGAAGAGCACACCGAAAACAAGACCGTAGCACGTGCCGTTGTATGAGCCTGTGAAAAGTGTGAGCGTAAAGGCGCAAATGAGTCCGAAGCCGACGGCGTAAAGCGCCGTGCGCGCATATCTTGACGAATACTTCGTTTCCCGTGTTACAGCGTCAAACCATGTTCGTTTCTTCATTTAATCGCTTCTTATCGGTTGGTGTTAAGGAAATTAGAACTTCACAACTAAACGGCGATTGTCATTGCTTCGTTCAACATATTAAACTTAACCGCATGGGTGATGTAAGATGAAGGCAAGAATGTGCTACATTCGCATAAAGCACATTCAAGATGTTTTGGCAAATAATGACTTCACTTCGCGCGGTGTTGGAAAAAGAGTTTCTGCTCGAATACCGCACGCGCTACGGCGTCAATACCATTCTGCTCTTCGTCGTCGTTTCAGTGTCGCTGATTGTTTTTTCGGTATCGGCGGAACTTCTAACAAGTGAACTCACGTCGGCACTGTTTTGGAATACGGCGTTCTTTGCGGCACTGTCGGCACTGCAACGCGGCTTCGTGAGCGAAGTCGAGCGCGGCACGATGCTCTTTTTGAAACTTTCCGCAACGCCGACGGCGATTTTTCTGGGGAAACTCATTTACAACGTTCTGCTCTCGCTTCTCGTCAATGCCGCTATTGCGATGCTGTATTTGGGACTGCTTTCGCTCGTGATTGAAAATCCAACCATTTTTCTCACGACGCTTTTGCTTGGAAGCGCGAGTATTGCGATTGTGCTCACACTCGTCAGCGCGGTGGTGGCAAATACGACGGCACGCGGCGGGCTTTTTGCCGTGCTTTCCTTTGTGCCGCTTTTGATTCCGATTTTCATGACGGTTCGCGCTACGCGAATCGCCACGCAAGAAGATGCACCGTTTGCTCGCGCGGAAACGGAACTGCAAATTCTTGCCGCTTATACGCTCGTGATGTTTTTCGTCTCGCTCATGCTCTACGACTTCATCTGGGAAGAGTAATGAATCGAGTGCGTATCGTGCGGGCTTGAAGCGTGGTCATTGCGAGCAACGCGAGGAATCCAATCTCTAATGAGCAATGAAGAATGAGAAATGAGGAACAGAAGGAGAACGGAAATGTTATTCCGAGCAACGCGAGGAATCCAATCTCTAATGAGGAATGAGGAGCGCGTCGTGCCGTTTGGACATTGCAATGGCTTTACTTAAATTTTTACAAAACCTTAATCGTTGCCCAAATGGTGCATCGCAAAAAAGCAATCCTTGTTCTGCTGTTGGTCGTCATTCCCGTCCTGCTCCTTGCCGCAAGCATCGTAAGCGGATTCGTCGCCATTCCCGATAGCGACCGCGTCTATGTCCGCTGGACGTCGCAAAACGAAACGGGACTGATTCGCTACGAACTCTATCGCCAACAAGACCAAACCGCGCCCATTCTGCTTACCACGCTTTTCCCGCAAGGCAATCATCGAAACTATGAATTTGTCGATTTATCCGTCAGCGGACGCAACGTCGGCGGTTCTAACGAGCCGCCCCAACCGCTCACCTTACAACGCCTGACCTATACGCTTAAACTCGTAACCGCCAGCGGCACCACCGAACTGCAAACCCAAGTCGCCTTTCAAACATCGACCACGCGCCGCACTTGGGGAAGCATTAAAGCCTTGTTTAGATAAGATTTTTTTATAGTGATTTTGAAGTCATTTGGCGTTTCTGTATTATCGCA
>JBDNCJ010000026.1:0-39479 GCA_046719715.1 Chloroherpetonaceae bacterium | reverse complement strand
AATTGCGTCGCCATTGAACTCGATTCAAGCAAAGCCCCGCCTTATGCACGCGTCATGGATTTCTTTGATTTTCCAACTTCTGAAAAGTTTGAGACGATTATTGGCAATCCGCCATATGTGCGCTTTCAAGACATTCCGTCCGAAACCAAACGAAAACTTTCCTTAGCACGCTTCGACGGTCGCAGTAACCTTTACCTGTTCTTCATTGAAAAATGTGCGGAGCATCTTGCGCCGTCGGGCGAATTGATTTTCATTACGCCGCGCGATTTTCTCAAAGCCACATCAAGCCGAAACCTGAATACATGGCTCTACAAACAAGGCACCATCACCCACTGGATTGAACTCGGCGATAAGCGCATCTTTCAAGGCTACACGCCAAACTGCGCCATTTGGCGGTTTGAGAAAAATAACTTCTCATACAAGACACATTTCATCAATGAACTTGGACAAGAAGACATACGAACCTTTGCTTGCCTAAATGGACAACTGCTCTTTCTCAAAGCTGATTACATAGTTCCGTTTAGCGACGTCTTTTTTGTGAAGGTAGGCGCAGTGAGCGGCGACGACGAAATTTTCACCCACGATGAACTTGGAAATCGCGACTTCGTCTGTTCCACCACTGCCAAAGACGGCAAAACCCGCCGAATGATTTTCAACCACAAACACCCTTTCCTTGAACCCTTCAAATCCCGATTGCTTGCACGTCGTATTAAAAAATTTGATGAATCCAACTGGTGGCAATGGGGACGCACGCATTATCAAAGTTTTGAAAAGCGGCTCTATGTGAATTGCAAAACCCGACATCCGCGTCCGTTCTTTCTTCACCCTTGCACCGATTACGACGGTTCGGTGCTTGCAGTTTTTCCAAAACAACAAGATGCAAATTTGATGACGCTTTGCGAGATGCTAAACGATGTCGATTGGAACGAACTCGGCTTTATGTGCGACGGACGATTTTTATTTTCTCAACGCGCCCTCGAGCAGTGCTTCTTGCCCAACGCTTTCCATGCCTTTGCGACGTCGCCGATGATGATTGAGTTTGAAAGAAGCCTTTGAAAGCGTTAAGTTCTCTGATTCAGAAACAAGTCACATGGAATCGCAAAAGCCTATTGTTTATATCTGCACCAACCTTCGTCCTGAACATTCACCGAAACCATCGTGCGCCCGACGCGGCTCGGAAAAATTTTTAGAGATTTTCAAGCAAGAACTTCAAGCTAACCACTGTGAACACCTCGTCGATGTTGAAAATAGCGGTTGCTTAGGTGCGTGTGAAGACGGCGCAACGGTGATGTTCTTTGAAGAGCAAATCTGGTATGGGAATGTTCAAGTTGAGGACATTGCAAGAATCGTTAAAGAGCACATTAAAGAAGGCAAACCTGTTGAAGCACTTTTCATCAAACGCTTGATGCAACGGCGGCGACTGCCGTAATCGTCTGAACGTCTCGCTTCTTTGTTACCAAACGTTAATTTTGATTGGACTTACAAAATTTGCATCATTCATCGGCATGCGCACATGGCGCGGCAATTTTTCACAACAAATTTTTTCAACATAAAAAACAGGAGAACTCTAATGGCACTTCAAGTTGGCGACCTTGCCCCCGATTTTGAACTCGATTCCACCGATGGCACAAAGGTGAAACTTTCCGATTTTCGCGGAAAGAAAAACGTGCTTCTTTCATTTTATCCGCTCGACTTCACGCCTGTTTGCACGGCGCAAAATTGTTCTTACTCGCAAGATTACGCTCGCTACGAGCAGCTCGGCGTTGTGGTACTTCCGATTTCCGCCGATTCCAAATTTGCTCATCAAGCCTTTCGCGAGAAATACAACATGCAACATCACCTCCTTTCCGACATTCACCGCGACGCGACGAAGAAGTTCGATATTCTCTTTGAGCCGCTCAACGTCAGCAAGCGGGCGTATTTTCTCGTGGGCATGGACGGCAAAATCAAGTGGTTTCATATTGAAAAAGAACTCAAAGACAGTCGCACCGACGATGAACTCATCGCGGCAATTAAACAGGCTTTGAATTAAATCTGTATCCTCGCCCTGAACGCATGGGCAGGTCGGGGCGAGGCACTCTTTCAACCGATTTCATCATCAAAAAATCACATGGCAAAACTCATTCTTATTCGGCATGGCGAATCACAATGGAATTTGGAGAATCGCTTCACAGGTTGGGTTGATGTGCCTTTGACCGAAAAGGGAAGGCAAGAGGCACGAGATGCAGGGGAAAAAATCAAATCCATTCCGATTGACTTAGCTTATACTTCGGTGCTTTATCGTGCGATTGAAACGCTCATTCTCGCACTCACTTCCGCACAGCAACTGCACGTTCCGACTTACTTCAATCAAGCCCTCAATGAACGCCACTACGGCGCACTTCAAGGACTCAACAAAGCCGAGACTGCCAAAAAGTATGGCGAAGAGCAAGTCAAAATTTGGCGACGCAGTTACGACGTGCCGCCGCCCGCCGACAAAACCGACCTCAATCCTGATGGCTATACAGAAAGCCTTAAAGACACAGCAGCGCGCGCCATTCCGTATTTTGAAAAAGAAATTTTACCGAAAGTCGTTTCAGGAAAAAATGTCGTCGTTTCAGCGCATGGCAATAGTCTTCGCGCTATTGTCATGAAATTAGATAACCTCACGAAAGAACAAGTGCTGGAACTCAATATCGCCAACGGCGTTCCCATTGTGTATGATTACGACGGCGAGCGATTGATAAAGAAGGAGATTTTAGCCTAACAGAACTAACAATCAATGCAGTTACACCTTTTTTCAAACTTCCACTTGCCTGAAACTGTTGAATCTCCCTCTCTGGTAAGTTTTAGAGAGATTGTCTCTGAAATTACAGATACAACTTACCTCACTCATAGCATTTACTATTACCCTGCCAAATTTATTCCCCAAGTTGTTCGATTTTGCATCAATCAATACACGAAAGAAGGTGATTGGATTCTTGACCCCTTTGCAGGTTCAGCAACGGTGGGGCTTGAAGCTTATCTGTGCAAACGCAATGCTGTATTGATGGATTTGAATCCGTTGCTGAATGAAATCGTGCCTGTTAAGATTTATAGGGGTTCAGACGTGCCATCTCGTGAGACGCTTCATCAGATTTTAACTTCGTTTAATCCTGCCTCAGCTCCGAAGTTTTATCCTCAATGGTCAAACATACGATACTGGTACCCTGATGACATATTTGAAGCGTTGGCTTCATATTGGGGTTGGATTAAAGGTTTAGAACCCAGCGTGTATGTGCAGGTCATTCAAGCAGCGTTGATAAAGGCGAGTAAGTATTTTTCATTCGCAGAACATAAGACACCGAAACTTTTCCGCTCAAAGACGAAACTCAAGTTTATTGACGAGTTGATGAAGCAAGATTGGCGGGAAGCACTAAACTCCATGATTTATGAGGTATCTCACAAAAATCTTGAAGGCGTTTCAGCCTTGGTTCGCAGAACAAGGGGTTTTAATGCGGTGGTATCTTGTTTCGGCGGCGTAGACTCTTCAACTTTCCTACCACCGCTGGAGCGGAGCGTTGATTGTATTATTACATCACCTCCTTATTTGCAAGCACAAGAATATGTCCGAACATTCAAACTTGACCTCTATTGGCTTGGATATACCGAAGCAGAAGTAAAGTCTATTTCCTCGCTTGAAATTCCCTACCGAAAACCAACGAGACTCATTGAGACCCCTACAATTATACAGGTAAAATCTGAACTCTCACGACCAGATTTGCTTGAATTTATTGACTCTTACTTTTGTCATACCATTAACGCATTAGAAAATGCTGCCAAACAATTAAAACCGGGTGGGACGCTTTGTGTATTTATCGGCAGCCCAAAAGCCGACGGCGTTGAAATACCAATATGGAAAGTCCTCAAAGAGTATTTCTCCCAAATCGGATTTGAAACGCTCAGCATTTTTGAAGACAGAATCCAAACACGCCAACTTTTTCGTGCAAGGAAAAACAAAAACCCTGAAGGCATGAAGTCTGAGTTTTTAATTGTCCTAAAAAAATCTACAACATCACCTTGATGCAGGAAAGAGTCTTTCTTCATCTCCTCGATGAAACAAGTGAGATTGGGTTGGTTAAATCCATTTTGAAAAGCCCCCTTGATTTAGCAAAAGATTTAATTATGCTTCTTTTTGAGAAACGATTTTCACAATTAAGCGATGAATTGGACGGTATCAAAAAATTTGTTGCAGGGGTTGAGCGGGCAACGATTCTTGGTGAAGATTATACGCTTGCTAAAAATTATGCTCAACTGTTTTCGTTCCATCAGTTTTTCCACAGTTCATATCGCGCTCGTCAGGGTAAGGTTTTAGAAGAGATGCTAAAAAACATTTTGCGAACATACCGTCTGTTCAACCACGTGCCAAATCGGGTTCGTGATATGCATCAGATTTTGGAATCTGTTTTCAATACATCGATACCCAACCTTGATATTGATGTAATGGGTGTCTCTGACGATAAAATTCTTATCGTTCAACTTCGCTCTCGCGACGACACTGGCGGAACAACCGCTAAAGGCTCTCTCGTCGACATGCTTCGCGGCTTAATCAGAACTGGTAGAAGACCTCTGAAATCAATACTCTATTTGGTTGCCATTTGGGATGCTAGAGATTCTCAACAGCGACAGTCAACAATCTCAAAAATGTTTTCCGCACTCAAAGATTTAATTCAGCTACCTGAAGACAAGTTTTCTCATAAAATTTCCGAAGGTGTTCACATCACGGAACACATCATGCTCAAATTAGTCTATGGCACTGAGGAAATGATGAAGGCAATTACGCAGTTTGCCACTTATGAGCCGTCGGCTTTGAATGTCGTAGATAAAGTAATTTCTCTCATTGAAAATTGGGACGACCTTTGGGTCGCTTACTCGGTTGCATCACTTGAAACCGCTAACTTTTCAGGTTTTTCAAACATTGATTTGCTCAACGAAAAATTTGAATCATTCAACCTTCAATTCAACTTCTCTTGCTATTCAGACCTTGTAAAAAGTGTGGACAACATGACCCATCTTCTTTCCTCTACCTGGAAAGAAAACTCTCTTCCTTTCAGCATCACTTCGGATAGAATTCTTTACATTCGTGATTTACTTTTTCTAAAAGCATGCTACCAAAATCAAGGCGGGATAAACCACACATGACGACCAAGAGTGAACAAAGCACCTCTCAAAACGGCAAGCCCAAAGGCTTTCAAATGCAATCCGACGCGGTTTCGGGCAATGCGTTTGATTTGCCGTTGCTCAAACGTCTCTTTGCCTACGTGCGTCCATATCCGAAATTGCTTTTCGCCGCCGTCGCTTTAACGATTACCGCCGCACTGCTTTCGCCGCTTCGCCCCTATATCACCAAACTCGCCATCGATAATCACATCGCCATCGGCGATACAGAAGGGCTTTTTTACATCAGCCTTGTTTTTCTTGCCGTCGTGGTGCTTGAAGTTGCAATGCAGTTCGGCAACACTTACCTCACCCAACTTTTGGGACAAAAAGCCGTGATGCAACTTCGGCTCGATATCTTCAAGCATCTTCAAAAACTTTCGCTCAAATTCTTCGACCGCAATCCGATTGGTCGCTTAATGACGCGCGCCACGAACGATGTAGAAACGCTCAACGAAATGCTTTCGAGCGGACTTGTCGCACTGCTCGGCGACTTGTTCCAACTCTCGTTCATTATTGTGATGATGTTCTATACCGATTGGCAACTGACGCTCGTCTCGTTCAGTGTGTTGCCGATTATGTTTTGGGTAACGATGGAGTTCAAAAAGCGGGTGCGCGTTGCCTATCAAGATGTTCGCACTGAAATCGCGCGCCTTTCGGCGTTTCTTCAAGAGCACATCACTGGAATCGGAACGGTTCAACTCTTCGGGCGCGAACAAACAGAATTTGAAAAACACGCCGAAATTAACGCCGCGCACCGCGATGCAAATATCCGTTCCGTTTTTTACTACTCCGTTTTTTATCCCGTCATTGAATTGCTCTCGGCGATTGCGCTGGGGCTGATTATTTGGTATAGCGGAATGAAAATGCTCAATGCCGATTTGACGCTCGGCGTTGTGGTGGCATTTGTGCAGTATATCGCGCTGTTCTTTCGTCCGCTTCAAGATTTGTCGGATAAATACAACATTATGCAAACGGCGATTACCAGCGCGGAGCGCGTCTTTAAATTGCTCGATGAAAAAGTTTTTATTGAACCGCCGAAACAACCGAAATCACTTGTCAATCCAAAAGGCGAAATTGCTTTTGAGCATGTATGGTTTGCCTACAACGATGCACACTGGGTTTTGCAAGATGTTTCATTCACAGTCAAGGCGGGCGAGCGCGTGGCGATTGTTGGGGCAACGGGTTCGGGAAAATCAACGACGATTTCGCTTCTCTCAAAATTCTACGACGTTCAGAAAGGACGCATCACGATTGACGGGATTGATTTACGCGACTTGACCGAGCAGGAAGTTCGCCGTCATGTCGGCGTGGTGCTTCAAGATGTGTTTCTCTTTTCAGGCACGATTCGCGACAACATTACGCTTGGCGACTCATCTATCACCGATGAGCAAATCAAAGAGGCGGCGGAACTTGTCGGCGCGGCGTCATTCATCGAGAAACTGCCCAACGGATATGACTATCAAGTGCAAGAGCGAGGCGGCGCGCTTTCAACAGGTCAGCGGCAACTGATTTCATTTGTGCGTGCAATGGTCTACAATCCGAAACTTCTCGTTCTTGATGAAGCGACAAGTTCCGTTGATACCGAAACCGAACATCTGATTGAATCTGCATTAGAAAAATTGATGACGGGGAGAACAAGCATCATCATCGCGCATCGGCTTTCCACCATTCAGCACTGCGATAAAATTCTTGTCATGCACAAAGGGGTTTTGCGCGAACAAGGTTCTCATCAAGAATTGCTCGCACAGCGCGGCTTATACTACAAGCTCTATCAACTTCAATACGCAAGCCACCCAGCCGTGTCGTAATCATCATTTGCGTTTCTCTCGTTGCCGCATCGGCATTGCGTCAATCACGGCGAAAATTTCACCCCAACGAAGCGACGAATACGCGCCCTTCACGAAGCCATCTTTGCCAATTAAAACTACTGCTTTGGATTCTTGATTTAGTATCACTTGAATTTCTTCTCGCAATCGGTCGGAGAAAGTTCCATTGTAATTGCTGACGAGTTGGTCGTCGCAGATGATGAAATAGACGATGTCGCGCTCGCCAACGCCTTCTGTTTCCAACGCCGTTGCGGCGAGAAGTTTATCACGCATCGCGGAATCGGTTTTGCACAATACGATGCGTGCTTTCCATTGCAGTTCCGAGAGCGAGCGCAACTCTTCGCAACACCCGATTAAACCGAGCAAGAAGAAGAAACTCATCGATAATTCACAAATTGAAGCGGCACGCCGAAATCCATTGCGAGCAACGCTTTTTGGACGGCTTGAAGGTCGTCGAGTTGCTTTCCCGACACGCGCACTTCGTCGCCTTGCACTTGGGCTTGAACTTTGAGCTTCATCTCTTTAATCGCCGTTGTAACCTTCTTTGAAGTTTCTTTATCGACGCCTTGTTTCAACTTGACTTTTTGGCGGACGGTATTTTGCGTTGCAGGCTCAATTTGTTGATAGTCAAGCACTTTCGTCGAGATGTTGCGCTTGATGAGTTTGGACTGCAAAGTGTCGATTACTGCTTTCAAGGTAAACTCGCTCGCCGATTCCAGCGTCAATTCCATGTCTTTTTCATTGAAGAGAATCGCCGACTTTGAGTCTTTGAGGTCGTAGCGTTGTTGCAGTTCTTTTCGTGCTTGATTGAGCGCATTGTCCAATTCTTGAAGGTTGATTTTTGAAACGATGTCAAACGAATGTTCTGATGCCATGCTTTGATTTGATAGCGTTGATTGATGTTGATTAAAACTTATCGCGAAAGTCCTCGCAAGAGTGCGCGCACTTCATCGTCGGTGTGCGCGGGGTTATAGCATGCGAGGAATTTATCAAGGTGCGCATTGATTTCATCTCGCAAGATGCGGTATCGGCGTCGGCTTTCTCCTGAGGTGTCCTTAAATCCCCAATGCGCATTCATTGCGTCTCGATACAGCCACGATGGACACTCCTGATACGCTGTTCCGCTGACAGTAACGACGATGTCGATGCGCTTGCCCTTAAATTCATCAACGGATTTGGAGTAGTGCGATGAAAGGTCGATTCCAATTTCGCGCATGACGGCGATGGCTTCTTTATCGACGTAGCCGCACGGCTGCACGCCGCCGCTGAATGCTTTGAGTGCGCTTGTTTTCGCGTTGATGTAGGCTTCCGCCATTTGGCTTCGAATCGCATTTGCCGTGCATAGAAAAATAATGCTTCTCACGTGTGCGGTTTTCTCTTTTGGTGAAAAATGTTTTACTCTCGCCATCCTTCTTTGCCGATAAGCGGCACGAAGGCAAAGTTGTCGGCAACCGTCTCAACGACTTGATTGCCTTGTCGATGAAAAATACACATCTGTTGGGTTTTAGTGTCGCCGATAGGAATAATCAATCGTCCATTGTCGGCGAGTTGCTCGAGAAGCGGGCGCGGCACGTCGGGCGAGCCAGCGGTAACAAGAATCGCATCGAAAGGTTTCATCGCCGCCCAGCCGAGTGTTCCATCGCCAAGCCGCGTTTGCACCTTGATTCCAAGTTGTTCAAATCGTTTGACAGCCTGCTCATAAAGCGTGCTGTGTCGTTCAATCGTATAGACGCGATAGCCCAGCGCGACAAGAATCGCCGCTTGATAGCCCGAACCGGTTCCGATTTCCAAAATCTTTCCGCCGTTTTTGTAATGCTCAACCACAATGCTCGTCATATACGCCACCGTGTAAGGCTGTGAAATGGTTTGATTGGCGGCAATCGGCAACGGCGAATCTTGATACGCCGACTCCCAAAATACGGAATCGACGAACAAGTGTCGCTTGACGTCGCGGAAGGCTTGCAAGACGCGCTCATTTGTAATTCCCATCTCGCGCAATTTCTGAACCATTTCTTCGCGCTTTGGACGGTATTTGTGGTCTTGGTCGTTTATCACGGTTGAAAACACTTTGTTTGGATATGGCCAGGTGTATTTACAAAAATTCTTCGCAATCTTACTCCTCTTGTGCTTCCGCCCATCGCGCTGGCTTGACGAGCAAGACTTCTTCACGCTCGACTACGACCGCGCCGACCTCTGCGCCCTTTGGTTTGCGCACATACTTTTTCGGCGTGCAAATCACCGGCGCAAGTTCTGAACCTTTTGCCGAAGAGTAATACGCCGCAATCGCTGCCGCCCGCTCTATCTCGTCTCTTGTTGGCGGCTTACTCGATTTCAAAATGCAATGCGACCCCGAAACACCTCGCGCATGAAGCCACAAATCATTCGGACGCGCATACTTGAACGTGAGCAAATCGTTGTTCTTGGCGTTCTTGCCGACCCACACTTCCACATTCGGCGCAAGTTGGAATCGGCGAAAGAGCATCTGCTTTTCCGCTTCTGCTTTTGAGACGAGCAAAAACTTTTGAAGCACTTGAAGATTCGCTTTGCGCCAACGCTCAAACGCCCGCTGGTCTTTTATCTCTAAAAGTTCAGATTGCAGTGTCATCAAGATTGCCTTGTTCTCTCGCGCTTGCTTCAAGCGTTCTGCCGAAACTGCCGCACTGGCTCGTGACTTCTTGGCTTTTTCAAAATACATCTCCGCATTTTGATATGGCGATTTCTTCTCGTC
This sequence comes from Chloroherpetonaceae bacterium, assembly GCA_046719715.1. GTDB lineage: Bacteria > Bacteroidota > Chlorobiia > Chlorobiales > Thermochlorobacteraceae > JANWWM01. The sequence continues at coordinate 29,747 of JBDNCJ010000026.1, read as the reverse complement.
AAGCGAAATGACGATTGAACCACCATCAAAAAAATTTTCAACTGTAATTTCACTCATGCCTTTTTCAAGCCGATGCAGATTCGCCATCAAGAGTTGACCGTATCGTTCATAGTCTTCGGCGCGATTTTTTTGCGATTGCGCTTCAAGTGCCACTATCTGCGTCTCGGTTTTTTCAATTAGCCGTTCAAGTTGTCCGCGAAGCGCTTTGAGTTCTTTTCCGAAATGCTCAACTTGATGCAGTTTGAATGAATAAAATTTCATCGCCTCGTTGATTGAGACAAACGTCTCAACCGATTCGAACGCGCGATGCCGCTCTTCGATGATGGAAAGCCAATACGTAACGCCGCCTTGATTGGACTTGCCTTGATAGACTTTCGGCGCAGGCGAAACGAGTTCGTAAAAAATTTCCGACACGGCTTCATGAAGCAACGGCACGGTCATCGTCGGTGATTTTTCTTTTGCACGGAATAAAACTTCCCGCGTCAATGTTGCATCAAATCCTGTTAAAATTTGCGGCAGTTTCTTTTGTAAATCCTTCTCGCTCAAAGCGTCTTTGCTGATTTCACCGATGGCGTTTGCGAAGAGAACTTCATCTTGCACGTATCGCTCAATGGTTTGAATAATGGGTACCGTCGCACTTTCCACAAACGCTTTTCCCGCAAGTTCATTGTTCTTTTTGAAGGCTTCTAAGATGATTCCGTTTTGAACCAAGAAGAAATTTGTATTTGCGCTGAAGAGCTGAAAGACAAGTTGCAAATCGCCTTCGAGCTCGAAATAAATGATGCGGTCATAGTCGGAGATGCAAATGCGTTTGAGTTCTCGGTCGTTGATTTGTTCCATAAGAGATGCGGAGTTGCGACGCCGTCGAGCGATTTCTTCGGTGTAGTAAAGCGCGAGCCGCGTTTCGCCCGTTCTGCCGACAATCGTAAATCCTTCTTTGGACTTGCTAAACAACGAGAGTCGCAGTTCGTCCTTTTCTTGTGAGAAGCACTCAAAGGCGTATCCGCCTGTAAATCGCTCCGACATTTCTCGCACCAATTCATAGAGCGCAAAGTAGTTGCGAATCATAACCCGAACTCGTTAAAAGTTTATTTTCCTTTCGCTTGTGTTTTTGTTATTTGCACACTTCGCTTCAAGCAAGCAATTTGTTTGAAGCCCTTACCACATTTACACTGTTGGCTTTTTCCGTTTCAGCAATGCCTAACTCATACATTAACATCTTCAAGCATCATCTTTTTCGGCGTCGCCTGTTTGCGCTTCGTCAGCGTTTTTTCTCGAAGCCATTTTCCGATTCCGACTTCTACAAACAATTTCCGTTTGAAACTGACTCTGCTGAAGCCTTCCTTTCGCTCTTTGCTCGACAAACTCGCTACAATTTTTTCTTCAACCTTGCCAATCGCAAAGAGTTCTTCTTAGAACTTCTTACACGCTTGCATTCGCAAACTGACATTATAATGGAAGCCGAAGCCATCATGAACGGGAAGATTGAACTCTTCGGCAAAGCACATCGCTTTTCAAGCGAATGGAATTGGCACTTGGATTTACACACCCAACAAACCTTTGACAAAGATTCTTTTTACACATCAATTTCAATTCTCACCGGCAAAGGGCAAGATGTGAAATTCGCTTGGGAACTTTCCCGCTTCCACTTTACTTGGACGCTCGGCAAAGCCTACTGGACAACTAATCGACGCGACTACAAAGAAAAATTTTTCGCGCTCGCGCTCGATTGGATTGAGAAAAATCCCTTCTGTTATGGTGTCAATTGGATGTCGCCAATGGACGTTGCGATTCGCGCCGCTAATTGGATTGCTGGATTTTATTTCTTCAACGACGACCAACTCAACGAAAATGACGCCAAAACATGGCTTACCATTCTCAAATCGCTTTGGCAACACGGCGTTTATCTCGAGCACAATTTGGAATACACGCGCCGCAGCGGCAATCATCTTCTCGCTGACGCCGTCGGGCTTCTCATGTTGGGCGTTTTTTTCAAAGCATCTGAACAAGGTCGCACTTGGCTTGCGCTTGGGAAAAAAATTCTTGAAGAAGAAATTCTTCTGCAAACTTACTCCGATGGCGTCAACTACGAAATGAGTGTTGCTTATCATCGCATGGTTACAGAGTTTTTTCTTACCGCATTCATTCTGATGAATATCAACAAAGAACCGTTCTCTTCACACTATCGTGAGCGGCTTTCGCTTATGCTCCGCTACATTGCATACTACACCAAGCCCGACGGCACGACACCCCTTCTTGGAGACGCCGATGATGGACGACTCTTTTGGTTCAGAAGTGATGACGATTTTAATAACCACACTTCGCTCCTTTCAATCGCACAAACGCTCTTTGATTTTCCTTTTACATCAAGCGAGACGGACTTTTCCGAACAAGCCTTGTGGCTTTTGGGAACAAACGGCTGGGAACTCTTTCAGCGCAAAAAACGTGCGGTGCAGTCTATTGCGCTCGATAGCATGCTTTTTTCCGAAAGTCAAATTGCTGTGATGCGCTACAACGATGTGCATATCTTCATCGATGCAGGCGAACTGGGCAAAAAAGGCTGGGGCGGACATGGCAATAACGATACGCTTTCGTTTGAACTCTACGCCGATGGCGTGAGCTGGCTCACCGATAGAGGCACATTTACTTACACGGCTAATAAAGCCTTGCGCAACGAACTTCGCGCCACGCGCGCCCACAACACCGTCATGATTGATGGCGTAGAACTTGCCGACTTTGCCAACGCCTTCAAAGTCAAAGCCGATTTAACGAACCCGAAAATTTTGAAATGGGAAACCTCTCCTGAACGCGACGTGCTCGTCGCAGAACACGCCGCCTATCAGCGACTTCCCAATCCCATTAAACACACACGAGCGTTTTCGCTCGATAAACTTCGCAATGAACTTTTGCTTACTGACATGCTCACAGGGCGCGGCACACACACGGCGGAGTTTTTCTTTCACTTCGCGCCCGACGTTACGCTCACGCAAAACGGCAACATCATCACGGCAACTCACACCAGTTCCGCTCAACTTCTTCTGACGTTCAGCGCAAAGCCCGATGAGATGATGATTCAGCCAAGTTGGATTGCGCCGCGCTACAATCGCCGAACTGATACACAAAGGCTCACCGTGCATATTGCTTTTCAAGATACACTCACCTCGTCGGTGCGCTTTTCATGGAACGATAAAACCAACGATGCTCTGCATTGAAATTTTCTGTCTCAAAATTTTAGGTATATTCCGATTTCAAGTTTAAGCGGCTTCAAAATTTCATTCGATTCGTCAATTATCTTTCTCGATAACAAATCATCAGGCATTAGGATTGTTCGGAGTCGTCTCCATCTAATTCGAGCTAAATTTTATCGCGCTAATGGGCAGAGTTATTGCTATTTCCAATCAAAAAGGAGGCGTCGGAAAAACCACGACGGCGATTAACCTTGCCTCGTCGATTGCCGCCGCCGAGCTTTCAACGCTTCTCATCGACATCGACCCGCAAGCCAACGCAACCGTCGGGTCGGGCACGCATGTTTCAGACGAGACCAAAACCATTTATGAAGTGCTGGTCGAGAAAGAGGATATTGAACATGTGATTCAAAAATCGGCGTTGCCGTTTATGGACGTCGTGCCCTCGCATATCAATCTCGTCGGAACGGAAATTGAACTCGTTGATGTACCGGAGCGTGAGAAAGTCATGCTCAACGCGCTTCAAAAAGTGCGCAAAAAGTATGATTACATTTTGATTGATTGCCCGCCTTCGCTCGGGCTTATCACGCTCAATTCGCTCACGGCGGCGGACGCGGTTTTGATTCCCGTTCAATGCGAGTACTTCGCGCTTGAAGGGCTGGGGCAACTTCTCAATACGATTAGCCTTGTGCGCAAACACCTCAATCCCACGCTCGATATCGAAGGCGTTTTGCTGACGATGTATGACAGCCGATTGCGGCTTTCCAATCAAGTCGCCGACGAAGTGCGCAAGTATTTCAAAGATAAAGTCTTTAACACCGTCATTCGTCGCAACGTCAAAGTTTCCGAAGCCCCGTCGCACGGCAAACCCATCTTGCTCTACGACGCCCAAAGTCTCGGCACAAAAGATTACATGGATTTGGCTTACGAAATGTTTGAGCGCGACGGCATTGAGAAATTCAAAACGATGAAATCGCACAACGGCGCATCGACGGTGGCGACGCCGCCTGCGTCGCTTTCCTCCGACGTCAATCTCAACTCCAACATTTAACGTTATCGGATATGGCGGCAAAATTAGTTTTAGGAAAAGGCTTAGGCGCATTGATTGCCGATAAGGCGATAGAAATCGATGAACGTCAAAGCCCGACGAATGCTGATGTGCCTGAACGTCGCTTTCGCAACGTCGAGACGGGCGAAGTCGGCACCATTGGAATGCTCCCGATTAATCAGATTTCTCCAAACCCATTCCAACCGCGCTTGGACTTTGAACCCGAAGCCTTGAAAGAACTTAAAGAATCCATCATGCAAAAGGGCGTCGTCCAGCCTATCACCGTCCGACGCAAGCCCGACGGCAACGGATTCGAGCTCATCAGCGGCGAGCGACGATTGCGTGCCGCCACTGACGCCGGCTTCACCGAAATCCCCGCCTACGTGCTCGACGTCAAAACCAATCGCGATATGATTGAAATCGCGCTCATCGAAAATATTCAACGCAAAAACCTTAATCCTATTGAAGTCGCGCTCGGCTACCAACGCCTCGCCGATGAATGCGGCTTGACTCAAGAAGAAATCGCTCAACGCGTCAACAAAGACCGCACCACCGTTACGAACTTCATTCGCTTGCTCAAACTGCCGCGCGAAATTCAAGAGAGCATTCGCACCGAAACCGTCTCAATGGGACACGCCCGCGCCCTGCTCGGCGTCGAAGACCCCGACATTCAACTCGAACTTTGGCGGCTCATCATCGAACAGCAACTCTCCGTCCGCCGCGTCGAAGAACTTGCCAATAAAATCAACCGTCAAAAGAAAAAGACAAGCCGAAAAAAAGAAGGGAAATCCGATTCTGAAAAACTCTTGGATATTGCCGAAGTGGAAAGCGTCTTGCGCAACAAACTCAGCACGAAAGTCAAAATCCGACACTCCAAAAAGGGAAGCGGTGAAATCACGATTGAGTATTACAGCACCGACGATTTAGAACGCATCATGGAAGCCATTACAAACCCCGACGCCTAACCCGCTTTCGGCACATACCCAACCACCGCCTCGCCTCATAGCCCCCGCTACGCCTCATGTCTTTGAACACCCATTGCCTCCTTCTTCACTTTCAATTCTTCGTTCTCCACTCGTTTAGATTTCTCGCTTCATTCGGAATCACTCTCTTTTGGCATAACTTTGCGAGTTTTCAACCAACGAGTTATTTCAACACTAAACACAACTTATTATGTCGTCGCAAAAAATTGCACTGGTCACCGGCGCAAATAAAGGCATCGGATTTGAAACCGCACGTCAGTTGGCGGAAAAAGGCGTGAAAGTTTATATGGGGTCGCGCGATAGCGAGCGTGGGAACAAGGCAACGCAAGCATTGAAAGCAGAAGGGCTTGATGTAGTGTTTGTGCTTTTGGACATGACGCAACGTTCGCATTTTTCCGCCGTGAAAGACTTGCTGGAGCGCGAACACGGTCGGCTCGATATTCTCATCAACAATGCGGCGATTCAAATCGAAGACCCGACTTGGTCGATGAACACGACGACGAGCATTTCGTCCGACGTCTTGCGAGAAACCTTCGAGGTCAATTTTTTTGGATTGGTTGAACTCACCAATCTGCTCTTGCCGCTGATTGAAAAAAGCGATGCGGGGCGAATCGTCAATCTGACCAGCATTCTCGGCTCGCTTGCCTTGCACGACAATCCTTCATCTCCAATTTACTCGACAAAGACCTTCGCCTACAACGCCTCAAAAGCCGCGCTGAACATGTACACGATTCACCTCGCCTATACGCTCAAAGACACGCCGATTCGCGTCAATTCAGCGCATCCGGGTTGGGTGAAAACCGATATGGGCACCGACGCCGCACCGATGAGCGTCGAAGACGGCGCGAAAACAACCCTCGAGCTCGCGCTCGCAAACGGCAACGCGCCGCATGGTAGATACATTCACTTGGGAAAAGAATTGCCTTGGTAGGCGTGTGCGAAATCGGCTTAACGAAAATCGACTTCCGACGAATCGCCGAGATTGATTTTGCGGAAATTGCCCTCGACGCGGGCGTTGTTTCCGACAATCGATTCTTTGAGAAGCATCGCTGAAACCCTCGCTCGCTCGCCGACAATCGAGCGTTGAATCATCGAGTCCTTGACGACGGCTTTCGAGCCGATGGTCGCAAATGGTCCGATGATGGAATTTTCAATCTCAGCGTCTTCGGCGATAAAAACCGGCGGATTAATGACGCACCCGAAAATTTCTTTGTGGCGCGATTTTGACTTCAAGAGCTTTTCGTTGGTGTAGAGCAAGGTTTCGGGCTTTCCGCAGTCATACCAGCCTTCGACGGGGAAGGTTGAAAATTTTTCGCCCTTGTCAATCATCATTTGCAGCGCATCGGTGAGTTGAAATTCGCCTTTGGTGCGAATGTTGTGCGTGATGTTGTGTTCAAGGCACGAGAGTAGCAGTTGCGGCGATTTGATATGGTAAAGCCCAACGACGGCGAGGTTTGATTTCGGCTGTTCAGGCTTCTCGACGAGTTTCGTAATGAATCCATCTTGCACTTCGGCGACGCCGAATCGGCGCGGGTCTTCGACTTCCTTGACGCCCAGTGCCGAGTGCTCGCGCTTGAAAACGCCGCTTAAATCTACTTCAAAGACTGTATCGCCGAGAATGATGAACACCGGCGCCTCGTCAAGATGCGCTTTGGTCATGTAAATGGCGTGCCCTAATCCGAGCCGCTCTTCTTGCTCAATGAAAGTGAATTTGATGTCGTAATTTTTCGTCAGATATTCTTCAATCATGTCGCCCAAATAGCCGACAATGACGATGGCTTCGTTGATGCCTTCTTCGATGATTTTATCGATGATATGCCCGATAATCGGCTTGCCTGCCACACTGAGAAGCACTTTTGGAAGCGTGTAAGTATGAGGGCGCAAGCGACTTCCGACGCCTGCAACGGGAATGATGGCTTTCATTCAAGAAGTAGTTAGATGTTGTAAAAGGTGTTGAAACCACGCAGCAGCGGCGCGAAGTTAGGCAAATCCTTTTCAAACTGAAACGGGAAATTCATCGTCAGAAATTATCGTATCTTTGCGCCGCTTTCAAATCTACTTTCTTGACGAACGTTGAAAAAAATCATACTCGTTGCGGGAGCGCGCCCGAACTTCATGAAAATCGCGCCGATTCACAAAGCCCTTGCCGCCACTCAACGCTATACGCCGATTCTGCTCCACACGGGGCAACACTACGACGAGAAAATGTCCAAAATTTTCTTTGACGAATTAGGCTTGCCCAAGCCCGACATTTATCTCGGCGTCGGCTCCGGCTCGCACGCCGAACAGACGGCGAAAATCATGATTGAATTCGAGAAAATTCTGCAAAAGGAAGTTCCCGACTTAGTGATTGTTGTAGGCGATGTTAATTCGACGCTGGCTTGCTCGATTGTAGCGTCGAAACTGCTTGTGCCTGTCGCACATGTTGAAGCCGGCTTGCGCAGTTACGACCGCACCATGCCCGAAGAAATCAACCGTTTGGTTACGGATTCAATTTCCGACTTGCTCTTCGTCAGCGAGCCTTCCGGCATGCATAATTTGATTAACGAAGGCGTGCCCGACGAAAAGATGTTCTTCGTCGGCAACGTGATGATTGACAGCCTCGTGGCGCACATTCAAAAAGCCAACGAATCCAACATTCTCGCCGACCTTTCCTTAACCCCGAAAACTTACACGCTCGTTACGCTTCACCGCCCGAGCAACGTCGACGAGAAATCCAGCCTTGAAAAAATCTTGCGCATTTTCGAATCGATTTCAAAAAAATCAAAAATCGTTTTTCCCATTCACCCGCGCACAAAGAAAATGCTCGAGCAATTCGGATTGATGGAAACGGTTTCGCGCATCGGCGTTCAACTCATCGAGCCACAAGGCTACATCGAATTCTTGAAACTGATGAAAGAAGCCCAACTTGTGCTCACCGATTCGGGCGGCGTTCAAGAAGAAACCACCGTGCTTCAAGTGCCGTGCCTGACGATGCGCGAAAACACCGAACGACCGATTACGATTGAAGTCGGCACAAATTTGCTCGTCGGCACCGACGAATCCGAAGTCATCAACGCCGCTTTGAACGTGCTTAACGGCAAAGTCAAAAAAGGATTGATTCCGGAAAAGTGGGACGGCAGAGCGGCAGAACGCATCGTGGCACAGTTGGACGAAATTTTCAAATCTTGGTCTTAACTCATGGTTTCATGTCAGTTGCGATTCTCATTTTGCTCATCATCTTTGTCCTTTCCGTGATTGCTTTCGAGAAGCCGTCGCTGCAAGAAGATTTGCTCTTGCATCCGTATCGCGTGATTCGTGAGCGGCGGTATTTCACCTTGCTGACGAGCGGCTTTGTGCATAACGATTGGCTTCACTTGCTCTTCAACGCCGTTACGTTTTACTTTTTCGCCGTGCCGCTTGAGCAAATCGTCGGCGCGGAGTTTTTTCTTTTGATTTACTTTGGCAGTCTCTTTGCGTCGTGCATTCCCGATATGGTGATGGAGTGGCGCAATCCGAATTTCAGAACGCTTGGCGCGTCGGGCGCGATTTCAGGGGCGATGTTCGCATTCATTCTGCACGCGCCTTCGAGCAAAATCTCGCTCTTTCTTCTGCCCATCGGAATTCCCGCGCCGATTTTCGCCGTGCTTTATCTTGCTTACACCTACTACGCCTCCAAACAAGGCATGGACAACATCAACCACAGCGCGCACTTGTGGGGCGCACTGGCTGGACTTGGCATTGCGATTTTTCTCAATCCTGATGTGCTTTCCGATTTCATCGGCTACTACTTGGATTAAACTTCGCCGGTAGTGCTATAAAAATGTGTTCGTCATTCCGAATGACCTCTTCACCTTTTCACACTTCATCGATGATACCTTCGGCGCGTGAGGCGTCGGCGAGCGGGAGCATAAGCCGCACCATTGCGCCTTTGCCCGTCGGGCGGTTTCGCAAGTCGATTTCGCCGCGATGCGTTTCGAGAATTTCACGCACGATGTAAAGCCCTAACCCCGTTCCGCCTGATTTCGTCGAGAAGAATGGCGTAAAGAGTTTTTCGCGAGTTTCTTCGGCGATGCCGTCGCCGTTGTCGTGAATTTCAATCACCACTTGGTTTTCCTTTTCGGCAAGCACAATCTCAATTTCAATGGCTTTTTCTTTGTAAGCGGCTTCGACCGCGTTTTGAATGAGATTCAGAAGCACGCGCGAAAATTGGTTTTCGTCGATAACGACCGCGCATGGCTTTTCGGCGGTATAGCGTTTATGAATCACGAGGGTTTTTCCGTCGTCGGCGAGTGGCTCGATTGCCGTTTGAAGGAAGCGTTGAATCGCGCCTTCGATGACAGATTGAATGGATTTGACTTTGAAATCGGATTTCGTCAGGCGCGAGAGCGAAAGATAGTTCGTTACGATGGCGTTGAGTTTCTCGATTTCTTCTCGGAAAACAGCGAGTTGTTTGGTGAGTCGCTCGCTGGGGTTTTCGGGAAGTTCGTCCTCGAGCAAATCGAGATTGAGCATGATGGAGTTAAGGGGGTTTCGGACTTCGTGCGCTACGGCGCCTGCGATTTTCGCCATGGCTGAAAGCCGCTCGGCGTCGATGACTTTATCGCGCATCTTGCGCAGTTCGGAAGCATCGCGCATGACCACGAGAAAATTCGCTTCTTTTTCCGATGCGCTTTCGATTTCAGAGACTGACATCGACACAGGCAGTTGCTGCTGGTCTTGCGTTGTCATGGGAAGTTCTGCACCGAAGACTTTACCTTTTTTTTCGGCTTCTTTCAAGACGGAGCGAACGAGGCTTTCCTCGACAGCGAGTTTTTCCAATGCTTTGCCCAAGAGTTGCGCTTGTTTGTATCCAAAAAGTTCGCTTGCGGCGGCGTTCCACATCACGATTTTGCGCCGAGCGTCCAACAAAGCAATCGCGTCGGGTGAATTTTCCAAGAGCGAGTTGATGAACTTTTTTTGACGCTCTAATTTGCGCCGCGTTTTGTAAAGTTCATCGGCAATTTCATCAGCGACGAGTTCATCGCTTGTTTCGGATTTCATCGCTTCAATTTCATAGTTGTAAGCGACTTCCATCAAACTTTCATCGATGAGTTCCGAGATGCGAAGTGCCGTTGAAGAAGTGTAGATGTTCATCGAGGCAAGCGATTTGAGCAACACTTTTTTGAGCGTGAGCAATAGGCGCAAGCGTTCGTCGATGCGCAGGTCTTGAAGAAAATCGGACTGTTTGAGCAGGGCTTTGCGCGTGCGCTCGAAGGCTTCTTCTGAAAGGTCGTAGCAGATTTCATGAATCAGGGTTTTGAAAAAGTCGCGGAGTTCTTTTTCGGTGAATTTCTCGAGAGAGAAATTAATTTGGTCGTGGAGCAACGCGAGGGCTTCGCGTGCAAGGTCGGTGGAGCTTTCTTGCAAGAGTTGAATTTCCTTGCGCACGGATTACGCTTCCTTTACACAGTTGTTGTTCGCTTGATTTCTTCGGCATATTGTCATTTCGGCACGCGTTGAACATCGGGAAGCGGCAGTTGAAGTTTCTCGGCAATCACCTCATCACTTAACCCTAACTCCCTCAAAAGCGGAACGGTGGCAAGTCTGCCTTTCAAGATGCCTTGCGCTTCGCCTTCCAACTTGCCTTTCAAGATGCCTTGTGCTTCGCCTTCCTCAAAGGCTTCCTTGTAAAACGCCGTCTCTTTCAACCCAAGTTCTTCTTGAATCTTCAACATCTTTCGTATCTCCTCTCTGATTAAGGTTCTGAATTTGTAACTCAATATCTGCTCAATCAAATCAAGTTCCACCACGCTCGCGTTTTCTGCAATCCGCCGCGCTTCTTCTCCCGCTTCCTCTTCTTTGGCAATGAGCAACTTAAACAACCTAATCGCCCTGAATTTTAACTTTGATTCAGGCAACTCGTCTAAATATATCCGTTTCACCTGTTTCAGCGCAAGCAAATCCCGCATAAGGCTCAATCTCTTTTTGCTCCGCGCTTCGCGAAGGATACATTACAACGGCTTGCCACTTTGCTGTCGGATACTGTTTAAGGTAGAGGAAAATTTCAGCGAAAAATCGGGCGTAGAAGTGCTCGTCGGTTTGAAATTGTGCTTCAACGAAGTAGGTAACATCGTCGGAATTTGGAACGAAGACGCCGTCGATGCGGAAGGCGGTTTCTTTGAGTTCAATGGATTTGAATTGGTAGTGAAGCGAATCGCTGGGTTTTCTGCCCATCAACTTGAAGAAGGCTTGCGGCAGGAGTTGGAGCAAAAGGTAAATGAGTTTATCGGTGCGCATCTAAAAAGCCTCTTGTTGGTAGGTCGTAGGTCATTTGTTTTTCATTCGTCATTGTTCATAGTCTTTGCCCCAAAAGAATTTTTGGCGGAGCACGTCGTAATAGTTTCGCTTTTCATTGGAAATTAAAACCACTTGCTTTTCGGATTTATAGACGCGGACGCGGGTTTTGGGCGAAAGCGTGAGGAGCATCGTGCCGTCGCAGTTGAGCACGAAGTTTTCGTCGTGCGTTTCAACGGTGATTTCGAATTCTTTATCGTCGGAAATGACAATCGGGCGGACGGTGAGCATGTGCGGACAAATCGGCGTAATGGCGAAGACGCGCGACTTCGGAACGATAATCGGACCGCCAGCCGACATGTTGTAAGCCGTTGAGCCTGTCGAGGTTGAAATAATCAATCCATCGGCTTTGTAATCGCTGAGCAAATGCCCGTCGATTCGAAGCGAGATGATAGGCAAGCGCGGATAGCCGCCTTTCTCGATAATCACGTCGTTGAGTGCGGTGAATCGTTTTTCTTTTTTGCTCGTTCTGACGGCGGCTTCGAGCTGGGTGCGCGTTTCGGTTTTGAACTCGCCTTTCAAGACGCGCTCAATCGCCGAATACATTTCCTCGATGCTGAACTCGGCAAGAAATCCTAAACGCCCAAGATTGACGCCGAGAATCGGCTTTCCATGTGCATAGTGGGAGGTTTCCAAGATAGTGCCGTCGCCGCCTAAGGTGATGATGCAATCGCTCTTTTCGGCGAGGTCTTGCATTTTGACTTTGCGCGGATTGTGAAGGACTTTCGCCGCTTCTTTTTCTAAAAGAAAATCCGCACCGCGTGCGTCGAGCCACTGAATTAGGGCTTCGGCGGCTTTCATCGCTTTCGGACGCGAAGTATTGACGATAAGGCTGAATCGCATAGATAAAGTTTTACAATCCAATATACGCCGTGAAAAATTTTATATTACGCGCCACTCAATTTTTTCAGAATGAAACCAGAACTAAAAGTCGGGCTTTCGGTTGTTGCCGCCGCGCTCATCGTTTGGCTTGTGATTTGGTGGGCGAAGGATGTTCGGGTTGGACAAAGAAGCGTCAATATCCTCTTCCCCAACGTCAGCGGATTGCAAATTGGCGACCCTGTAACCGTGCGCGGCATGAAAGCCGGCAAAGTCGAATCGATTCAAATTTTGCAGAACGGCGTCAATGTCTCCGCTTCGCTTTCGCCTGATGTGAAACTTTACCGCAATGCGTCGGCGAAACTCACGATGTTGGAACTCATGACGGGGAAGAAAATTGAACTCTTCATCGGCACAAGCGACGCAGGCGACCTTCAAGCAGGCGATTTGATACAAGGCTCTTTCACGGCGGATATTCCTGCACTCGTCGGATTCGCGGGCGAAGCCGTCGACACGCTCCGCTACCTCGTCTCCGACCTTCAACTCACGTTGCGCAACGCCAACGCGCTCATCGGCGACCCCGAACTGCGCGACGATTTGAAAATCTCCGTCCGCAATCTCCGCCTCATCACCGAAGACCTCAAAGGGGTGAGCCGCGACTTGCGCCAAACCGATTTGAAAAGCCTTATCGCCAAAGTCGACCAAACGCTCACCACCGTCGATGCGCTCATCAAAGACCTTCAACCCCAACTGAACGGCACCATCAGCGACGTGCGCTCAACCGTCAAAAATGCCGATGAACTCGTCGCCTCGCTCAAACAACTTTCCGACCGTCTTCAACACGATAAGCAATCGCTCATTGGCAAAGCGTTGAACGACGAACAATTTGCCGCGAAAATCGACAGCGTCATTCTTCATCTCAATCAAGTCTTGAAACTTGGAGAAAAAGAAGGCATCAATGTTAAACTCCGCGTTTTTTAATCAATACCAATCATGAAACTCATTTGCGGACTCGGTAATCCGGGCAGTCGCTACGATGGCACACGGCACAACATCGGCTTTGCGATTGTCGACGCGCTCGCGCTTCATTTCGGTGCCGAATTTAGAACGGGCAAAGGCGATTATCTTTTCGCGAAACTCACGCACAACGGCATTGATGTTCTGCTTCAAAAGCCCACAACCTACATGAACCTTTCAGGCAAAGCGGTTCAACACGCGCTTGCGTTTTACAAAATCAGCATCAGCGACGTGTTGGTGATTTGCGATGACGTCAATTTGCCACTTGGCGCGGTGCGGATTCGTCCCGACGGCTCGGACGGCGGACAAAATGGTTTGAAAGATATTATTGAGACACTTGGGAAAAATACTTTTGCGCGTTTGCGCTTCGGGGTGGGCGCGCCGACACATCGCGGCGAGCTATCAAACTATGTGCTCTCAAAATTTACAGAGGAAGAGCAGTCGTTGGTTCAAGAAACGATTGCGCATTGCGTTCAAGCCTCGCGCTCGTTCATTGAGCACGGCGTTTCTATTACGATGACGCGCTTTAATCGAACACCCAAACCGCCTTCGCAGACTTCAGCGCCTACCGATACACCGTCTCGTCTCGCTTCGGACCCACCGAAATAAACGTAATCGGCGTCTCTAAAAAGTCTTCAATGAAAGAAATGTAATCGCGCGTATTTGCGTGGAGTTCATTGAACGACGTGGCTTTTGCATTAGACCGCTTCCAGCCTTTGAACGGGCGATACTGCGGAACGATTTTGGAAAGCGTTTCGTGGTCGGTCGGGAAATCTTTGAGTGCTTTACCATCGACGGTATAGGCGACGCACACGTTGATTTCGTCGAAGTCGTCCAGCACATCGAGTTTAGTGAGCGCGAGTTCGGTAATGCCGTTGATGGCGATAGCGTATTTGAGCAAGACGAGGTCGAGCCAACCGCACCGTCTCGGGCGTCCGGTGGTTGCGCCGTATTCGTGTCCGACTTTCCTCAACATCGCTCCGATTTCATCTTGCAATTCCGTTGGAAACGCGCCGTTGCCGACGCGCGTCATGTAGGCTTTTGCAACGCCGATGACGTCGCCGATGTAAGTCGGCGCAACGCCCGAACCCGTGCAAGCCCCGCCCGCCGTTGGATTTGAGGACGTTACAAACGGATACGTGCCGTGATCGACATCGAGCAAACTGCCTTGCGCCCCCTCGAGCAAAACGCTCTTGCCTTGTTTGAGTTGCTCATTCAAATACATTTGCGTGTTTTTGACGTAGCTATCAATCGTGCGGTCGAAGGCGCAGTAGTGCTTGACGATTTCCTCGACGCCCAGTTCGTTTTTGGCGTAAATCTTGGTGAGCAGTGTGTTTTTGATTTCAAGATTTTTGCGGAGTTTTTCTTCAAGCGTTTCAGGGTGAAGCAAATCGACGATGCGAATCCCAATGCGCGAAAATTTATCGACATAACTCGGACCAATGCCGCGCCCTGTGGTGCCAATGCGCATGCCGCCCATCGACTCTTCCGACGCCGAATCGAGCGACTTGTGATACGGCATAATCAAATGCGCATTATGGCTGATGAACAGCCGTCCGTCGATGTTGTAGCCGAGAACGCGCACCTCTTCTATTTCTTTCATCAATGCGTCGGGGTCAATGACAACGCCGTTGCCAATCACGCACACGCAATTCTCATGAAAAATCCCTGACGGAATCAGATGCAGAACGACCGTTTTATCGTCGAAGCAAATCGTGTGTCCGGCATTTGCGCCGCCTTGATATCGAACTACGATGTCGAACTTTGCGGAGAGATAATCGACTAATTTTCCTTTGCCTTCGTCGCCGAACTGCGCGCCTACCAGCACCGTCGCCTTGCGAGGGATTTCCTTTTTTGAAAAACTCATGTAAAGATTCAGAGCATTGAAGAATTGAACGAATTGTGCGCGAAGTTAGCGAGAAATTTCATAACCAATAAACAGCGTCTCAACTCAACCAACTTCTCGCGCATGCTTTTTGGCTCATTGTGAGCAATGAGCGAAGCGACCGACAAAGCAATTCATTTTTGCCTTTACTCACAATGGTTTTTTGCTCATCGCTTGTTGGTCATGTAATTAGGTTGTGTTGGTGAGACGAGCGGCGTAACGAGCCTAAAATCTCGCCACGCCCTCCTGCGTTACTTTTTCGCTAAGGCGTCTTCAACGGCGCGCGTCAATGTTTCGCTCATCGGTTTGACGTTGCTTTTGAAGCGTCCGACAATGTTCCCACTTCGGTCAATCAAGAATTTTTCAAAGTTCCAATCCACTTTGCCCGGCGGCGTAGCCTTTTGTGTGAGGTATTGATAAAGCGGATGCGCCATCGAGATTTTGGAGAACATATCGAACTTCACCCCGAATTGCGCGGTGCAAAAGGCTTTAATGTCTTTATCCGAGCCCGGCTCTTGCCCGCCGAAGTCGTTGCACGGGAATCCCAAGATTTCAAATCCTTGTGCGTGATAGGTTTCGTAGAGTTTTTCCAAGTCGCTGTATTGGCGCGTGTAGCCGCACTCTGAGGCGACATTGACGATAAGCAACACCTTGCCCTTGTAATCGGCGAGCGACTTTTCCGCGCCGTCAATCGTTTTCATTTTGAAATCATACACCGAAGTGCCAACGCTCGCCGTTGAGAAACAAAGCGCGAGCAAAGTAATGAGAAGCGTTTTCATGCGTTGAATTGATTTAAGTTGAGAAAGGTTGATTAGACGCAACGGAATTTCAAACGATGCACCTCGCAAATTCATTTCAACTCAAAATAAAACCGCGCCGCCCGTCCCTTTTGCAAGTTCAGAGCGACGCAGACCGAGCGCGTGCAGTGCTGGTGGTGCAAAAATATAAT
The DNA here is from genome assembly GCA_046719715.1 of Chloroherpetonaceae bacterium. Lineage (GTDB taxonomy): Bacteria > Bacteroidota > Chlorobiia > Chlorobiales > Thermochlorobacteraceae > JANWWM01. The sequence goes on along the minus strand of JBDNCJ010000026.1, from coordinate 13,546 downwards.
CGCGCCCGTGTTCAATGATTAGTCGCGTAGCGGCGTGTGTTCAGCGACAGGATTAGCGAGCGATTTGGCTTTGCGAATCATCTCTAAAAAATCTTTGCGGTAAGATTCTTCATCTGCGCCGAGTGCTTTTTTGGCGAGCGCGAAGGCACCGTCGTAAGTCGCGTCGCCCTTGTGCTCCGAATCACGCAAGAGCATGCCGAACATGGCGACGGCGGCGGCGAAGCGGAAGTCGTCAGACGTTTTTTCCAACTTCACCACTTGCGATTCAAGCACGGGCACATCGAGATAGGCGCTTGTTTCCGAATCAGGTTTCTTGTATCGGAATTTCACCGTCATCATTTCATCGGAGTTCGTCGCCGTTTCTTTGAGCGTGCCGGTTTGATATTTAAGCTCGTCAATCGTAGCGTGCTCATCGCCCTCGACGCCGACCGGCACGACTTCATAGAGCGCAGTTACGCTATGCCCTGCGCCGATTTCCCCCGCGTCTTTTTTGTCATCGTTGAAATCTTCCTGATTGAGTTTGCGATTTTCGTAGCCGATTAAGCGATATGATTTGACTTTGGCAGGATTGAACTCGACTTGAATTTTGACGTCTTTGGCTATCGTGAAGAGTGTGCCGCCGAATTCGCTCACGAGCGTTTTCTTTGCTTCTTGAAGGTTGTCGATGTAGGCGTAATTTCCATTGCCTTTATCGGCGAGTTGCTCCATTTTTGAATCTTTGTAATTGCCCATTCCATAGCCGAGCACGGTGAGGTAGATTCCCGTCTTGCGCTTTTGCTCGATAAGCCGAATGAGTTCTGCATCACTTGAAACGCCAACATTGAAGTCGCCATCGGTGCATAAAATCACGCGGTTGTTTCCGTTTTTCACAAAGTTTTCTTGTGCGACTTTGTAAGCGAGTTCAATGCCTGCGCCGCCTGCCGTGGAGCCGCCCGCTTGCAAGCGTTCAAGTGCATCGGTGATTTTGCGTTTATGATTGCCGTGCGTTGGCGGCAGAACTAATCCCGCCGCGCCTGCATAAACGACGATGGAAACGCGGTCTTCTTCGCGCAGTTCGTCTACCAAGAGTTTCATCGACTCTTTGACGAGCGGCAAGCGTTCAGGCGTATTCATTGAGCCTGACACATCAATGAGAAAGGTGAGATTGGACGGCGGCAGATTTTTTGTAGCCATGCGCTTGCCTTGCAAGCCGATATGCACCAGTTGATGCTTCGGATTCCAAGGACATTCGGAAACTTCCGTTGTGATGCTGAACGGGTGCTTATTGCTCGGCTGCGGATAGGTGTATGTGAAATAGTTGATGAGTTCTTCAATGCGCACCGCGTCTTTTTGAGGAAGCGAGCCGTAGTTGAGGAATCGGCGCACGTTGCTGTAAGAGGCTTTATCGACGTCAATCGAGAAGGTCGAGAGCGCGTTTTCTTTGGCAGAGTGAAAGCGATTTTCCTCAATGAAGTTGTATCCTTCCGTGTTGTGGTTTGATGCGTATTCATCATTACTGCGAGTTGTTATGCCGCCGAGCCATGCGCCCGTTGCTGTTCCGAGACTTGGGGTTTGACGCGCTCCGACACCAGCATAGCCGCCGTCGATGCCCATCGGAACGCCAGATTCAACGCCTTGCGCCACACCGATTTTGCGGTCTCTTTTTCCGACTTCCTTCGGTTCATGTTTGACTTCGGGCGGCGTCGGCGCGGGCGTTGAGCGGTCAGTCAGTTCGGGCGGTTCCTGTTTTTCTGGTTCAATCACAACCGTCGATTTTGATTTCGGTTGAGGCACATGCTCGTCGGAAGCACAACCGATTCCGACCGTGAGTGCGACGAACACAGCAAGCGCGAAAAACGAAAGGCGCGCCATGAAGCGTGCGATTGCTTTGCCGTCAATTTGACGAAACGATACATGGCGGAGCGATAATTGATGTTGCATTTTCATGAGTCGAGTGGTTTAATGGTTGAAGACGTTGAATGATTCAGGCTTAGTTGTTTTCTTCTGAAAAGTTGAACGGAACAGTTACGGTTTGATTGGCTTTGGCTTGAATGGTTGAGAAGCGCATGCGCCGAATCGTCGTCATTATGCCGCGCTCAAAGTTTGGATTGCTGAACGATTTGGTTGCAAGCTGCGCGTGGGTTACAACGCCATCGGGCGCAATGACGAATTGGACGGTGGCTTTGGCGTTTCCAATCACACGAAACTCGGTGTAAAGGTCTTGCAACGTGGGCTGATATTTTTCCAAGATGCGCGCAATGTCTTCGGCAGGGCGGAGATTTTCTTTGAGGATTAAATTTTGCTTGCGCACAGCAACCTTTACGCCTTGTCGCCCTAATCCCGTGCCGCGCTGTTGGTTTCCGCCAAGATTTGTTTTTGTTGCCTCGCCCAATCCCCTGCTGTTTCCAACGGCGTTGAATCCGTCTTGTATCCCGATTCCAAGCCCGAATGTATTTTCTGAGCTGCCCTGATTGAACCCAACTAATCCGCTCAGGCGACCTTCAAGCGCGGTGAGCATGCCGCTGTTCTTAGAGCCTTCGATTGGCGTCGGCAGTCCGTCTCCGAAGGCTTTATCGATGGCGTCTAAGGCATTGCTTAGTCCGTTTTCAATCGCGAGCGTCGCCGCCATTTTCACCGCCTCTCTCATGGTTTCATTTGTGAGTTCCGCTTCGTTTTTGAGATTCTCTATAATCCCTGCCGCAAGGTCTTTGGTGCTTATGGTCTCAATGGGTTTTGACTCTTGACGCACGTCGGGCGGCGTCGGCGGCGTTATCTCAATGGAATTGACGACGATGGGTTTGCGGGTTGATAGGGTGATTGGCACGTCTTGATTTTGCGTGCTGATGAAATACGCGCTCAATACGAGCAGGTAAAGTGCGACGGCAATCATTCCGCCGAAGAGCATGCGTTTGCCCATTTCATCGCGGCGTGCGAAAGCGTGCGGCGTGGCGACATACCAGCCCGATACGCGCTCTGCGCCCAGTGAAAGCGTTGCGGTTCTCATGAATGTATCTCCTGTAAGTTTTAGTTTTGAAATTTTCTTTGAAGCGATTGAGACATCTTACAGGTGCAATTATCGCAGAAACGTGGGCGGCGGTTGTCAAGGCGAGGTCAAAGGGTTGTCAAAGAATTGTCAAATCAAAATGCGTATCTTTTTGATGCTTGCTCCAACAAACTTGTGCGGAAAAGCGCATCGTAACTTTTGGTGATTGCGTTACGAAAGCCTCTGCAAACTCAACCAAACTCATGGATATGCGAATTTTAATCTCTTTTTTCCCACCGCTGTTTTTCCTTTTGACAAGTTGCACTTCGGTGATGGCGCAGTTGCCCGAATCTCGAGAAGTGGTTTTTGTAGAAACTTTTTCCTCTTCCGAAGTTTCGCTGAAAGCCAAAGGGGTTGGCAAAGAAGTGGAAGATGCGGAAAACGACGCACGAAAAGCCGCAGTCTATTTTGTTTTGTATGGCGGAACAGACGCACTGCTCCAAACCGACGAAGAGAAATCCAACTTCAAAAAAATTGAAAACGAGTTTTTTAATCTCTCGAACATCAACAGTTACATCACATTTTTTGGGAATGAAATGCTCTCGCGCGTGCGGATTCGTGGCGGCGTGAAGGTGGAAAAATTCGTCCGCGTCAATAAAGACAAACTCTCGCAAGACCTTGCCAAGCGCGGCATCATTGCTTCTCGCGCCGACCTCGCCGAAGCCATCGGCAATCCCGTCATCATGGTTCTGCCCGAAGTGGCTCGCGGACAAAGCCCGATTGAAGCCTTACAAACCGATTCCGAACTCAAAAAAGGCGCCGAAGTCATCGAGTCGTATCTCACCGCCCGCAAATACACTGTTGAAGTGCCCGAACAGCGACAAGTCATTTCCGACCTTGCCGAAGCACAAGCCAATTTGAAAAGCATGGAAACCGACATCGCCTATCAACTCGCGCTCACCATCGGCGCGGATATTTACATCACTTACAACGTGCAAATTGAAAAAGGGAAATTCGGCAACAAAGCCAGCGTCGGCTGTCGCGCTTTTGAAACCACAACGGGACGCTTGCTCGGCACGGAAACCGGCTTCAGCCCAGAACGCCCTTCCACCGCCACCGCCGCCTTGATTGAAGAAGCGATGAACTCCGCCATTGATAAAACGCTCTCGCGAATCGATGCTTACTGGAAGCAAGACCTTGAACGCGGTCAGCAATACAAACTCATCTTCCGAATCGTCGGCGATTACAAAGACCTCTTTGAAATTTCCGACGCAATGGAAGACGTCTTGAAAAAATTTTCATCAACGGCGCGTCAAATCACCGTTACCGACCGAACACTCGATTACGTCATTTGGCAAAAAGACTACGACACGCCGACGAAACTTTTCCGCGCTTTGGAAAAAGTCGTCAATGCCAATCCGACGATTCGCAAAAATTTTGCTAAACTCAAACGCGTGAGCGTCAATCGCAAATTGCTCTTGCTCTCGATTGATAACACAGGAGATTAGCCTTGCCCACGCTCTATGAGTATCTTGGCATATGCGTCTTCTTTTATGCAAACGATCACGTGCCGATTCATATTCACGGTCGCTATGAGGAAAGGGAAAGCATTATTGAAATCATACCGATTGATAACGGCTATATGTTTCGTGTAAGAGAAGTGATTGGGCGAAAGCCGCTAAAATCCGTCGAGCTTAACAACCTGAAAGCACTTGCGACGCATTATGCGACTGAAATTGTTGAAAAGTGGAATGAATTTTTTGTAAAAGGAACTTCAATTCAACCCGTTAAAATCGCACAAAAAATTAAAATGATGCGCATTGAAAAAGTAGAACGCGTTGGCAGATTGACATTGAAGATTTTTTTTCAAGATGGGAAAGTCTCACTCGTCGATTTTGAGCCTTTCCTTTCACAATCTCACAACACGCAAATTCAAAAATATCTTCAAGAGGAACTCTTTGCGGAGTTTCAACTTTGCGATGGTGAACTTTCTTGGAACAACGGCGAGCTTTCTTTTCACCCTTACAGTCTTTATGTCGGCAACTTGTTTGAACAAGAGCCAGAAGGCAAGTTGATAGAGACTTATCAAACTTCTCAACCCGCTTCAAGATGAACCGCATTTTCATTCTCGTTTTGCTTGCAACGCTTTCGGCATGTTCTTCTCACACCATCACGGCGCAAACGCCCGAATGGGTTGAGCGCAACCAAGACAAGCGATTCCCGCCCGACCGCTTCTGGATTGGCGTTTCAAGCGCCGTCGGAAGTAATGCCGAAGAGAAAGCCAAAGAAGCCGCCATTAAGCAAATTGCCGCGCAGTTCAAAACCACCGTCAGAGCCAAGACCACCTTCACCAAGCGCGAAGAAACTGAAGGCGCAACCTCAACCTTCACGCAAAGCCTCGATGAAAAAATCGACAACCTAATTGACAATGTCGAACTCACCGGCGCGCGCATTGTTGAAACACATAAGCAAGGCATTCGCGTCTTCGCTCTTGCGGTTTTGAGCAAAGAGGATTTTCTGCGTCCACTCCGTCGCGACCTTCAAGCGTATCAAACCTCGCTCGCAGAACGACTCAGCACGGCAGAATCTTTCGCGGGCAAAGATGTGTCGACCGCCATGAATGCCTACCTCGACGTGCTCAACACGCTCGACGAAGCCGAACCGAAGCGCGAATTTTTCAATCGCATTTCCGGCGAAGTGTTTGAGTTTTCAAAAGCCGTTCAACCGTCGGCAGTGGAATCCGCGATGCGTAGCACGCTCGCCGATGTGCGTCTTATGATGGTTTCAGGCAACAATCAAACGGGCAATTTAGGCAGAGCCTTCGCGCAACCGCTCGTCGTGAAAGTATCCACAAAGAGCGGCGCGCCTTTGCGCGGGTTGCCAATCGTCTTCACGGCTGGTGAAACTGAATTAGGAAAAGTGATTACGGATAACGAGGGCGTTGCGTCGTTTAGTCCCGTTGCGCAAGCCGACGGCGTGCAAGGCGGAAAAGGCAAAATCATTGCCTCGATTGAACTGCGGCAACTTTCACCGCGTCTACGAAGCGAAGTCCGCCAAAATGCATCTGTCTCATTTGACTTCACGCTGAATGCTTCGAGCTTCGCGTGCGAATTGGATTTGAGCGAAATTGACGACGAGCGCGCCCGACGCGCCATTGAGCAAAAACTTTCCGACGCCCTTTCCAAAAACGGCGCAACGCTCAAAAGCGGCTCGCCCTTGATTGCCAAAGCCGTTGTTTCCGCCCGCGAAGCCGCATCGGTGCAAGGCATGAGCGGCGAAGTGATTGTGAAAGACGTTACGCTCACTCTTCAATTTCAGCGACGCGGCGGCGGCGTATTGAGTTCAACCTCGTTCACGGCGAAAGGATTAGGCAAAGATGCCGAAAGCGCGGTCGCAAAAGCGTTGAGCGAGATTCGCATTTCGCCCGCCCGTCTTGCTGAACCGATTGCCAAAGCCCAAAGCGCGCAAGAGTAACCTGCGCACGCCTGAATCGCCAACTTACAAGTTCCTTTCGCGCCGTTTTTTTCATTCGCGTGCTAAATCCCTATTTTTATGGGATTTTATATCGCATGATTCAAGCAGCCAGCACCTAACACGGCAAGTCCATCATTGCCGCTGAGTTTAATCATTAATACCTGAATGAAACGGCAAAGCAAACACACGCCTAAGCATCGCGCTCCATCGAAGTCATCTGCGACGACGAGAAACTCCGACGCCTCAAAATCGGGCGACCTCTTAGCGCTTCAACTCGGCTTGGCGCAAATGTATTTGAATAGTTTTTGGAACTTGATGGGATTGGCGATTTGCGCCGTCGATAAACGGTTTAGAATCATTGAGCGCAACGACGGCTTTTTAGGCTGGGCGAAATCGACGCTCAATAAAAGCCCCAAAGTCGGCACGGTTTTGTTTGACGCACTCACGCCTCATGCGGCAAAAACGCTCAAAGGGCTTTTCAAAACGGCGTTGAAGGGCGAGCATCATTTAGCCGATATTCAGTTGGATTTGAAAAAAGAGTCAAAGTGGATTTTCGTGCGCGTCTGCCCGCTTTTCAGTCCAAACGGCAAAGTCATGGGCGTGCTGATGACGTTACGCGACATTAGCGAACAAAAGCGCATTGAAGCCGAGAACACCTACAATCGTCAACTCTATCTCACGCTGGCGCGACATATTCCCGACAGCAACATGTTTTTGCTCGATCGGGACGGACGCTTTCTGATTGCCGAAGGAAGCGAGATGCGCAAGGCAGGTGTTTTGCCGGAATCATTAACGGGCAAACTGATTGACACCGTTGATGCCAATGTTTTCGGAGGCGTTGCACGCCTGCTCAATCGTGTTTTTTCGGGAAAGACGGCGGAAGCCGAAGTCGAGGTTGGAAGCACCGTCTATGCAATTCAACTTGTGCCCGTGCGCAATGAATCTCAAAAAATTTACGCCGCCATGGGCTTGATGCGCAACATCACCGAAGCCAAGCAAATTGAACGGCGGCTGACGGAATCGCTCAAAGAAAAAGAACGCGCCCTTCGCGACCTCGCCGATGCCAACGAAGTCAAATCGAAATTGCTCGCCGAACTTCGTTCGCAAACCGAATTTTTAGAAAAGCAAACGCGCGAAGATGCACTCACGGGCTTGTATAATCGCCGCTTTCTCAACATGCAGTTGGAGCAAGAGTTCAAACGCGCCAAACGCTACGGCAATCCACTTTCGGTCGTGATGTGCGACATCGACCACTTCAAAAAAATCAACGATACCTTCTCGCACCAAATCGGCGATGAAGTCTTGAAAACGTTGGGACGAATTTTCAAAGCCTATTCGCGCTCGGTCGATACCGTTGCGCGTTTCGGCGGCGAAGAATTCGTATTGGTGCTTCCTGAAACGCCTAAACAAAAAGCCGTTGTGCTGTGCGAGAAACTGCGCGCCGCCGTCGAGCATTACACTTGGTCGGAAATTCACCCGCACCTTTCTGTTACGATTAGTTTCGGCATATCGGACAATGTGCGCTTAGGTCATTATGAAAAAATGCTCGCCGAAGCCGACGAGAAACTTTATGAAGCGAAACACAGCGGTCGCAACTGCGTGGCGTATTAACCTGCGTCGTTTATTAAGTCGGTAATTTCGTAGCAAGAGAGAACTAAGTATGAAGTGAATACACAGCAATGTCATTGCGAGCGACGGGCGGAATCCGTCTTCATAGTGATTTCTTCACTTCGTTCCGTGCTGTTCAGAATCACACGCAACAACAATCGTTGATTTCGTCTCCATACACATGTCGTTTGTCAATGATTCAGCCGATTTTTGCGCGGGTTTCGCTTTTTGTATTTTTCGCCAAACTTCAAATTTCATTTTAATTTTCAATTCAACCTGAACGGAGTAACGCCATGCAAAAGGAGCGATTCAGCATCGGCATTGAAGAGGAGTATCAAATTGTTGACCCTCATACACGCGAACTCAAAAGTCAAATTCAACAAATTTTGGAAGAGGACGGCTCGCGGATTCTTAAAGAGCGCGTCAAACCTGAAATGCACCAGTCAGTTGTTGAAGTCGGCACAGGAGTTTGCGCCAACATTCAAGAGGCGCGCGAAGATTTGGTAGGGCTTCGGACTGCTCTTGCACGGCTTGCGATTCGCAAAGGATTCCGAATTGTTGCCGCTTCAACGCACCCCTTCTCCGATTGGAAACTGCAAGACATTACCGACCATGACCGCTATCACGGCTTGGTCAACGACTTGCAGGACATCGCCCGTGCCAATCTCATTTTTGGGTTGCATGTCCACATTGGCATCGCGGATAAAGAAGCGCAAATTGAAGTCATGAATCAAATGCGCTATCTTCTGCCGCACATTCTCGCGCTCACCACGAGTTCGCCTTTTTGGCTCGGCAGACCGACCGGGCTTTTCTCGTGGCGCACCCAAGTCTTCAAAAGTTTTCCGCGCACCGGCATTCCTGACCTCTTTCACTCTGCTTCCGACTTCGAGGATTATGTAAAATTGCTGATTAAAACAGGGTGCATTGATAACGGAAAGAAAATTTGGTGGGATATTCGTCCGCACCCCTTCTTCGATACGATTGAAATCCGCATCTGCGACATTCCGACGCGCGTTGATGAATCCCTTGCTGTCGCCGCGCTCATTCAAGCCACAGCAAAAACGCTCTATGACCTCTATCGCCGAAACATGCAGTTCAAAGGCTATAGCCGCGCCATGATTGAAGAGAATAAATTTTTAGCCGCCCGCTACGGCTTGACCGGTCAACTCATCGATTTCAGCAAAAAGCAAAAAGTCAGCACCCCCGACTTGATTTTGGAAATGTTGCGCTTCGTCGATAACGCCGTCGAGGAATTAGGCTCGCGCCATGAAATCAACACCATTTACAAAATCTTGGAACACGGCACGAGCGCACGCAAACAGTTGGAAGTCTATCAAAAAACGGGCGACATCAAAGCCGTTGTCGATTTTCTCATCAAGGAAACGCTAAGCGGCTTGCCCGTCGAACTGCCCGAAGAACCTGCACTAAAAACAGCAAAAGTATAACGCGGCAATGTGTTGAGGGTTATATCAATATGACTTGAGAAGGATAAGAATTGTCATTTTAACCCTGAACAGAGTAAAGGGGGAGAATCCACTGGATTCCTCGCGTCCTCGCAATGACATTCGCCTCTTGGCTGTCAATGACAGCAATTTCCCTTGTCATTCTGAACGGAGCGTAGCGCAGTGAAGAATCCATCAGCGAGCCTCACCGAGTTCGTTAGTGGATTCCTCGCGTCGCTCGCAATAACAAACTCTGAACACCCTATCTTGAACCCCTATCCTGTTCAATCAATTTTAGCGTTAGGGGTTATGCACTCGCATGCCTAACTCTTAACGCTTTCTTCACAATTACCAACCCGACAATACTTCATTGACGAGCAAATCAGTTAGTTGATTACTTGCCGCCTGAATCGCGGCATTACGCCCTTGCAAACTTCCCACATCGTAATCTTCAAAGCCGCTCAATGTTTTTTGGAAGAGTTTTTTTCCTTTGACCAAGTCGCGATACGTGGCTTGCACATTGATGGTCAGACGGTTGCGTGTCGCCCGTTCATTTGTGCCGCTCACCACGCTTGGCGCGTCCGTTACCGACGTGATAACGGCTTCAATGACGGAGTTCGCCGCCGCACGATTTTGCTCAATGATGAGCGGCGTTTGGGCTTGAATTTTTTCTGCGGTGGCTTGGGTCAAATTTTCTCGTAGCAAGGGAATCCCGCTTCGCGATTCGTCGCTGAAAATCGGAATGGCAATCGTTTTCACGTGCGGCGGCAACGCATTGCCCGAAAATGAATAACACCCTGCGCAAATCCACGCAAACAGTAGCGCACCTAAAAGGCGTTGATGAAGACGGTCAATCGTCATGGCTCAAAATGTAGTTAGTATTCCGCTCGGTCAATTTTGCCCAAGAGTTTTCGAAAAGGATAGGTCAACAGCAACCATTGCGAGCGCGGACGGCTTAACGCGGAAAGGAAGACTTTTGTTTTGCCATCGCTCCAACTTGAAGCCAGTTTAACGGCAAGCCCAGCGGCGACGCTCGGCGGCTGTCCAAAAATATCGATGATTTTTTCAAAGGTTTGCATGCGCTTTTTGAGTTCAGGCGGCGGCTCGTGCAAGCCTAAAATTTCGGTTCGCACCATGCCCGGATTGAGCAGCATAATGTCAACGCCCGTGCCTTTATACTCTTCTGAAAGCGACATGGTGAGCCGATAAATCGCCGCCTTCGAAGAGCCATAGCCGCTGATGTAAGGCGTGTTGAAGCGTCCCGTCCCTGCACCTGCCATGTTGATGATTTTGCCTTTCCCGCGTTTCAAAAAATACGGCAACACAGCGCGGCAACCGTGATATGTGCCTTTCAAGTTTGTTTCAATCGGTGCAACCCACGCCTCAAGCGGCGCATTGATGATGCGCTCAAAGGGTTCAGCCACGCCCGCGTTGTTAATTAAAATATCCAATGCCCCGAATCGCTCAATTGCGAAAGCAATCAAATCTTCAACCTCGTTATATCGGCTTACATCGCATGCTTTGCCTGCCACATTCGGCGAGTTCATTTCAGCAAGGGCTTTCTGAATGTTTGCCTCATGGCGCGACGAGACAACAACCTTTGCGCCTTCTTCCAAGAAGCGTTTGGCAATCGCTTTTCCAATGCCCTTTGTCGAGCCCGTAATGATGGCGATTTTTCCGTCAAGTTGTTTCATTGACTTGCCAGTGAATCAGGTTTGAAGAGGTCGTCGAGCGATTTGCCCATCGTCGTCAGTTCAAGCCGCGCCGACGGCACCAATTCGCTTTCGGGATAATTGCGCAAAAATTGCTCGAAGGCTTTTCGCGCTTCCACTGTATCGCCCAAGACATTACTGTATGCAAATCCAATCAAAAAACTTGCCTGTGCCGCTTCCGCACTTTTCGGAAACCGCCTTGCAACTTCTTGATAGCGTTCAATCGCCGTTTTGGTCAAGCGATTGGCATCGTAGAGTTGTGCCGATTTCAATAACGCTTTTGGCGCATTCGGCGACGACGGAAACTCTTGACTGAACTTCAAATACCTATCGGCAAGTTTGAGCGCGTCTTCGCCTTGCACAAGACTTTCATGAGCCGCGTCCTTTTCAAGCAGTGCCCACGTTTCTTTTTCTGACGCGGCTTTTTGGCAAGCCACTTCAAAGAGCAAAAGCAGACACAACATTTTGTAACGCATGGTGTTAGACTTAATTTGCTTGGCTTTTAAACCATTCAAACACAATCATACAAAATATGCTTGAACTTGACGATACCGTTTTAGTTGTGATTGATGTGCAAGGCAAACTCGCCACTTTGATGCACGAGCGCGAACTCTTGTTCAAAAATCTCTCTCGCTTGATTGAAGGCGCACAAGTGCTCGGCATTCCGATACTGCTGACCGAACAGTATCCGAAAGGCTTGGGCGAAACCGCTCCCGAACTTAAAGCCTTGATGCCAACGGTTAAGCCGATTGAAAAACTTTCGTTCAGTTGTATGGGCGAAGAAAAATTTCTCGAAGCCCTTGATGAGACTGAACGCGAACACGTTTTGGTCGCCGGCATTGAAGCACACATTTGCGTCTATCAAACCGTTTCGGATATGCTCGCCGAAGGCTTCGAAGTGCATTGCGTCGCCGATGCCATTTCTTCTCGAACCAAAGACAATCGCGAGATAGGACTTGCGCGCATGAAAGAAGACGGCGCGATTCTCACCTCAACAGAAATGTGCCTCTTTGAACTCTTGAAAGTGGCTGGCTCTTCGACATTCAAAACCATTTCCGCTCTGGTGAAATAACATTTGACAACTTTTTGACAACTTTTTTTTCTGTTCCGCGCACAAGCCTTTTGTTCTTTTAATCAAAAAAATCATTCATCATGAAATCATCTTTGTTCATCGCCTCAATTCTCTTCGCTATGTCCATCTCGCTTGACGCGCAAGAGCGCAGTGTCGCCGTAACGGTCTATAACGACAATCTCGGCGTCATTAAAGAAACCCGCAAAATTGATGTTCAACGCGGTATGTCGGAAATTAAAATCACTGATGTTGCCGCGCAGATTGACCCAACCACCGTCTACATCAAACTCAACGGCACTGTGGTTGAGCAAAACTATCAATACGACCTTGTCAGCGTCTACAAAATTTTGGAAAAGTATCTCGATAAATCCGTTCAACTCATCAACGAAAAAGGCGAACTCTTGGAAGGCACGCTACTTTCAGCACAAAACGGACAGATTGTCCTGCGAAAACGAGAGGGTGGCTTAATGATGATTGGCGGATTGGATAAGTATCGAATCAGCGTTGCCGATTTGCCCGATGGTTTAATCACCAAACCGACGCTCGTTTGGAAAGTGGACTCGCGCTCCTCAGGCAGGCAAGATGCGGAGATTTCCTACCACACAGGCGGCATGAAGTGGCACGCCGAGTATGTCGCTGTGCTGAACAAAGACGATAGCAAACTGAATCTGAAAGCATGGGTGAGCATTGAAAATCAATCGGGCGCAACCTATCCAAACGCCACACTCAAACTCATCGCCGGCGACATCAATCGCGTTCAAGAACAACCCGCCTATCCAATGATAGGTAGAGGAAAAATGCTCATGGCAGAAGCCGCCGCGCCGCAATTTGAGGAACAATCGCTGTTTGAATATCACGCTTACGCGCTTCAACGCCCGACCACGCTTGCAAATAATGAAACCAAACAAATTTCACTGTTTGAAGCCGAGAATGTTTCCGTCGTGAAAAAGTTTCAGCACAAGGGCGGCAAAAAAATAAACGTCGTTGTGGAATTTGAAAACAAGTCCACAAATCAACTTGGCATGCCGCTTCCGAAAGGCAAAGTGCGTGTCAATAAGGAAGATAGAGGCGCACTTGAATTTATCGGCGAAGACCAAATCGACCACACGCCCAGAGACGAAAAAGTCTCGCTTAAAATCGGCGATGCCTTCGACATTGTCGCCGAAGAAGTTCAAACCGATTACAAACAACTTTCTGACCGCGCAAGCGAAACGACTTGGAAAATCACCTTCAAGAATCGCAAAGACGAAGCCGTAACGATTGAAGCGGAGCGATA
>JBDNCJ010000025.1:0-41294 GCA_046719715.1 Chloroherpetonaceae bacterium | reverse complement strand
GGTGCTTGCGACAAAAACAGGCTGTCCGTTCGGTCCAATCCGCATTTGGTAGCCTTGTGCGTTGTAAGAGCCGTCGGCACCTGCGCGCACCGTCCCGTCGGGATTGAGCGCGTTTTGTAAGGATTGCTCTTGCGCCCGTGCGCCGAAGGCAATCGTCAGAAAACAAGCCAGCAGAAAGAGTTTTCGTATGTTTTTCATCTTTTGAGATGGGTTTAGGTTGACTTTAAGTTGCATTTGGCTTGGTAGCCGTTACAAAGGTCGGGCGGAATTTCGTGCAAGGAAATAGCAAACGTTTGTCATTTTGTCCTTGATTTTGCGCGAATTTCGATTTCGAGGCGAAGGGATTCTTATTTCAGGCGACAAAGCACCCCTGTATTCCCCCGCTACACAGCGGTGCTTTATCGTGAGTGAAGTTTACTTGGAGACGGCTTCCCAAGCTCCGTTTACCAGTTTGCAGATTCCGCCGAATTTGCCGTCGTTAAATTCGCCGCCGGCATATACCACGCCGTTATGCACGCCGACGCCGTAAAGATTCGCCATAGAAATCGCAGGCAAATCCGACCAAGATGAGCCGTCCCACTTCTTGATGACCTCTTGTCCATTGGCGATGTAGACCGTGTTACCGTCAATGGCTAAGCCGGTTACGTCGTCAAGACCATCGTTGCCGAGCGGCGACCATTTGCCGTTATCCCATTTTGCGACGCCTTTGAGCGGGGTGCCGTCGCCGGCGGCGGTGAATTTACCAGCGGCGTAAAGGGTTTTGCCGTCGCTTTTGAGGAGCGTAACTTGGTTGTTCAAGCCTTTATTGCCGGCTTCCGTCCAAGATTTTCCGTCCCAATAAGCCACGCGCGAGGCGGGTTCATCGCCAATCGTTCCGAAAATCCCGCCGACGAAGAGTTTGCCGTCGTGGTGCGCCATAGCGAGAATTGTGCCAATGCCTCTGCCGCCGTCGCCTTGAAATTTCTGATTGCCCAAGACGGAAAGTTTCTTACCGTCCCAAACGGCGAGGTTGCTGGCTTCGAGTTTATCGTCAACCTTGGTGAACCTTCCGCCGATGTAGAGGTTTTTGCCGTCCGTCGCTAAGCACCAGACTTTTTGATCGACGACGTTTTTTTTGGCTAAGCTGCTCCACTTCGTGCCGTCCCATTTTGCCACTTGACCGGCTTCAACATACTTGGAGTTGTCTTCTTTGTCGACGTAGCTCCAATCGCCGCAGGCGTAGAGGTCTTTTCCGACCACGCACAGGTCTTTGGGAATGGCATCAACGCCTTTTTTGAGCGTCGACCACTTCGCGCCGTCCCACAAAGCCATGTTGTTGGCGGGGCGGCGGTCGGCACTCTTGAAATAGCCTCCCACAACGAGTTTGCCGTCATAAACGGTGAAAAGTTTGGCTTGACCGACGAGGTCGTCAAAGGCGGCGGGAGGGACAATTGCGGCAATCGTCAAAAGACAGACGCACAGTCCTAATAGAGAAAAGGTGAATCGCTTCATGATGCGTTAAGTTTAAAGAGTTGATTGTTTAGAACACCGCTTCAAAACGGCATTGCTAAAATCGGGCGGAATTTCGTGCAAGGAAATAGCAAACGTTTGTCATTTTGTCCTTGATTTTGCGCGAATTTCGATTTCGGACTGGGGAGATTCTGGTTTCGAGAGTTAAGGCTTCCGACAAATGTGTGTAAAGGAAGTCGGATTTGCGGAGTGCGAAAGGAGTTGAGAATTAAGCGTGAAGCGTTGAAAGTTGTCCTTCACTCTTCACGCGCCACGCTGGCGGAGTGCGGGTTGGACCTCACCCTAACCCTCTCCTAAAAGGAGAGGGAACACGACCTCGCCCTGACGCTTTCCTCAAAGGAGAGGGACGTCTGCGCCAGCAGACAGGGTGAGGTTAAATGAGGGCGGATTTACGATGTGGCGGCAGGCTCGAACTTCAAGCGTTCGGTGGCGTGCTGAATTCGCCGACAAACCGCCTCTTTACCAAGAAGTTCAAGCATGTGAAACAGGCTCGGACCGAAACTCGCGCCCGACACGGCAAGGCGAATCGGATGCACCATCTCCGCCGTCTTAATTCCTTTCGTATCGCAAAAGGACTTCAACGCCGATTCAATCTCCGACGCGGTGAAGGTAGGCAGGATTTCTAACTGTGCAACAAATTCCAACAAAAGCACATTGGTGTTTTCTTTCCAACGTTTTTTGACCGCTTCTTCCTCGTAGGTTTCGGGTTCAAAAAAGAAGTAACTGCTGAAGGTGACAAACTCATGCAAGAAATGCACGCGCTCTTTCATCTCTTTGGCGACCGCCATCAGATAAGCGTCGCTGGTAATCAGTTCAATCGGCAGTGCGGTTTGGCGCGTTTTCAGAGCCTCTTCCAAAATCGGTCGAATGGCTTGAGCGAGTTCTTCATCGCTTTTGCGCCGAATGTGTTCTTTTTCAATCCAACTAAGTTTTTCAAGGTTAAAGATTGCACCCGATTTGCCGACGTGTTCAAGTGAGAACTGTTGGAGCAATTCTTCGAGCGTAAAAATTTCCTGCTCGCTTCCGCTACCCGGATTCCAGCCCAAGAGCGCAACAAAGTTGATAAGCGCGTCGCGGCTATATCCTTTTTTGATGTAATCTTCAACTGCCACATCGCCCTGACGCTTCGAGAGTTTTGTGCGGTCAGGATTCAAAAGAAGTGGCACATGGGCATAAACCGGTTTTTCCCAGCCGAAGAAGTCGTAAAGCAAGACGTGCTTCGGCGTTGAAGAAAGCCACTCTTCACCGCGAATCACATGCGTTATCTTCATTAAGTAATCATCGACAACAACAGCAAGGTGATAGGTCGGAAATCCGTCGGCTTTCAGAAGCACTTGGTCATCGACGACGGCGGAGTCGAACTCGACCGTGCCGCGAATCACATCATGAACTTTGATGGTGATGCCGTCGGGCACTTTCATGCGTACCACTTTCGGAATCCCCGATTCTAAGGCTTCCTTGATTTTGCTTTCGGGCATTGAGCCGCCCATCGATTCAGGAAGCCATTTGCGATTATACTTCGGTTGTAGCCCTTGCTTTTGTTGCAATTTGCGGACTTCCTCTAACTCTTCGGGCGTGGAAAAGCAGTAGTAGGCTTTCTTTTCGGCGATGAGCTGTTCGCAGTATTGTTTGTAGATGTTGAGGCGTTGCGATTGTGTGTAAGGACCGTAGTCGCCACCTCGTCGCGGGCTTTCATCGGGAATTAAGCCTGCCCATTCTAAGACATTCTCAATGTTTTCCGCCGCACCCGCAACGAGCCGTGTTTGGTCGGTGTCTTCAATGCGAAGGATAAATTTGCCGCCATGCTTTTTTGCAAAAAGGTAATTGTAAAGCGCGGTTCGAAGTCCGCCAACGTGCACGTAGCCTGTGGGCGATGGCGCAAAGCGCGTTCTGACGATGTCTGAAATTGCCATTGCAAATAAGGTTACTCTGAATTCACAGGTTGAAAGAAGGCGAAGATAAAAAACAAAGTGCAATGGTGAACGTTTCGTGCACAGAAGCGCACTTAGAAGTGATAGGCAATGTTTGAGCCTGTCCAAGTTTGAACTTTGTTGAACATCGTGTTGATGAGTTTGCCTCGGCTCATTCGAACAAGATTATTCACAAGCATGGGTTTCGGGTCGCCGTCGGGCCAGAAGAACATCATACGTATTTCGACCTTTGTGCCACCTTCGGGCGTCTCAATAGCAGGCGCGTAGTTGACCTTCTGTTGCAAGAGGTAATTCGATTTATCTTCAATCTTATCCAATTCTTCTTTGGTTACGTCGATAATGACGCCACCGCCTGAAAACGAGAAGAGCGGCTTTGCCACATAATGTTCTAAATCGTCGGGATAGCGTTCAAGGTCGGAGAGGAAATAACACTTTGGCACGTATTTGCTTTCAAAGAGCGGCAGGCAATACTTCGAGATTTTGAAAAACCAATTCGGGTGATTGAGCCACTTCACGTCAAGGTCGTCTTGAAACGAGAAATCAAATGAGAGATTTTTTTTATCGAGTTCATCAAAAATGACGCGGTTGTAAATACGCTCAATCGGAATCTCTTTGCCGTTTTTGTGATAGTAAAGTTTTGAGCCATGTTTTTTGACTTGAGTCAGGCAAACGGGAGTAATGCCGAAGTAATCTTCGGTGATGTAAAAATCGATGCGTGTTTTTTGCTTATCGGGTTCGATTTCCAAGAGAATGACGTTTTCGGGCGCGGCGTCGCCGAGCAAAATGTCTTTGAGGGCGGCTAAATACGTGTCGCGTGAAAGTCCATTAAAGTAAGAGGTCAATTCAGGTGGAATGGCGTAATGCTGGCGCAATTTTTCGTCGAGCAAGGCTTGGAAGGCGAAAACGGTCGGAAAGCCTTGCAGTTCAATCAGTTGCGGAAGCGGGTTGCCCTGCGCGTCCTCGCAGACAGCGAAATCGATTTGAAGAAACTGTGGGTGCGCGTCTTCATTCGGGACGAGAAGATGAGGCGGAATGGCATCGTTAATGCGCCGCCAAATGCGTTCAGTGCAAAGCTCGTCAACAATGGTGTTTGCCGCCGAAATCAGTTCGTTGGTAAGCGATTGCGACAAGAAAAAGGGCGTTTCACTCACGCGAAATTCAAGTGATTGTCTGCCAGTTTGATTGAGGTCGGCAACAAGGGCTTGATAATTTTCAGGCTTGAAAGAGGCGTTGAAGGTCTGACGAAAATCGCTCTCGAGCATAGGTGTTGATGTTGATAGATTTTCAGGAAAATACAGCAAAAGGCGAAAAGTTCTAACCGAGTTTCATGGCAAGATGGACTTCGGACATGGTTTCGTCGGCGACTTTTTTGGCGCGGGCTTCGCCGTCGTGCAAGATGGCTTTAATGTCATCGGGCTTTTGTTCGAAGTGCTGGCGTCGTTCCAAGATAGGGGCGAGAAAATCGGAAATACTGTTTGCGCACCGTTTTTTGCACTCTACACAGCCTAATGCGCCGCTTCGGCAATCGGCATCGATTTGCTTGACCTCTTCCGCGTTGCTGAATCGCTTGTGATACGCAAAGACGGTGCACACGTCGGGATTGCCCGGGTCGTTCTTGCGAATCTTCGCGGTGTCGGTAACGGCGGTGCGCACTTTTTTCATCACTTCATCGGGCGGGTCGGAAAGCAGAATTGTGTTGCCAAGCGATTTAGACATTTTCGCTTTGCCGTCCAATCCAACCAAGCGCGCAAATTGAGTGATTTTGCCTTCGGGTTCAGGAAAGACGGATTCCCCATTTGGTTTTGGATAGGCTTGATTGAAGCGACGTGCAATTTCGCGCGTGATTTCAATGTGCGGCAGCTGGTCTTCGCCCACCGGCACGACCGAGCCTTTGTAGAGCAGAATATCTGCCGCTTGCAGAACGGGATAGCCAAGATGCGCATAGGAAATCGTATCTAATTCCAAATCGCGCACTTGCTCTTTGAGCGACGGATTGCGCTCGAGGCGCGAGGTCGTAATCAGAAGCGAAAAAATTAAAAACAGTTCCGTGTGCGCTTTAATTTGAGATTGACGAAAGATGGGACTTTTTTCAGGATTGATGCCAGCTGAGAGCCAATCAATGACCATGTCGAGCGAGTTCTGATAAGTCATGCTGGAATCCAAGTTTGTCGTAAGCGAGTGATAATCAGCGACAAGGAAATAAGTCTCATACTCGCCGCTCTCTTGCAAATGAACCCAATTCTCGAGTGCGCCGACATAGTGCCCCAAATGCAATTTGCCTGTCGGGCGCATGCCGCTTAAAATTCGTTTCATCGTTGTCATGAAAGTGTTATTCGCGAAAGTTATCGTGCAAATTGTCCGAAGGTGAAAATAAAGTTCCATCCTTGATTGGGGCGACCGGGATTAGACGGCACGGGGTCGAAGCCATAGCCGTAATCGAGTCCGATAAGCCCGACAATCGGCAAAAAGACGCGCACGCCAATGCCTGCGGAGCGTTTGAGGTCAGCAAAATTTGCCCGTGCCGCATTGGCGTAAATGTTTCCTGCTTCGGCGAAGAGAAGCATATAAACGGTCGCTTGCGGATTTAGACTAATCGGGTAACGCAGTTCGGTTTGAAATTTCGTGTAGAAGTTTCCTGTGAAGATGCGCAAGTTCGGGTCAAAAACGCCAAGCCCTTGGTCGGGATAGCCACGCAGAGGGACGGTGGGAAGGAACGAAATCCCGCTACCGCCCATGTAGAAAAAGTTAATGGCGGGAATGTTGCTGTTCTGATTGCCGATGCGTTCCAGCGAGCCAAAGTCGGCGTTGGTGGTGAGCACCAAGTCGCCAGCGATTTGAGAGAACCACCCGGTTCGAAGGGTAAATTTGAGAAAGTCGACCGTGCCCGGAAGCGGACCGCCAGAAAGTTGTGTGGCGAATGAAAAATCGCTGCCGCGTCGAGGATAAATCGGGTTGTCGGTGCTGTTGCGCGAAATGGTTTGAATGACGCTGTATTCATCGGCGGTAACGAAGAACAGTCCTTGCTGAAATGCGCCCGCCGTTGCGCCGCCTACGCGGTTGCGTTGAAAGCGGAAGGTGTAATCGATGCGGAAGTAGTCGTCGGGAAATGTTAATCGACGACCAACGGAAACCGAAACGCCGGTTTGTTGCAACTCTTGTCCGAAGTTTTGGCGCGTATCAAAAATGCTGAAGCCGAGCGAGGTAGGCGTGCCAAACGCCCAAGGTTCAGTGAAGGAGAGCGAGAGCGTTTGAAAGTTGAATCGTCCGAATTGCCATTGGAAGTCGAGCCGTTGTCCGTCGCCGTGCGGAAGTGGGGTATAGGCTTCGCGTTTGGTGATGTCTTGAATGGAGAAGTTGTTGAACGTGAGACCCAGTGCGCCAGTGAAGCCAATCGCGCCGCTATATCCTGCGGAGGCGTTGAATGTATCGGTGGATTTTTCGGTGACGTTGTAAGTAACGTCGACTTCCTCTTCGCTTTTGGGCTGAATATCGGGCGTAATTTTTTCTTGGTCGAAGTAGTTGAGCTGGGCGATTTGACGGATTGAGCGAATGATATTTTCGCGGCTATAAAGGTCGCCGGGAATGGTGTAGAGTTCGCGTCGAATCACGCGGTCTTTGGTTTTGGTATTTCCGACGATGCCGACGTTGCGGATACGGAATTGCTTGCCTTCGGTGATGAAAATTTTCAGGTCAATCGAGTCGCCCTCGACGACCGTTTCTTCTTTATCGGCACGGAACGTGAGGTAGCCTCGGTCTTGATAGAGCGAACCGACGTCGCCGCCTTCGGGCGAGTAGGTGAGGCGTTCCATGATTTTTTTCTCGTTATACACATCGCCTTTTTTGTAGCCGAAAACGGCGTCCAACTCGGCTCGAGAGTAAAGCGTGTTGCCTTCCCATTGGACGTTTCGCAAGACGTATTTCGGTCCTTCGTAGAGGAAAATGGTCAGGTGCAGGGCGCGCTTGTCGGGCGTGTAGTAAATCGAGTCGCGTTTGAAGTAAGCGTCGCGGTAGCCGTTCTCGCGATAGAAGGTAACGAGTTTGTCTTTATCGTCGTCGTATTTTTTGCGGTCTAAAATTGGCTTTGAGAAAATGCGTCGCCAGAAGTTGAGTTGTTTGGTTTCTTCGAGGGTGCCGAGCAGTTCGCCTTTGTCGAAGGCTTTATTTCCAACGAAGTTGATGCGCTCGATGATGACGCGGTCATTTTCCTTGATTTTGAAGAAGAGCGTGGCGCGACCTTTTTTAGTTTCGCGCAGTTCGTAATCAATTTCGCATAAAAGGTACCCTTCCTCTTCATAGAATTTCAAAAGTCGCTGGCGAGCAAGATAAATCATCTGGTCAGTGATGGTTGCGCCGCGTGTGAGTTCGACTTTTTTGAGCAAGTCTTCCTCATCGTATTCGCTGTTGCCCTCGAAAGCGATTTGGGTGAGGACAGGACTTTCTTTGACCTTAATAGAAAGGAAGACGCCTTCAAAGGTTTTGCGGTCAATTTCGACGCGGATGTCGCTGAAGAGTTTTTGTTTCCAGAGCCGCTTGATGGCGTCGGCGAGTTCGCTACTTGGAATCGTGATTTCTTGACCGACTTGAATGGGGAAACGAGCGAGAATATCTTTTTCTGAAATGGTGGAGTTTCCGACTACGGAGATGCCGAGCACTTGATACTTGGCGGGTTCGGAGAAGTCGAGTTGGAATTTAGCATGATCATCGTCGTCGGGTGTGTCTTGGGCGAAAAGCGTGGGTGTTGAGATGATGAAGCAAGCGCACAAGAGGCGCAATAGGCGGCGAGGCGTCATGCGGCGTATTGATGCGAAATGATTGGTTAAGCCAAAGCAGTTTCCGAGTGTCACGGCTGATGTGTTTGATGCAGTGGGTTAGTGAGCGCGGCAAGTTGCTCGCTCGTCATGCCGAAACGGCGTTCGCGGTGTTGAAAGTCGCGAATGGCTTCGTAGAGTTTATCGCGTCGGAAGTCAGGCCAATAGCAATCGGTAATGTGAATTTCGGTGTAGGCAAGTTGCCACAGAAGAAAGTTACTGATTCGGAATTCGCCGCTGGTGCGAATGAGCAAATCAGGATGCGGCATGCCGTAGGTAACGAGGTATCGTTCGAAAACTTCGTCGGTGACGTCGTCAGGGTCTAATCGTCCGGCTTTGACTTCTTCGGCGATGCGTTTGGTGGCTTGCATGATTTCCCAGCGTCCGCTATATGAAAGTGCGAGCGAGAGCGTCATGCGTTTGTTGTGGCGCGTCAGTTCCATGCCTTCTTCTAATTCTTCGCGCACGTTGGGCGGAAGCGCGAAGATATTGCCGATGGCGTTGAGTTTGATGTCGTTTTCGTGAAGCGTTTTCGTCTCTTTGCGAAGGGCTTGAATCAAGAGATGCATGAGTGCGGAAACTTCGTTTTTCGGGCGTTTCCAATTTTCCGTCGAGAAGGCATACAGCGTCAGATAGCCGACGCCGAGTTGCGCGCAGGCTTCGACGGTGTCGCGCACGGATTTGACCCCGGCGTTGTGCCCAGAGACGCGCATTTCGCCGCGTCGCGCCGCCCAGCGTCCGTTGCCGTCCATAATGATGGCAATGTGTTGCGGAATCGGTCCGTTTGCTTTAAGCAAGGCTTGCGCTTGTGCGTCGTCAGAAGGCGAGTCGAGCGGTTTTTTCTTGCTGGTCAGTGTGTTTTTTATGCGAATCACATTCGATTTCGTAAGCGTCTCCATTTCCTTCTATTGAGCCCCTTCGTTGAAAACGTTTGTTAGGATAAAAGGTGTGAAATTTACCGCTTCGCGATTCAAATTTCAAACCGTTTTCTTTGGGCGAACTTCCGCTGAAACGATGTTAGAAAAGATATTGGCTGATGCGCCCGTGTTCAACTTTCCACCACGGCGGGTTCAAGCACTAACCGTTTGGAATGGTCGTTGAGCGTTTGCGCATAGCGTTCAAATGTGCCTTCGGCAAGATACCTTTCGCACTCGTGTTCATATTCCAACAGGCGGTCAATGATGTTTTGTGGCTGTTCTTCGCGCACCAAAAAGTCGCGCACCTTGCTCACATTCGGCATGCCTTTGAGATACGAGGCGTAGTGGCGACGCATTTCCAAGACGCCGTATTTTTCGCCCTTCCATTCTAACGACATGTTCAGATGCTCAATCGCGACTTGAATTTTCTCGTGAAAGGTCGGCGGTGGAATCTCAACGCCTTGCATCAACGATTTGGCTTCGCGGAAAATGAACGGATTGCCGATGGCGCCGCGTCCAATCATCGCGCCGTCGACTTGGGTGATTTGAAAATGTTTAACCGCATCTTTCGCCGTCCATATATCGCCGTTGCCGATGATGGGAATGCTCGCAATTTCTTTGGCGCGTTTAATCCAAGTCCAATCTGCCGCGCCTTTGAACATTTGTGAGCGGGTGCGTCCGTGAATGGTAAGGGCTTGAATGCCTGCGCCTTCAAGGCGTTTGACCGTATCGAGAATCGTGATAGAGTGTTCGTCCCAACCGATGCGCGTTTTGGCGGTAACGGGAAGTTTAACGGCTTTGACGATTGCCGCCGTGATGTCTTCCATTAACGTTGGGTTGCAGAGCAAGCCGGAGCCTGCGCCGCGTCCGGCGACTTTCTTTGCGGGACAGCCGTAGTTGATGTCAATGAAATCCGGATTCGATGCTTCGGCGATTAACGCCGCCTCGACCATCGCTTCCACATCGTTGCCGAAAATTTGAATGGCGACAGGACGCTCGTCATCGAAGACTTTGAGCTTTCGACAAGAGCGCGCCGCACCGCGCAATAAGCCTTCCGAACTGATGAACTCGGTATAAACAATATCCGCCCCGAATCGCTTGCACAGTCGGCGAAACGACGGGTCGGTGACGTCTTCCATTGGCGCAAGCACAATCGGCTTGTCTATCTCAATCGCTCCGATTTTCATGGTCTCAAAAAATTTAAGGCGCGAAGTTACAAATTTTTCCGTTGTCGTGCGCGATAAGCCAGAAACGCAAAAACCCTTGATTGCGCTTCACGGGTTAGGATTTCATGTTATCTTGAAGTTTCAAGAATCGGCTTCCAACCTTAGCACCATGCTTACAACTCGGACAGCAACGCAGGCAACTGCACCGCAAACCACTAACGGCATTTTCATCAAAGGCGCTAAGACGCACAATCTCAAAAACATCGATATCTTCATTCCTCGCCGCAAACTCGTAGTCATTACGGGCGTTTCGGGGTCGGGCAAATCGAGCCTTGCCTTCGATACGCTTTACGCCGAAGGGCATCGACGCTATGTTGAGTCCATGTCCGCCTACATTCGTCAATTCTTGGAGCGCATGCCCAAGCCCGATGTGGAGTATGTTTCGGGAATTGCGCCTGCGATTGCCATTGAACAAAAAACAATTTCCAAAAATCCGCGCTCAACCGTTGGCACGGTTACGGAGATTTACGACTACCTTCGATTGCTCTTTGCCCGCATCGGAAAAACCTACGCGCCCGACACAGGCGAAATGGTCTTGAAACATTCGCCCGAAGATGTAGTCTATCAAGTGCGCCTGCTTGATGAAGGCACGAAACTCTATATCGGCTTCCCGATGCCACATCACACCGATGAACAGTCCAAAGCGCGTACGCTTAAAGAAGAATTGCAGACGCTCAAACAAAAAGGATTTTTCCGCATTGCATTAGGCGAAACCCTGTTTGATTTGAACGAACAGGAGTCCGAAAAAAAGTTGTTAGCACTGTCTAAAAAAGAGCAAGCCAAACTGATGGTGCTCGTAGATAGGCTCGTGCTCCGAACTGATGCAGAAACCCAACAGCGCATTTCTGAAGCGGCAGAAGTGGCGTTTGCAGAATCAAACGGATACTGCCTTGTGCGCGTGTTGGGCGGAAGAGAGTATGTTTTCAGTGATAAGTTTGAACTGAACGGCGTGGAGTATGAAGCACCCTCGCCGCAGATGTTCGCCTTCAATTCGCCGGCGGGCGCGTGTCCCGTCTGTCAAGGATTCGGGCGTGTAACTGGCATTGATGAAAATGCCGTTGTGCCAAATCGCGCGCTGTCCATCAGAGACGGTGCAATCGTGTGTTGGACGAGCGACAAGCACTCCAAACACCTTCGCGATTTAATTCGCATCGCGCCAAAGCACAACATTCCGCTTGACGTGCCTTACGGCAAATTGCCCGCCGCCGTGCGTAAACTCTTGTGGGACGGCGTTCCGAAAGACGGCTTTATCGGCATTACAGGATTTTTCAAAGAGGTCGAGCGCGAAGGACAATACAAAATGCACTATCGAGTATTGCTTGCGAAGTATCGCGGATACAGCGTTTGCCCCGAGTGCAACGGCTCGCGTCTCAAAAAAGCCGCCCTCAATGTTAAAATTGCTGGCAAAACCATTCACGACGTTGTGCAAATGACCATCGGCGAGGCAAACGACTTTTTCAAAACGATGGAGATTTCACGCTTCGACCGCGACGTTGCAACAACCATTCTGGCGGAATTGGAAAAACGGCTCGGATACCTCGTGGAAGTCGGGCTCGACTACCTCACACTCGACCGAACCGCCACGACGCTTTCCGGCGGCGAATCCCAACGCATCAACCTTGCTACCTCGCTTGGTTCATCGCTCATGGGCTCGATTTACATTTTGGACGAGCCTTCCATCGGCTTGCACCAACGCGACTCGGCAAGGCTCATCAAGATTCTTAAAAAATTGCGCGACATCGGAAACACCGTCATCGTTGTCGAGCACGACCGTGAAGTCATGGAAGCGGCGGATATGATTATCGACATCGGCTTGGGCGCGGGCAGAAACGGCGGCGACATCGTCTTTCAAGGCTCGCCGACAGAAATTCTCTCGCACCCGAAATCGCTCACCGGCAAATACTTGCGCAATGTGAACGCCATTCCACTACCCCAAAAACGACGCAAGGTCAATCTCAACAACGCTATTGAAGTCGTTGGCGCATTAGAGAACAATCTCAAAAACATTGATGTCAAATTTCCGCTGGGCGTCATGACATGCGTAACAGGCGTGAGTGGTAGCGGTAAATCAACACTCGTGAATGATATTCTGTATCTTGGCATTTTGAAGCAAAAGGTCGGCACATCGGAAAAAGTCGGCACGCACAAAGCCCTCAAAGGCATTGACCGAATTGATAAGGTTGAGATGATTGACCAATCGCCGATTGGTAGAACGAGCCGAAGCAATCCGGCAACCTATCTCAAAATTTTTGATGACATTCGCGCGCTCTTTGCACAAACCCAAGTCGCCAAACTCAAAGGCTGGGACGCAGGCTACTTCTCGTTCAACATTCCCGGCGGACGATGCGAAACCTGCGCGGGCGAAGGCGTCATCACGGTTGAAATGCAGTTCCTTGCCGATATCGAAACCCCTTGCGAAGACTGCAACGGCAAACGCTACAAACCCGCAACCCTCGAAGCCACTTACAACGGCAAATCCATTGCCGACGTGCTCGAGATGACCATTGACGAAGCAATGGACTTCTTCAAAGACCAAAAAAACATCATAAGAAAAATGAAGGTCTTAACGGAGGTCGGGCTGGGCTACTTGCAACTTGGACAATCTGGAAGCACCCTCTCGGGCGGCGAAGCACAACGCTTGAAACTTGCCTACCACATTGCAAACAACGACGCGCAAAATTCACTCTTCATTTTTGACGAACCAACCACCGGACTGCACTTCGACGATATTCAAAAACTCATCAAGTGCTTTAATCGGCTGATTGAAAACGGCAACACGCTCGTCGTCATTGAGCATAACCTTGATGTGATTAAACAGGCGGATTGGATTATCGACTTGGGCTTGGAAGCGGGTGAAAAAGGCGGCGAACTTGTCGCCGTTGGCACGCCCGAAGAGGTCGCAAAAAGCGACCGCTCGTTCACAGCAAAGTATCTGCGCGAGTATTTGAACTCGGCATGAAAGAGAGAAGACAGACCTCACCCTAACCCCCTCTACTAACAGGAGAGGAAACAAAAGGCGGCGCGGATTTATCCTCTCTTCGTAGGAGAGAGACGTCTGCGCCAGCAGACAGGGTGAGGTTAAATAGGGTGCGTGGATTGACGATAAGAGTTGAGAATTGAGAGCGAAGCGTTGAATGTTATTCCTCCCATTTTTAACTCTTCACTCTCCACTTTCAACTACTTGACCAGCATCATCTTCTTTGTCTCCACAAAACTTGAACTTGACGCGCCATTCGTCGTGCTCGCTTGCAGACGGTAGAAGTATGTTCCGCTGGAAAGCGTGCTGGCGTTGAACACCGCTTCGTAAATGCCCGCATCACGGCGTTCATTAACCAGCGTCGCCACTACCCGACCCAGCACATCAAAGACTTGCAGTTTGACAACGCTCGCTTGTGGCAATTCATAGCGAATGACCGTTACAGGGTTGAACGGGTTCGGATAGTTTTGTGAAAGCGCGAACTTCGTCGGAACGCTTCCCACACTTTCGGTTTGCGAAGATTGATTACCGATGCGATTGACAATGGCATTTGCGCCGCTTGCATTCACGAGTTCAGTTGTATTCAGTGCGTTGGCTTTGTGTGAAGGTTGAATCGCGAAGCCCAAGACCTTGACGCGCCCCTGACTCCGCCCGACCTCACCCTGTTTCGGCGATGCCGAAACACCCCTCTCCTCATAGGAGAGGGAAGTCCGCGCAAGCGGACAGGGTGAGGTTCATTGATTCGTTTGGGCATTAAAGAGTTCAACGGCGAGTTGAACGGGGTTGTTTTGTGTGAGGTCGTAGAGATGCTCGGAGTGCCCTTTGACGACTGCCGAAATTTGATTGACGGAATCGGCGAGCAACGAGTTCAGCGAGTTCAAATTGAAGCGACGACTTTTGAGCAATGAAAATACACTGATAGGTGAGAGCGCGAGCGTGTCGGGAAGCAAGTTTGCACCGAGTTCGTGATAGGTTAAGCCCGTGCGCGAACTGCCGTTCAAGCCGACGTCGGAGAGCGTCAGTGCCAGCGAAGCGGTTTCGGTTTGGTTGGATAAAACGCCTGTGGTGCGTCCCATAGCAATGAACGGCACATCGTCTGAACCACTGCCGCCGCCCAATGTTTGGGATTGAACCTCTGCCTCTGTGCCGCCAGGCGCAACAGGGTCATATGAGAACAGCCTGCAATTGAGTTGCCCCGAACCCGTGTGCCAAGCAATCAAGGCGAATTGCGAACTGGCGGCAACCGTTGGGTTTTTGCCGTCGCCGAGATAGCGTTCGTTTGACCAACTTGTGCCGCTGTTGGTAGAGTAGGTCAGCCAGATTTTGCCTGCGGATTCATAAACAAGATAAAATACATTGTTGTAGAGCGTTGCACCTTGTGCATTAGCAAGCGTGCGTTGGCTTCCCGAATTGGTCGCGTCAGCCAGAGACGAGAGCAACCGCCCTTTGTAGATTGCCTTGACTTCGGCAGTCGGGCTTTGAAACACAACCGCCTTGCGAAGCGTGTCTGAAATCCCTTGCTCTTGAACCAAACTCGCTCCGCTTGCCGACCAACCAAGAAACCGCGCCGTGCTACCCCCGACGCTTAAATTATCCTGTGTCCGAATCGTGTAGTAAGGATTGTATGGTAGTTGGGCATTATATCCTTGATTCAAGAAAACGCCTTTGTAGGCTTCACCGTTGTAAAGCGTCGTGGCGTCGGGCGTGAAGGGCGACGGGCGCGACCAAAAGCGCGCTTCCACTGCGCCGCGATTGCGCTTGCCGTATTGGTCGGTCGTATCCACAAACCACGGGTCTCGGAACTCTATCTCGCTCCAACTCGCATTCGGCGCGTCTATTAGCTCGTTCTTGATAAAAACTGAAGTCTCCGTTCTCATCATCGTTGAACGAAACTCTGTGAGTGATGTATCAATCGGCAGGACGTATTTTTGCGTGCGCACAACTCGTTCATTCCCTTTATCCCATTGGTAAAATTTCAGATTATCCACCCTATTCACAGACCCTCTCAAAATCGGCGTGATATCATACACAGAGACTATCGTAGGCACTTTGATACTTTCAAAGCCAGATGTTCTCCAAACTCCAATACTATCAACGCTTTGCATTTCATCTTCCCGATTAACATCAAATTGGTCAACTCGAAAAGCATTTCCGCTTGTCCAATTTCGCGTAATGGTATCAGTACTGATATTTTTGTTATTTGTGAAAAGAGAAAATGAACCATTCACATACCAAAAGTGCCAATCTCCCATGTTGGGCGCACCCGGAACAAAAAATCTTACATATCTGTCTTTTCTCATACCAACTGAGTTTGTGTCTGTCACTCTTAAACGATACCATCTTGATGAATCAATTGCTGGACATAAAACGCCTGGCAAATTGCAAGACATTGCATTTAGGTGTCCTCCTCCGATTCCAATTGCATCAGCCCCAACATTGTAACCTGCTGCAATTCCAAAGGTGCCGGTTGAAATTGTTTTGCTATACGGAATCAAGGTATCAGGCTCTTGATACAACCTCACAATTTTAACTGAAGGTGTATCAGGATGAGTCTCTGATACCTTTAATAACATTTCAGCAATCATTAGAGAGTTCTCTTGAGAAAAAGATATTGCCGGCAAGAAAACCACCCATGTAAATAGTAAAGTCAAAGCTTTCTTCATTGTTAATCCTCCTTTTGAGGTTTATGATTGAATAAAATCAAAAAACTAAGGTGCCATCATTTTGAAGATGACGACATGTACTCTCCCAATACAAACAATCGTTGAGCCAATGCCTGATGTGGATCTGTATTGGGTATTTGGAATATTCACATAAACTTGCCAAGTCTCACCGTTGAAGCGAGCGATGGAGGCGAAGTCTCCAACCACAAAAACATTATTCTCTGCTGTTCCTCTAATGCATCGCTTGAAAGTAGGGAGTACGAGATTTGAGGAAATACCTTGCCAATCATATAAGTGATTTTTTGTCCAAACTCCAGCACCTGCCGCGAACAAGCGCGTATGATTTCTGAAATAAGTTGCAGTAATTTGCACACCCGAAACCCAGTTATAGGAGTGCGCAGTCCTACCGTGTTTGATTTGAAGAATTTTTCTGTCGCTTTGAGTAGCGGTTGTAGAAACAGAGGCAAGCACCAGCGTATCGCCCGTTGCCTTATCAATGCTTCCCCATACATCGTTAATCGTTGCCGTCGTCCCGCTCTCTACCCGCCGCCACACCGACCCGTTGTAGTAAGCAATAAACCCATTGCCCCCAACCACATAAACATCACTCTCCGAACTCGCCCATATCTTACTGACAGCCAAAGGTTGAAATAAATATCGTGCTTGCACACCATTCCAAACCATCACCCCGCCGCCATCTGAGAAGAAAATACTCGTCGGAGACAATCCAAATACGGCTCTGCATTCACCACTGTAGTAACCTGCAACCGTCCCATCACCATTGTAGAGTGGAAATTGAAGACTATAAAAATGCCACTGATGTCCATCGAAGCGAGCGGCGTTGTATTGATATCCGTTAATTTGTCCGACGACCCAGATACAAGTATCGTTGATGACGCAGACATCGTTAAGCCAAGTTGCGCTTGTGCCGAGTGTATCTACACGCCATACAAAGGCGTGGCTGGTGACGGGCATGGTGGCGGTGGTGATTGCGGCACTATCGAGCGTGCGGGTGTTGTCGGTGCGCAGTGCGCGATAGGTGTAGCGTGTGCCGAGTGCTAAGCCGCTATCCATCACGACGGTATCGCGGTTGGAGAGGTCAAAGGTGTAGCGGAGCGTGTCGTTGCGAAAGAGTTTAACGCGTCTGCCTGAGAGTGAATCGGGGAGGGAGAGTCGGAGCCAGATTTCGTGGAGCGACGAATCGGCAAGGGCAAGTGAGAGGGTGCGTTTGGGGTCGGGCTGTGTCGGCGCGGTCGGGTTCTCTTTGCAACTGTGGAGAGTGAGCAGGAGCAAGAGTGCGAAAGGTAAGCGCGTGATGGAAAAAGAATACTTCATACTTCATTTTGTTTCGGGCGCGTTTTCTCGTTGTGGGAAAACGGGTCTTTTGTTTTTGAAAATTGGTAAGGAACAAAGTTCGCAACAAAGTTACGGCGGGCGTTTAGGCGATGCAAGGAAAATCGACGCTCGATTTTTTTTTCGTTAATTTTAAGTGCTGATGAAATAAGGCGTTACAGGGGAAGTCGGCTGTTTCGGCTTTTAACCTCACCCTAACCCCCTACTAACAGGAGAGGGAATTTGTTTGATAGAGAACGCGGATTGAACGGATTTAGCGGATAGGGCACGGATTTTTGAGAAAAATGTTTTTGAGAAGGAATTTGAGAAATAAGGATAGAAATAAAGAGGGCGCAATCGTGCGCCCTTTATCGTGCTATGGTTCTACAACGCTTCGACTGAATGTTTAGGCAATCGTGATGTTTTTGTCGAGATAGACGTCTTGAATAGCGTTGAGAATGGCGACGCCGTCTTTCATCGGTTTTTGGAAGGCTTTGCGTCCCGAAATCAAGCCCATGCCGCCGGCGCGCTTGTTAATGACAGCCGTTTTAACCGCATCAAACAAATCATTCTCACCTGACGCGCCGCCGGAGTTAATTAAGCCTGCTCTGCCCATGTAGCAGTTCAGCACTTGGTAGCGGCAGAGGTCAATGGGGTGGTCAGTAACGAGGTCGGTGTACATTCGGCTATCGCTTTTGCCGTAGGGATTTTCCTTTGAGTTCAGGGCTTTGTAGCCGCCGTTGTTTTCGGGCAGTTTTTGTTTGATGATGTCGGCTTCAATCGTAACGCCCAAGTGATTGGCTTGCGAGGTAAGGTCGGCGGAAACGTGATAGTCTTTATCTTGCTTGAACGCGGGATTGCGAAGATAGCACCACAAAATTGTCGCCATTCCTAAATCGTGTGCTTGTTTGAAGGCTTCGGAGACTTCGATAATTTGCCGTCCTGATTCGGGCGAGCCGAAGTAAATCGTCGCGCCAACAGCGACACAGCCCATATCAAACGCCATTTTGATGTTGCCAAACATGATTTGGTCGAACTTGTTCGGGTAAGTCAAAAACTCGTTGTGATTGATTTTAACGATGAATGGAATTTTGTGTGCGTATTTTCGTGCGACGCTTCCGAGCACGCCGTAAGTTGAGGCAACGGCATTACAGCCGCCCTCGATGGCAAGCTTGACGATATTTTCGCCGTCGAAATACATCGGATTTTTGGCGAACGACGCGCCGGCGGAGTGCTCGATGCCTTGATCGACGGGCAAAATCGAGAGATAGCCCGTGCCGGCAAGCCGCCCTGTGTTGAACAACAGTTGCATATTGCGAAGCACATTTGGATTGCGGTCAGAGCCAAGCCAGACGCGGTCGATGAAGTCAGGACCAGGCAAGTGCAGATGCTCTTTGGATACTTTGGCTTTGTGTTCAAGCAAGTCTTTGGCTTCTTTGCCCAAAACTTCTTCAACGTCAATCGTTAGCGAGGATTCAAGTTCGGCGATGCTCATTTTTCGTACAGATTTGAAAGGTTAAAAAAAATACGTTTCAAACAGGCTCGAATATAGCGATTCGCACGACGGAAACGAACCGCCAGAAGTCGCAACGATTCCGTCGGTGGTTCTTAACTTTGAAGGAAGTATTTTCACGCAACAAAATTAGAACAAGCAGTTATGATTTTAGACACGCTCGAACGTGCCGCACACTACTACGGCAACCATCGGTTGTTTGAACAAGCCTTTGCGTTTGCCACGTCGCCCGACTTCAAAGCCTTGCCTATTGGCACACACAAACTTCAAGGCGACAACCTTTTCGTCATCATCGCCGACGACCACGCACGCGCGCACGACGCGAAACTCGAAGCCCATCGCAAATACATCGATATTCAACTCACCATCAATGGCGCCTTCGACATCGGTTGGAAACCGCTTCACCAATGCCAAATGCTCGAGAAACCCTACAACGAAGAGAACGACTTCATGCTCTTTGCTGACGAGCCCGCGTTTCAAATGACCCTTGCACCAGACACATTTGCAATATTTTTTCCGCACGACGCGCACGCGCCTCATGCCCCAGCGCACTTCGTCAAGAAAGCCATTTTCAAAGTTGCGGTGGAATGAAAAACGTCTCTGAACCTCTTTCCGAAAAATCCCTCTCAATGAAGGCGGAATATGATGCGCTTCTCTCTGACGCCGTGCCGCACAGTCCGCTCTACCAATCGTGGCGACGCCTTAGGCGCAATCGACTCGCCTTCGGCGGCTTAATACTCGTTGCTGTTTTCGTTCTGGTCGCGCTCTTTGCGCCAATTCTATCGCCGATGAACCCTAACGCACAGATTTACGAGTATGAAATCAAACCGCCCTTGTTCAAAGGCAATTTGATTTTGAAAAAAAGCGATGCAGCAAGCGGCGAGGCGTTCAAAGCCATTCCGATTCGCGCCTTTGAGCAACATGGCGATACGCTCTTGATTGTTGGTTTTGAAGGACGCGAGGAAAAAATTCCAACAAGTGAACTCTTTGGCAACAGTGAATCCGATTGGCACAAAACGCCGATTTACTTAATGGGGACGGACAAATACGGGCGCGATGTCTTTTCGCGAATCCTTTACGGTGCGCGTGTTTCGCTGGCGGTCGGCGTGATTGCGACCAGCATTTCGCTCCTGATTGGGCTGACGCTCGGCGCACTGGCGGGCTACTTTCGCGGCAAAGTCGACGCGGTGGTGATGTGGGTGATGAATGTGGTGTGGTCGTTTCCCGAACTTCTGCTCGTCATCGCCATCAGCGTGGCGTTGGGACGCGGATTTTGGCAAGTCTTTCTTGCCGTTGGATTAGCCTCGTGGGTCGATACGGCGCGGATTGTGCGCGGTCAATTCTTTTCCTTGCGCGAGCGTGAATTTGTGGAAGCCACAAAAGCCTTAGGCTTCAGCGCGGCGCGCACGATTTTCAAACACATCTTGCCCAATACGCTTGGACCAGTAACCGTTGTTGCGACCGCAGGCTTTGCGACCGCAATTATCGCCGAAGCGAGTCTGTCGTTTCTCGGCTTCGGGGTTCAACCGCCGACCGCGTCGTGGGGCTCCATGCTACGCGACGGCTATGCCTACATCGTTTCAGGTAACGGCTGGTGGCTGACGGTTTTTCCCGGACTTGCCATTATGCTCGCTGTGCTTGCCATCAACCTTCTCGGCGACGGACTGCGCGACGCCTTCGATACGCGCTTGAAACCTTAACGGTGCGCACCATGTTCTTTGCACAACAAAGTTCTTTACAAACCTTTTCGGGAAACTTTTTCAATGCTCATCACACCGTTTCGCGTCTTCGCACTCACGCTCTTTTTCATGGCTTCCACAACTTGCGCTCTGCACGCACAACAAAACTTGTTCAACATTCCCTCTGGCGACATTACGCCGACCGGCAAGTGGTTTTATCAACATCAACTTAATTTCTACGAGGTAGATGACCTTGAAACGAAGAGCCATTTCGTTTACGGCATCGCCGAAGGGTGGGATGTGGGCATAAATTTCATTGATTTGCCGCTTCGCCTTTCGGGAGAACGGCTCATTTCCTACAACGCCGACAGCCGCCGCAAGCCGCTCTATCCGCTCGTCATGGCAACGGCGCAGAAGCAATTTAACTTTCCAGGACACTTGAATTTAAACATCGGCACGCAACTCGGTCCGAACCTCAGTAGCAGTTTCGAGACGAAAAAAATCGCCTACTTTAATTACGGACTGCTTAAATGGCATCCGATAGAACAAGGCTACGTCTCCATCGGCGGCTACCAAGCCAACTCCGTCATCATTGGCGGCGACGAAGATCAAATCGGCATGATTGCGGGCTTTGAGTATAAGCTCAACGATCGATTTTTGCTGATGGGCGATATCATAACGGGCGACCATAAAAAATCGCAGACCGTTTTGGGTGGGGGCGTGAATGTCAATAACTATTTGCAAGTGTTCGTGGGAAAACTCTTTGATTTTCCAAACGGCGACTTGGACAGCGGCATCGTGCTTGAAATCAATCTGTACGGGTGGGATTTCAAGCGGCGGTCGTCGCATTAAACTTCGGAACGCTTCGTCTCTTCGTCAGGTTTGACCGCTTCGGACGCTATCGGGGCTTCGCTTGACGGTGCAACAGGTTCAGGTTCAAAAATGTGCTTATACCAAACGAACATAATTCCAACCCCCGTTGAAATAGCAATGTCGGCGATATTGAAAATCGGCCAGAGCGAAAGGTAATACGAGCCAATGTAACCGCGATACAAATCAAAGTGAATGAAATCGACGACACGTCCGTAAAGTGCGCGGTCGATGAGGTTTCCAATCGCGCCGCCCAAAATGCACGCAAAGGCAAGTTTGTAGTAAATGTTCTCGCGCCGAAGTGAGTAAAGGTAAACGCTAATGCCGATGGTGGCTAAAACCGATAGAAATGTAACGACGGCTTGTCCTCCCAACTCAATCCCAAAAGCAATCCCTGTATTTTCCGTGAATGTGAATTTGAGCCAATCACCGATGAGGGGAATTTGCCCAATCGGTTCGAGGGTTTGCTTCGCCCAATACTTGGTGAGTTGGTCGGCAATAATGATGGCGATAATGATGAAAAGAATTTGCATAAATGAAAAATAGAATGTTCCGCGTTGTTGCGACAAATTACGTCGCAAAGTCAAGGAAGCGAAATCTCAATTCAGAACGTTCATTCACGCACTGCGAATTGACCACGATGCGTTACTTCAAAAGCATCATGCGTTTGGTATCGGTGAATCCGTTTGCAGTGAGTCGGTAGAAGTAAGTGCCTGATGAAAGCGCGAATTGAGCGGCGTTGAGCGTGTATTGGTGCGTGCCGACGCTTTGTCGAGCATCAATCAATGTGGCAAGTTTTCTGCCCATTACGTCAAAGAGTTCCAATTTGACGACGCTCGGCGATTCGAGTTGATAACTGATGACGGTCGTCGGATTGAACGGGTTCGGATAGTTTTGATGGAGTGCGAAGCGTTGCGGACGCGCTGAGGGTTGCGTCTCCGACGTGTTCGGTTGCAAGTTGATATCGACGGTGATGGAGTCGCCGTTTGGTGGCACGGTAAGGCGTAAGGTATCGGTGCGATAGCCGCTTGCCGAAACGACGAAGCGTTTGTTTTCGCCTTGCACCGTGCGGATTCGATAAAAGCCTTGACTATCGGAAGTTCGAGTTTTATTGTAGTAATCAATGGCTCGGATTTGTGCGCCGGCAATCACTTGCTCGGTTACAGCATCTTTGACGACGCCTCTGACAATACCAGCACGCGCATTATTGAACTCGATGACCGAAAGTTTGCCCGTTGAATTCCCCACGCCGTTGATGTCGCTGGCGATGATTTTCCCAGACGGATAAAACGGGAAGACGCCCCAACAGCCGTTGTAGCCTGACGCAGTCGTGCTGCCGTAGGTGTTGTAGGCACCGACTTCGACGGGGTCGAGCGGCTCGGAAATATCGACGATTTTAACGCCTTGTGTGTAGTAAGACATAATAATGTGCTTCCCGCGCACGTAGGCGTTATGCACAACGGCGTTTTGTGAGCCGACGGGCGAGCGATAAATCGCGGCATTGACGATAATGTTGTTGTAATCGCGAGCGTCGTGAACACGCAGAATGTTCTGACCTGTGGGCGCGACTTCATCGGTGGTGAAGATGAACTTACTATCCTCTGAAACCCAAACGTTGTGCGTGCCCGCGTCGCCAATGGCTGGTGCGGGATATGTGAAAGTTCGAATGCGGACGGGATTGGATTTATTGCTTACATCAACAATGTCGACAAAGCCGTCGTTGATGTTGGCAAGATAGGCGGTATCGTTTTTGACATAGACGTCGTGCACATAGCGCGTTGCGTAGCGGCTCATCAAAACGGGGCTTGTAGGGTTTGAGACGTCGTAAATCGCCATGCCGCCGCTGTTGCCGAAGCCGACGGTTACTTGTCCGCCGCAGAGGTAAATGAAGTTGTCGGCTTCCCATGCGTAGCCTGCGCATGTGCCGATATTATGTTGATTATTGCCGCTTCCGCCTGTATTGAATTTGGTAACCAATCGCACGCTGTCGGGGTTCGTCGGGTCAGGCAAGAGGTCGACAATTTGCAAGCCGCCGCCTGTGGCTTCGGTGGTGATGTAGGCGTAATGTCCCGAAGTGCGGATTTCGCGCCAGCCGTTGCCGCTGTTGGTTGGATTTGTAGATTGCGTCGGAATAAAGGCAAGTTCGCGTAACGCTGGAGTCGTGATGTCCACGATTGACGTGCCGTTAAAACAGCCGAAGAACGCGAGTTCGCGAAGGCGCGGCTGTCCATTCACGATGACTGTATCCGAATAGCCCCAGCATCCTGAGCCACGATTGTTTGGATACAGCCGTTGCCCGTAAAGCGTGGTGTTGTAGGTAAATCCTTGTGCAAGTGCGAGGGAAGCAAATGTCAAAGAAAAGAAAAGCGTTGCCAAAGTGCGACGCAAAACGAGATAGAGCATAGCAATATGGTTATTCCCCGAGTTTTAAGAGAATGTGAAAAGTATAATGAAGATGAATATAAAACTTGTGCTCTAAATAGCATACAAAATGTAATCATACAACGTCGTATCTGTGCTGTGGGCGAATCACATTTTGAGGGCGTAGGAGTATTTTCTTACTCCAAAAAACATAGACAAAGAAAAGAAAATGGTGCAGGCTGACCAACAAATATCGTTGCTTACAGAAGCGCGGAATAAGTTGACTTTGGTGAAAAACAATACGACCAGAGAAATCACCGAGACGATGGAAATGCTCAAAGCAATTTTGAAAATGATACCGCAAGATTCAGAAAGTGAGGAATGGAACGACATCAAAGCCCAGACGTATCACGAATTGAGCATGGCGCAAACAGTATTGGCATCTTACGATGACGCAATAGAATCCGCAAGAATCGCGCTAACGCTGTTTCGAAAAAGCAATCAGCGAGCAATGATAGCCTCCGTGCTCAATAATCTTGGGCGCGTTGAATACTACCGTGCGAATTATCACAAAGCCTTGGATTTTTACAACGATAGCCTAACGCTTCGGCGTGAGTTGGACGACAAAAAAGGCATAGCGGCTTCGCTCAACAACATTGGCTTGATATACCATGCAATTGAAAACTACACGACCGCTCTTAAATACTACGAAGAAAGTCTTGCGCTCAAGCGCGAGCTCAACGATGAATCGGGTATCGCCTCAACACTCAACAATATCGGACTAATTCACGTCCTTTTAGGCGAGTATTCCAAAGCGATTGAATGTTACATGCAAAGTTTGAAAATGCGTAACCCCCTTAGAGAGGCACGAGAAATTGCAAACATTCAAGTCAACATCGGCGAAGTGTATCTTGCGCTTGGCGACACCTACAATGCTCTGCGTTCCTTTGAAGAAAGTTTGAAGATAAGCCGTGAAGTCAAAGATAAACGCAGAGAAGCGATTGCCCTCAATGGAATCGGGAAAGTCTACGAGGCAACAAAGGAATACGATGTATCGCTGACCTATTATCAAGAATCGCTAAGAAATTTTGAGGAGATTGGATTACAAAACAGCACTGCGACAACGCTTGCGAATATAGCTAGCATTTATCAAGCCAAAGGCGATTACAACCGTGCTTTCGAGTATTATCAACAAAGTCTCGACCGCTTGCAGGCGCTTGGCGATCAACCTGCAATGGCTCAAACGATGGTGTTGATGGGCAAAACGCTAATGGCTCAAAAAAACTATTCTCTGGCTAAAACCTTTCTGAATCAAGCACTTGAAGCCGGTGAAAAACTGGCTATGCGCCGTGTATGCTATGAAGTCTTTGAGCAATTGGCTCTGCTCTATGAACACCTTAAAGAGTTTGAATTAGCTTACCGCGCCCATCAAAAATTTCACACCATCAAAGAAACCGTCTTCAATGAAGAACAAGGAAAGAAAATCGCCGCTCAACGCGCGCTGTTTGAAAACGAATTAGCCCGTCAAGAAGCCGAACGGCACAAACAGCAAAACCTCCTACTCACGAAAGCCCTTGACGAAACCAAGCGTCTGAAAGCGATTGCTGAAGAAGCCAATGCATTCAAAACCGAACTGTTAGGCATTGCCGCTCACGACCTCAAAAATCCACTCCAATCAATCATGGGCTTCTCACAAATCATTCAAGAAAGCAAAGAAGACTGGCAAAAAATCATGTTTTCTGCTAAAGCCATTGAGCAATCCACCAAGCGCATGCATCGCTTGATTGAAGATTTGCTCAACAATGCAAAATTAGATAAGAATGTCATCGAGCTAAAAAAATCACAAGCCGATGTGGCTGAAATCTTGCGTTCTGTGGTTGAACAAAACCGTCCCAGTGCGGAAAAAAAATCGCAGGCAATTGAACTTAACATCAACGGCAACAGCATCGCGGACATTGATGAAGAGCGAATGTATGAGGTGTTTGATAACCTTATTTCAAATGCGATTAAATATTCGCCATTAGGAAAACGTATCGTGGTCAAAAGCGAAGAACGCAAAGCAGGAACGCCAACTGGAGAGTGGCAAACAACCCTTCTGATTGCAATCCAAGACGAAGGTCAAGGTCTGACCGAAGAAGATAAAGCGAATCTCTTTGGAAAGTTTAAACGGCTTTCGGCACGTCCAACAGGAGGTGAGCCTTCAATCGGCTTGGGCTTATCTATCGTCAAGCATCTCGTAGAGTTGCACGGAGGCAAAGTATGGGCAGAATCGGAAGGTAAAGGTAGAGGCACTACATTTTTCGTTGAATTGCCAACGGGTTTGTGAAGTCTCTCGAAGCGAGGAGAAGAGGCTTGGGTGAGGGTATCGTTTGTAGGTTTATGGTTGATTTGGCATCTTCATAAATGCGACAATCCGTTCAAACAAACTTATCTCACATGACCATAAAAGAAACGCTTGCGGCGCGGGGCGTTGTGCTTCCTGTGCCGCCGAAGCCGCTTGCGGCATATCTTCCTGCGGTTCAAGTTGGAAATTTGATTTACTCCTCGGGGCAGTTGCCACTCATTGACGGCGTGCTGATGCCGGGCGGCAAAGGCAAAGTAGGACTTGACGTGACGAAGGAATCAGCGAAAAGCGCGGCGCGTCAATGTGCAATCAACGCGCTTGCGGCAATGGCGGCGTGCGTGGGCGATGTTGAAAAAATTGAGCGCATTGTCAAACTTACCGTCTTCGTCGCCAGCGAAAGCGGATTTTCCGAACAGCCTTTTGTGGCAAACGGCGCGTCGGAGTTTTTTCAAGAAGTCTTTGGAGAAAACGGCAAGCATGCGCGCAGTGCGGTGGGCGTTGCCGAACTGCCGCTCTCTGCCAGCGTGGAAGTTGAAGTCATCGCCAGTGTCAAGGTCTAATTGTTGCGTAACTCATCGAGCAACGGTCGAGCAATGTCGGCTTCGAGAATCAACGTTTCCAAGTTTTGTGTGATGTTCAGTTCGGCGAGAATTTTTTTAATGGCTTGGCTCTGGCGTTCGCTGAACTGCTTGGAAACCCACGCGGCAAGCCGAACTAAGCCGCCGGCAAAAAAGGCACTCGTGCGCGAGTCATAGTGCCAAATCGTCTCGACGGCAATGCCATCGGAGAATTGGGTGCACAGCGTGAGCCGCTCAACCTTGCTGATGTTGCCCGATGCCGAAAGCCCTTCGCTCGATGAGGTCAAACCGCGCAGGGCTTCCATCGCCCACCGCG
Source organism: Chloroherpetonaceae bacterium (assembly GCA_046719715.1). Classification (GTDB taxonomy): domain Bacteria; phylum Bacteroidota; class Chlorobiia; order Chlorobiales; family Thermochlorobacteraceae; genus JANWWM01. Next base: position 14,270 of record JBDNCJ010000025.1, on the reverse strand, counting down.
TTGAACCCAACGCTAACCACAACTGCGACTTGTAGCGCACGTCGTCAAGAAGCGGTTTCATCACGGTATCGGCGGCAAAGAAACTTTCCTTCGGTTCAACATATCGCTCAATCAATCCGACATCATTTGAAATAACCAACTCTCTCGGCGAGATGAAACTCACCCATTGGGTTTCATCGAGGCGAAACGCAGTATGCGTCGGCGAAATCGCTTTACGGGCTTTGGCGAAAAGCGGCAAGCCTTTAAGCACTTTTGCCGTGTCGAAGGAAGCCAGCAGAACGGCGAAGGTGAGTTCAGGGGATTCAAGCCGATTGACGGCGGCGTAAATGACGGTGTCAGCGTCGCGTGTGAGATTGAAATCGGCAAGGCGCATGAGTTTGCCAACCGTGCTGGAATCGGAAACAAGCGGCTTGGATTTGATGCTATCGGGAAGAAACGTCTGCCAAAAATCGGTTTGGCGAATGGCGTGAAGGTTGATGAAGGCAATCACATTCGCGCCAAGCGGCAGGGCGTCAAACTTTTTCTGTAAATACGGCGAGAGCGCTTCGGGTTCTGGACGCGATGCAGGCAAGTTGACGAGAAGCGCAATCGTACCGAAAAAGAGAACCACGATTGCCACAAACGCAACGGCGCACCCACGATTCCGATTCGGAAAAATGCCGCCCGAAGCGTCGCTCCCAACAGGCAAGTCGGGAAGTCGCTCCGGCGGAAGATTTGATGGGTTTGATGATTGCTCCGACGAGGCGTTTGGTAAGTCACTCATAACGACAACGAAAAGGTTACTGCGAAAAGGCTTACACCCTCAAAAATAAGCGTGCTTATCGAGTGCCGAATGTGAATGTGCAAAAAAATCTCGAATCGTCCGCCGCTTATTTCTATGGACAAAAAGTTCTTCAGCCAAAAATCGATTGAAATACGTAACTTCGCGGGCTTTTTTCAAAAACGTTTCTCGGACAATCATGCCCTTTGACCTGCTCAAATACTACAACGATATGAACACGTCGCGTATTTTGATGACGTTCAAAGGCGCGATTTCACAAGAGCTCTTGGTTGAATTGGGTGCGCTGGTTCGCAACCAACTCCAACATGACGACAAAATCCAGCGCATTTTTGCGGTCTTCGTTGAAATGGCGCAGAACATCTTGCACTACTCAGCGGAAAAAGATTGGCTACAACACATTGGAAAGGAAGTCGGTGTGGGTGTTATCGTCATCAGCGAGCAGGAAGAAATGTATTCCATCAGTTCGGGAAACGCCGTAACCAAAGCCGACGCTGAACGTTTGGAAGCCCAATGTCGCCACCTGAACGCGCTCTCGAGGGAAGAACTCAAAAAACTCTACCAAGAACGCCGCAAGCAAACGCCGCCCGAAGGAAGCAAGGGCGCAGGGCTCGGGCTTATCGACATGGCGCGAAAATCCGATAAACCCTTTGAGTTCAGCCTGCAACCGCTCACGAGCGACACGTCGTTTTTCATCTTGAACGTCAGCATTCATAAAACTGCCAAATAACCTCAAACTCGATTCAAAACCGTTATGACCAATCTCACGATTGCCGAGACGAAAACCACGCCCAGCATCAACTTCGATGCACAAAGCGGCGTGTTGAGCATCACGGGAGAGTCGTATCCCGACTCCGCCTTGCAGTTTTATCAACAAGTGCTCGATTGGCTGAATCAATACCTTTCCGAATCGGCGTCACCGATTGTGATGAACTTCAAATTTTCTTACTTCAACACCAGCACCTCAAAGTGCATTTTAGATATGCTCAGCCTCTTGGAATCTGCACACGCCAAAGGCAGAAAAGTTGAAGTGATGTGGCATTACCGACAAGACGACGAAGACATGCAGGAAAGCGGCGAAGAATTCGCCCAAGACATCAACCTGCCGTTCAGCCTCGTTTCCTATTGATGAGCAGCGATAAAACCAAGCGAAGCCTTGCCGAAATCTCAGCGAGAAAAAAAAGTGCGCGAGCGAGATGCCGAAAGCGTCTTTCAAGCGGAAATGGAATTTGCCAAACGGGCGCGTGCGATTGCCTCTCAGACGTCTATTTCCAAAAAAGACCTTCAAAAGGAATACGAGACGCTCATTGAGCAATATGAAAAACTGCTTCAACAGACTGCTAAAATTACGCGCATCAGCGACAGCACGCAGCTCAAATTGCGTCGCACCCAAGAAGCTCTGAACACGCTCAACGCTGAACTCGCCCGTGCCCTGAGCAGTGCCGAAGCCGAGCAACGCCGCGCCGAAGAAGCCAGCCGATTCAAAACCGAACTGCTCTCCATCGCCGCGCACGACCTCAAAAATCCGCTCCAATCCATCATCGGATTTTCTTCTCTGATACAAGAAGGCGCGGAAAGCCCAACCGATGCACAAATGTATGCAATGACGATTCAAAACGCCGCACAACGCATGATTAAACTCATCAATGAACTCTTGAACACAACGGCGATTGATGCCGGCAAATTCACCCTCAACCGATTTTCCTGCAGTCTCGGCGAACTGGCTTCGGTCGTGGTTGCCGCCAATCTCCAACAAGCCAATCAAAAAGAACAGCGCATCGACTTCCACGCCGAGCCAAACTGCATCGCCGAAGTCGACGCCGAGCGCATTCGCGAAGTCTTCGATAACCTTTTGAGCAACGCCGTCAAATACAGTCCAATCGGGAAAACAATTTGGGTTCGCGTCTTTCGCGCCACATCAAGCGGCGGGAGTGGGTTGCCCGTCGTTCGCTTCACCGTGCGCGACGAAGGTCAAGGGCTGACCGAAGAAGATATGAAGAAGATATTCGGACGCTTTCAACGCCTTTCTGCAAAACCCACCGGCGGCGAATCTTCAACGGGATTAGGGCTTTCCATCGCCAAACAACTCATTGAGTTGCACGACGGAAAATTGTGGGCGGAATCAGAGGGAAAAAATAAGGGTGCAACATTTGTCGTTGAGTTGCCCATTTTGCCGAAAAGCACTTCTGAACTCGAATGACATTTCGCCGTATTTGTTCAAAAGGCGTTGTAATTCTGCTGTCGCTCGCCCTTTGTTCATGCGCAGAGCCGGACATAGAAGACGACCCGATAGAAAACTTCACGCGCACCAATCAGAACGGGCAAATCCTAAGCGAAGACCCGAACGATTGGCGTGTTGCCGCACGTTTTGCAGGCGAGGTTCAAATCACCCAAGTTGCCTTTCCAAATCCAACCCGAAACGGTCAAGTGCAACTGACAATCCAATTTTCATCGACCGTTGGCTTTCCTCGCATCGATTTTCTTGCCATCACGCGCGACGGCATTCCCGTCAATTATCCCGTTATCCTCGAGAGCGATTTCAATGTGCCAAACTTCGGCGCGAAAACATATCTACTCGACCTCGTAAAAATTTCTCCGAACCGCAACCTCGCCGAACTTCGCGGACGGCTCTTCCGAGTGCGCGTCATTGATTTGGCAGGAAACATCATCACCTACGGCGACGTCTTCATCGAGTAGGCTTCAACGAAGGAAGCGTTATCAAGAAATGCTTTTCATTGAGCGTGTTTCGCCCTAACTTCAACGCCGAAAGTCAAAACAACGTCATCAAATCAAAGTGTCTTGTGTCGGAACTCCAATCATCATTTCGCATGAAGCGCAAACCGACGCTGTCGTCGTCTGAATACGTCGATGGCGTTTTGAGCGGCAATCGCACCGTGCTCTCGCGCGCGATTACGCTGGTCGAGAGCCATCGCCCCGAGCACCAAGCCCTTGCCGAAGAAGTCGTCGGAGCGTGTATGAAGCATAGCGGAAGGTCAATTCGCATTGGAATTACGGGCGTGCCGGGCGTGGGCAAAAGCACGTTCATCGAAGCCTTCGGTCTCTCGCTCATTGAGGCGGGGCGGCGCGTCGCCGTTTTAGCCATCGACCCGACAAGTGAAAAATCGCGCGGAAGTATTCTGGGCGATAAAACTCGAATGGAAAAACTCTCGACGCATGAATGCGCCTTTATTCGTCCCTCTCCATCGTCGGGCTCGCTGGGCGGAATTGCACCCAAAACCCGCGAAGCCATGTTGCTCTGCGAAGCGGCAGGCTACAACGCCATCATTGTTGAAACCGTCGGCGTCGGTCAATCCGAAACTGCCGTCCACTCCATGACGGATTTCTTTCTTCTGCTCATGCTGGCGGGCGCGGGCGACGAACTGCAAGGCATTAAGCGCGGCATCATGGAAATAGCGGATTTAATCGCCATCAACAAAGCCGACGGTGCAAACCTCGTTAAAGCCAAACTCGCCCAACAAGAATACCAACAAGCACTTCACCTTTTTCCGCCGAACGCAAACGGCTGGCTACCAAAAACGCTCACCTGCTCTGCGCTGACAGGCGACGGCGTGGTAGAGACGCGCGACGTGATTTTTGAATTTGAGAAAAAAATGTCGGAAAACGGGTGGCTTGAGCGACGACGAGAAACGCAAGCGACATATTGGCTACGTCAAACGGTGGAATATGAACTCCTAACGCGCTTTTATGCCTCTGAGGGCGTCAGAGCGAAATTGCAAGCGTTGGAAGGTGCGGTGCGCAAAGGCGAAGTAAGCCCGTTTCGCGCCGCCAAAGAGTTGCTCAAAACCTTATACCGAAACTGAATAAGAGCCATAACCTTCGACATCATTGCGAGCAACATCGCGGCGTGAGAATCCATCGTTGCTTTACTGACGAGGGTTTATGGATTACTTCGCTACGCTCGCGACAACCATCTTTGAAAAACATTAGCATGCTTACTCAATTTTAGCATTACACCAAGTCGGGACAGGCTGAGCGTGCAACGGTAGAAAAACAAAAAGGCGACTCAAATTGAATCGCCTTTTTCGCTTGTGTTCTGGATTCGAGATTATCGGCGTTTGCGCGGTGCTTTGGGCTCGATAAAGCGAAGCACTTTGAACTCGATGCGGCGATTTTGTTCGCGACCGACTTCGGTGCTGTTGTCGCCGACAGGTTCTTTATCGCCTGCGCCTCTGACGACCATGTTGCGTGCAGGCACTTTCTTGCGGACGAGATACGCCTTAACGGCTTGTGCGCGTTGGCGCGAGAGCGCAAGGTTGCGACGCGAATTTCCAACGTCGTCGGTGTGTCCTGAAATTTCAACCACCATGTTCGGACGTTCAAGCAATTCAGACGCGATTTCATCTAACTTGGAAAAATCGCCTTGGTCAATCTTGGCGCGTCCGCTGGCGAAGTTAATCTTGTATGCGAGTTTTTCGCCGACTTTCAACGTTTTAAGTGTTGGCGGTGGCGGTGGTGGCGGCGGTGGCGGCGGCGGTGGCGGCGGAATAACAGTAACGCTCGCCGTGCTGTTGATTGTGCCGCCTTTGCCAATCGCCGTTAGTGTATATGTCGTGGTTTGAGTCGGTGTAACCAAGCGTGAACCAGCAGTATCAACCATTTGCCCGTCGAGCATCACGGTATCGGCGAACATCACCGACCAAGAAAGTGTCGAGGAATTACCAGCATCAACCGACGTCGGTGACGCGCTGAACGAGACCGACGGAGACGGCGGCGGCGGCGGCGGGGTGTAATCCCCGAAATAAAAGTTCAATCCAAGAAGCCCCGTGAGCAACCCTGAATTTTGGTCAACCCTGCGGCTGGGCACGTTGGTAACGGGGTTGACGGATTCAAATGGAATCGCTGTCAAACGGTCTCCGAAAAGAAAGTTGTAAGCGACGTTCGCATCAATGCTCACGTGTTGAGTCAGGAAGTATTCCGCGCCGAGACCGCCGACAATGCCTCCCAAAGGCGAATTGTCGAGAAATGGCGCATTCGGAATATCGTTTCCAATCACACGGACGCTCGGCTTATCGATGCCGGGAAATTGAACCGAGCCACCTGCAAAAATGTAAGGATTGAAGGCACTTTTCGTGAGAAAGTTATACTGCATCGTCAAGTTCAGCCCAAGAATCCCCGCGCCGCCAACGCCCAAGACGGGACTTTGACCGCCGAAATCAACGGTTTTGCTTCCTGCACCCGTGCCTTGATAGGCGGCTTGCAGATTGAAGTTGAACTCCGGTGCGAGAAAGAGTTTGAGCTTCAACGCGGCTAAGTAGCCCAAATTGGTATCGTAAAAATGGAAGGGCTGATTGAATCCGCCCCCGATGCCGATACCGAATTTCGCGCCTTCGGTGTCGCCGCGTTCACCTTGAATTTGCGCTGACGCACTTCTGAACACAAGCAGAAGCACGAAGCATAGCGTTGTCAGTGATAAGATGTTTCGTCGCATGATGTGTTATTGGTTTGAATTAAGGAAAAGGTGTAAAGAACAAGACCCCTATCAGACTTGCGTCGCCTTTTTATCGACGATTGTCGCCATCAATTCGGCTTCGCAGACTAAATCGCCACGAACGAAAGCTTGTGAGGTAAATTGGCAAACGTTGCGTCGGCGGCTTTTCATCGTGGATTCAATCACCAGTGTGTCCCCAGGAAGCACAGGCTTGCGGAATCGTGCTTTATCAATTCCCATAAAAAATACAAGTTTTTCGTCCATGTTTTCGTTGCCGTTGAGAAGCAAAATGCCGCCCGATTGCGCCATCGCTTCAAGAATGAGCACGCCGGGCATGACGGGATTGCCAGGAAAGTGCCCCTGAAAAAATGGCTCGTTGATAGTTACATTTTTAATGGCAACGATTTTTTCATCGAGCTTGAACTCGGTGATTTTATCAATTAAGACGAAAGGATAGCGGTGTGGTAAAATACGCTGAATAGCATTAGAATCAAAAACGACACCGGCTTTTTTCTCATGTTGGAATTTCCGAGCAAGTTTATTTTTCTCGACAAGCTTGCGAAGTTTTTTGACGAATTCAACATTGGCGGCGTGTCCGGGACGGGCGGCTAAAATTTGGGCTTTCATCGGCATGCCGATTAAGGCAAGGTCGCCCATGAGGTCGAGCAGTTTGTGCCGCGCCGGTTCGTTCTTGAAGCGCAAAGTTTTTCCGTTGAGAATCCCGTTTTCGCCCAATTCCAACTTCATGCCCGACTTGCTGATTTTTTGGGAGAGTCCGTCAAGCTCAGATTGGGAAAGGTTTTTGTCCACGATGACGATAGCATTTTCAACATCGCCGCCTTTTATCAAGCCTTGATTGGCTAAGTCAGCAACTTCCGAAAGAAAGCAAAAGGTGCGCGCTGGGGCGTAATCTTTGACGAATTCTTCTTCAAGATTAAACAGCCCAGTGTGTTGCGAGCCGAGCGCGGGGTTGTTGTAATCCACCATTACCGTAATGCGGAAGTCGTCGAGCGGAAGCGCGACAATGTCAATTTGCTTTTCGGCGTTATGGAAATGCACCGTTTCATCAATCACCAAGTAGTTTTTTGGCGCGGATTGATTTTCAAAACCGATGGTTGCAAGTGCGTCAGCAAACATCTTCGCGCTGCCGTCGCAGACGGGCGGCTCTGGTCCTGTGAGTTCGATGCGGCAGTTGTCAATTTGCAATCCGTAAAGCGAGGCGAGCACATGTTCAGTGGTATGAACTTTAACGTCGCCGACGCCAATCGTTGTGCCGCGACGAATGTCAATCACGTGGTCAATATCGGCGGGAATTTCGGGGGAGTCGGGCAAGTCGGTGCGCACAAAGCGGTAGCCGTAATTTTCTGGAGCAGGCTTAAACGTAATCATGCACTCTTGCCCCGTGTGCAACCCCGTTCCAAAAATGGAGACTTCTTTTTTAATCGTGCGTTGATAAATGAGCATTTCTGTGTTGAGCGTTATGGTTTAAAGTTTATTTGACCCGTGCCATCGTGCCGTTTGAAAATCGGATAATATTCATCATTTGATTGACATTTTTTCCATCAAAAAATACGGGAATGTGGTGCATTTCAATCGGCGGCGCACTGCGAATTGTAAGTTTCAGGTCGGGCTTTGAATTTGGCGAAAGCGCGGAACGGAAAAGGTAATCCATTGCGTCGTAACCCAGCCAAAAGAAGGCGTTAGGATCTTCGCCGAAGCGCGTTTTGTAAAGATACACAACACTGTTCGTTGCTGAATTTTCAATGAGTTGGAAATCGCTGGCGTAATAAAAGTTCGTAATGAGGTCGCGATTGTTAAGCAAGCGTTCATCGAGCCAATCTGACGAGCCGAGCAATTCGCCGCGAATGTTGTAAAAGCGAAGTTGCGAGAGCGCAATAGCGACGGCTTCGGGCGAGGTCATGGGAAGGTAAATGACATCGAATTGCGTGAGCGGATAGCCGAGTTGTTTGTCAAAGGTGAGATTGAGCGGCGCAAGGGCTTTTGAAAAACTGCTGAACGATTCAGGCAGAAGCGCGAAGAGTTTGACCTCGCCGCCGAGTTGTTCAAATGTATCCTTGAAGCCTGCGCCCATGTCTTTGCCGTAGGTGCTGTCTTGTGCGAAAATGCCGGCGGTTTTCGCATGAAGGTCTTGAATCGCGAAGCGAGCCATAGATGCGCCCCGTGCGCGATGCGTCGGGTTGAGTTGAAAACTGGTCGGCGAGAGGGCGGAAATGCGCTCATCGGTGGCTGTCGGGGTGAGCATCACAATGCCGCGCGCGCCGCAGTATTCCGATACCGCAAGGGCTTCTTCGCTATACATCGGACCTAAAATCACCTGCACGGAATCTTGTTCGACGAGCGATTTAGCTTGCGCAACAACGCCGTCAGGACGAAGCCCCGACGTGCTTCGCACGGCAAGATGCACGAAGGCGCGCTGCGAGAGGTGATTGGCTTCATCTTTAGCCAGAATCGCACCAATCATCAACTTTGATGCGCCAATATCGCCTGAGCCATCAAACGGCTTTAAGGTTGCCGGTAAAAGCACGCCAACGCACAAGCGTTTCGCAATTCCGCTTTTGAGTTGCATCGCTTGAAATTTCAAATCACTGAGGCGTTTTTGTTCATCGCTGTCAAGCGTCGGGTTTTCCTCTTTGAATCGGGTTAAGTCGGAAAGCGCCGCATCGTAGTTGCTGTGATAGAGCTTGTGTTCAACGGCACGAAGTGTGAAGAGTAAGCGCACAGCGCGATTTTGAATTGTCGGCAAAAGCCGGCGAAGGTCTTGTTCGGAAAGATATGCGTTGGCAAGGAGCGCGAGGTAACGATAGGCTTTGCTGACGAGAAGGTTCTCTGAATTCGAAATCGTCCAATCGGCGGGAATAAGAGCAATGAATTGTTGTGCGCCGTCGAGAAAATGTTGCTGTCGGCAGGCGAGCACGGCTTTATCAAAAAGCAGTTCGGCGCGAAGCAAGTCGGAAAGCGTGTTGCGCTCAAGCTCGAGGTAGCGCGCGGGCAGTTCGGCGTAACGCGCTTGTTGCATCAAGGCTTTGGTGCGCCAAAAGAGCGCGAGCGACTTCTGTTCGTCGGTCGCATTTTCGCCGCGTTCAATGCACCCGAGAAAGAGGCTATCGGCTTCGGCATACTGTTCGTTTTCGTAGTGCGAAATGCCCTTTTTGAATCGTCGCTCCCAAGTGCTTTGGGTGAGTTGCTTTTTGGACTCTTTATCGACATCGAGCGTGCTTCCACTTCGCTTCGGCGTTTCTTCTTCAATGACTTTGCGCTGTTTGCGTTGAGCAATCGCTTCGCCCCAGCAAGCCGTGAGAAGCAAAAGCAGAAGAACAAAGAGCAACTGACCTGTTTTTTTGATGTGCGTCATAGCAAAAGGTTGACTCAAAAATAACTACTCAAAATTCAGCCCGAAATGCCGTTGAACGGTCTCGAGCATAAAGGGGTGTATTTTTCCGTTGGAGGCGATAATGTGTCCTGATTTGAGAAAATCGCCGTTGCCTTTGAAGTCCGTTACCATTCCGCCAGCTTCTTTGACGATAAGCGCGCCTGCGGCAATATCCCATGCATTGAGGTTAATTTCCCAGAAGCCATCGAAGCGACCGCAAGCGGTGTAGGCTAAATCGAGCGCGGCAGAACCGGGTCGGCGAAGTCCCGCACATTGAACGAGCATGTCTTTAAAGACCGCCATTGACTTATCCAAATGCTCGGTGAGTTTGTAAGGAAATCCCGTCGCTAAAAGCAAGTGATGCGGCTTGTAAGTGCGCGAAGTTCTGATGCGGCGGTTGTTGAAATACGCGCCGCCGCCGCGCTCCGCCGTGAAAAGCTCTTTGGAAATCGGCTGATAAATCGCGCCGCATAGAATTTCATCATGTTCATCGACCAGCGCAATGCTAATGGCGAAAAAAGGAAAACTATGAATGAAGTTCAGCGTGCCATCGAGCGGGTCAATAATCCATCGACGCCCCGACGAGCCTTTCTCCAACGCGCCTTCTTCGGCAAGAATCTCATCGCTGGGAAACTTCTTATGCAGAAAATTGACGGCTAATTCTTCGCACGCCTTATCGACTTCCGTAACATAATCTTTCGGATTTTTTTGACGAACTTGAGACATGTGTAAGAATCCGTAATTTTTTCGTGCATGTTTTCCCGCAAGTTTAGCGGCATTGATGGCGGCGATGAGTTCTCTGGTCATTGATGGGCTTCCTTTCAAGTTCGCACAGGCGAAACCAACTGAATTGGGTTCTCGTTCTCGCCTGCAACACGGTCATTTTTCATGATTTTTTTGCAAATTTGAGTTTGCAAGAATTGTAAAGTTACGACAATCGCAAACGATTTCGAGCAATCGGCAATTCCGCCCGTTCAGTCCAACGTCTAAATCACATGTCGCACATAGAAATACCGCTTATTGAAATCAATCAAATTAATCGCATTTACAATTCGGAAACCGCGCCGGTCAATGCGTTGAACGGGATTAGTCTGACGATTTATGAACGCTCGTTTGTCTCGATTGTCGGAAAATCGGGAAGCGGAAAATCAACGTTGCTCAATCTCATCGGCGGAATGGACAAACCGACGTCGGGCGAAATTGTCGTTGGCGGGAAGGTTGTCTCGAGAATGACGACGACGGAACTTGCACGCTATCGACGAACGGTGGTCGGCATGATTTTTCAATCGTTCAACTTAATCACGAACATGACTGCGCTCGACAACGTGGCTCTGCCGCTGTTCTTCGATGGCGTTTCTGAAAAAGCCCGTTTGGCACGTGCGACGGAACTGCTTGAATCGGTTGGACTTGCGCACCGCGCCACACATCGCCCAACCGAACTCAGTGGCGGCGAACAGCAACGGGTTGCTATTGCACGCGCCTTAATCGCCAATCCGCGATTCATTTTAGCCGACGAACCAACCGGCAACTTGGATTCGCGCACCACCGAAGAAATCGTCGCCCTCCTCCAACAACTTCACCAACAAGGCAAAACGGTGGTGATGATTACGCACGACCTTTCACTTGCCGAACAACTTTCCACGCGCATCATTACCCTCAAAGACGGAAACATCGTTTCCGATGAACGACACGAACCGCAATTCCAAAGCGCGAAATGACGCTCGCACAACGTCTTAACGCCATTCCAACGCATGAACGCATCGGCGTCGGCGTGCTTTCAGGCACATCGGTTGACGGCGTCGATGTCGGCTTAACGCGCCTCTTGGGCGCAGGTGAAAAAACAACGGTCGACCTGCTCGCCTTTCAAACCTTCCCAATTCCAAACGCCATTCGTACGCGGATTCTGAAAAATTGCGACAAAGACACCGCCACACTGCCCGAACTTTCAATGCTGAACATCCTTATTGCCGAACTTTTCGCCGATTGTATTCTTCGCTTCCTCAAACAGCATCGCCCGAAACGTGTTGATTTTATCGCGTCACACGGGCAAACGCTCTGGCACAATCCAAAGCGTGAGCGCGTGGGAAAATTTCGCATCGGTTCAACCTTTCAAGTCGGCGACGGCGCCGTCATTGCTCATCGAACAAGAATTTTAACGATTTCAAACTTTCGCACGGCGGAACTCGTCTTCGGCAAAGATGGCGCGCCACTTGCACCGTATCTCGATTTTATACTGTTCCGACATGCGCGAAAAAATCGCGTGCTTCTGAACATCGGCGGCATTTCAAATCTCACCGCACTCAAAGCCAACGCAAAAAAAGAAGACGTGATTTTCTTTGATGCCGGTGCCGGCAACGTGCTCATCGACAAAGCCGCACAACGCCTGTTCGGAATGCCCTTCGACCGAGAGGGAAAACTTGCCGCACAAGGCAACGTGCAGAGGCACCTCTTAGAACGCTGGCTCAAAGAACCCTACTACCGACAAAAGCCACCGAAGTCGACAGGACGCGAACACTTCACTGACGCTTACTTTGAGCGATTGTTCGCCGACGCACAAGGCGTATCGCCAACCGATTTCATTGCTACGCTCACCGCGCTCACGGCGCAAAGCATTGCGATGCAAATCGAACGGTTCATCATGCCGAAAATGACCATTGATGAATTCATTGTCAGCGGCGGCGGCGCGAACAACAAAACCTTGATGCACATGCTTGAAGGTGCAGTTTCAAAATCGCGCGTCATGAAGCAAGACGACCTTGCCGAAAATCCGATTCCTGCCAAAGCCAAAGAAGCCGTGCTCTTTGCCGTGTTGGGTAATGAACTCTTGTCAGGAAAAAGTGCCTCGATGCAAACGCCCGCTTTGCTCGGCACGCTGTCGTTTCCGCCCAAGTGAAAAAGTTTTATTTTTAAGTTTGTGCAAAAAAACGAAGGCACTTCTATCAACATCAATGACGCAAAAACAACTTGCACTGCTCACGCCTGTTTTAGCCATTCTCGTTGCGTTTTTCATCGGCGGAATTTTGATTCTCTTCATTGGCGAAAACCCGATTGAAATTTATGGCAAGATGGTGGAGCGTACGCTCGGCACGCGGTATGGCTTTGGGCAAGTGCTTTACCGCACAACGCCGTTGGTGCTGACGGGGCTTGCCGTCGCAATTCCGTTTCAAGCGGGGCTGTTCAACATTGGCGGAGAAGGGCAGGCACTCGTCGGCGCATTTACTTGCGCGTTGGTGGGCGTTGCGATTCCGGCAACGACGCCGTCGGTGTTCGCGTTTGCAATTTGTCTTGGCGCAGCGGCGCTTGCAGGGGGAAGTTGGGGCGCGATTGCCGGCGGATTGAAAGTTCGATTCGGCGTGAATGAAGTCATCACAACGATTATGCTCAACTTCATTGCGGCGGCGCTGGTGGGCTATTTGCTTACGAATCACTTTGCCGTGCCCGCAACGGCACACACGGCGGAAATTATAGAATCGGCGCGACTGGCGCGGCTCGACGACTTCGGCGGATTCTTTCAGCGCGCTCCTGTAAACCTTGCCTTCTTTCTTTCGCTGGCGTGCGCACTCGGCGCGTATTTTCTCATCTTCAAAACCAAATCGGGCTATGAACTGCGTGCCGTCGGCTTGAACACCGAAGCGGCGCGCTATGCCGGCATCAATGTCGGATTGCACATTCTCGGCTCTATGACGATTGCCGGCGCACTGGCAGGCTTAACGGCGGCAAACTATGTGATGGGCTACAAGTATTACTTCGAAGCCGGCGCAACATCAGGGCTGGGATTTCTGGGCATCGCCGTCGCCATGCTCGCGAATGCCAACCCCGCATGGATTGTGCTCTCTGCCTTTCTTTTCGGCGTGCTCGACTACGGCGGTCTCACCATCAACGCCTATGTTCCGAAAGAAATCTTCCTCGTCATTCAAGCCCTCGTGATTCTCTTCATCATCGTGGCGCAAAAATCGGATAAACTCACGAAGGCGCGCTAAACGCCACGCCCCCGCTTCAAGTTGACTTCTTACGATAGTGAAGCAACACCGCCCCGTTTGCAAAGGGAAGCACCGATAAAAGGTCAAGTTCCGTTTGCGCCTCGTGAGGCAAAAACATCGGCACGCCCTTGCCAAGCAAAATCGGGTGCAGACAAAAGACGAACTCATCAATCAAACCGGCTTGCAAAAGCAATGTGATGAGTTCTCCACCGCCGACAAGCCAAATATCCTTTCCTTGCTCGGCTTTGAGCGATTGAACGAATGAAACCACGTCGCCCTTGACGACTTCAATCAACGCGTCAGAAGAAAGCGTGCGTGAAAACACAATGTTTCGCTTTCCTTCATAGTGCGTTTCTCCGAAACTGCGCATCACGTCGTAAGTTTTTCTTCCGATAAGCACTGTATCAATTCCGCTTTGGAACTCTGTGAACGCTTCGCCGAAATCATCGGGCGGAAACAGCCAATCAATCGCATGAGTTTCGCGAGCGATGAAGTTGTCGAGGCTGTTGGCGATATAAAGCACAAGGTTTCGCATGTCTGAATGTAAATGAAGTTGGAAAGCGAATCTACCGAGAGGGTGCGTCAAGGGTATGTCAGCAGCGGGCGACAAGAGTTCAAAAAAATTCCTACTTTGAAACGCCTAACACAAAAACAAAAGAACATGCGGGTTAT
>JBDNCJ010000024.1:0-42912 GCA_046719715.1 Chloroherpetonaceae bacterium | reverse complement strand
AAGTTGGAAGGCAAACAAGAAGGCAAGTTGGAAGGCAAACAGGAAGGTGAACGCGCCGGAAAACTTTCAACCGTTCCTCTTTTGAGAGAGTTGGGATTGAGCGATGAGCAAATCGCCGAGAAACTTCAATTGCCCGTTGCCGACGTCCGAAGCGTCATGTAACTTTTTTGTGTTTGTTATTCTGACCCTGAACGAAGTGAAGGGGAAGAATCCAATGGATTCCTCGCACCGCTCGCAATGACGAACACATTTTTATAGCACTACCGTCCGAAGCGTATTGAAGCCGTGAAGAAACAAACGAAGCCAAACAAGGCAAGCGTCATACGTTCAAAAGAAACCTGTTAACTTTTTTATTGCAAAAACAATGCACCTTTCAGAAAGTTTTTTCAGCGCGATTCTTTCGCTTCGCGCAAACCTCATGCGCTCGTTGCTGACGATGCTGGGCATTATCATCGGCGTTGGTGCGGTGATTACGACCGTCGCGCTGGGTGAAGGCGCGCAAGTGAGCGTCAAAGAAAACTTACAGAAACTCGGCTCGAACTTGCTCTTTGTGCGTCCAGGCAATCAAACATTTGGTGGGGTTATCATTAGTGCGGGCAGTAGCATCACGCTCACCGAAGAAGATGGTATTGCGATTAAAGAGAAAGCAAAACTTGTCGAGGCGCTCTCTCCAGAATCTCGGCGGGGCGTGCAAGCCAAGTTCGGCAACAAGAATTGGAACACAACGGTCGTTGGTGTTTATCCCGAATATGAAACGGTTCGCAACGCGACGTTGAGCGAGGGACGCTACTTCACCGATGCAGATAATAAAGCCATGAATGCAGTTTGTGTGATTGGTCCGACCGTTGTGCAGAATCTTTTTGAGCGCGGTACAAATCCGATTGGTCAGACGATTCGCATCAACAACATTGGCTTTCAGGTGATTGGTGTTTTAGAAGAAAAAGGCTCGTCGGGCTGGCAAAATCCAGACGACCAAATTCTCGCGCCGCTCAACACGGTGCAGAAGCGGCTTACGGGCGCCTCATGGATTTCAGGGCTGACCATTAAAGTCGCTTCCGAAGAGAAGATGAACGATGCACTCGTTGAAGTCGAACAAATTCTTCGCAAACAGCATCGCTTGCGAAACGAACAAGACAACGACTTCACCATTCGCAATCAAAGCGACCTTGTTTCTGCGTTTTCGGAAACTTCAAAAATTCTTGCCTTTCTGCTCACGTCGGTCGCGATTGTCTCGCTGGTTGTCGGAGGCATTGGCATTATGAACATCATGCTGGTAACGGTAACCGAGCGCACGCGCGAAATCGGTATCCGCAAAGCCATCGGCGCAAAAAAGCGCGATATTCTCTTGCAATTCCTCATTGAATCGACCGTGCTTGCGTTGCTTGGTGGACTGATTGGCATTTTGCTCGGCATCGGCGTTTCAGAACTCTTGGGAAGCGTGTCAACCTTCCGAACCGTCATCTCGCTTGAACCGATTTTGGTGAGTTTTCTTTTTAGTGGACTTGTTGGAGTTTTCTTCGGACTTTATCCTGCGCAAAAAGCCGCCTCGTCCGATACCATTGAAGCCTTGCGCTACGAATAAACGCCTTCTCACATCCTTATTTCTCAAACACGGCGCGCCGCTCGGCATCGGTGAGCATTTTCCACGCGCCTTGTGCTAAATCGCTCAAACGAAAACTTCCAATTTGCACGCGTACTAATCGAAGCGTCGGAAAGCCAATCGCCGCCGTCATGCGTCGCACTTGCCGATTTTTCCCTTCGGTCAGTTCTAATTCAATCCAACTTGTAGCGACGCTTTTGCGGGAGCGAATCGGCGGTGTGCGTTCAGGCAGGTTTGGCGGCTGAATCAAACGCGCCTTGCATGGCTTCGTTTTGTAGCCTTGAATCAAGACGCCGCGCTCGAGCCTTGATAAATCAAGCGGAGATGGCACCCGCTCCACTTGCGCCCAATACACCCGACGATGCTCATGTTCAGGAAGTAAAAGTCTCACATTCAGCGAACCTTCATCGGAAAGAAGCAACAAGCCTTCGCTGTCGGCATCGAGCCGCCCAAGCGGATAAACCGATTTTGGAAATCCAAATTCAGCGAGCGTGCGATTTGGTGAGCCATCAGAGGTGAATTGCGAAAGCACGCCGTAAGGCTTATGAAATGCAATCAGCATACATCAATGAAAATGAAGGCGAGATGAAAAATGCGTGGGAAACGATGGTCGAGAAAAATCGTAATCGGCATCAGACCTCGACGACGGTTACGCCCGTGCCGCCTTCGTCCCAATTTCCCAATCGAAAGTGCTTGACGCGCTTGTCGGTTTTGAGGTAGTCGGTAATACGCTTTCGCAGTGCGCCCGTGCCTTTGCCGTGAATAATGTCGAATTTGTTCAGTCCGTTTGAGACCGATTCGTCGATGAATTTTTCTACGCGCAAAATCGCCTCGTCGCCCATCAAGCCACGTAAATCCAAGCGTGTAGACACGTCTTTAATTTCGGCGAGCGAACTCGACCCTGCTTGAACGCTTTGCTTTCGCTCCACTTCTCTTGCATCTCGGTTTGAAATTTTTTCGAGATTGCGAAGCGACGTCTTCATGCGGAAGTTGCCGAAAGAGACCGTTACGTCGTCGCCTTTGATGTCAAGCACGTCGCCGACGGCGTGCGTATCGAGAAGTTTGACTTTATCGCCGACGGCAATTTCAAATGCTTCGAGTTCTTTGGCTTTTTCCGCGCCGATTTTGGTTTCTTCGGTTGCAAGGTCGCGCCGCATTTTCTCAACCTCTTTGCGTGCGGATTTAATTTTTTCCGACTCGCCCGCACTCTCTTTAATTTCTTTGACGGCTTTCTCGATAAGTTCGCTCGATTGCGCCAAAAGCCGCTTTGACTCTTGAAGCGATTGACGGCGAAGTTCGCGCTTTTCGGCTTCGAGGTCGCGCAGTTTTTGCTGATACTGCTTCACGGAGCGTTCTAACGCCTCGCGCTCGTCGCGCATTTTTTTTCGCTCTTGATACGTGCGTTGAAGTTCGAAATTCATTTTGGTGATGAGCTCTTCAAGTGCGTGTTTGGAATCGCCCAAAAATCGTTTCGCATTTTCCAAGATGTGCGCGGCAAAGCCCATCCGCCGTGCCATTTCAAGCGCAAACGAACTGCCCGGCAACCCAATTTGAAAGTGATATGTCGGACGCAGTTCTTTGGCATCAAATTGCATCGAGCCGTTCACAACGCCCTCGCGCTGATAGGCGTAGGCTTTCAGCGAGCCTTGATGCGTCGTAACAATGGTAATGGCTTTGCGCGTGAGCAAACTTTCAAGGGTTGCGGTTGCAATCGCCGCACCTTCTTCGGGGTCAGTGCCCGAACATATTTCGTCAATCAAGACAAGACTTTCGCTTGTGGCGTCGTCCAATATGGCTTTGAGATTTTTGAGGTGTGAACTGAACGTGGAAAGGTCGTTTTCAATCGATTGTTCGTCGCCGATTTCTACGAAAATTGCGTCAAAAAGCGTGAGCGTTGAGCCTTCGCCGCATGGAAGCAGGTAGCCATATTGGAGCATCAAGGAAAGCAACCCAACGGTTTTCAGCGCAACCGACTTGCCGCCCGCGTTCGGTCCTGTAATCACCAACACATGATTTTCAAAACCTAATTCGAGCGAAAGCGGCACGACGGCTTTGCCTGCTTTGCGATGCGCAAGAAGCAAATAGGGGTGAAAGGCATTTTCCAATTTGAGTTTCTTTTCAGCGGAAACGCTCGGACGAACCGCACCGATTTCAAGCGCGAATTTCGCCTTCGCATAGAGCGCGTCGAATTGGGTGAGAATTTCTTGATTCGAGAGAAGATTATTTAACTCGCGACGCAAACTCCGCGCAAGTTCACGCAGAATACGCTCGATTTCCCGCACCTCTTGAATTTCCAAATCGCGAATTTCATTCGTGAGCGAAAGTGTTTCGGCTGGTTCAATAAAAACCGTTTGTCCCGACTGCGAAAAATCGTGAATGAACCCCGGCACTTGATACTTGTGCTCGACTCTGAACCCCAGCACCATTCTGCCGTTGCGAATCGTAATGCCTTCGTCCATGAGCATGTTTTCGGCGGCATAGCGGCGTTGAAGCGATTCGTATTTGCGTCGGAGCGCATCGCGTTTTTTTTGCAATTCGCCTCGAATGAACTGGAGCGCGTCGGAAGCCGATGAGCGCACGTCGCCGAACTCATCAATCTTTTGCGCGATTTCATATTGAAGCGATTTTTCCATCCACAAGTTTTCCGTCAGCGCGTTGAGCGTCGGGAAGACGTCGTTGCGATTGAAGACAAACTTTTTCAGAAGCGACGCCGTGCGCAACGCCGCGCCAACTTTGAGCAATTCGGCTGGCTGAAGGAAATTTTCTTCGATGGCGAGTTTTTTCAATATGTCGCGTGTGTCGTGAAGGGTGGCAATGGGCAGTTCCTCGCCCGATTCCATCAAGAGTTTCAATTCGCGCACGCGCTCTAATTCCGTTTCCAGTGCGGGCAAGGTCAAGAACGGTTGGGATTCGGAAAGGCGTGCACGTCCCATCTCCGAAAGGCACAGTTTGCCGACATAGGCGAGAATTTTATCGAACTCTAATTTTTCCGCGAGATTCATTCGTATTTTTTAACGGTTTGTAAGGGCGCAAACTTACAAAGATTCAAGAAGGTTTCACATTTACACTTGGGTTATCTTTCATCTACTTTTCAGAAATATCACAAACAGCCATTATGGAACTCGGCATTGAAAACTCTGTAAAGCGCGAAGTTTTGAGACATGGAAACACAACGCTCTATCAAGGCGACTCGACGAATCCTAATTTGTTTGATACGCCGTTTATCGACTTGATTGTAACCTCTCCGCCTTACAATGTCGGGATTGAATACAACTCAAATCACGACGAGCTCAACTATGAAGACTACTTGGCATTTTCGCGTCAATGGCTGGCGAATTGCTTTGCTTGGAGTAAATCGCAAGCACGTTTGGCAATGAACATCCCGCTTGATAAAAATAAAGGAGGCGCGAAAAGCGTCGGCAGTGATTTAACCCGTATTGCTCAGGAGGTAGGCTGGAAATATCAATTCACGATTATTTGGAATGAGGGAAATATCTCGCGCAGAACGGCGTGGGGCTCTTGGATGTCAGCTTCTGCACCGACAGTCATTTCCCCTGTGGAGTTGATTGTCGTCCTTTACAAAGACCAATGGAAAAAAACTTGCGGCTCTCGTCAATCCGACATAAGCCGAGACGAATTTATGGCATGGACAAATGGACTTTGGACGTTCAACGGTGAGAGCGCAAAGCGTGTTGGACATCCTGCGCCGTTTCCAAAAGAACTTCCGTATCGTTGTATTAAACTTTTCAGTTACGTGGGTGATGTCGTCTTCGACCCGTTTGCAGGAAGCGGCTCAACCTTGATTGTTGCTCAAAACACGAATCGTATTGGTATTGGCGTTGAATTTGACGCCACCTATTGCGAGTTAGCGAAACGGCGAATTCTATCTGAAACAGATACGCTGATTATATCCAATGGAAAAGCCTAAAAGCATAAAAGATTTCGTCATAGAGTATTTCAAATCTCGTCCGCTCATGGACATTCCGCACGGACCTGTCGTTGATTGGGTAGAGGAGCAATACCTCGCACTCTACCAAAAGAAACCGCGAGATACATGGCGTTCAATTAGAAAACTCCATCAAGAGGGATTTCTGGTAAAGGTTAAAAAAGGCATTTACAGATACGACCCCGACCTCGAAACAAAGAGGAATTTGGAAGATTTCACAGCAGAACAAAAACAAGCGATTCTTGAACGCGACGGATATAGCTGCTTATTGTGCGGTCGCAGTGCCAGAGAAGGATATGAATTACACGTCGACCACGTTGTGGCAAAAGACAGAGGGGGAAAGGCAGATGTAGAAAATGGGCAAACACTATGCTCAATCTGTAATTTCAGAAAGAAAAATTATGGTCAGACGGAAAGCGGCAAAAGGATGTTTATCCGTATGTGGAAAGTCGCTAAAAAGATTGGCGATGCGCATACAGAAAAGTTTTGCGAGGAAGTCTTGATGGTTTTCAAAGCCTACAATATTAACGGACATATAGAATGGAAAAAGTAAAAACGTTTATCAACTTGGAAAGTATCGAGGAATTTCTGAGAGAAGAATCTGAAAATTTTTCGGAGCAGCAACTCCAAGAATTTGTCAGTTACTTGGAATCTGATTTTTATGATTGGCTCAGAAGCAACTTAAACTCCTTCTTGTTGCACCAAGAACAATAAAGCACCTTGGCTAACTTACATCTATTGTAACTCTGCTTAGGCGCGCAACTTCAATCGGCGATTGCGGAAGGCTTGAACTGCTGTGCCAAAAGGACAAAGGTAATGACATGCGCCGCGTGCGCCGAATACGGTCACGGAAAACCCAATCAACATCAGCACCAAGAAATGCCCTGCTTGAACCAGAAAGTTTTCTGTTGAGGTTAGCGGATTGTGAATGGGCGATTCGGAAAGGTCGAACACGGCTTCGGCGTGAAACGCCCACGCTAAGGGCACCCAAACGAAGAGAAAGACGAGCACAATCGCCTGCGAAATTTTCGGATTGAAACTCACGCGCTTTTTCGCGATGCCGTAAAAGAGGTCTTGAATGCCTCCAAGCCAGCAGAAGGTCGAGCAGACCCACCGCCCGCTTCGCGCCGCCAGCACAATCAAAGTGCCCCAAAACGCTAAGCCAATAATCGCCCAAAGCAAATTGGGAATCGCAAACTTGATGAGCGCGACGTGAATGAAAATAAACGTCAGTTGAATCGCCATGCGCTTCCAGACGATTTTCACGCGCTTTTTCGCGCTGGTTGAGCCTATTGGCGCAGTTGAGTGTATCGCGTCAGGCGCGATGGGGCGTTGAACTTCCGTTACTTCCATAAACACCTCATGCAATTTTTCGGGTTGCGCGCAATTTGTTCAGCACGCCTTTGTTGATGGTGCTGAGCTCTTGTCGCTCTTGCGGCTGTTCTTTGAAGAAGACGCGGAGCGTATCGTGCTCGCAGATGAAGTTTTCCATTTCCAATGTGTAGAGCACGCGCGGAAGCGTGATGAGGCGTTGATTACGGTCAATCGTAACGCTGATGTCCGTTCCCATTCGCACAACGCGCACGTCTTCGGCTTCTTTGAGGAAGGGAATTCGAATGCAAAGCACTTCGCGATTTTGATTTGGCACGGTTTCCTTTTTACTTTCAATCCAGAAGTTTTTGCCTTGTTGGAAAATCTCATCTGCGCGTTTCTCTCCAAAAATTTTTTTGGACAACACATCGAGCGCATCGCACCCAATCGGTTCGGAGCGTTGCATTTCACAACGGAAAATTGGCGTGGGATAAAACGAGTTATCGATTTCCATCAAATACTTGCGGTGCAAATCCGACCAGAACTCGAAGTATTCGCCGATGGTGTTGCTCGTCGGCAGAACTTTATTGACGACGATGGAATCGATATTGATGCCGTAAAGGTGCACGAACGTGTAGGCGCGTTTGGTTTCAAGGATGGAAAGTTTTTCGGGATTGAGCACCAGTCGGAAGGTTACTTCGGGCTTCAAGATGAATTTGTTGATGTCTTCCATCTGCTTGAGGAGCACGTTGACTTCATCAAAAAATTCGGGTTCGGGCATGCTTTGTCCGCCGAGCGAGCGTTGAAGCGACGCCATATTTTTGTAAATCTTAAAAAACTGTTTGCCCATGCCGCCGCCGATAATGATTTCAGGGTAAGCGAGCAGGCGAAGCGTGTTGCCGGTGGGCGAGGTGTCCAAAATGACGACGTCGTATTTACCGGATTGGGATTCATCGACGAGGCGCGAGAGCGAGAAGATTTCGTCGAGTCCGGGCTGTGTTGTGAGTTCAGAGGCGACGCCCGAATCAACGCCGCGATTTTTGTAGGAATCGGCGACGAACTTTTGAAAGCCCGACATGTGCTTTTTGAGTTCGTAAATCGTGTCGATTTCAAGCCCGTATAAGTTGGGTTCAATTTCAACCGGCTCGTTGCGGCTGATTTTGAACGCGAAGACGTCGGAAAGCGAGTGCGCGGGGTCGCTTGAAAGAATCAGTACCTTTTTGCCTTGTCGTGCGAGTTGAACCGCAGTCGCAGAAGAAACGGTGGTTTTGCCCGTGCCGCCTTTGCCGGAATAAATGATGACGCGAGGCGACTTCGGCGCATCGAGTCCTAATTCTCTTGTGAGCATACTTCTTTCTCCTTTTTCAATTCAGCGATTTTTTGCTACTCTAATCTGCAACCAAATTCGCAATTTCATGCAAAGAAAAGTGTGCAAACCTCCTCGAAATTGAAGGCAAAGAAGCCTTGAAGTGAAAGGGGGTTGAGAGATGTTTCGGCTAAATCGGCTACGTTCAGGGTGAAAGGCGGTCAATCGTCCAAGTGCCGTCGGGCTGTTTGAGGTATCGGAATCGGTCGTGAAGGCGAGAGGGTTGCCCTTGCCAAAATTGAATTTCATCGGGCAAGACGCGATAGCCGCCCCAGAAGGGTGGAAGCGGCACGTCGCCCGTCGGGTGTTTCAAGCCGAGTTCGGCGACGCGCTGAAGAATTTCGCCGCGCCCTGAAATCACCGAACTTTGTCGCGATGCCCATGCCCCGATGCGACTGCCGAGCGGACGGGTCTTGAAATACGCTTCCGATTCTTCCATTGAAATTTTCTCCACTCGCCCATTCACGCACACTTGTCGTTCCAGAAGTTCCCAATGAAAACACAAAGCGGCGTAAGGGTTTTCGGCGAGTTCCGCTCCTTTGCGGCTTTCATAGTTGGTGAAGAAAACGAATCCCCGTGTATCGAGCTGTTTGAGCAACACCGTTCTTGCCGATGGTTTGCCCGATTTTGTTGCGGTTGCCAGCGTCATGGCGTTGGCTTCGAAGTGCGCGGCATTGAATTTTTTTTGTGCATCAAGCGCATCTTGAAACCAGCGTTCAAATTGTTTGAACGGGTCAGGATTTAAGTCGCTCTCTTGCAAACCGCCGAGCGTGTAATCTTTGCGAAGGTCTGAGAGTGAAAATGACATTGGCAATAAAGAAAAATCAGTTACAACGATAGAGCTTGTAATGCCAAACTTGACATCAATTTGGGGTTGGCATCAATGGTTAAAAGAGATAACCGATGGAGACGTTCCACGATTGAAATTGCGCCAGGTCGCTTCCGAAAAGCAGTTGCACGTTCAGCCCGACTTGTGGCGCAAGTCTGTTCCGAAAGTTACGGAATCGCAACTTCAAAACTCAATGCGTGCGCCTGCGAGAAAGCGCATTTGTTCGTTCATCGCCAAAGTCGAGCGCGATTGGTGAACGGGAACAAGCACGAGAAAATCCAACTTGAAAAAGTAAAAAATCACTTGCCCGCCTGCTTGCGCATACAGCGAGGTGAATCCTGAATCCACATCAAACTTGCCTGAAATCCAATCTTGCGATTTCGTTTCAAGGCGTGCGCCCGCAATGCCAACAAGCGCGGTTTGTGATGCGTTGTTGCGAAGCAAATCGTGCGAAAGCGTGCCTGTTGCAGAAAGCGAATGACCAAGCCTATCGCCCATTGCGCCGCTTGTGTTGAACTTGGCGAAAAGGTCAAGCGCGTAAGTAAAGCCACCATGTGAGAGAAACATCATCGAGCTCAAGATGAAATCCCAAGAGCCTGTTCCCGATTGAAATCGCGTGTCGAATCGATTGCCGCTCTGGTCGGTCAGGTTGCTCAATCCCGTTGGTGCTTTCAAGCCGCCGCCCAAAAGCATAGTGGTGCGTTCAAAGGTAGGCAGTTCAAAAATGTAGTGTCCGAGAAAGGTTGGGTCGCCGATGCCTGAAACGGAAAATGAATTTCCTTGCTCGATCGTCAAGGTTGAAAACGGCAAGAGCGCGGTCAGCATGACGCGCTCTGAAAGGTGATGCTGAAACATCATCTCAATCGTTTGTCGAGTTTCGTTGGTCGGAAAAGGCGAGGCACCGTGCCCGCCATGCATCATGGTCGGTAGCGGAGCGTGCTTGGTTTGCAAGGTGTTGGTTGGAGCAGGCAGAATCGGCGGAAGAAAGGAGCGTTGAGAGAGGAAGTTAATCGCGAATCGATTTTTGCCATTGTAATACGGATTGATGCCTGAAAGGCAGTTGCAGAAATCGCAAGCAAATAAGGCACGTATCGATAAGCAAGAGCCTATCGCGAAAAGCAAGAGAAATTTTGTCATGGTCAATCACTTCAAAGTCGGTGTTATTCCCAAGGATTTTGAAGCGACGGATTCTGCGTGAAAGACGTATCGGTGAGCGATTTCAAAAATTCAACCAAGTCTGAAACATCTTGTTCCGACAAGCCGAGCGGGCGCATGAGCGGGTCGCGCTGTGGGTGCGGTTTGCCGCCAGAGTTATAGTGGCGAACAACTTCTTCGAGCGTTCGAAACCGACCATCGTGCATATACGGTGCGGTTAAGGCGACATTACGAAGCGTTGGGACTTTGAACTTGCCTTCATCGTTGGGGTTTCCGGTTACTAACACACGTCCTTGTTTGAAGGTATTTGAATCGAGCCCGATGTTATGAAAGGTATTCGTGGTGAAGTTGAAGCCATTGTGGCAGTGCCAGCAGTCGCCCGTCTCGCCGAAGAAAAGGGCTTCGCCGCGTTGCGCCGATAAGGAGAGTGCGGTGTTATCGCCCCGATTCCATCGGTCAAAAGCAGAATTGCCGCTTAAAAGCGTGCGCTCAAATGAAGCAATCGCAAAGGTGATACGCTGAAGCGTAACCTGCTCCGTGCCGAAAGCATCACGAAAGAGCGGACGGTATTCAGGAAAAAGAGAAAGTCTCGCTTCCAATTCGCTTTGCGTCATGTTGAACTCGTTATGCGCGAGAATTGGCGCAAGTACTTGTTGCTCAAGCGAGGGAATGCCGCCCTCTGCAAAGAGAAGCGGCACATATCCAACATTGGTGAGCGTCGGCGAATTCTTCTGCGTCGGCAAGCCTTGAAAGCCGAAACTCACTTTGCCCGTGTCGGCGAAGGCGCGTTCCGGCTTGTGGCATGAAGCACACGAGGTTGAACTGTCGCGGCTCAATCGCTTGTCGAAGAAAAGAAACCGACCCAGCCGAACTTTGGCATCAGTTAAGGGATTGTCAGCAGGAATTCGCATCGGCGGAAAATCCGTCGGAATGGTTCCCGTGAAACCATCGTGGCGGTCGCTGGGCATGGTGCCGTCGACTTTTGAACATGCGAATGCGCCGAAGGCGAAAAGCAAACAAAGAAGCGAGACGTGTTTCATTAGTTAGTAATGCGACTAAACATAGTTTGTGTGTTTAAGAACACGCGGTCGGCAAGTGCGCCGCCGTGCGCCGTGCGCTCATTGCTGTTTTGGCGCAAGTGAATCGGATTCGGTGGCGTTAAGCCGGTTGCAAACAGACGGCGATAATCCATTTTTGCCCTGAAAACGCTGGAGCCATTCGCGGCAACTTCAAAGCGTGTTACGTTTGAGCCAGTAAGGGTGGCAAGTTGAACCGTAAGGTTGCGATTGTCGCCGCCGATATGGTAAAGGAAATTTCGCGATGTTCCTAATGAATCGAAATTACCCTCAATGCGGTGGAAAATGTAGCCTGTATTCCAAGTCCAGAACATGCCTTGGTCGATGTTAAGCGGCTTAGGAAGAACGGACGCGTCGCGATGATTGAGGTTAAACGGCACGCCCACATTGAACTTCATGCCGCGATACAAGCCGGGTTTGGCGCGAAGGGTCAGTTCAAGCACGCCGTTTTGCGCAGTGGCGTAGTCGAGCAAGGTAACGGTTTGGTTGTCAATCGTCGTTGTGTTTGCTGTATCAACGACGCGCACGGGAATCGTTCTGCCAAGCGTATCCACCAAGCAGACTTCGGAGAGATAAAATTTCGCCATCGTGAAGCGCACCGTGTCGCCCGCCTGATTGACAAAGGGGCGATTGAGTGCGAAGGACAAGGTGTCGAATTTGCCTTCAATAAGAAGCTTGAACGAGACGGTCTCGTCAGTCGGCGTTACGCTGTTGGATTCCTCTTTGCAAGCAGAAGCGAAGAAAACAAGAAGCGCGAGTGAAAGAAATAACTTTTTCATGTGACTTAAATGAAGTTTGAAACTTTGATTGAAACCAGTTTGAATGAAAACAAAAACTCGTCGTGGCGATGAATGCCTCGAACACAATGAAATCAATAAAACAGAGTATATGAGCAGAAGTTAAGCGGAAATCGGTGGGCGAAAGACGCCGCTTTTGTATCCGTGTGGAAACAGCGGTTCTGAAGAAATTTGGAAAGTAAGCATCTTAGCGTCAATGAACGGGCAAGCAGACATGTGTTTCGGGAGAAATTCTGAAACGTCGGGAATGCTGACTTGAACAAGCGTATCGTTATTCTTTCGCGCTTCAACTTTTTGAACTTGACACTTTCCAGAGCAAGCGGCGTTGGATTTATTTTCACAATACTTCGCAATTTCGTCTTGCAGCATGAAGTAACCTATCCAAACCGTTGCATGGCTTTGTAAATACAAGCCCAGAAAGGCGAGAATAATGGCGAGCGAAGTTTTGCGCATATGTGCATACTGCGGATTTATTGAACAAAGTTAAATGAGCAAACAAGCAAATACAAGGGTCGTGTTTATGCCTTCGCTTTGAGCGGGGCATAAAGGATTTTATCAATGCGTCTGCCGTCCATATCGACGACCTCGAAGCGGGCATTGTTCCACTCAAAGGCTTGACCTTCTTTGGGGATTGTGCCGAGTTGGTGCATGACAAAGCCGCCGACTGTTTCAAAGCCGGAATCTTCGTCGGGCAGTTCGGCAAGATTGAATTGTTCTTTGAAGTCGCGAATAGGCATTAAGCCCTCAATGAGCCAAGAGCCGTCGGCGCGTTGTATGGCGTAGGGTTCGAGCGTTTCGCCGTCGATGTCGCCCGTGATGCTGCCGAGAATATCGTTGAGCGTGATTAAACCTTGTGTTGCCCCGTATTCATTAATGATAATGGCAAGTTGCGGTTTGACTTTGCGAAGTTTTTCAAAGACGCGAAACGCCGAGAGCGACTCCAAAAAAAACGTCGGCTTTTTCATGAGGTGTGGAATGTCAATCGGCTCGCCTTTTTCCATGGAGACGAGAATATCTTTGGCACGCACGACGCCGACAATGTTGTCCAGCGAATCATCACCGACGGGGAACGCCGCGTGTGGCTTGCTCAAAACGAGTTCGCGAATCGTTTTTTCAGAGTCGTGAAGGTCTATCCAAAGGATTTCATTTTTCGGCGTCATAAGTTCGCTGATGCGTCGGTCTGAGAGTTTGAAGATTCGATTGATGAGGTCTTGTTCGACGGGTTCAAATTCGCCCGACTTCGTGCCGAGCGCAATCATAATGCGAACCTCGTCTTCGGTTACAGGTGTTTCAGGATTGGGCTTGATGCCAAGCAGTTTCATCACGAAACTCGTTGAGCCGCTCAGCACGGCGACAATCGGATTGGCAATGCGTGCAAGCCACAACATCGGCGGGGCAACCACGCACGCAATCGCCTCAGGATTATTCAGTGCAATCCGCTTCGGCACGAGTTCTCCAATAACCAGCGAAAGAAAAGTAATCACCGAAACCACGATGCCAAGACTCAGACTTTCGCTATAAGCATCGAGAAAATGAAATTGAGAAAGGTAATCGGAAAGTGGCTTAGAAAGCGTTGCGCCGCCGAACGCGCCTGCCAAAATGCCAATTAGCGTAATGCCAACTTGAACGGTCGAGAGAAACTTATCGGGCGAATTTGCTAATTCTAAAGCCACTTTTGCGCCTCGTGCTCCTTTGAGGGCTAATTGCTCTAATCGTGTTTTTTTGGACGAGACAATCGCAATTTCCGCAAGCGCGAACACACCGTTGGCAAGAATCAAAATCAATATCAGCGTAACCTCAAACGCGACGTGCGACATCAAGGAAAGTTTGTAAATTCTTCTGTTGCAGTTGCAAAATTGAATGTGTGCAGAATAAGACTTTTTCGTCAATCTCTCAACGATGCCTCACGATGAAACGAAAGACATGGGCGGTTTGCGTCGCAATGATGTTTAGTGCGTTGGCGTTTAGCGCGTCGGCGTTTGCGGGCGGAGAAAAGTTGGACGTCGGCGCAAGAGCGATTGCACTTGGCGGTGCATTCACGGGGTTAGCCAATTCTTCGGCGACGCTTTTCTACAACCCGGCGGGCGCAATGCTGGTGCCTTTTCGCGAAGCCTCGTTCTTTTACTCGCGTCCTTATGGCTTGCAGGAACTCGATTATCTCACCTTTTCATACCTCGAGCCGTCGCTCTTACCGCGTCAATACGGCGCAGTCGGAGTTTCAGCCAAACGCTACGGCTTCGAACTCTACAACGAAACAATGTTCGGACTGACTTACGCCAATTCATTTGAGAAGAAGTTTCTTTACGGCGTTACCGTAAACTATCAGCACACCTTCATCAAAAGTTACGGCAGTGCAGGCGCAATCGGGATTGACATTGGCGTGCTTGGATTAATTACAGAAACGCTCACACTGGGATTTGCGGCGCACAACCTCAACGCGCCACGCATCGGCGTGTCGCGCGAAGAATTGGCGCAAACTTACGCGCTCGGACTTTCCTACAAAGCCCTCTCGAACTTTCTCATTGCGCTCGACCTCGAGAAAGATGTGCGCTTTCCGCTCAGCATGAAGTCGGGGTTTGAATATCGTCCCGTCTTGGCGTTCAGCATTCGCGTCGGATTTTCAACTGAACCGTCGCGCTTCACGGGGGGCTTCGGCGTGCATTATGCTATGCTTGATGTCGATTATGCCTTCGCCACACATCGAGATTTAGGCATGACCAATCAACTTTCCGTTTCGCTTCGCTTTGGAGAAGGCGCAACGCCCGAAATCGCGGCGCGTGCGCTCGACGAAACCCTTGCAACCGCGTTTGCCAAAGAATCGGAACTGCTGAAAGAAGGCGAAACGCTTGACCTCAATCGTGCTTCCGCCAAAGACCTCCTGCGCATACCGAAAATGACCAA
This sequence comes from Chloroherpetonaceae bacterium, assembly GCA_046719715.1. Taxonomy (GTDB): domain Bacteria; phylum Bacteroidota; class Chlorobiia; order Chlorobiales; family Thermochlorobacteraceae; genus JANWWM01. Next base: position 27,931 of record JBDNCJ010000024.1, on the reverse strand, counting down.
GCAACTTGCCGAGCGCATTGTGCGCTACCGCATGGAAGTCGGGGCGTTTTCCGAACTTGCCGACCTGCGCCAAATCAAAGGCATCGACGATGAAAAGTTTAATCACTTCTCAAAATTCTTACGTGTGGAGGAAAAATAATTGAAGCATGTTTTCTTGGCTCTGCTCTTTCTCATCGCCGCCTGCAAGCGTCCTGTTATGAACGAAGCCGACCTCTGCGACGGCGTAAGCGTCAAAAGGCTCGATGGGCACCGGCTCTCGCCTCAAGCGGGAAGCGGCTTTGAGCTCGCGCCCGAACTCCCAAACGGCAAAATTGAAAAAGTCGGATACTCGCACTTCGAGCCACAAGAACTCAGGCTCTCGCTCGATAGCATCGGAGCCGCTCCTTTCGGCGATATGCTTCACCGAGTCTATGGCTTAACCTTGAAGCGAAACATGGGCGCCTTCGGCGGAATGATGAAATCCTATCTTGAATACTTCGATAAGTTTCAAATCGTCTCGCTTGCAACGGTGGAGCACGGCGGCAAAACATGGCAATCGCTTCTCAAAAAGCACAACGAAGAAAATCACTACTGGCAAAGTTTCTACACCACGCATAGAGGAAACTTGATTTTCATCACGCTCTTCTATGCCCTTCAAGTAGATGAACCTGCAATTCCAACAACTGAACTTTTGAAATACCTTGATGCCGTGCGATTTAACGGAGAGAGTTCAAACGCTGAATAAAGAAGCCGAATCGCTTCGCCTTCAAGAGCCTGAACGCGCGCTTGAATTGGCAAAAGAAGCGGAGCGTCTGGCGCGGGAACAGGGCGACGCATTAGGGTTGGCGGAAAGTTTGCTCAATATCGGCGCAGTTTGTTGGCGCATGGAACGCTACAGCGAAGGCAAACGCGGTGCAAAAGAAGCCCTTTCGCTTTACACCTCACTCGGCAACGCAAAGGGCAGAGCAACAGCGTTTCAAATTCTGGGGCAACTGCATCAAGCCATGAACGAGCCGAATGAAGCCTTGCTCGCGCATCAAGAAAGTTTGAAGTGTGCCGAAGAAGTCGGCGAAAAACGCTTTATCTCCAACGCCCTCAACAACATCGCCATTCTCTACGGGCAGTTCGCCGACTACACCGCCGCCCTCGATGCCTTGCTCAAAAGCCTCGCCTTGCGCCAAGAACTCGGCGACCGATACGGCGAAGCCTCTACGCGAAACAACATCGGGCTCGTCTATAAACTCAATCAAGATTATCAAAACGCATTGAAGGAATATCAAGCCGCGTTGGCAATCTTCGAGTCGCTGAACTTGAAAAAAGAAACCGCAATGGTGCTCGGAAATTTGGGAACGATATTCGATCGACTCAACGACCCCGAACGAGCAATCATTCATCACGAGAAATCGCTCATGCTGTATGAAGAAGTGAACTCTCAAAACGGCATTGCCGTCACGCAACACAACCTCGCTATTGTCTATGAAGGCGTCGGGGCGCGCCAAAAAGCCCTCAAACTTTTTTCCGAAGCATTAGCACTCGGCGAGCGACTGAACGATAAAATCATCATCGCAAATGCGTGCTTAAATTTGGGTCGCCATTATGCAGGGAGGGCAATCAAAGATGCTTAGGAACAAAGATGAAAAAGAACAAATTGACTGCCTCAACAAAGAGGCAAAACGGCTGTCCTTACAAAGCCCAAAGCAGGCGATTGAACAAGCAACCAAAGCCGAAGCACTATCCAGAAAAATTAACGACCGTGCAGGCTTGGCGGAAAGTTTGCTCAACATTGCCGCGGCTAATTGGCAATTAGGACATTTCCACGAAGTAGAAAGATATTCTATACAAGCACTCGAGATTTTTGAAACTCTGGGAAATAAACAGAAACAACTCCGCGCCTTACAAGGACTGGGCGTAGCGTATCGTAGAAAGGGACTCTTGGATAAAGCCCTGCAAGTCTACCAACGTGCCTTAGAGCTAGCGCGGCAACTCGACGATAAACAGGGGATTGCGAATTGCTTGAATTACGTCGCAGGCGTGTATGCAAATCTTGCCGAATATGACAAGGCAATGCAATTCTTATCTGAAAGCATTACAACCTACCAGATGATAAACGATGCTTTCGGGGAAGCCTCTGCGCTGTCCAATTTTGCAATACTCTGTTCTTTGACAGGTAACAGCGAGCAAGCCATTATGTTTTATGAAAAGTCCATCACGCAATTTGAAAAGGTCAATTCTAAAGTCAATGTCGCAAGGGCAATACTCAACCTCAGCGGGATTTTTTTGTCGCAAAAAGAGTTGGATAAAGCGATAACCTATTCTCAGAAAGCAATAGAATTATTTGAAGAACTGGGAAATAATGATTCATTAGCCATAGCTAAATATCACATTGCCTTGGCATTGGCAGAGAAGAAAGCGTTTGAAGAATCGGAGAGGGTATTGAAAGAGTGTTTAGCAATCGCAAAGCAGACCAGCAATAAGATGGTGGAAGGCAATGCATGGCTGAGTCTGGGTCGCTTGTATGTCGAGCGTGCAAAAATGAAATTGGAATCGGGTTCAAATGCAACGACAAGCAATAAATGAAGGTAGAAAGTTTGAAAGAAAAAGTCCAAGCACTCAACCAAGAAGCCTTTGCGCTCCGATTTACCGACTTCCAACGCTCGCTCCGCCTTTCCGAAACGGCTCTCGCACTCATCGGCAACCGAGACGACCTCCTCGCTGAAAAAGCCTTCGCCCTCAATACTAAAGGTATTGCCCACTACACACTCGGCGACGACGCTAACGCCGTCGACTGCTTTCAGGAAAGTTTAAGACTCGCTCAACTCATCGGCGATAAAGAAAAAGAAGCCGCGTTCCTTTGTAGCATCGGCATTGTAAATCTGCGCCGCCGAGAAACCGAAACAGCAATTCGTTATTTTGAAGAAGCACTCGCACTCTGTCAAACGTTCGGACTAACCAAAACCGAAGCAGTCGTCCTCAACAATCTCGGAAACGCCTTCATTGACCAAAAACGGTTTTCAGATGCACTTGCCTGTCACGAAAAAAGCTTGATGATAAAAGAAAAGATGAATGACGAGCGGGGTAGAATCGCCTCGCTGGGCAATTTAGCATTCGTCTATTTAGAATTGGGTGATTTAGAACGTGCCTTCGAACTGCTGACCCAAAGCAAAGTGCTCGCCGAAGCCCTCGGCGAGAAACGCTCAATGGCGACCATTTATCTCAACTTGGGAAAACTCCACGATAAGCAACGGTTGAAAGAATGAAGACGCTCCATCTCTGCGATTAGGGGATTTCGAGAAATTTTGAAATTGATACCACAGGTAGTATCTTTGCTTAATCCACTTCGTTCAATGTCAAAAATTGAAAAAAAACTTGAAAGATGGAAAACCGCGAAACAACCCGTGTCTATCAGCGAGGTGGAGCCAGTGATTAAACGGTTTTTCCCGAATGTGAGAATTTTGGAAGGCTCTTCGCATCGCTATATGATTAGCCATTCTGCATTGAAAGAAGATAAAAACTTCGCGCCGAACGGCACGCTGTTAATCCCTGTGAAGGGAAATCAAATCAAGGCGAAATACATCCAGCAACTTGTCAAAGCCATTACGCTTTGCCAAAACGAACAAACAAACAAACAATGAAAAAGACGATTGAGTATTACATGGGGCTCAATTATCCGATTGAGATTTCACGATTGAGCCAAGAAGACGGCGGCGGATATTACGCATGCATTCCTCAGTTAGGGCGATATGCGTTTCAAGGCGACGGTGAAACCCTTGAAGAAGCCTTGAAAGAATTGGAGAGTTCAAAGCGCGTGATGTTTGAATCGCTCCTTGCAGAAGGCGTTGAAATTCCCGAACCCAAAAATGAAGACGAGAGCGACTACAGCGGAAAGTTTATCGTGCGCATGCCGAAGTCATTGCATCGGAGTTTAGCGGAGCGCGCCGAAGCCGAAGGCGTGAGTTTGAATCAATTTGTGGTGAGCCTGCTCTCATCGAGCGCGGCGGTTTATGGGTTTGAGGCGGCGACAAAGGCTTGTATAAAGGCACTTGAAGACGGTATTTCCGTGCGTTCCAAACAATTTCGGCGTGCAAATCGGAAACTTGAAAAAGTTTAATAGCCTATTCTGATTCAACGAGGAACTCAGTTGCCTCTACGTCGCTCGCGCTCTGCGATAAGAAGTCTCAATTCGCGGCTGGCGTAGCCTGCAACGGCGGTATTTTCCTGCGCCCGACGAAAGAGATACGGAAGCACATACTTCACTGCGCCGTAAGGCAAATACTTGGCGACGTTGAAGCCTGCTTTGGAGAGGTTGTAACTGATGTGGTCGCCCATGCCGTAGAGTTGCGAGAAGTAAAGATGTGGGTGATTGAGCGAGAGATGTTTTTCAAGAATCAGCGCGGCGAGTTTCAGACTGCTTTCTTCGTTGTGCGTGCCTAAACACACGCCAACTCGATCGATGTGCTCGAGGCAGAAGTCAATGGCACGATTGAAGTCGCGGTCGGTGTCGGCTTTGGTGTCTTGAATCGGCGAAGGGTAGCCCAGTTCGACGGCGCGCGCGCGTTCTTTTTCCATGTAGGCGCCACGCACAAGTTTAACGCCCAAGTAGTAGCCGCCTTTTTCGGCTTTGGCAAATGAAGATTTCAAAAATGCCAATCGGTCTTTGCGATAGAGTTGAATCGTGTTATAGACGAGCGGCTTGTGTTTGTTGTAATGCTCCATCATTTCATCGGCGAGCGAATCAATCGCGGCTTGAATCCAAGATTCTTCGGCATCAATCATCACGGGTAAATCGGCGTCTTGCGCGGCTTTGCAGATTTTGTGCAGACGCGATTTGACCTTATTCCACTCGCCTAATTCATCGGCGGTAAGCGTTTGAGCCGCACTGATTTTTTCGAGCAATCCGAATCGTGCAATACCCGTCATCTTGAAGACGGCAAACGGAATGGAAGGCGTCTCTCTGCTTTTTTCAATCGTGTAAATGGTTTTCTCAACCACAGCATCAAATCCCGCTTCGCTTTCTTCGCCTTCGACAGAGTAGTCGAGAATGGATTTGATGTTGGCGCGTGCAAGGTCTTGCATGACGGGCAAGCATTCGTCAACGGTTTCGCCGCCGCAAAACTGTTTGAAAATCGTGGCTTTGATGATGCCTTTGACCGGCAGTTTCCAGCGAATTGCCCAACCGAGAACAGCCGTGCCGAGCTTCGTCAGCGTTGGATTGTTCATCGTTCGAAAAATCCAATAGCGTTCCAAGAGTTGCCAATTCGTTTTTGTAGCGAAAGCAATTTGCGTGTTGTTGAAGTCCAACGGTGCAAGCGACTTCGGCGGCGTCAGCGTTTCGTTCATCATTAAAAAAAAGTTTAGACCTTCAATGTCAATCGTGGCAAGAATAAATCAGCGTCGGAATTTTTCAAAGCAAAGTTGAGAATTAAAAGTTAGAGTTGAAGACTGAACCAATCCATTCCCCTTTAACTCTCAACGACATGTGATGCCTTTGTCATTGTGAACGAAGCCGCGTGAAGAATAAGTGGATTCATCGCATCGCTCAAAATGACAAATTTTAAAAACCCTATCCTGCTCAATCAAGTTTAGTATGAGAGCGTGTGTTAGAGCGTTAGAGCGTTAGAGCGTTAGAGCGTCAGTTCGCCAGCCTCAATCAGCGATTTGATTTTTTGCAAATCCTCCGGCGTGTTGATTTCCAAGATGGGTTTTGAGATGATGCCGACTTGAATCGTATAGCCGTTTTCAAGCGCACGGAGTTGCTCGAGCGATTCGGCTTGTTCAAGCGGCGAAGGCGGGAGCATGGCGTAAAAGAAAAGAAAATCGCGTCGGAACGCATACAGCCCGATATGGTGATAAACGGGCGGATTGTGAACGGCGTTGCGAAGAAACGGAATGGGCGCACGCGAGAAATACATCGCACGGTGCTTTTGATTGCAAATCACTTTGACGGTGTGTTCATCACGGTATCCATTGAGCATATCGAGCGGGGCGGCAACAGTGGTCATTTCAGGCAGTTCGTCGCGCAAGTACGGCTCAACGAGTTTTTCCAACGCTTCAAGCGTTACGAAGGGCTGGTCGCCTTGAATGTTGGCAATCACATCATAATTCGGGTGTCGGCTGGCGACTTCGGCGATTCTGTCCGTTCCGGTTTGATGCTCGACGCGCGTCAGTTCGACTTCGCCGCCAAAGCCGTGAACGGCGTTGGCTATTCGCTCATCGTCGGTAGCAACGACGACTTTTGAAAACGCCGTGCATCGCGAGGCGGATTCATAGACGCGTTGAATCATCGGTTTGCCTTCAATGAGTGCGAGCGGCTTTGCTGGAAAGCGCGTCGAGGCGTATCGGGCGGGAATGACGGCGAGAATCGGCATATCAAATCCAACAATTAAAGTTACTTGATAATCATTTCTTGTGTTCGTCCAAGTGCATTTTTGACGGCGTCGCTCACGAGAAAATCATGTGGGAATCCGAGTTCAATCGCGCTGACGGCGTTGAGCCGCTGAAGGTGCTCATCGGAGAGCGTCAGTTCGGGTGAGTTGAGCGTATCAAGAAGTTGTTCGGGCTTAGTAGCGCCGACAATCGGCACGACGGAAAGCCCCTGTTGCATCGTCCATTTGAGCGCGACTTGCGCGGGGGTTGCTCCGAGTGCTTCGGCGACGCCGACGACTTCTTTTGCAATCGCGGTGCTTCGTTCATTGAGGCGCGCGCTATTTGCGGGAAGCCGTCCTTTTTCGCCACGCAAGTATTTGCCCGAAAGCGCGCCGCCGGCAAGCGCACCCCAAGGCGTTACGGTCATGTTCCACGCTTTTGCCATCGGCAGTAAATCGCGCTCCGGCGTGCGTTGAATGAGCGAGTATTCAATCTGCAATCCGATGAACTTCGTCCAGCCGCGCAACTCAGCGAGCATATTGGCTTGCGAGACAATCCATGCAGGTGTGTCAGAAATGCCGATGTAATGCACCAAGCCGCGCGAGACGAGGTCGTCCAAGCCGCGCATCACTTCTTCAACGGGCGTGGTGAAATCCCACGCATGAAGCCAGAGAAGGTCAATGAAATCGGTGTTGAGCCGTTTGAGACTTTCGCGCACTGAGCGCATCATGTTTTTGCGGTGATTGCCGGCATAATGCACGTCGTTCATTCGGTCTTGGAGCGTGTATTTGGTGGCGATAACGAAGTGGTCACGGTCGTGGGAAACAAAGTCGCCGCAAAACTTTTCCGACGTGCCTGCGGTGTAGATGTTGGCGGTGTCCAGAAAATTTCCGCCGGCATTGGCATAAACTTCAAAGACTTTTTTGCTCGTTTCGTAATCTGCTCCCCAACCCCACTCCGTTCCGAAGCCCATTGTGCCGAGCGCAATCTCTGAAACGCGCAAGCCTGAGTTGCCGAAAAGTTTGTATTGCATTGAAATATGAAATGAGTTGATGAAGAGTAAGATAATCAATCGCGGTTAGCTAATGAAGAAGTTGAAAGCGGCGCGTTGAACGATGAACATGCGAATTCTTCATACCAAAACAACTTGAAGAGCATCGCGATGAATCAATCCACGCGAGCCTCGCCCAGTTCGTCATAAACCCCTGTCAAGACAGGTGAAGAGGGATTGTTTCGCCTTACCCGCATCGACGATTGAGAGTCGGAATGGGCGACAAGCCGATGAACCGGTCAAGATGACTTTTTGGTAAGGCGGTTGAGTTTTTCCAACTGCGTGCGGAGTTCGTCGGGGCTGGATTCTTTGGGTGCGAAGTAAAGTTCGTCGTGCTCAATCGGCTTTTCGTGCGGTTTGTAATCGAGAAAGGCTTTTTTAATGCCGCGATACTTCAAGCCGCGTTCAACCCGGCGGCGACACTCTTCAACCGCACTGACGATGATGGCTTTCAGATTCGGCACATCGTAAGGCTTGGAGACGAAGCGATACAGGAGCCCGTGATTGACGAGCGAGACGATGACTTCGGCGTCGGCGTAAGAGGACATTAAAATTTTCGGCACAAGCGGCTCAATCGCTTCGGCTTGTATGAGAAACTCAGAACCGCTTTGTCCGGGCATTCTCAAATCTGCCACAATGCAGGCGAAAAACGATTTCCCTTCCAAAAGCTCCATCGCCGACGCCGCCGAAAGGCAAGTGAAGACGTCGTATTCACGTTTGAAGGTTTCGGAGATGAGATACAGCACGTCGGAATCATCATCGACGAATAGGACGCGCGGCTTTCCGCTCTTGCCGCAGAAGCGTTTTTCAAAACTACCCAAGTCGTCGGAAGCGATTAAGTCAAGGTCGTTGGCTTCGTTGAGGCGAGCGAAAAATTCTTCCTCGAAACTTTCGTAGCGTTTGAGTTCGGCTAAAATATCGTCGGTGAAATACGACTGAAATTCGGCTTGTAAATTTTCGATGGGCTGAATCTCGTCGTTGAGTTCAAGATGAACGGGCAGGGTGTCGAGAGTTTTTTCAACGTCGCTTAAAAACGCTGGCTGGAGAACTTCAGGCGGTTCAACGTGCGGCACGGGGTTTTGCTTAGCGGGAATCGCGTCATCGGTAAATGGGGTGTCGGTTGTGTGTGGCTTGCTATCAGATTTATCGTCGTGTGCATCAGTGTGTAATGCGTCTTGATTCGGTTTTGGCACAAGCGATTCGGGTGCGCCATGAGTGGGTGCGTTGAATTTAAGGGCATTGACGAGCGGCGCCGATTTGTCTGAAATGAAGTCTTGCTTTTTGTCGCGTTGACCGCGCAAAATGTAAGTGGCGGCGGCGAGGGCGACAATAGATTTAAGCGTATCGGGCTGCCAAGGTTTTCGAACATAGCGAAAGACTTCGCCCACATTGACGGATTGAAGCACGGATTCAAGGTCGGAGTAGCCCGTCAGCAAGATGCGCATCGATTCAGGAATGAGTTGTTTAACGTGGCGAAGCAAATCGACGCCGCGCATGCCGCCCATGCGTTGGTCGCTGATGATGATGGCGGTGTCGCGGTGTGAGTTGAGAAGCGAAAGCGCCGCCTCGCCACTTGTTGCGGTCAGGACTTTGTAGTCGTAGTCAAAAAGTTGCGTTAGACTTTCTAAAACCTGTGGCTCGTCATCGACCACAAGCAATTTAAGTTGTTTCATAGTGAGCGTCTCTGTGTGTCAAAGCGTTACGATGTTGTCTGTAAAAAATCGGTCGCAGGAATTTTCACGATAAAGGTGGTTCCTTTGCCTTCTTCGGTTTCAAAGGTTAGAGAGCCGTTGTGTTTTTTGATGATGTCGAAAGAGATAGAAAGTCCTAACCCTGTGCCTTTGCCGACGGGCTTCGTTGTGAAAAATGGGTCAAAAATTTTCGCCTGCACGTGCTTCGGAATGCCCTTGCCGTTGTCCTGAACGCGAACGACGACATGGTTTTGTTCGAGCGACGTTTTGATATGCACTTGGGCGTTTGGCTTTTCCTCAACGGCGTGAATGGCGTTGCCGATGAGGTTCAAAAAGACTTGGTTGAGTTGCGCGGGGAAGCAATCGACGGGCGGCAGTATGCCGTATTCAGTGGTGAGTTCAATGTCTTTATCTTTGAGCAGATGCCCGACCATCAAGAGGCAATTTCTGATGCCTTCGTTGATGTCGGATTTTTTCATTTCTGCTTCGTCCAAGCGGGCGAAGTTGCGCATGGAGCGCACGAGGTTCGTCATTTGCTCGAAGCCCGATGAAATGCCGATGAAGAGCCGCTCGGTGCGTCGCACGGTTTCTTCGAGTTCGGCGACCGTTCCGTTTTGCGACGTGCGAATCTCCTGCATTGCGGCAAGGGCTTTCTCCAATTCTCCCGAATAGACGGCGTCTTGTGCTTTCAAGGCTTTGGAGAGCAAGTTCGAGATGATGGAAAAGCGTTCGCGAATCAAGGTAACATTGTTGGAGGCGTAGCCAATCGGCGTGTTGAGTTCATGCGCAATGCCAGCGACCATCTGCCCCAGTGCCGACATCTTTTCCGATTGAACGAGATGTGCTTGTGTGTCTTGAATTTGTTTGAGCCGAGCGGCAAGTTCAGCCTCGAGTTTCTTTTGCTCTGTGATATCGACGCGCACGCCGTAGAAGCGAATGCCGCCGTCAGGTTCGAGTTCGGGCGTAGAGTGAACGCGTAGCCATTTGATTTTGCCATCGGGCAAAATAATGCGGCATTCCATATCAAATGGCTTCAATGTGCGTCGACATTCTTCGACGCGCCGCATGTATTCGCCAATATCGTCGGGGTGCCACATCTTGGTAATGATGGACGCATCGAGCATAATGCGCTCTGGCTCAATGCCGTAAATCGCTTTACTGCCGACGCTCACAAAGGGATAGACGATGGTTCCGTCGGGGCGGAAGAGGATTTGATAAATCATGCTCGGCACGCTATCGACCGTTTTGCGGAAGGTCTCTTCGCTTTTGACCAATTCCTCTTCGATGAGTTTGCGCGTGGTAATGTCGCGCCCGATTCCGAATAAGCCCAGTGCGATGCCGTTTTCATCGCGATAAATGACTTTCGTTGTAGAAATCCATCGCTTTTCTCCGGTGCGGTTGTTGATGTTCGGCTCTTCGGAGTTGATGACGTCTTGACTGCTGTTGAACAAGACGACTTCATCTTGTCGATACCGCTCGGCGAGGTCTTTTTCATAGAAGTCGAAGTCGGTTTTACCAATGACTTCAAACGAGTGATGCTTGCCGAGTAGTTCGGTATTTTTTTGATTAGAGATTAAAATTTTACCATCTGCGTCTTTGGCGTAGATGCTGTCGGGAAGGCTGTCAATGAGTTGAAGCAGAAGATTGCGTTCTTTGAGCACGCGCTCGTATTCGGCTTTCGGCACGCTTTCTTTGGCGAGATAATCTTTGGAGCGAAGAAATCCTTCTAACATCGGTCTATCCTTATTGTGTTAATCGTTGACTACGAAGTTTTTTTAGCCAGTTCGCTAAGCGCTTTGAGTTTGGCGAGTGCGTCGTCGGGTGAGGCTGGGGCGTTGGCGGTCGGCGACGAATCTTTGACTTTATCAGCAACGCGCTCGCTTTCCGTGCGTGAAGAGAGTTGCGACGTAATTTGATGCTTGTAGAGCATGACGGCTTCGGCAATCGTTTCTCGAAGCTTTTCAGGATTCCAAGGCTTTTGAATGTAGCGGAAAATTTGCCCTTCGTTAATCAAACGAATGACGTCCTCCACGTCAGTGTAGGCGGTAATGAGCACTTTTGGGACGAGCGGCGCAATCTCGCGCGAATCAATTAAAAGTTCGGTGCCTGTTTTTTTCGGCATACGCTGGTCGGTGAGCAAAAGCGTTACAAACGAATCTTGCTCGAGCAGTTTCACCGCTTCATCAGCGGATTGGCAAGTAATCACGTCGTATTCATCGGATAAGAGTTGCGAGAGCGCGACCAAAACGCCTTGCTCATCGTCAACGACGAGAATTTTCGGCTTGCCCGATTTACTTAAAAAGGCTCGCTCAAAGACTTCTTCGGTCGAGCTGGCTTTGTGTGCGTCCGAAAGTTTCGTGAAGAAATTGTCCTCGACGGATTTCTGCTTCAAGAGTTGTTCCATCGCCGCCGTAATCGTGTTGGAGGGTTGCGCTACGGGCGCGGGCGGGGCGGGCTGTTGAGCCGAAGTATTGACGGCTTTGGCTTTCTTGCGCGACATGTAAGTCATTGCCGCAAGCGAAACGACTTCGCGAATTTGCTCCGTGTTCCACGGCTTTTTGATATAGCGAAATACTTCGCCGACATTGACCGAATCCAAAATCGCGTCGGCATCGGCATAGCCGGTGAGCAAAATGCGCACGGTATCGGGCGAAATGGCTTTGATGTTTTTGAGCACATCAATCCCTTTCATTTGCGGCATGCGCTGGTCGCTAATGACGATGGCAACGTCGGGCGTTTGGCGAACATACTCAATAGCTTCTGCGCCGCTGTTGGCAGTATGCACGTCGTAGAGCGTGTCAAAAAGTTGAGAGAGGGCTTCCAAAATGTGAGGCTCGTCGTCGACGAATAAAATTTTGAGTTTTGGGCTCATAGTATCGCGTTGAAAAGCGTTTGAGAAATTCTATGAAACGACTACGATTAATTTTTGTGAAATTTTACAAGGGGTTGAAAGTTAAAAATTTTACGTTTCCTCACAACGAAAAATTATCGAAACAAAAATTATCGAAACAAAAAAGTCGCGCGAGGCGACTCTTTCATTGATGATGGTAATCTGATGGTGGTCAGGGAGGGAATCGAACCCCCGACACAAGGATTTTCAGTCCTTTGCTCTACCGACTGAGCTACCTGACCGTGTGCGGTTTCAAACAAATAAGTTTGAAAAAGGGTTGCAAATATACACGCACGACAGGCATAAAGCAACTCTGTGCGAAAAAATTCTTCTGAACGCTATCTCCCGCGAATCACGGCGATTTTTCCAAGTCCGCTTTCTTTGCCGCTCTCGCTGATGCCGACGGCGATATAAACGCCACTCGCGACGAATTCGCCCCGATTATCCTTGCCGTCCCAAAAAACGACTGCGCCGCCGTCGCTTTTCAAGTCGCGAACCAAGCGACCTGTGGTCGTGATGATTTTAACCGACGCATTGCGCGAAAGTCCTTGAATCTGAATCTGCCGATGTTCGGGCAAGCGCACTGGATTGGGTGCGATTTTCAAATCCGACATGGTGAGTGGCGGCTGAACCGCAACTGTTTGAATGACCGAAAGCCCGCGCTCCGTGCCGATGAAGACTCTGCCACTTTGCTTATCGACCTCAATAGCCAACACACGATTGGAAAGAAGCGGCGAGTTCGTTTCGGTGTAGTGCGCAATCACCGAGGAGCCGTCGGGCGAGAGAAGCCAAACGCCGTTGGTCGAGCCAAACCATTTTCGATTCAGTGCGTCAATGGCAAGCGAGGTGAGCGCTTCATCTTGCAAATCAAAAATGCGCGTAACGCTGGGAATCGCAAAGCCGGCTTGAACAAGGCTTGCATCGAAGTAATACGCCGCGCCTTCGTCGGTGGCAAACCAAATCGCGCCGTCTAAATCCGTTTTAATCGCGTTGATTTTCAGGTTGGGCAAGTTGCCTTGATTGGGCGACGTGGTCAGGCGGATGTAACGGTCATCGCCTAAATTATCAAGGGTGCCGTTATCATCAAAAATCATAACCCCGGCGCCTTCGTCGGTTCTTTGGCTACGACACGCAACCCACTTGCGTCCGACATTATCAATCGTCAATCGAAAAGCAAATACGCCGGAGGGAAATCCGTTTGCTACCGCTCCGAAATTTCTGAACGTGCTATCAGGCAACTTTGCCGCAAGCGGACCGTTGGCGGAAAGATAATTCGCCATCCAAAGCACGCCGTTGGCGTCGGGCGCAAAGTCGGTAATCACAATAAAATTCAGATTGTTCGGCAAACCTGACAAGAGAGGCGTATTGAGTCGCGAAAACCCACGAGGCGGCTCGTCGCCGAAAAACTCAACGAAGCCGTTGCCCCAACCACTCAAATAAATTGAACCGTTCTGCTCGGCAAACGCATTGAACTGACTCATCTCGCCGTTTAAGCCCGGCGCAGTCAGCGAGGCGAAATTCGTCCAAACATCTTCGGCAACATCAAGCCTGTAAAATCCTTCCGTGCCAACACCGACGGTCGAACTCACCCAAAGCCTGCCGCGCGAATCCACTCCAAAGTATTCAAACCGATTGGCAAGCGGCGTGTTGAGCGAAATCGGCGAAACGGATTGATTGCGCAACACAAAGAGCGATTGACGTGCGTCGCTGATGAACATTGTCTCATCAGAAGCAACATCGATATCGGTTGCATTGGAAAAATTAAATGCAAACATGTTGACCGTGCCGCTTTCCGAGAGCGACAGCACGCCCGATTTCAGCAATGCATACAATCGACGATTCGCCATATGAAGCGCGATGACGGAATCCGTCGCAACCGTCTCGAAACTCTGCGTCGCCACGCTGTAAGCCAAAAGCGACGTGCTGGTGCCGACGTAAATTTTCCCGTTGAATGCCGCCACTCGATTCACGTTCGCAACGCTGATGCTCTGCCAAGAAGACGGCGCGAGCAAGTTCGGCGTTCTGCGCGAGGCAACCGCAATTCCAAGTTGCGTGCCAGCAACAATGAGCGTATCGGCAAAAAGAATTGAGCGAACCTGTGTGCCCGTCGGAAATGCGCCGAGCGTCAGGTAACTCTCGCGAACTTCACGACGCGAGGGCGTGTAGAGCAATGCGCCGAAATCCGTCGCCACTAAAAGCGAGTCGCCGCTCAAGGCAAAGTCACGAATCTGCTTCTGCGGAAACTGTGTGACGTTGGCAATGGCGAAACTGTTGGTGAATTGTGCGTTGGAGAGATTCAGGCTTGTAATCACGCCGTCGCTGGAGCCTATCCAAAGCGCATTGCGTGCGGCGTCATATTGAAGCGACGTAAGGCGAATGTCGGCAAGTCCTTGAAGGTTCGTGAACGTTTCAGTCTGATTGGTAATGGGGTTAAAGCGATACAAGCCGCCGCTCGTTGCCACCCACACGTCGCCGCCTGTTGTAACGGCAACCGAACGCGCCGATGAAAGCGACGCAAAAGTCCGCCACGAAATTTGTGCAAAGAGCGATTGGAAAAGTGATGTGGCAAAAAACAGAGCGCAAACAAGCAGAGCACGTTTGAACATATCGAAAGTTCAGTTATGTTTTTGAAAATCAAGATAACAGCATCGCACGCAAAAAAAGTGGGTGAAAATTTCCAGCATGTTTTTACGACCAAATATTTTCCAAGCATTTCCAAATGTCATTGCGCTTCAAACCATGCGCGAAGGCGGCGTCAGCGTGGGCGCGTATCGCTCCCTTAACTTGGGGCTTTCCTCAGGCGATTCGCCCGAAGCCGTCATGGAAAATCGCGCAATTCTTTGTCGCGCCCTTGGAATTGAATCGAATCAACTTGTTCTCTCTCACCAAGTTCACGGCGACGCGGTCTTGATTGCCGAGCGCGGCGGAACTTACGACGCTTACGACGCGCACATCACAAATCAGCCGGGCGTTTTTCTCGCCGTCTCCATCGCCGATTGCACGCCGATTTTAATTTACGACAGAGCCCACAACGCCGTCGCCGCCGTTCATGCCGGCTGGCGCGGCACGGCAAAATCTATCCTTTTCAAAACTCTGCTCACCATGCACGAAACCTTTGGCACAAAAGGCGAAGCGTGCTACGCCTTCATCGGCGCGTGCATCAGCGGCAAGTGCTATGAAGTTGGTGAAGAAGTTGCCACGCACTTTCCAAGCCAAGTGAAGCGCTATGACGAAGCAAAAGGAAAATTTTTGCTTGACCTCAAAGCCGCCAACCGCCTTCAACTCGAAGCGTTTCAAATTCCAATCACGCACATTGAAGTCTCGCCGCACTGCACCTACGACGAGCACGAACGCTTCTTTTCGTTTCGCCATGAAAAAGGAAGAACGGGCAGAATGTTTGCGCTCATTGGAGTGACATGAGGATTGAACTGAAAGGGACTCCAACAAGAAAAGTAATTGTTTAAGGCAAAAGCCGAAAAAAACCGAAAAAAAAATTTGGAGAATTTGTCCTAAGTGTTAAATTTCAGTTAAGGTCAACAACACAAAGGTGCTCATTATTCAGTATCTAATTACAACCGCTCTTTACCACAACTGAACGCTTCAAACACATTGGCTTAAAGATTGGCTTGGTGTCGCACCGCACGATGCTAATTACGCTTTATGCGGATTCGGCAAAAACTTGTATCAACCAAATTTGCCGACAAGCACTTTCAGACAAGCAGTTTCAACAGAGGTTAAATTGTTTGTTCCAACTTGTGTTTGAGGATTTGCTTTGGGAAAAGTATCCCGCTCTGTTTGTTGTTTGAGCAATCATTGAGTCTGTCGTTTGGGCAAATGCTCAAAAATGGAGATGAGAAGTTGCCGCCTTGAAAGCTAAATCGTGAAGGTTTAATTCTGATAATTGAATGCTTGATGGGTGCGCAGGGCTTAATTCATCTCCGAATTTTGTTTAAGGCGAAAACAAATGTTCAAACAAGGGTTTACAGGCGGATGGCTCGGTTTATTTTCTTTGTTCTTTGATAGGTCGTTCTGCAAGAAAACAAATTTCAATAGCATTCACACTTAAACTTTATTTAACTCAAACTTAGGAGAGAACAAAATGCGAAAGCACTTTACACTGTTTTTATCTGCGCTTCTGCTGATGAGCGTGGCTACGTTTGCCGGCGGAAAGGATAAAAAAAGGCAAGAAACAATCGCAAAACCCGCAACATTTGACGAAGCAACCGCAGCAACAAAAGCAAGTTCAATTCACACACACGGCTACGTGCAAGGCACAGAAAGCGGAACTTTCACTGGAACCCCAACAGGACTGACAGGATTCTACGACTATCAAGTCAACGGTGGAGCCGCAAAATACATTGCTGTAAACCCAGCCGACGCAAACAAGATTCATGTGACCTACATGTTGAGCACAGACTCAGCAAACGCAAACGCAACTCGTAGAACTGGTTATGCATATAGTTCAGACGGTGGGGCAACTTGGAACTCGATTGCCAGCGTGAGCAACATTCGTGAGGGCTTTCCATCTTTGACGCTCCTCAATAACGATGGCGCGCAGTTAGGGGTCGTAGCGGCACACAATCAACCATCAGGACAGGGACTACTATCTCGTGCCTACATTGACGGAGATGAAGGATTGCTTAGTTTCTCAGCCGTCGCCCCAGCTGACCTCGGTCTAACATTGGGTGGAAACATCATCTGGCCCTACATCACTGCAAATCCCGCAGGAACAAAAATGTGGATGATGTCCTCATTCAGCGGCGGTCCTGGAACAGTTCACTACACCGTATTTGACGCGACGACGGGAACTTTTGGTAATTGGAGCGATGCCCTGTTAACCGAAGAAGGAGATACGCTTGACTCAGGAGGACGATACAATGTTGTGGTTTCGCCAAGCGGAAACAAAGTAACCATGTATCATTTGGGAGGACCAGATGAAAACTACATCTCGTTTTCTGAGTCCACCGACGGGGGCGTAACCTTCCCTGCCTTCAAACGCTTGACGAAATTAACCCCGTCAGGACCAGGAATTGGGCTCATCACAACGCAAACTGATTCTATCGCACCATGGATTGGATGCGATGCGATTTATAAGGGTGAAAATCTGTGCTTTGTTTTCTCCACAGGCAGATATGTTGGGGCAGGATATGAATTCAGAGGACAAGGGATTTGGTTCTGGTCCCAAGCAACGGGCTTTGTCAATACCGTGGATACGACAAAAATTCAAGCCATTTTCGGTTCAGATTGGACGGGATATCTGAGACCAGGTGGAGCGATTACCCAAGTAAATCACTTCCCGATTGATTATCCCACCATCGGTTTAACGCCAGACGGTGCGCTGCATTGCGTATTCGTGGTGGCGCGCCCAGATACGGCTGCTGGCGGTAGAAACTATTACACTGTCGCTTACACAAAATCCGTAGATGATGGAGCCACATGGTCAGCTCCGAGACTGTTGGAAACCAACCCGAACATGGATTTCAGATACCCGTCGGTTGCAGAAGTTAATCCGAACAATGCCTTTATCAATGTGGTCTACCAACAAGACCCCATTCCGGGCTCGAGTGCGTTCAATGATGCTGCGCCGGTTTCAAGAGCGCAGTTGCTCTATCAAAAGGTCTCGACCTTGTCAACCAGAGAGAATGTGACCAGAGTGACGAACTACGCGTTGGCGCAAAACTATCCGAATCCGTTCAACCCGACGACGAACATTTCTTACGTGCTTCCGAAAGCCGAAAATGTCTCGCTCAAAGTCTATGACGTCTTGGGCAGAGAAGTCGCAACGCTCGTAAACGAAGTGAAAGCCGCTGGTGCTTACACCGTTCCATTCAACGCCTCGAACCTCGCAAGCGGCGTGTATTTCTACAAACTGCAAGCCGGCTCATTTGTGCAAACGAAGAAAATGATGCTGGTGAAGTAATCTGATTGAGTTGGAGTGCGCGTGACGAACCTGAATCACGCGCCTCCACTTTTTTGCAATCAACAAAACAGAAATCAACAAATACGAGAGCGGCGCTGAAGTGAAGTATTAACGGTACCGCAATTCAACAAAGGGGATTGTCTTTACCCTACGCTCAAATAAACAAGGCAAGGTTGTTCAAAAAATTTTGAGTGCATTTGTAAATAAGTGTTAGATGAGCGTTTGATTAAGACCTGCGGGGCAAAGTGCGCTGATTCTCACTCAAAAGACTTCAATTCAGGGTAGTGCTATAAAATGTGTTCGTCATGATATCGTGGTCATTCCGAGCGAAGCGAGGAATCCATCGCGAATGAATGATGAGTAATGAGTAATGAGTAATGAGTAATGAAAAATAAATTATGGGAAGAAACGCTGTTCAAGGCTGACGATTTAAAACGTGGTAGTGTTGAATTCTTCACTGTGCAGACGCTCCGTTCAGAATGACGAGAAAACAGTATGTCATTCCGAGCGAAGCGAGGAATCCAAACGAGTTGAGAGTGAAGAATGAAGAGTGAACAGCAAAGAGATGACAATGGATTCTTCACTGTGCAGACGCTCCGTTCAGAATGACAGGCAAAACGATAGTGATTTCGTCTCAATACTTATAGATTTTCAACCATAATTCCGATTCATTTTAGAAAACACGATAAAACAATGAAACAAAGACCTATACTGTGGATGTTCGTTATCGCGGCGCTGTTTTGCGCGGATTCAGCGTTGGCGCAAAGCGTGTCGGGGAAACTAACGGGTAGAGTAACGGACGCAGAAACGGGCGAGCCGCTCATTCGCGCCAGCGTTCGCATAGAAGGCACGAAAATCGGGGCGGTAACCGACCTTGAAGGGAACTACACGATTCTGAACGTGCCCGTCGGCGTCTATCGCGTCAGAGCCTCCTACATTGGCTACACCGACGTAACCGTTGAAGGCGTGAAAATTACTTCTAACTTGACCACGCGCGTGGATTTCACGCTTGGCACGAAGGCAAAGCAAACCGATGAAATCGTCGTGGTAACCGACAGACCGCTTGTTGAACCCTCGGCAACCACGAAAACAATGGTGGTTTCCGCCGAGCAAATTCAGAACTCACCGTTGCGTGGCGTGCAAGGATTCGTGGGATTGCAGGCAGGGGTCATTCAGCCCGAAGGAAGTGGGACAATCTATATGCGTGGCGGTCGTGCAGGCGAAGTGGCGTTTTATGTGGATGGCATTTTGCAAAACAATCCCTTGAACAACGGCTTTGCCGGAAACGTCAGCAACGACGCGCTTCAAGAAATTGTTGTGCTTTCAAGTTTTGATGCGGAGTATGGAAATGCCGGCTCCGGAATCGTTACAACCACCACCAAAGACGCCTCTACCGATAAATACACAGGCAACGTACATCTCATTTCAGATGGATTTTTGCCCAAACGGTCGTTTGGAACGAATCAATTTGGGGGCTATGGATACAATTTGGGCAATATCAGCGTCGGCGGACCGCTCATTCCCGGCTTCAAAGATTTATCATTTTACGGGTTGATTGAATATCAGAACCTTGAAGACAGGGATCCGCGTCAGGGTTTCGGCTTATTGCCCGGAAATGATTTGGAGCAATGGAATGGCGTCTATAAACTGCGCTACGAATTGGGAAATGGAATTGACTTAAAGTTAGGGGGGAATTTTACGCGTACGGCGTCTCGGGCGTTTGATAATGCGCGCGGCGGAATTAGAGAAAACGCTGACTTTGTGCGAGATGACCAAGGCAACATTATAGACTACAAATTTGTAGATTTGGATGGGCAATTAGGCACGAATACCGCACACCAACAACGCACTGAAACCGCTGTCGACCAAGTCTACTTGCGCTATACCCAAGCCTTGACGGCGAAGTCGTACTTTACCATTCAAGGACAATTTTTGAGACAATTCACTGAAACGATGGATAACACGTTCCGTCGTGACTTCCACTCCTACAAAGCGCAGTTGGATTCGGTGCCTTCGGCATTTGACGCCTTTGGTCTATTCATCAACACGGGTCGCCCCCTGCGCGGTTACTCTCGTCAGTTAATTCAATACTTTGAAGTGCGCGGCGACTTTGAAACCCAACTCAATGAACATAACATTAAAGCGGGCGGACAGTTCAGATACCACACGTTCAAAACAGGAAACTTTGACCCGACAATTGACCCGCGCGCCAATGTCAATAACATCAACTTCATTGGCTACACACCAGAAGACTTCGGCTTTGAGCCTTTAACGACGTGGTATAATAGTTTCACAAATAGGAATCGTCAACTTGACCCTGCGACGGGAATGCCGCTTGTGGTCGGCGGTCAGCGCGTCAGAGACAGCGACATCTTCGACTCGCGCGTCGACGCAGCACGCAACCCGATTGTAGCCTCTGCTTATATCAAAGACCGCTATGGCATTAAAGATTTTAACATGAACGTGGGGTTGCGGTTCGACTATTTGGACGCCAATACATTGGCGATTGATTTGACGAATCCGCTCAACGATGATGGAAGTATCAATTTCGGATCGAACCGAACAATTTTCGTGCTTCAACCGCGTATTTCGTTTTCGTTTCCCGTCTCTGAGCAAACCGTCTTCCATGCTCAATATGGTCGCTTTGCGCAAATGCCGCAACTGCAATTCCTCTACGACAGCAGAAACACCAGCGCGCAACGGCTTAGAGGGCAAGGGATTGGACGCAACCCGAACCTTGAAGCAGAAATCACCGATAGCTACGAAATCGGATTCCAACAAATGCTCGGCGACGCAACCTCTATCGACGTAACGGCATTCTACAAAGAAACAAGTAATCTGCTTCAAACCATCCGTATTGTGTTGGATAATGGATTTGTGCTCAATTATTTCGGAAACGCCGACTTTGGAACGATTCGCGGGTTAGATGTAACAGTTCGTTCAAATCGCTTCAATAATTTGAACCTTTCTGCCGCTTATACACTGCAATTTGCAGGCGGGACAAACACCGACGCGACAAGACTGGCGGAATTTTTCCGACGAAATGCCGACGCCGAAAACGCCCCAACGGCGATTGCCGCTTTGGACTTTGACCAACGCCACACGGGCAATATTCAAGTGGACTATCGTGTCGGAATGAACGATAAATCCATGCCTGAAGTCCTGCGTGGATTTGGCGCAAATCTCTTGGTGCGCTTCAACAGCGGTAATGCCTTTACGCCAGTATTCGCAGATTTTGACCCTGTCACACAAAGTGGCGTGTCGGTCAGTCGCGCATTTAAGAACACTGCTTACACACCTTGGATTTTCCGAGTAGACTTGCGCTTAGATAAGGATTTTCGTCTCTTTGATAAACTCAACACAAAAGTGTATTTGTGGGCGCTGAATTTACTCGGAAATGACAACGTCGTGAGTGTGTATCAAACAACAGGTCAGCCCGATAACGGCGGGTGGAGCGAAACGCCACAGTTTAGAGAAAACTTTGAAACGACCATCTTAGGTCGGTTGAGTGCCGCCGCACGAACTCCTGAACGCGATGCGGAAATTGAGCAAAAATATCGCGAGCATTACAGAGCCGCAGAGCGCGTTCCAACCTTTTTCGGAACGGCACAGCAAATTCGACTCGGGTTAATGCTTGGATTCTAATGCTTGACGTCAAAAAAACAAATTTAACCTACCTAACGAAACAGAAATGAGAAAACAGCCTATTCGCATCATACTCCCGTTGGTTTTTCTCCTGACAGCGACCATGACACTTTCGCTGTATGGCAAAGAAGATAAACGCACACGCAAACCAACAAATGCGTCACCCTCATCGCTGATCTTAGATTATCAACCTGCTTTGAACGTCAATGAAGTTGAAGGTTGGATTGCAAATGATGCACGTTTGTTCCAATCTGCACAGGACAACGCGGCATTCTTTTGGCCCGCAGGAAGCGGACGCTCAGCCATTTTCTTGATGGGACCTTGGCTCGCCTGTCAATTCGAAGGCGATGAAAGCATTGGTGGATTGAGAACCGCCGCTGTTCAAAATATCGGTCGCAACGGCACCGAGTTCCGCCCTGGCAGAATCATTCAAACGCCGACAGGGCTACAATCCGACGACCAAACGGCAATCCGCAATCGATTATATGTGATTCGCTCCGGAGACAACGAAAACAGCAATGTGGATTATCGCGATTGGCCTTATCAAGAAGGCGCGCCCTACTTAACGCTTGAAGTTGAGAGTGGATTAGCAGATAGTTTCGC
Organism: Chloroherpetonaceae bacterium; assembly: GCA_046719715.1. GTDB lineage: Bacteria > Bacteroidota > Chlorobiia > Chlorobiales > Thermochlorobacteraceae > JANWWM01. Next base: position 5,789 of record JBDNCJ010000024.1, on the reverse strand, counting down.
CGTGAGCCCCGATGGCGGCGTGACGATTCTTCCTGTTGCGCCCGGCGATGTGATTCCGGGGGTAACACCGCCGATTGCCTTGGATAAGGAAACCGGTGAACCGATTTTCCCTCAACCTAGCGAAAAACTCTCGGACTATGTCTTGCGCGTCAGAGATCGTCTTCAACCAAAACTCATTGGCGCGGTTACGGTTTGGTGCGTCTATAACGACCGTCTCAATCGTCGGTTTAGTAGCCAACCCATGAACTGTGAAATTCAACAGTTAGCATTTGCGTTCAGAACATCAGGCGAAGTTGGTAGAGCGTTATTTTTCAAATTTCGAGTAATCAATCGAAATATTCCAAACCCAAACAACCCAAGCACAGGACTTTGGAAGAACACATACTTTGCCATTTTTAACGACAACGACTTGGGTGATGCAGGGGACGACCTGACAGGTGTAGATACCTTGCGCAGCCTTGCCTATTGCTACAACGGTGCGCCCTCCGACCCTGTTTATGGCGCGCCGCCGCCCGCCGTCGGGGTTGATTATTTTCAAGGACCGTTCAAAAGACAAGAGGTGCCCTTCACGGGAACCCCTCGACCTGTTGAACTAAACACTGCACCAACGGTTACATTGCCCGATGGCACGGTTATTCCGAATCCACGATTTAACCAACCTGCGACACTAGGCGCATCTGCGCATGTCCGCTTCGACAACGCTGGCGGACCCATCGGAGACCCTGAAACAGGCCGTGCCGACCACGTATATAACTTCATGCGCGGCTTGGATAAAAATGGTAATCCGCTTGGCAATACAGAACCCGGCTCAAACTTTATGTTCCCCGGCGATCCTGAAACTGGTCAAGGGATTATTGAAACGCAACTCGCTGACAAACGTCAGTTGATTGTTACCGGCCCTTTTGACGTGTTTGCCGGCGAGGAACAACTCATTGTTGTGGGAGTTCATATTGCACAAGGGACGAGTAACTTGAACTCGGTAACAAGACTGCGCCAAGAAAACTTCGCAATCCAAGCTACGTTTGATGCAAACTTCAAAGTGCCTCAACCGCCTGCACCCAATGTTCGAGCAACTGCACTTGAAAACGAGATTATTTTGAATTGGGTTGATACCAACTCAAGAGCACAATCTTTCTCTCGTGCCATCGAGACTGTGCCTTTGAATCGTCCGGGCGCGCTTCCAGGTGATACGCTCGATAGATATGAGTTTCAAGGCTATAACGTCTACCAGTTTGAATTGATTGAAGGACGCGCCGTGCCGACTTCACGAATACGAAAAATTGCGACGTTCGACATCATTGACAACATCACAAATATATTGGATTACGACCCACGTCGCTCCGACGCACTTGGAAGACCCATCGTCGATATCACGCAAACCGGCACAAATTCCGGAATTCAGCGATCTCTTCGTATCACAGAGGACTTTATTCGCGGTGGAAACTTGGTGAATGGAAGGCGCTATTTTTACGCGGTTACGTCATACTTTGTAAATCGACGTCTCCTAACGCTGAGCCCATATCCAAACTTCCAAACCGGGATAGCTGAAAGACCTGTTCCTGCGGCAATCGAGAGCTTCGAGAGAATTCTTGAAGTTGTGCCAAGAGCAACAACGCTCGGAACAGTGCTTCCTGCATCTGTTGGAGATCGAATTGAGTCGGATAGGTTACAACGACTTGGCGATGATAACGTCAAAGTGATTGTAGAAGACCCGACGAAAATGAAGGCTCAGCGGCTCAAGGTCAAAATCTTGAATCCGCAAGGAACGCGATGGGAAATCCGAAACGCCGACAATGACGAGCTGATTTATCCAACACCAGTCGATCCAGTAGATTCACTCCAGGTTTTAAGGATTACGTCAGAAAATCAGTATAACCCGGACTCGATTGCAGTATTTGAACAACGAGCCGATGCAGCAATCGTCGGAGGGTTGCGAATTATTGTTAAGCAAAATCGCCTTGGCGTTAAGCGAGATGCACAGCAAGGCGTGCCGCCAGTGGTCTATAGCCCAGCAAATAATAAATGGTTCCTGCCAAAATCCGCTACATATTCTACGGCTAATGCTGGCAGCAGCGCAACGGTTCTACAAAATAATGCTGAAAAATTCAACAGCAATGGCATAAGTGGTGAAGGATCAGTTGTTCATCCGATTGTTGATATTTTTGGACAAACTGCACGAGGCTCATTGTTACCAGAAGACAGTCTGCTACCCACAGCGATTGTATTTCAAGGCAATGACACGGCACAGTGGACAAGAGCCTATCGATATGTGCTGAATATCCAACGTGGTGGTCCTCCTCTTAATCCATTTTTGGTAGTTGCTGATGAATCTTATCGTACATTCATCGACACTTCTACCTCGCCGTTGTTTTCTGGTGGACCGAATCTCACGAAAGCAGCACGTCTGAACGCGAATGGTCCATATCAAGACCGTCGCAGGATTCCAATTCAAGCCTTTAAGATGCGTCCAAGACCAGGTGGCGGATTTAATTTTGAGCGAGTCAATCTGCTATTTACCGAAAGAAATGAGCGAAGTGATTTAGGATTCAACGTGAATGGAAAGTGGGAACTCTCGGAAGCATTGCACGGGGGTCAGGAGCTACTCTATATCATGAATTCGCCTTACAGGGAAGACGAAGATACCCTACGCTATATTGTCGGAACAGCAAACAACCAACCAAGACTCATAGCCACCCAATCGAGCCAATTGGATATTGCCTATGCGATGTGGATTAGAAAACAAGCAAATCGCAACTTCCGTCAGGGGGATACGCTCTTTATCTACCCCAACTACCGACTGACGCCACAGACCGAATACGTCATTCAAACCGAAGCCCCGCGCTTCAACGACCGACGTGCCGGCGAAGACCGCTTGGCGAAAATCAACGTCTTCCCGAACCCGTATCTCGGCTCGAGCGGACGCGAACGATTCTTGCGCCAAACATTTGTAACCTTCAGCAACCTGCCGCAGAAGTGCAAAATCCGCATCTTCACGCTGAACGGCGACTTGGTGCGCGTGATTGATAGAGATAATCCAAACTCTTCGCTGGAAGATTGGAATTTGAGAAACGCCTCAAACATTCCCATCGCCAGTGGAATGTACCTCGTGCACATTGAAACCGAGTTTGGAAACAAGATTCTCAAATTAGGCGTCATCATGCGTCAAGAGCGCGAAGACTTCTTCTAAACCACAAGCAATACTTCAATCAACGCGACCCTGTTTCCACAAACGGGGTCGCACTTAAAGAACTTGAACTTTCAGAATTTGAACTTTCAACAAGGGAGACGAAACGTGAGACAACTCAAAACAATAGCAGTAACCTTACTTATTGCCGTCACATTGATGCAGTCTGCATTGGAAGCGCAAGAGCGACGTGTGGGTGCTTCAAGCGGCAACCAAGTCCTGATTCCCGTTGGAGGCGTCGGAATGGCAATGGCGGGTGCGGCAACGGCAACCTTGACAGGAGTCGAGGCAATGTATTGGAACCCGGGTGCCGTCGCTTACTCGCGTAAAGGGGAACTGATGTTTTCTTCAATGAACTACTTGGCAGATATTAAAATCAACTACGTTGCCGCAACCGCAAATCTTGGAAATGTTGGGACAATCGGCTTTGCCATCAAGTCGCTCAATTTCGGAGACATCTTGCGCACAACGGATGAAGACCCCGACGGCTTACGTGGCGAACAATGGTCGCCGAATTTCATCACGGCGTCATTGACCTACGCAAAAGCATTCACCGATAGAATTGCGGTGGGCGCAACCGCCAAGTTAATTTCGGAAACGATTTTAAGTTCAACCGCAACTGGATTGGCGTTGGACTTCGGCGTTCAATACACAACCCCGTTTGATTTGAAAGTCGCCGTCATTCTTAAAAATCTTGGAAATCAAATGCGCTACGCTGGACCCGACTTAGAGCGACAAATTGCACGCTTCCCGGGCGACGGTCCGCAAAACTTGCTCCGAACGGAAATTATCGCGTCGGCAGGCGAGTTGCCTTCGTCGTTTGAAATTGGCGCGGCTTACGACTTTAAGTTAGACCCGCGAAATGTCATTACCCTTGCTGGAAATTTCAGAAACAACAACTTCTCAGAAGACGAGTATCAGTTGGGAGCTCAATATGCGTTCCAAGACTTGCTCTTCCTGCGAGGCGGCATGAACTTCGATGTTTCCAAGCACGGCGAAAATGTCTTTACGAACAGTTTTGCCTTAGGAGCAGGCATCAATTACCGTTTAGGCGGCGTGGCAATTATGATTGACTATGCGTATCGCTCCGCCAAGTTTTTCAGCGGAAACCAAGTATTCGCCGTGCGTTTAGGATTCTAACAATCAAGGTGAAAAAACAAACAAAGTGTCAAACTAATCAAAAATGAGAAACAAACTTTTATCGCTCTACCTACTCATTGCGGCATCTACACTCATGCTCGCCTCCTGTGGAGAATCTGAGCCGCTGGCGACGAATGTGCGCAAAACAAACCTTCGATATTGGAACATGATGCCCGACGCAAATGTGCAGAGTTTGGATATACTGGTTGATGAACAATTTGTAACCAACATTCGCTACGGGCAAGAGCAGTTGGATTACTCGCAAGTCTTTTCAGGCAATCGCAACATCAGAGTAACCGTCGGCGGAAACCGCAACCAAATTACCATTGACACGCTTGCCGATTTTAGCAACCGCCAAAATCAATTTTTCACGTTTATGGTGGTGGATTCGGCGAGAAACAACGCGCCATTGCTCATTCGCGATAACTACAACTTAAGACCCGACACGCTCACCGGGCGATTCCAGTTACGCGTCTTGCACCTCTCGCCGAATGCGCCGGGCGTCAATATCGGATTGGTTCGCCAGACGGATACGACCTACATCATTGCTGATACGCTGACATTCTTGCGTAATCTTTCTGCGGCGGATGTTACCACGCAAGCACGATTCCGAACCTTCTCGCTCAGTGCTACAAACCCAACGCTTGCCGATACCACGCTCAACTTGGTCATTAGAGCCGTAGGCGTAGGCATCATTCCGCTTTCCAATGTGGCTGTTCGAGAAAAGAGCGTTTATACCGTTATCGCCAGAGGCTTTGTCGGCGGAACGGGTGCACAAGCATTTGAAACGCGACTCATCAAGGATCGATAACCAACAGAAACATCTCTTGAAAGCCCATCTTTGAAGGTGGGCTTTTTTATTTCTGCAAAGCACGGTTTCGTATATTGCCGCAATTTTATCAACCGCAAACATCTGCTTTTGTTCAAACCGATTTATGTCCAAAATCGATACATCTGAAAAACTGATGGAAAAAATCGTCTCGCTGTGCAAGCGGCGGGGATTCATTTTTCAATCGTCTGAAATTTACGGCGGGCTGGGCGCGTGCTACGACTACGGTCCGCTCGGCGTCGAACTCAAAAACAACATCAAAGCCACGTGGTGGCGCGCCATGACGCGAGAACATGACAACATCGCCGGCATCGACGCCGCCATTATGATGCACCCCAAAACTTGGGAAGCCTCTGGACATGTGCAAAGCTTCAGCGACCCGATGATTGACGACAAGACGAGCAAAATCCGCTATCGCGCCGACCACCTCATCGAAGGCTACATCAAGCAACTTGAAAGAAAAGGCAAACACGACGAGGCAAAGCGCGTCAACGAAGACTTCGTCAAAGCGCAGAACAGCGACGATATGACGAAAGCACTTTACGACCTCATCATCAAAGAACAAATTAAATCGCCCGATTCAGGCGCGTTTAATTGGACCGAAGTGCGGCAGTTCAACCTCATGTTCTCGTCAAA
>JBDNCJ010000023.1:0-47499 GCA_046719715.1 Chloroherpetonaceae bacterium | reverse complement strand
ATGCGCGATTTTCAAAAGTCATTGAAGAACTTGGCAAACCGCAATCGCCTGAACGCGAACTTGCACTCTGGCACGAGTATCAAGCCATTCAGCACGACGAACAGCCGCGCACTTTTCTTTACTACTACGACGAATTCGAGGGATTTCATTCGCGCATTAAAAATGTGAACGTGAACATGCTGGCAATTCTCTTCAACGCGCACGAGTGGTATGTGCAAAAGCCATAACGTTGCGGCGCACTGCTCACCCGTTATGTTTGTCGCTCGCCGAAAATCGCTGTGCCAATGCGCAAGAGTGTGGCGCCTTCGGCAATTGCAATATCAAAATCGCCACTCATACCCATTGACAGTTCAGTGATTTGTGCAGGATTGGGCGCAAGTGATTTAAGTTTTTCAAAGAGCGCGCGCATTTGTTTGAACTCCGCTTTGACCTTCTCGCGGTCGGGCGAGGCAATCGTCATTAAGCCTTTGAGTTCAAGATTCGAGAGCGCGAAAATTTTTTCGGCTTCTTGGAAAAGTTTATCGGGCGAAAGTCCGTGTTTGGAGGCTTCGGCAGAGATATTGACTTCGAGCAAAATCGGAATGGTGCGATTATATGTTTTCGCTCTCTTTGAAATTTCTTCTGCAAGCGAAAATTTATCAACTCCGTGAATCATCGAAATTTTTTCAGCCAAGTAACGAACCTTGTTGGATTGAAGATGCCCAACGAAATGCCACTCAATCGGAAGCGTCTGCAAAGTTTCGTCAGCAAATTTGATAAGCAACTCTTGAACGTAGTTTTCACCGAAAACGCGATGCCCTGCTTGAAAGGCTCGCAAGACGTCGGCGGCAGGCTTTGTTTTTGAAACGGCAATCAGTTTAACGCTGTCGTGCGTTCTTCCTGCACGCACGCACGCTTCTGCAATTTGTTCCTTAACCCGTTTAAGATTTTCTTCAATCATTTGAGTTTTCTTGTTGGAAAAGCACATGCATTTTTGTGCGACACAAAGTTACGGCTTCTTTTGAGAAAAGAGCCACTCGTAGAGTGCTTCGTTAGCAAACGCAGGCGACCACGCATTGTGTCCGACGTTCGGAAACTCGGTGTATTGCACGGGTGAGCCAAGTGCTTTCAGTGAATCAACCAATGTGCGCGACCAATGAACAGGGATAACTTGGTCATCAGTGCCATGAAAGACCCAAATCGGCAGGTGCTGGATACGTCGGACTTGGGTAACATCGCCACCACCGCAGATTGGGACTGCCGCCGCAAATCGTGAGGGATTGCGCATGACAAGTTCCCAAGTCCCAAATCCGCCCATCGAGATTCCGACCACATACACCCGCGATGTATCGACCAAATAACGACGCTGAACATCATTGAGTAACTCAATCAGCAACTCCTGAATTAGCGATGCTGTATCGGAAAGCCGATAGTAACCGAGTTCTTTTTGATAGGGCGACCACTTCATCTCTTTTGGGCATTGCGGCACAAGCACGTAGCAAGGGTATTGCGTTTGGCGCTTAGCAAATTCCCATGCGCCGTTTTTGAGCACAAGGTTGCTCGCGTCGTTGCCGCGCTCACCTGCGCCGTGCAAATAAAGCACAAGCGGATACGTTTTTTGGGACGAGGTAACTGCTGGAGTGAAGAAGCGATAGGGAATTTTTAATCCGCGATGTTCGAAGAAGTCTGTTTTAAAGCGTGAGTATTCTTGTTGGGCGCAAAGCGAAAAAGAAACGCCTGCTAAAACGAACAGAAGAAGCGTCCGAGTCAGCAAGCGTTTCAGGAGCATTGGATTTGCAGTTAGTTAATGCACAACGCCTTCGAGGCGGTCTTCCAAGTCGGCGTAAAGTTCGCGCAGTTGGTCGAGCGTGTCGGCATCGGCTTTCCACAGTCCGCGACCGCTGGCTTCGAGCAAGCGTCCAACGATGTTTTTCATGGCTTGTGGATTAGCTTTTGCTAAACGCTCGCGCATTTTTTCATCGAGCGCGTAGGTTTCGGCGGCTTTTTGATAGACCCAATCGTCGACGCTCTTGGTGGTTGCGTCCCATCCGAGCATATAGGTCATGCGGTTTGAAATTTCCGTCGCGCCGCTGTGTCCGTGTGCGAGCATGCCTTCATACCACTTCGGGTTCAAGAGTTTGGTGCGATACTCGACTTTAAGGGCTTTTCCGACGTCGTCAATTTTTGTATCCGCCGTGAAGGATTCGACGTAATTCAGTTTAACGTCTTTGAGTTTGGGATTGCGTTTTTCGGCGCAGAGTTTGAGCGCGCCCGATGTTGAGAAGTAGTGGTCAATATCTGAAATGCCGAACTCGACGGAGTCGACTTGATGAACGACGCGCGAGACCGTGCCAAGCAAGTTTTGCAACACTTCGGTTTCTTTAACGCCGTTGCGTGAACCACCGTAAGCAAAGGCATTGCGGCGCACGAATTGAGAATCCAAATCATCATCGCTTTCCCATGCCGAATCTTCAATCATATCGTCCACGTAAGTGCCATATGCACCGGGCGATTGCGTAAAGAGCCTTGCGGTTGCACTTTCAAACGACAAGCCTTTTTGCATGGCTTCGTTGACATGCTTTTTGATGAAGTTCATCGATTCAGGTTCATCGGCTTTGGCGGCGGCTTTGACAAGATTATCCAAATGATTCATCAAGAGTCCAAACGCATCGCGGAAGACGGGCGAGAGTTGCATCAAGACATCAATGCGCGGACGCTTCAATTCCTCGAGTGGAACGAGTTCGTAATGCGAAATTTTGTTTTGCCCGTCGTAAGCCGGACGCGCGCCCATCAAGCGAATAATCGTAGCGACGGCTTCGCCTTTGGTTTTAATCGTATCCAATCCCCACAACACTTCGGCAATCGTTTCGGGGTATTCGCCATGCTCTTCCAAGTGGCGTGCGATTAAAGCGTCGGCGATTTGTGTGCCGCGTGTGAACGCAAGTTCCGATGGGATTCGCCAAGGGTCAATGGCGTGAATGTTTCTGCCGGTTGGAAGTACATTTAGTCCGTCGCGAATTAAGTCGCCGCCTGCGCCCGTCGGCAAAAATCTACCGTTCAAGACTTTCACGACTGCGTCAAGTTCATGTGTATTGTCCGATAAGGCGCGCACCATGGCTTTGCCGTCGTGCATGATTTTTTCTAACGATGCGGCGGTTTCGTGGTCAATCTCGCGTGCGTGAATCAAATTGCGCCACACTTGCACGGGATTTTCTTTGCCGAAAATGGCATGTTCAACGAAGGTTTTGCATGCGTCATCAATTTTTTCGCGAAGTGAAATCGCACGCTCCTCGCCTTGACGCGCCACGCTTGCCAAATGCGCATAGTGCTTGAAGGCACCGCTATGGTCAAAGGCTTTCAGCAGCAGACTTGGCAAAGTGGTTTCCAACCCTTGTGCTTTGAGAGATTCCGTAACGGTGATGATTTGCGTTTCAATCGGCGCGGTTTGTCCGAAAATGTGAAGCGAGTTGGTGATGAGTCGGCTCTCGAGTTCGTTGAGGTAAGCATAAAGTCGGCTGACGTAGTCGCTGAACGCTTCGCCGTCTTTGCGCGGCACGTCGTCGTTGAGCGAGAGCACTTCGACTTTTTGCATGATTGCCTCTTCGGTGTTCAGGTCGCCTTTGAGGTTGCGCTCGCGATAGTCGTTAATCATGTCGCGCAGGGCAGGCAGTTCTTTGTAAAGCCCGGAGCGCGAGAGCGGCGGAATCGAGTGTGAAATCATCGTTGCATAGCCACGACGCTTAGCAATCGAGGATTCGCTCGGATTGTTGACGGGATAGATGTAAAAATGCGGAACTTCCCCAAGAAGCGCGTCTGACCAGCATTTGCGGTTCATGCCGAGTTGCAAGCCGGGCATCCACTCGACCGAGCCGTGCATGCCAACGTGAATGAGCGCGTCGGCTTTAAAGGTGCGGCTAATCCAGCGATAGAACGCGAGGTATTGGTGGTGCGGCGTGTTCTGCTTATCGAAGAGCAATCGCATCGGGTCGCCTTGCACGCCGATTCGCGGCTGAACGCCAATGAAGATGTTTCCGAAGCGAATTCCACCAATGAAGACCGAACCGTCAGGCATCGGCACAATTTCACCGGCAAATTTTCCCCATCGTTTTTCGATTTTTTCTTGCTCACGCACCGATGCCAGCGCGTCAAATTCTGACGCTGTAACTTTGAGCGCATCTTTGGCATTGAACATCTTTTGATGGTCGGTTGCAACATCAATCGCTTCCAAAAGCGCGTCGGGCGTTTCAGGCAGTTCGCCTACATTGTATCCTTCTTTTTCCAAGCGTTTCAAAATGGCGAAAAGACTTTTCGGAACATCGAGCAAAGCGGCAGTGGCTTTCTTGCCCAAGCCGGGCGGATAGTCATAGACGACAAAAGCCAGTTTTTTATCCTGATTTTTTTTGCGACGCAAGTCCGTCCATTTTTTAGCCAGTGTCGTGAGCCGCTCTAATCGGTCAGGGACGGAGGTCAATTTGCCGTTGGTAATCGCCCCCAGAACGACAGGAGCAATCGCGCCGTCCATTTCAGGAATCGAGTATGTGATGGTGGATTGCATCGGTAAGACCCCTGCTTTTCCCCATTGGTTGTAATCTTGCATGAAAAGCGGGTGCGAGACGACATAAGGCACGTCTAATTTCGTGAGCAATTCTTCGGCGACTTTGGCTTGTGCGCCGGGCTTGGTTGAGCCTGCGGGTCCGCCAACCAATCCGAAGCCAATCATATTGACCAAAAAATCGATGTGTTCTTTCATGAGCCACTCGCGCACGGCGACGTGTCCTTCAACGCCCATCACAAAGACGGGCAACGTGAAAAAGCCTTTGGCTTCGAAGGCGCGAATCGTGTCGTCAATGTAAGTGCGTTCTTGAAGCAAATGCTTGCGAATGAAGAGAAGCGCGACACGCGGCGCGTGCTTTTCATCAATGCCAAGTTTGTGTAGATGTTTTTCTTGCCACGTTCGAAAATGTTTGACGTCTTTGAAGTATTCCTTTCCATCGCCAATCGCATCGGGGTGATAAAGCCCCATTGTAGGAATATCAATCGCGGGCGGCACATCGAGCGTTTCGCCGAAGTATTCGCGCAAGATGAGTTTGAACATCGAGGCGATATTTTCCGAAACGGGTTGCGACCAATAGGAATAAATGCTCATCCAATTTTTGAAATCCTTCGCTTTGTTCGGAATGAGCGGGAGCATGGTGCGCATGAGTTTGAGCAGTTTTACGTAGCCATAGAGTGCATCTTCATCGCGTCCGCGCACAAGGAGTTTGGCAATTTTCTTGACGCCTTCGGGCATGCCGCCGCTCTTGCCTTTCAAGACATAGTCGCCGACCTTCGTTAATTCCATTGCTTCGGGCATCGATTCAAAGACGAAGACGGTCTTTGCAGGCGAGTGCTCCACTTGCGATTTGAGCCATTCGGCTTGATTTTTGAATTGAATCATCGAGGCAAATACGCAATCGGCTTCTTTGAGTGCGTCGGCGAGTGCAGGGTTTTGAGTTTCAAGGTCTTGTTCGGAAAAGTTTTGAACTTCGGCGTGAGCGGCAAGGTTCGATTTTACTTCCGTCCATACACGGCGGTTGTAGTTCTCCATTCCGAGAACGGCAACGATTTTCTTTTTCATAGTCTTCTCCTTCTAACGGCTGAAAGGTTACTTCTAAAATTGTAGGTGAAAGAACAGTTCATTTTTGATAATGGGAAGATAAGGATTTTTCCATTGCGTTCTCCGACGCGGCGCATATTGCGAATCAAAAGGCTTCGTAATTCTTCCTGTGCCGTATTATTTTGCAGTTCAGTTGTTTTTACTTTAACGCTTCAAAACCAATTAACACAATGAATTTTGCAGTTTGCCTCAATCAAGTGCCGGATACGTCGGCGAGAATTAAAATCGCGTCGGACGGCAAAGGCATTGACCAAGCCGGTGTTACCTATGTCATCAATCCCTACGACGAATTCGCCCTTGAAGAAGCTTTGAAACTCAAAGAGAAGTTCGGCGGCACGGTCAGTGTGTTCAGTGTCGGCGACGACTCTTTTCAGCAAAACATTCGCAAAGCCTTAGCGATGGGTGCGGATAAAGCCGTATTGATTAAATCGCCCGTCAAAGACGCGCACGACGTCGCTTTCGCGCTGTCGGAAGCGATTAAAGCGCATTTCGGGGGCATTCCAGATGGAATTTTTCTCGGAAAAGAGTCAACGGATTTTAACGATGCGCAAGTGGGTGCGATGCTTGCCGAAATTTTTGATGTGCCATGCGTGAGCGTGGTGGTTGGACTCGAGACGGACGGGAAAATGGCGAAGCTCGAGCGCGAAATCGAGGGCGGAAAAGAAATCGTCGAAGTGGCTTTTCCTTTTGTCTTGACTGCTCAAAAAGGCTTGAACCTGCCGCGCGTGCCAAATATGAAGGGCATCATGGCGGCAAAGTCGAAGCCGATTGAAACCAAAGAAATCGCGCTCGCTTCCGCCTCAAAATCCACCTTGCTCAATCTCGATAAACCTCCGCAAAAGCAAGCGGGAAAAATCGTCGCTTCCGCATCGGAATTAGTCAATCTGCTTCACACGGAAGCCAAAGTGATTTAAGACCAAAACGCCGACGGCGAAATCCAACAATTAAACTCAAAAATTTTTAGTCATGCCAAATGTATTAGTCTTTATCGAGCAGCGAGACGGACAAATGAAGCGCGCCTCGCTTGAATCGCTTTCCAAAGGCGCGGAGTTGGCGCAGGGCGGCAAGGTGATTGCCGTCTTAATTGGAAGCAGTATTAAACCCCTCGTCGAGGGATTAGGCAAATACGGCGCAACGAAAGTGGTTGCCTTTGAAAACGAGGCTCTCGCACGCTACGCGCCGACGGCGTTTGCAAAATTGATTGTTAAAACCGTCAAAGAAGAATCGGCAACGTTGGTGCTTCTGGCGTCAACGGCGATGGGCAAAGACCTCGCGCCGCGAGTGGGCGCACGGCTCGGTGCGGGCGTCGTTTCCGATGCGATTGACCTCAAAGACGAAGGTGGCAAACTCGTCGCCAAACGCTATGCGTATTCTGGTAAAGCCATCGCAAGCGTCGCGCTTGAAAGCGATGTGAAAGTGTTTTCAATTCGTCCGAATTCCTTCCCCGTCAATGATGCGCACAGCGGCACAGCGGAAGTGGTTGTTTCTAATTACAATCCTGAAACAGCCGACCTGCGCGACATAGTCAAAGAAATCGTGGCGGCGGCGGGTAAATTAGACGTGGCGGAAGCCGACATCGTCGTCAGCGGCGGACGCGGACTGCGCGACCCCAACGCCGACGGCAAACAAAACTGGGAAAACCTTGAACGCCTTGCGCAAACCCTTGGCGGAGCCGTCGGAGCAAGTCGTGCCGTCGTCGATGCGCATTGGCGACCGCACTCGGAGCAAGTCGGACAAACCGGAAAAGTCGTCTCGCCGAAACTCTATATCGCATGTGGCATTTCAGGTGCGGTTCAGCATCTTGCCGGCATGACCGCCTCAAAAGTCATCGTTGCTGTCAACAAAGACAAAGACGCGCCGATTTTTCAAGTCGCTGACTACGGCATCGTCGGCACAGCGGAAGACGTTCTGCCGCAACTGATTGAGGAGTTCAAGAAAATTGTCTCGCACAACTGACGCCGTCAAGGGTTCAAAAGGCGATTCACCATGAGTCGCCTTTTTGGTTTTAATTTTATTTGAAAAATGCAACCGTGCATCGAATGACCAACTTTCTATTTCAACGGCTTTTTTATTCGCTTCTTATCATTTTTGGCGTGATGACGGTTACGTTTTTCTTGATGTATATCTTGCCCGGCGACCCCGCACGCCTCATGCTCGGACAGCGTGCCGACGTGCAATCCATCGAAGCCATTCGCGCCGAATTGGGCTTGGATAAGCCGATTTACGAACAATACCTCTCGTTTCTTGCCAAAGCAACACAAGGCAACCTTGGACGCTCCTTTGCGACCAACCGCGACGTGCTCGAAACCATTTTAGAACGCTTCCCCGCAACCGCTTTGCTTGCCATCTCTGCGCTTTCGCTTTCTGCAATTCTCGGCATCGCCATCGGCGTGATTTCAGCGATTTATCGAAACACCTTGCTCGACAACGCCGTGATGATTCTCGCCTTGCTCGGCATTTCCGCGCCCGGATTTTTTGCTGGACTTTTAATCGCGTGGATTTTTGGGTTTGTGTTGGATTGGTTTCCGATTTCAGGTTATATCTCCGAAGGCTGGGAACACTTGATTTTACCGATGTTCACGCTCGCGCTGCGTCCGCTTTCCATCAACGCTCGGCTCACGCGCTCGGCGATGCTCGATGTTTTATCGCAAGATTACATTCGCACGGCAAAAGCAAAGGGGCTTTCAGGTTGGGTGGTGATTGTGCGGCACGCCTTGCGCAACGCGCTCAACCCCGTCGTAACGAGCATTAGTGCGTGGCTCGCCGGATTGCTCGCCGGCACATTTTTCATCGAGTTCATCTTCAACTGGCCTGGTATTGGACTGCTCGCCATCGACGCCATTCAAAAGTTAGACTTCCCGATGATTCAAGGCGTGGTGCTTTTTACCGCCGTTGTGTTCATCTTCATCAACATCGCCGTCGACCTCATTTACGCCCTCTTAGACCCGCGTGTCAAATTAAGTTGAACGGATTGGGTTTGAACGTCCAAGCGATTTCGGCTTGCATCGCCAATAAATCGTCGAGTTGAGAAATTGCTTCGTGAAGGGAAACGGACTGAAATCGGTGGAGAGGATTTCAAAGTATGCTTTGATGCGTTCACGAAGTTTGCGGTAATCAAACCCCTTGTGTCCGCGATGATTCGCTTCGACGACGTTATGACTGCACTTCAAGTTTTTCGTATTCCAAAAAACGCCCGCCTCTATGGTTTCTCTGAACGAGTAAGGTTCTTCACTGTTGTAAAAGCGATAGGTTTTGTCGCGCAAGCCAGTGATGTATCGCCCTGTTAATTTCATCAAGAGCGACGTGCCGACTTCAATCGGAACGGAAAGCAGAACGGTCGCATCAGGCGTGCAAAGCCGATGAATGTTTTCTAATGCAATTTTTGAATCCGCCACATGCTCCAATGTTTCCAAGCAGACGGCTAAATCAAATGTTCCATCAAGGTCGGGCGAGAGTTCAGTCGTTTTAATGAATTGAAACGAAGGAACATCGGCAAAGAGGGCGCGGCTTTTGGCTAAATCATCATCGTTGATATCCACTCCGAGACCTTGCTTCGACATACCCTTGTCGTAGAGTGCTTTCAAAAACCACCCGTCGGCGCATCCGTAATCCAGCACGCGATTGAACGTGCTTTTCCCCGATGCACGAATCAGGGATAAGGTTTTCTCGGCACGCGCATGATGCGAAAATCGGGTGAGCGCGCTTCCTTCCTTGAAAAGACGGTCTGTGTAACTCATGTCGGTTTCAAACAAATTGAATCAAAAATCAGACGACAAAAATAACATTTGAAACCGAATGAACGGCGTTACTGAACGCTCTCTACGGATTTGGCAATCGCATTGCGCTCGCTTTCCTTAATGGGATTATTGGTGAGAATAATTTTTGACAGGCTTGGTAGGCGGTAAATTTTCTCTGAAATGCTTTGAATTTGATTACTGCGAATGTCGAGCAAAGAAAGTTTAGAGAGATGGCTCATGGTTTCAGGCAAGGCGGTCAGTTGATTGGTGCCGAGATTTAACTTTTTAAGATTTTGAAGCTTGCCAATCTGTTCTGGAAGCGAGGTCAGTTTATTGTGATGCATGTCCAAAAATTCAAGTTCCGTCAGGTTTCCGATGTCGCTTGGCAGAGTTTGAATTTCATTGACGCGCAGGTGCAGTTGTTTAAGTTTTTTAAGCGAGAAAACAACTTTGGGAATTTGGTTAAAGTAATTGTTGGAAAGATTCAAGACTTCTAACTCGGTCAGGTTTGAAAGCGATTCGGGAAGGTCGCTGAGTTTGTTGTCGTTGAGATAAAGTTCGCGCAAGTGCTTCAATTTGCCGATGTCGCTGGGGAGTTTGCCGATTTTGGTTTCGGAGAGATTGAGTTTGTAGACTTGGTCGGGCTGTGCAAGCGCCACTTCAAGAGAGGTGAATTCTGGCGCGCTATCAAGGTCAATGGATTGGGCTGAAAGTGAAAGCTGCGAAAATATCGAGCAAGCAAGTGCGAGTAAAGCAATACTTCGTTTCATCGTCGTCGGTGCGTTTGTGTTAGGCGAAAAGTGAATTCAAATTGAATCAAGTTCTGACGCAAAACTAACGCACGGGCTGGGAAAGAAGTTGTAAAGAAATTGTTAAAAACTAACGTCGTCTTTGACCTTCATTTGTCCCTTTACTTTGAAGATGCGATAATTTTTGAGGCTTTGGTCGCTCTCGAAGCCGTAGCCTGAAAGGATTTCAGTGGGCTTGGTGATGGTAACAAATTTATCGGAGCGAATTTTTTTATCGCTTGCCGTCCACTTCATATACTCGGTAGTTACGCGCGTGCAATCATCGGAAACGACGAGGACGTTCTCAAAGGCTTCCATATCGCTATTTGGGTGGACTTTGGCGCGATTGGCGGTGATGAACGAGGTGTGTTTGCCAAATTCATCGAAGAAGTCGACGCGGAAGGTGCTGTCCATTTGTCGCTCCAATGCGCCTTGTCGGGAATACTGGGCGAGGTATGGCGTTACTAAAATTGCTTTCACGCGCCCTGAATCGCTGAAAACGATTTTCGCGTCCCAACTCTCTTGCACGGGATAGTCGTCGCCGATGTAGGTCATATCAATTTTCGGCGGCGTGCTTTTTCCGCTACAGGCAAGTGCAAAGAGCGACACCAGCCAAAGCAGAGGCTTCAAAAGAAGAGACTTCATGTTGGCGCAAGACTTTGTATTTTTTCGTTCTGCAAATTATCAGAAAAACCGTTTCAATACCAATGGCAAGCGAAAGCACACTTCTTTTAGAACACCCTCCGGAATTTTATGAGCGCGAAGACGCCTACAAAACGCGCTTGCGCAAACTGCAACACTTTTCCGAGCAAGTTCATTTAGGCGGCGGCGCCAAAGCGATTGAAAAGCATAAAGCCAAAGGCAAATTGACGGCACGCGAGCGCATTGCCAAATTGCTCGATGACGGTTCTTCCTTCTTGGAAATCGGGGAATTGGCGGCGAATGGCATGTATGAAGCCGAAGGCGGCTGTCCATCGGCAGGCGTTGTGGTTGGGATTGGCAAAATTCACGGGCGCAACTGCATGATTGTCGCCAACGATGCGACCGTGAAGGCGGGCGCATGGTTTCCGATGACAGCGAAGAAAAACCTTCGTGCGCAAGAAATCGCGATAGAAAATCGCTTGCCCGTGATTTATCTCGTCGATTCCGCCGGCGTCTTTTTGCCGATGCAAGACGAAATTTTCCCCGACAAAGAGCACTTCGGCAGGCAGTTTCGCAACAACGCCAAAATGAGCGCGATGGGCATTCCGCAAATTGCCGCTGTGATGGGTGCGTGCGTTGCAGGCGGGGCTTACTTGCCCATTATGTGCGATGAAAGTCTCATTGTGGAAGGCACAGGAAGTATCTTCCTTGCCGCTTCTCACCTTGTGAAAGCCGCTATCGGCGAAGTCATCGACAACGAAACACTCGGCGGCGCCACCACGCAAACGGAAATTTCCGGCATCATTGACCACAAGGTCAAAAACGATGAAGAGTGCTTGGCGCGAATTCGACAAATTGTTTCCACCTTCGGCGCAACGCCAAAAGCCGGCTTCGACCGCATTGAGCCGCAACCACCGAAACACAAGCCCGCCGACATTCTCGGCTTTCTCCAACAAGATTTATCAAAGCCCTACGACGTCAGAGCATTGCTTGATTGCATTTGCGACGAAGGCTCTCTGGTTGAATACAAAGCGAGTTACGGCAAAACGATTTTATGCGCCTACGCCCGAATTGATGGCTGGGCGGTCGGCATTGTGGCGAATCAACGCTTGATTGTCAAAAATGCGAAAGGTGAAATTCAAGTCGGCGGCGTGATTTATTCGGATAGTTCCGACAAAGCCGCGCGCTTCATCATGACGTGCAATCAAAAGAAAATTCCGCTTCTTTTCTTGCAAGATGTAACGGGCTTTATGGTGGGCAGTCGCGCCGAACACGGGGGCATCATCAAAGATGGCGCGAAAATGGTCAATGCGGTTTCAAATTCCGTCGTGCCGAAAATCACCATCATCACCGGAAACAGTTACGGCGCGGGCAACTACGCCATGTGCGGCAAAGCCTACGACCCGCGATTCATCTTCGCCTATCCGCATGCGCAAATCGCGGTGATGGGCGGCAAGCAAGCCTCTGAAACGTTGCTCGGTATTAAACTCGCGCAAGTTGAAAAAGGCGGAAAGCACATTAGCGACGACGAAAAACAAGCCTTCCTCAAAGAAATCGCCGAGCGTTACGAAAAACAGATGAACCCGCTTTATGCGGCGGCGCGGCTCTGGATTGACGGCATCATCAACCCGGTTGAAACGCGACAAATTGTTTCGTATTGCATCGAACTTGCCAATGAAAATCCTGATATGCCCAAGTTCAATCCGGGCGTCATTCAAACCTAACAAAAAAACGAAGCGGCTCTCGCGCAATAGAGAGCCGCTTCGTGTAAAGAACAAGCCAGCCAGAAAAGCAAAACTTATTTGACCAACATCATCTTTTTGGTCTCTACAAAGTTACCTGCCTGCAACCGATAGAAGTAAATTCCGCTTGACAGGTTGCTGGCGTTGAACGTTTGCACATAGCGTCCTGCCGATTGCTCTTCGTTAATCAGGGTCGTAACTTCTCGCCCCAGCACATCATAAACTTTGAGAACAACTCGCGACGTGCGTGGCAATTCGTAAGCAATGCTCGTGGTGGGGTTGAACGGATTCGGATAGTTCTGCGCTAAACTGAACTTCGTCGGAAGCGACACGCTGACTTCAATGATATTGCTATACTCAAACTGACCATCAAAATCAACTTGCTTTAAGCGATAGTAGACTTTTTCGGTATTAAACGTGCTTCGGTCAACAAAACTGTATGACTGTGCTTCAGTGGTCGTGCCGTTTCCTCTGACGAAGCCAATTTGTGTGAAGGTCTCTCTATCCACAGAACGCTCAATTTCAAAACCAGCGTTGTTGAGTTCAGATGCCGTGCGCCAAGAAAGATGAACTTCGCCATTCTTGAAAGCACCCTCAAACGCGGTCAGTTCGACGGGCAGTTGGTTGGTGGCATCGCTGGATAATCCAAATTCATTCGTTGCGGTGAGTGCAACGCCAGTTCTCACAACAGAGGGTGCTGAGGTCGTGCCCGAGTTTGTGCCCGCACTGCCCAGCAAACCCCAAGGCGCAAGAGGCAAGGGACGATGCACAATTCGCAAGGTTGAAACATCTGAGATGCCGCCAAATTCTCTCGGCTGAATCGTTACGGTTGAAGTGCCACCCGTTAATCCGTCGCCTTGTGTGACCGTCCAGTAACCATCGGGTGCAACCCTATCCAACGTCAGCGGGCCATCGGTGAGTGGCAACCCCGCATTTCCCGGGTCAGAGGAGATAAACTCTGTGGTTAATGTTCCGCCCGCAGTCGGTGCAGATGCGACTGTGGGATACTCAATGCGAATGTTTTGTCGCGCAGACCCAGTACCAACGGGAAAATCGCCAGCGGCGCCAGTCGCAGCAGTCGCAGCATTAAACCAGCGACGGAACTTACCGAAAATGATGCGCCCAGTTGTGCCAGGGGTCAGTGTGCCCCGTGCAGTCGGACTTGTCCCAAGTGTCAGGGTTTGACCATTCATATTCAGAAAGGTGGCATTGGTGCCAAAGGTCAGTGTCCCGCGAACTTCCAGCGGACCGCCAATGATGGTTACGCCGCCGCTGTTAAACTGATAAGTCAGGTTATTGACGGAGCGAGAGGGTGGAATTTCCGGTCCTGATACGATTGGCGTCGGGGTAGTGCCTGTAAAGAGTGTGTAGGAGAGGTTGTAAAGTGCTGTGAGTCCAATGTTCAATCCACCTGTAATGGCACCCACGCCACGCTGAACCACACAATTGGCAGTGGTTACCCCATCGTCAATGGTATTATCGATACTGAGACGTCCATTAGTGTTCAATACCCCATTGGCAAGATTGAGCGTCGAGGAAATGTTAATAGGGTTTGCCGTTGGTGCAATCGTAACGCCTGCGGGATTAGCAATGGCTAAAAGTCTGATGACACCGACGGGCGTGCCTGTAAACAATCCTGACCCCGTAATTGTCTGAGGGCTTATGCCATTCATCACAAGTGCGGCATTATTACGAGAAAAATTAGCAGTTCCATCGATAATGAGGTCGCCACCTAAATTCAGCGTGCGTCCGTTTGCTCCATTGAAAAGATTAAGAGTAGCACCAAAACTGATGCCTAATGTTCCTGAAACCGTCAGCGTGTTGGTTGTAATTGTATTAAAATCTAGAGTGCCCCGTATGCTTAAACTTTGAACATTTACAGGCACATCAATGGTAACAGTGGCACCTGGAAGGATAAAAACATCGTCTCCGGGTTGAGGAACCTGACCCAATGACCAAGTTGCAGGGTTGGACCAGTTTCCGCCTGATGCTGTAGAAATAGCGGTAGAAGATTCTTCAACCACCAAGCTATCAATCCATGCATCATGCGAACTCCAAGCGTTAACGGCTTCAAGAGCGATACGAGCATTAGGAACTTTGTAGTCATCTGGGATTCGCCCACCTGCAAATTGCCAGTTGGCAGTTCCAGTCGGAGGTGCGCTGGCGATAACATTCCATGTTACGCCGCCATCTGATGATGCAAGCACGCGCAAAGCAAATGAGCCAGTGTTGTAAAAATACTTGAATTTGACACGTGGCTTTGAAGAAGTGCTTAAATCAAATGCAGGGGAGTAGAGACGCCGCACATTTCTTCCACCTGTTCCTGAACCTGCGGCGAACCAGTCATTAAACCACAGAGCGGTGGTACCAACGGGTGTAAAAGCGGGTGGGGGTTTCGTGCCACTAGTTTGCACCGTATCATTCACAAAGAAGTTATTGGGGCTGGGACGATTAACAACCCACTCACCGGTGGATACACGTGTGGCGATTTCAAAATCCCTGGCACCATTGCCGCTAATACGTGCAGGCGATGAAGTGGGCGATGTACGGTGGCTAACTCTTGGCGGGGTTGCAATTGGGGAAGTAATTCCAACTGTAACGCGCTCAGCCGTCCAACCCGCAGGAGCAACCAGTGAATCGCTAGGTAGACCGACATCGGTCATTGCGTCGAATGGCTCAGAAAAGTAAGTTTGAGCGTGAATTGAAAAGGTCTCGAGGCAGAGCAAGCCGAAGAGCAGCAAGGTAAGTCGAGTAAGTTTGTGTTGCATGTTGAGAAGATGTTTGAAGGTTAATCAAAGAAAGTAACTGCGTTAACCGGTGGAAATATGGTTTCTTTTCTGCACAAACACAAGCGTGGCTATAAGCATTGGTGATTTATAGCATAATTTTTGATACAAAAGGCGATGTTTGATAAAGATGATAAGATGTGATGTAAATCAAAAATGCAAGAACGAATGAATGTCGGGTTCATAAATCAAGCGCAGAAACGTGCTCAGTCGCTCGCGTTCCTGATTGACGGGAATACCGACCACAATGCCAATCATCAAATCATGTGAAATAGCGACGCGCATTTGCGGGCGAATGACCATGTCGAATGCGCCGTTGTCGGTGATGCTTTTATTGAGCTCAACGCCGAGAAAATTGCGCGTGCCGCTAATCATGTAGTGGAAATTTGTGTTCGCCTCGTATTCCCAACCTTTGAAGCCTTTCTTAAAATCTTGAAAAAACTTGAAGCCCGTGTAAATCAAAGAGTGCCAATTATTTCCCCATCGTTTTGCCGCAATGAAAAAAGGGTTGTAGAGATTGCCCTTGAAGACGGGCGCGTTTCTAATCACGTCCAAGTCGCTGAACTTCAATTCATTCAAGTAGCCGAGAGCCATTGAGGTTTGCAGTTCTTGCGAGACGAAGAAACTCCATTGTGCGGCGAATTTGAGCGATTCTACGCGGCTCGAGGGTCGGTCGTTATTTCGCTGTCTGCCGCGATTGATGGTAACGGGAATTTCAAACTCCAATCCTAATCGGTCAATCGGCGCGAATTCATACTCGATGAGCATGAGGTAAGCGTCGTAAGTGGTGTTGTCGGCTAAGCCAAGTCCGATGTTCCACTCGGCTTCGCCTTTGCGCGCGCCCAAGTCGCGAATGAGGTCGATGAAGAGCGGCTCGGCGTGAAGCACCTTATCGGGTTCGCGACGGTCTTCAATATGCGCGATGTAGAGCGAGTCGCGGCGTTCATTACGCTCGTCAATTTTCGCCTTGACGGAATCAATCGGTACTTCTTGTGCAAAGAGCGATGTGCTCATTTGCGAGAGGGTCATAAGGAAAAGAACACCGAAAAAAAGCGTGATTCGTGTCATGGATTTCAAAGATGATTATGTTAAAAGTTTGAGAACAGCATACTTGCCGCCGACTGCTTTTGGAATGATGCGAGGAGAGCGAGACGATTAAAGGAGTAAAATGCAAAGCTTGTGAAGCGAGATGAGCGGAGGTGACGCGACGGCAATCTTGCAATCGTTGGCGATGGCATAGTTTATCGTTGCGGAAAAGCCGTCCGATTCACGCTCGGCTTGCAAGAGCGGCGAGTCAATATCTGTGAACTTGATGAGATGATGAATCGGTGGATGCTTCAAAAATTCGTCGTGCGCAAGCGTGCAACTCGTCTCCAAGTGTGCGCCGACCTCGTGAAGTGCAACGCGATGCGGCGCGTAGAGTGCGAGTGCGTTTGTTGCGTCTGCTGCGAAGACGAGAAGGAGCAATGAAGTCAGAAGCGTTTGAAATTGAGGTCGTTTCATGACAAAGGTATTAGCGAATAATTGCAAGCTTCTCGGTTTTATTGATGGTTTCTTTGGGCGTTTTAATGCTGATGCGATAGATATAGACGCCGTTGGCAATCAAATCGCCGTCGTTGTCGCGTCCGTCCCAGCGCACGCGGTATAAGCCGTCGCCGTTGCCGTTGAAGGATTCGTTGAGCGTGGGCATCACATCGATTTCTTTAATCATTCTACCTGCGACGGTGTAGATGCGAATTTTAAACTCCGTCGGGCGTGCGTCTAATTCGCCCGTCATTCGGAAAGCGAAGAAGGTTTCGTCGCGGAACGGGTTCGGATAGTTGTAAAGATTTTGAATTTTGAAATCAGATTCGACATTAAACGCAACAACCGACTGCGCACTATCGGCACGGTTACCAGAGACGTCGCGCACGGTTACGCGGAGCGTGTCGCGTCCGTCGGGCAGTTCGGGCGTGAAGACGACGGTTGCCGTTTTGTTCATCGGCGTTGCGGGCGTAAAAGACACACGCGAGTCGCTGAAGTAAATCGGCGTATTTGAGAGCGAAATAGAAAATAAAGCGGTATCAGCAATTGGAATCGGGCTTTCATCGGTTGCCGTAATCAGAATGCGAGGTTTCTTTGGCACCAGTGCGCCGCTTGTAACCCGTTGTCCATTGAAGGTGATATCGACCTGGGGCGGAAGCGAATCGCCGGCAATGAAAATTTGTCGAAGTGCTTGGTTATTGAATCGAGAGACTTCCTGCAAGCGATTATCAGGGTCTAATTCAGTGCTGAACACTTGTGTGCCTGTGAGTGTATGAGTTGGAACGCTAAAGCGAAGCGTGCGACGTTGATTGGGAGAGAGTGCGCTGTCAATGACGGTGCTTTGCAAGAATCGGCGTGAGGGCGCGTTTGGCGATTGAACGGATAAATCAACTCGGATTGGCGAGACGTCTGCCATGCCGATGTTTTGCAGTTGAAGTGTTAAATCAATCGGCTCGCCTTGTCGGACGGTATCGCGTGCCGCTGTAAAGAGTCGGTTCGAGGTGGCAAGGTCGCCTGTCGTGATGAAGTTCAGCGAAAGCGATTGCAGCGAGGGTGATGTCCCATTGGGCACATCGCGCAGAAGTTTAACGCGCAGTTTGAGATAGGGGTACTGTGTTGCGGAAAGGTTCATCAAATTATACTGACTGCCTGATGAAATCGTGAGGAGTGAATCGCTCGTGCCGTCGCGCCGAATGCCGATGACGGTTATCATCGTTTTTGCATTTGGCGAAAGCGATGAGGCTTGCCACGAGAGCATGCCCCACTGTGCGGCTGGTCCAATCGGTTCGGTTTCAATCAGTGCCATTCTTCTCGGAACGCGAATGACGCTGTCAATCACCGTCGGACGTAAGGCGGAATCACACGCGCTATTCGGCAAGCAACGCCGTCCCCAATCTTCAAAATAGACGCGCCTATCTTTTGAACCCGCAAACACCCACGACTCGCGGAAACGAAGCGTCCCAAAGCGCGCACTGCCTAACTGCACAAAGCGATTCAAGACTTCGGGCGCGAAAGGCAAAAATGCAAACCCATCGGGAATATCTTGCACGGCATCTACTAACGACACCAATAAAACCGCATGTTGGGGCAAACTATCAATCAGCGCGAGCAATCGCGGCACAACAGCCGTATCGGGCGGACCACCGACGCCCAGGGCACGAAGTAAATCAAAATTCTGAACCGGCGTGGGATATAAACTTTTGGCGGTGTCTAAAATCGAGATGTTTAAGCCGCGAATCTGAACCGTAAAGGGCGGCACTTGATTAAAAAGCACGCAATCGCCGACAGCAATCTCGTAGAAAAATCGTCCGAAGTAATCATACATGAGCGCGCCGACAGAACGCAGTCGCAATCGCTCCTCGCCGCTGGCAATGGTTACGCCCTCTGTATTGACGCGAACATTCTCGAGTTTGTTCATGCCGATTTGCTTGCCTTGCTGACGCCACCGAATCTGACTCATCGAGCCGTTCACCGTATCAAACCGAACCGTTTGCATGCGCCAAGGCGTGGTACTTCCATCAGCGTTGCGAATGCGCACGCGCCAGTAGTAAGGAATATCCAGTATCGGATTAAACTGCGGTCGCCAAGTCGTGAGGAGGGTATCTTCTTGCAAGTCGCCGCTGATGCGTTTTGCAGGACTATCAAACGACATCGTCGTATCTAATTCAAACTGATACGTTCTGCCGTTGCCTAAACCTGCGCTACTGCTAATGATGCTAAATGCGGGATTGCTGGCAGGTAGAACTGAAAAGTTATAGGGCATTGTGCCAACCACATCATTTGGAAAAACAATAATGGTTTGTCGTGCCGTGTTGTTTGCTGGGTTGACCTCATCAATGTTTCCATTTTCATTCACTCTAAACTCTAATTCTCTTGCGCCCGTGCGGTTGCGAAAGTTTAAGCGAATAATAAGCGAATCGCGCACAAGAATTTTTGAAAAGAGCGTATCGGCAATTTTCGTAAATGCGCCGCCGCCTTGTGCACGCTCGTAAATACGAAGGTTCACACTATCGGGCGAGGCAATCCCAAAATTTCTTGCAATCACCTTAACGAATTGGTCGTCTTGTTCATAAATCGTTTGCGATTGAAAGGCAATGTCGTTGGGTTGAATATCAAAATCGGGTTTGCGCGGAACAACAATCGGCTGTGCAGGGTCGCCTTGAATGTTGTATTGGTCGAGCGTACAGATGTTAATTGCCGACCAAAAAAAGGTTTGTGCAAGAAGCGTTTGATATGCCGCATTCCAAATCAAGCCGACTTCGCGAAGTGTATCGGCAATGGCGCGATACGAGGCACGGTTAAGCACATCGTCGGGTCCGACATAGCCGTAGCCCGCAGTGCCGATAAAGTTCGTCGCGCCTGCTTGGGGAAGAAAGACGAACGTTTCTCCGAAGGTGCGTCGATTCGGCTCGGCGAAGCGTCCCGTGTGGCAAGTCCAACTAAATATCAGCGGATATTTGCCATTGTTGCGAAGCACTCTTGGGTCGCCGAGTGTGAAATCCCATGTTTCGCTTCCCGCATGCCCAACGAAGTTAATAACGGCTGTGCCAGAATTAATGCGGTTTTGAATGCGCTCTGCCGCAAGCGAACTGACGAAAGGGTTGTCGTCGTCTCTGAAAATTGTATCAACAATTCCCGCCGTTGGTGCTGGAAGGACGCTTGAGTTAATGATGTTCAACGCGTTGGCGCGGAAGAGTTGTTGCTCGAAACTGCCGATGCCGCCCGTGATGAAAAGAAATTGCTTATACCACGCTTGCGATAAAGGTCGGTTCGTGATTTCAATAAGCTTATCAACGTAGGTTGATGCCTCTTCAAGCGTTACACAAGGAATGCGCCCGATGTGCATTTTGGGAACATTCACAAACGGACGGCTCGGCGAATTTTCAAAACTCACAAACCAAATTTCGCTCACTGGATTTCCATAAACGGGAATCAACGGCAACTTGCGAAGCGGCTGTGCAAAGCCGTAGTTATTCTTCGGATCCCAAGTGCCACTGCCCATGAGCAAGACATATTTCGGGCGCGGCTGTTGCCAGTTGTTGTAAGCGTATTTGAGAAACTCTTGAATCGCTTTCGGCGTGAAGAAACCGTCGCTGAATTCGGCGTAAACGTCTTCGGTGGTAACGACTTTCGCGCGATAGCCGCCGCCGATGGAGGTTTGACGAAAGTTTGCCAATCGGTTGGCTTGTGAAAGAAAGAGCGGGTGCGTGATGATGATGTAATCGGCACCATTGTTCGGGTTGCGTAAGTCATTGTTTTGATGTGCCCGCACAATCGGTGTCAAATATGCGCTCGCGGTGGTGGCAAGATAGCGTTTGCCCGCTTGCGCATTGAAGCGAAGCGTATTGCCAACTTGCGCCACATTGGTGAGAATGGTGCTGTCGGAAAGGTTGTAAATCAAATTGTTGGAACTTTGTGCGTTGGCAAGCACAATATCCGCATTTGCACTTGAAGAAAATTCAAATTGTTCGTTGGAAGGCGGAAGCGTGAAGAGAAAATCGCCTGTGAGTTTGAACCAATCAAAATCGACAACGCTACTGCCCGCGCCTTGTGAGAGCCGAAGCGTTAAGCGATTTTCGCCGACTTGCAAGAGCGACATTGGAAATGAGGCACTACGAAGAAACTCGCCGCGCGTGTTGATGGAAATGGACATGACAAAGGCATTATTGAGAAAGATGTCTGCCGTTGCAGGTGTGAAGGTTGCGCTAACAAGTCTCACTTGCAATTCGCCATTTCCTGATGCGGCGGGATTGCGGACAAAGAAGGGTTGAACGAGCGAATCCGTCGTGTTGAAATCATTGACTTGGGCGCGTTTCCAAATCCAGCCTTCGCCCGGCACGCGCTCCGTGGTGATGCTGTCAAAACTGGTGAAGCCTGTAACGTAAATCGTGTCTTGCTCGTAGTGGCGTGTCTCGCGGTAGGTGCTTTGCGGCGTGGTGTTGCTTGGCGTTGCATTTTCTTCTGCCATGCGCCTGCCGAACTCGCCGCCCCAAGTGAGCCAAAAGACGCACGTGTCGGAGTGGACGTTGAGATATTCCGTAACCGTTTCCGTTTGCAAGCCTGAATTGGGATTGATGACGGGTTCAGGCTCGCCGCGATTGACGTAGCCGATGAACTCGATAATGTCTGTCGGGTCAAGTTGGTTGTTGTCTTCGCCAATCACACGAATGGGGACTTCTCTGCCTTTGAAGTAGAGTTTGAACGTGCGCGGATTAACGCCCGATAAGTTCAAGCCCGATGAGGCGAGCGTCGCGCCCGTAACGCGATAAACCCCGTCCTTCGCCGTGTAGAGTTTCAAATACGGATTTGACGGATTATACCACGACGCGCTCATGGGTTGCATCATGCGAAGCGGTTCGGCTTGTCGCCACGCTTTGGCTTCGCGGTAATTGACGAGCAAGCGTTTGAGCGTTTGTTCGTCAAAGTCGCTTGTGGTATGTCGTTCGGTTGGGGAAAAATTTGACGGTGGCGGCAGAATTTCCACGTCCAACTTCACCAAGCGGTTCCAAGTAAGCAATCGCTTATCAGGCTGGTACTGCAAGGTGGAAATGCGAATCTGTGCAACATACTGTCCGCCGATGTAAGTGTAGCCTTCGACTTTGGCAAGGTCGGCGGGATAAAGTGTTGAAGATTGATAGAAGGGATTGTCTAAAAACTTTTCCTTGTATGCCGTTGCGACGCTGTCTTGTGAATCAAACGGAGAAAGTATCACGCCGTTTCGCTTTTCCGTCGCCATGACTTTTGCTTGCACGCGCACGCTTGCGCCTTCGGGAATACCAACAAAAACGAACTTCGTGGCAATTGACGGTTGAAACTGTTTCCCGACGACTTGCGACGGCAGAAATCCGCCGTCCGTGCCCGTAAAGGCAAACGATGAAAAGCGCGTCCGCTCAATTTGCGTTGTGGATTCAGAAAGGTCGTAGCCTTGAACGTAGTAGGAGTCCTTGGTGCGCGACTGTGCAAAGGTCGCAGAGGCTGTTGCTAAGAACGCACCTAATAGCACGCTGAAAAGCACCAAACATCGAGAGCGTGACGGTATTCGCATGGATTAAAATTCGGAGCGATTGAACTTGAAGAAAGAGCCAAAGAAACGAGAAAACATGCAGTTTTCAAATACCTTGATTTCCCCTTCAAACACCAAATCATCGCGAAGCGACATGACTTTCGTGCAGAAATCCCTAACTTGCGTTCTCAATTTTTTTCAAATCCATCAATGAGCAAAGGCATACTGCGAAAAGGCGAACTACTCTACGAAGGCAAAGCCAAAAAAGTATTTGCCACCGACCACCCCGACTTAATCATTCAAGAATTCAAAGACGATGCCACCGCGTTCAACGCCCAAAAGAAAGGACAAATTCAAAACAAAGGCATCATCAACAACGAACTCTCGTCGCATTTTTTCCAATACCTCGAAACCTTTGGAATCCAAACGCACTTCGTCGAGAAAATTTCAGAGCGCGAAATGGCGTGCAAACGGCTCGACATTATCAAAATCGAAGTCGTCATGCGCAATATCGTCGCTGGAACATTAGTAAAACGCTTTGGCTTGCAAGAAGGAACAGAACTCCCGATGCCCGTTACAGAACTCTACTACAAAAACGATGCGCTTGGCGACCCGCTCATGAACGATGACCACGCAACGATGCTCAACCTTGCAACGCCCGAAGAACTTACACTTCTTAAACAAACCGCTTGGAAAATCAACGCCCTCTTGCGAGACGCTTTTTTAAGCAAAGGCTTGAAACTTGTTGACTTCAAGTTGGAGTTCGGACGGCATAACGGACAGATTCTGCTCGGCGATGAAATCAGCCCCGATACCTGCCGACTGTGGGATAGAGAAACAAACAAGAAACTCGATAAAGACCGATTTCGCTTTGATTTGGGAAATGTCGAAGACGCCTATCAAGAAGTGCGTCAGCGAATGCTGGGATAACTTCAAACAAGATGCTCGAACAACTCATTGACTATGCACAAACGCTCGACAGCACGGCAATTTATCTGTTTCTCTTTGTGATTGCTTATCTCGAGAATGTGGTGCCACC
The DNA here is from genome assembly GCA_046719715.1 of Chloroherpetonaceae bacterium. Classification (GTDB taxonomy): domain Bacteria; phylum Bacteroidota; class Chlorobiia; order Chlorobiales; family Thermochlorobacteraceae; genus JANWWM01. Next base: position 24,103 of record JBDNCJ010000023.1, on the reverse strand, counting down.
GATTCCGGGCGATTTACCTGTCGCCTTCGTTGGCTCGCTAATCGCTTTTAACGATATAACCTTTTTCGGATGTGTGCTTTCAGCGTCGGCGGGTTCGGTGTTGGGATTTTTCACGATGTATAGCGTCGGACGATTTATCGGCTTGCGGCTCTATCAAGACACGGGCGGCACAGTGCGCCATAAGTGGGTTGAGATAACAAAGAAAGTGTTTCCGCCAGAACAATTTGACGTGGTCAAAGAGCAGTTTTCGCGCTACGGCTATTGGCTGATTACGGCAAACCGATTTCTTACAGGCTCTCGCGCGATTATCTCGATTGTTGCGGGTATGTCGCACCTCAACATCATCACCGTTCATCTGTGTGCACTCGTGAGCGCGATTTTGTGGAACATCTTGCTCGTTTATGGCGGCTACTTGCTCGGCGCAAATTGGGAAAAATTAGGCGACTATATTTCCACATATGGAACGATTCTGACCGTCGTCGTTCTCATTATCGTTGCTGTTTTTATCGTGCGTGCAATTCTGAAGCGGCGGCAGACTTCATCAAACTTGTAACTTCACGTGTTGGACTTTCTTTATCTCGCGCTCGGCGCATACTTTATCGGCTCAATTCCCTTTGCATTTCTTTTGGTGAGAGCAGTGGCGGGAAAAGACATTCGCCGTGAAGGCTCGGGCAATGTTGGGGCGATGAACTCGTTTGACATCACCGGCTCAAAATTGCTTGGGATTGTGGTGATGTTGCTCGACGCGCTCAAAGGCGCGCTCGCCGTGATTCTTGCTGTGAATTACTTCGGCGATGAAGATGCCGTCAAGCAAGCCGCAACGCTGTTTGCCGTTTTAGGGCACTGCTATCCTATCTGGCTGAAATTTCATGGCGGCAGGGGGCTTGCCACAACGGCGGGCGCAATCGTGCTGTTCGTGCCCTCGCTCTTGATTGCGTGGTGCATCGTTTGGGTGCTGGCATGGCTATATTCCAAAAAAATTCACTTCTGCAACATCTCTGCCACATTTTGTGTGATTCTCATCGAGCCGATTTTCTTGCCCGTCAATTACTATCTTTTTCTCGTTCTGCTCGCGGGCTTGATTCTGCTCCGGCATCGCGACGTCATGAAAGACGCCTTCAAAGGCGGATAAAACAAAACCATCAAAACTTAATCAACGATGATAGAAACCGAAATCTACGCGCCGCCCAAATTGGAAACGACCGAAGACCTCGCCGAAATGGCAGGGCAAATCCGACGCGACATTATCCGCATGCTCACGCTGGCGCAATCCGGACACACCGGCGGCTCGCTCGGCATGGCAGATATTTTCACCGCGCTTTATTTCAAGGTCTTGAAACATAATCCTCACACGTTTTGGAACGACCTGCATCAAGATTTTCTCTTTCTTTCCAACGGACACATCTCGCCCGTTTGGTATGCCACGCTGGCGCGTGCAGGGTATTTCCCGCTCGCTGAGTTAGCCACCTTCCGCAAAATTAACTCGCGCTTGCAAGGACACCCTGCAACCGATACGCACTTGCCCGGAATCCGCATTGCGTCAGGCTCGCTCGGGCAAGGGCTTTCGGCGGCAGTCGGCGCGGCTTTAGGATTTCGCTTAAACAAAAGTTCGAACTTCGTCTATTGCTTGATGGGCGACGGCGAATGTCAAGAAGGACAAATCTGGGAAGCGGCAATGTCGGCGGCGCATCACAAGGTCGATAATCTCATCGGCATCGTCGATTGCAACAATCAGCAAATTGATGGTGAAGTCCGAAAAGTGATGGGTGTCGAACCTTTTGCCGATAAATGGAAAGCCTTCGGCTGGATAGTCTTGGAGTGCGATGGCAATAACATTGCAGAATTTTTGAACACCATTCAACTTGCCCAAACGCTCACGCGCAAAGAAAAACCTATCGTCATTTTAGCCAAAACCATCATGGGCAAAGGCGTTTCTTTCTTCGAAGGCACCATGCCCGACGGCACGAATTGGCACGGAAAACCGCCGTCCAAAGAGCACGAAGCAAAAGCCTTGAACGAACTGCCACCAACTCGATTCGGCGACTTTTGATGAAGTTCGAACTTCAAGCCACCGATAAACACACATGCGCCCGTGCTGGAAAACTCTCGCTCCCACATGGCGAGGTGCTTACGCCGATTTTCATGCCCGTCGGCACGCGCGCTTCCGTCAAAGCCGTCGAGCAGCGCGAACTCTATGAGATGAACGCGCAAATCATTCTCGCCAACACATATCACCTCTACTTGCGTCCAAGCACCGAAACACTCTACAAAGCAGGCGGCTTGCACAAGTTCATGAGTTGGTCGCGTCCAATCCTCACCGATAGTGGCGGCTATCAAGTCTTCTCGCTGTCTGAATTGCGTCAAATCAGCGAAGAAGGGGTTTTGTTCAAATCGCACATCGACGGCTCAAAGCATTTCTTTACCCCTGAAAACGTGATTGAAACCCAACGCTTGATTGGGAGCGATATTATGATGGTGCTCGACGAATGTCCGCCGCACGATGCCGAATTCGAGTATCTGAAAAAATCAAACGACCTGACGATTCGCTGGGCGGAACGCGCGAAAATTCATCTCGAGAAAACCGCGCCCCATTACGGCTACGAGCAAACGCTTTTCGCTATTACACAAGGCGGCACCAACGAAGCGTTGCGCATTGACTCAACAAAGCGATTGGTGGAAATGGATTTTGAAGGATACGCGATTGGCGGACTCGCCGTCGGAGAACCCGCCGAAGCCATGTATCGAATGATTGAAGTCTCTCATAGCTACTTGCCACAGCACAAGCCGCGCTACTTGATGGGTGTTGGCACGCCTGAAAATATCTTGAATGCGATTGAACGTGGTGTCGATATGTTCGATTGTGTGATGCCGACCCGCGAAGGACGAAACGGGCGCGTCTATACCCGAACCGGAACGCTCAACCTTCGCTCCGCCCGATACACCCACGACTTCCGCCCGATTGATGAAGGCTTTGAGAATTACGTGTGTCAGAACTTTTCACGCGCCTACATTCGCCACCTGCTCAACGTCGACGAAATTTTCGGACTGCAACTCTGCTCGCTTCAAAACATCTCGTTTTTTCTTTGGCTGACGAAAACCGCACGAGAAAAAATTTTAAGCGGCGACTTCAAAAACTGGAAAGAAGAATTTTTGGCGGGATTCAAATCGGATAAGCAAGCGTAAAAACGCTAATGAGGCATTCTCATCAGTGAAGGAGACGCGATGCGCCGTTATACGGAAACTCTTATACGGATGTCTAAATCGCAAAATTTGCGACGCCAAAAGCCGAAACAGCCGATTCCCCCTGTAACGCCTTATTTCATCAGCACTTAAAATTAACGAAAAAAAAATCGAGCGCCGATTTTCCTTGCATCGCCGAAACGCCCGCCGTAACTTTGCTACGAACTTTGTTCCTTCTCAATTTTCAAAAACAAAAGACCCGTTTTCCCACAACGAGAAAACGCGCCCAAAACAAAACGCTCGAAGTATGAAGTATTCTTTTTCCATCACGCGCTTACCTTTGGCACTCTTGCTCCTGCTCATTGCACACAGTTGCAACGAGCAACCGCTTACGCCAATGCCTAAGCCTTCGACAAATCAAAATCCATTTCTAACTTTTTTAATCAAACACCTCTGACCGATGAAGTATTCAATTTTCTTTTCCGCGTTACTCCTACTGCTCTTTACAAACAGTTGTAAAGAAAAGCCTAACGAAGTCATTCCGCCAACAAACGAGCCTGCTCGGTGGCAAGCCATTCCTGAATTCGCCTCAATGAGCATACGCTATATGCTTCAGCATAATAATACGCTTTATGTGTCCGCAAGAGATACTCGTGTGAACTGGTACACAAGCACGGGCTGGACTGGCGACCCCAGCGTCGTTTATAAAACCACCGATGGTCAAACTTGGACGAAAATTGCTGGCTTTGACAGTGAAATCGGACCAATGACCATGCACGGCGATACGCTTTACGCGCTATGTAGCGACACAATTTTTAAGATGTTGCCTAATGGAATTTGGCAAAGAGCCATGCAAACACCGGAGAGATTGGCTGATGGAGAAGCTGTTGGGGACATGATTTTTTATCGCGACTCTCTTTACGCGATGCAATCATTGACTCAAGCATTAGAAACCTTTATCATATATCCTAACGGTACTTACCGTCAAATACTGCCTATACCAGCTACCCCAGCCTATCAGCCTTATGCAGGCGCGAAATTTTTAAAGCAAGTTGTCAATAATCAGGAACGTCTTTTTGTAAGAGGAAAACGTGCTTCATCGGTGGGTAGTCCAATGTTCACATTTGATGGGTGGGTTTTTAAGTATTGTGTCAATGGTCTTTCAGAGCGGGAAAAACTCTTGGCACCAGTCAACTCTATGACGATAAAAAATGATACTGTCTATGCAGGCTTCATTGGACCTGCTGGGGTTAAACGTCTTGTCAATGACCAATGGGAGCCCTTTAAGGATACTTTACCGAATTGGGAACACGCCCTGAATGTCAGACCTAACCTAATTACTGAAACGACCGGAATTGCTTTTGCCGGCGAACGGCTTTTTGTGTCGACGCAATGTATGGGCGTGTTGGAGTGGCGCGATGGCACGGGATGGCAAGCGATGTCGGAAGGGTTGCTCAAAGGGTTTATTCCGGGCATAGACAACACGAACCTTTACGTGCCGGTCGTATTTTTTGAGCATTTCAAAGGTATGCTCTTAGCGGGTTACGGCTCACCAGGATTTGCGCCATATGGCAATCAAGTAACGGGTTTATATCGATGGGATCTCAAATAAGTTTTCTTGCAATTTCCAATCCTAAATTTGAGGAGGGCCTCCATCATGAATACGTCATAACCAATTCGTCCGCTTGAAAAAATAACGGGAAAAAATCAGGTGACGCTGACTTTTTCCCAAGAGCAACAAAATCACGCCTTCAAGAGATGGAAGGGCTCGTCTTTGGACAAGCTCATAGCGGATTTTTGTTTCAGCCAAGTTAGTCATTCGCACCGTTAATTGAAAATCTATGAAAATTTAAAAATGGTAACCTCTAAAAATGAACGCTTTCAAACGATTTCTCGTCGCGCTCGTTGCACTCTTTGGACTGCTACCGAGCCTTTTGTTTGGTCAACCAAACAATCCGAATGACCCAAACACCGACCCCAATTGGGATTGGCGAACTCCCCTATTCAACATTTGGTTCCAAAATGAGATTGGGACATTTTCATCAAACATCGCTACCCCCATTACTGCGCAAGGCAATTTTTGGAGTGGTCTGCATGATAATAAACCAGAAGATGGCTGGGTTCTATTGGCAAGAGACTTTGGAAGCCAACAATTTCCACTTAATTACTTTAATCAGAGCAGTGAATCGCCTTGGTTTATCCTCTATAATAAATACAGAGGTCTACTACGATTTTTTGTTAATGTCAGAGGCTTGTTATCAAAAGACTCGTTTAGTTGAGAACATGGCGTAAATTGATTATCAACGAAGCAATAAGCAACCAAGATTTAAATCGTGATGCACGGGCTTCAAATCGAATTAAAATACGCTTGTAGGTGTCGAGCCACGCAAAAACGGTTTCTATTTGACGATTATGATTTTTCTTGTGTGTCAAATACGGTAAAATATAGTCGTTAAAGTCTGCTTCCGAGACGCTTACAGGTAATTTTGCCATCGTTGTTTTTTCGCCAATTTACAACTTTTTCAACTGAACAAGCCTATGGGTAAAGATTGTCACATTTTTCGCCAAACGATAGGTTTTCATTGAAAGACAATGGTGCATCCCAACAAATCAACACGCTTCCCCTATCTAGTTTCGCCTTACCAAGATATTTTTTCATATCTGCCCCCGATATTTGACAGAAATTTGTTCCGTCAAAAATTGTGAGTCCTTTTTTCGGTGCAGGGTCTATGCCAATTACTTTAATGGATTGGTTCATTTCTTTCATTTTTGTCACGCTTCGAAATTACAGATTAGATTTTAGGAAATTCTATGTGAATTCAAAATCCAGCAACAATCCGCCAATCTACATTCATCAGCATTCAAAAGGCTCAATTTGACAGAAGCCGTTGCAGAACCGCCATGCGCACGGCGACGCCGCTCGTTACTTGTTCCAAAATCAAACTTTGAGAGGCTTTGTCGTGAAGTTCGCTATCGGCGACGGCACTTGAAATTTCCACTTCGCGGTTCATCGGACCGGGGTGCAAGACGAAGAGTTTTTTATCGCGCTGAGCAAGCACTTCTTCGGTGAGCGAGAAGAATCGCGTGTATTCGCGCAGAGAAGGAATGAAGCCGGCGGTTTCGCGCTCGAGTTGCAGACGCAAGACGATGGCGGCATCGCAATTTTGAACGGCGTGCGCGAGGTTGCTGAACAGCGAAACGCCGAAATCGTCGATGTTGGCGGGCAGAAGCGTGGGCGGCGCGCAAAGCGAGACGTGTGCGCCCATCGTGCGTAATCCGAAGATGTTGGAACGCGCCACGCGGCTGTGTAGAACGTCGCCCATAATCAGAATGCGCAATCCTGAAAGCCTTCCAAACGTGTTGCGGAGCGTGAGCATATCGAGCAGGGCTTGGGTCGGGTGTTCGTGCGCGCCGTCGCCGGCGTTGATGACGGGTAACTGAGTGTGCTTAGCAACAAGGTGCGCCGCGCCCGAATCGGAGTGGCGAATGACGAAGGCGTCGAGGTTCATCGCTTCAAGGTTGGCGATTGTGTCTAAAAGCGTTTCGCCTTTTTGAACGCTCGAGGTCGAAGCGGCGAAGTTTACCGTGCCTGCACCCAAACGCCGTATTGCAAGGTCAAACGACGTTCGAGTTCGGGTGGAGTTTTCAAAAAAGCACAGCGCGACGGTTTTGCCTGAAAGCGTTTTGAACGTCTGCGAGGGCGATTGTTGAAGCGCGGGCAGAAACCGATTCGCGTCGTCCAATATCGCGGTGATGTCGTCGGCGGAAACGCCGTAAAGTCCAAGCAGGTGGCGCATAACCTTGAAAAATTAACGAGGTTTGGATTGCTGTTTCATAATCGCCTTGGCGATTTCAACGTCTTCGGGCGTGGTGAGTTTAAGGTTGTGATAGCCCGTTTCAACGATTTTAATTTTTTGTTCGGGAAAGTAACGCTCGACGAGTGCCGCGTCGTCGGTGGCGTAGAACGAATCGGCTTTGGCTTTGAAATGAGCATCAATGATGAGTTGGGCGCGAAACCCTTGCGGGGTTTGAACTTGGCGTAAGCGACTTCGCTCTAAGGTTTCGCCGAAAAATTCGCCGGAATCGTCGATGCGTTTAATCGTGTCTTTGGGTTTGGTTGCGGGCACTGCCGCGCCGAAGCGTAGCGCGTCTTTGGCAATGCGTTCAATTTCGGAGGGCTGAATGAGCGGACGCGCCCCGTCGTGAATTAAAATCACCGTTTCGCGTTGCTCGGTCGGGCGCATCGCAACACAGACCGCCGCAAAAACTTCAATGCAGTTGAAAATCGAATCCTGACGCTCTTTGCCGCCCTGCAAGAAGTGATGCACTTTTTTGAACGACGCACGATTGACCAAGCGCACCAACTCGTAAAGGTAAGCGGGCGGCGTTGCAACGGCAATCGATGAAACAAAGGCGCACTCCTCAAAGGCTTTGAGCGTATGATGCAAGACGGGATAGCGTCCGAGTTTGAGATACTGCTTGCTTTCGCCTGCCTTCAAATTCATGCGCGTTCCCATTCCGCCAGCGGCAATAATCACAAGTGCGTTCATATCAAAGGCTCATAGAAATTTTCGGAAAGTGCTTCTCAAAACGCCTTTGGCGGCGAACTTTTCCTTGAACTCAATCAACGAATAGGCGGGTGTCATCTGATTTTCGTGTTGAACATTTTGCGAGACGCCAATATCCACATACCGACAGCCAATTCGAATCGACCATTCTACCACATGCTTCATCACAAGATGAATCGGGTGCAATTTTTCAAACTCATAATCAAGCATATTGTAAAAACAAAGCGAGACGTTTGGATTGCACAAAAACATCAGCGAGCCGCCAATGGCTTTGCCTTTGTGCCGCACGAGAAAAAGTTGAATTGCGTCGGGAAAAAGTGATTTCAATCGATGAAGTTCATCGAGCGAGTGCGTCGGCTTAGCGTTGTGCCGCGCTTTGTTGTCGAGAAGAATCGGATAAAATTCGTCAAACCCTTCTTTGCCTTCGCAGTGCTGAACCGAGAGGTCGGGATTGCGCTCGCATTGGTGAATGTATCGGCGGGCGGTGGCGGAAAACTGCGACGAAAAATTTTCGCGCGGCTCGAGATGAATCGCGTGCGAAATGTAATGACGGTCAAAGTCGAAGCCTTTGAAGGCGAGGGCGTAGTCGATGTCTTGGCAGAGCCTTGTTTGATAAATCGGCGGCGCGTGCGTGAGCAAAAGTTTCTTGAAGCCTTGCTTTTGCGCGTAATTCAAAAGCGCGTCAACGAGGTGCTCGTTTAAGACGTATTTCATTTCCCAAGGCAGAACAAATCCGCCGTAGCTTGCGCCCATCGGCGATTCAAGGCAGGATCCGTTTTCGGTCAGAGCGGCGGGCAAAAGTGCCAAAAGCCGATTGCCGCTGTAAAAAAGCAAGTGATGAAATTCAAATCGTTTGTCGGGGTGATACGAAAAAAAACGTTGAAGATGAAAAATCGTGCCGTTGTTGGATTGGAGAACGAAGTTATCCCATTCATCACGGCGCGGCGGCGCATAGGGACGCACTTCAATCATTGAAAAAGAGACATTGAAAATTTAAAGACGGTTTAAGTCAAGGCGAGGGCGTGCGATTAGCCTTTGTTTGTAAGTTTGCTTATCTCGTCGCGAATCCGCGCCGCTTTTTCATAATCTTCTTTGGAAATTGCCTCGCTCAATTTTTCGTTGAGTTCATCGAGTTTTGACGGTGGCGTGCTCGAGCGGGCTTGGGATTCCTGCTTGCGCTCTGCACCAACGAACCCGACCTGCTCGCTCTGCTTTTCATCAACGATTCCCGCTTCGTTCATCACGTCGTCGGAAACGAAAATCGGCGCGTCGCATCGAACCGCAATCGCAATCGCATCGCTTGGACGCGCGTCAATTTCATGAACCACCCCCGACATTTCGCAAACCACCTTCGCGTAAAACGTCTCATTCTTCAATTCATCAATGATGACTTCCGTAACCGTAATGTTGAATGTTTCGGCAATGCTTCGCACGAGGTCGTGCGTGAACGGGCGTGGAGCTTTGATGTTTTCAAGCTTCAGGGCAATCGCTTGTGCTTCAAAACTGCCAATGATAATCGGCAACTTGCGTTTGCCGCCGATTTCGTGCAAAATGAGCGCATATGCGCCGTTGTTTTGCGGACTGGTCGAGAGACCGAGAATATCTACTTGAACTTTTTTCATATCAAAAATAAATCGAGAGGAATTCCTTAATAGATTTGCAACCTGCGACTGATGCGCATGCTTTTCAACAAAAGCAAATTGAAGATAAAGCAAATGAAACAAAAACAAAACGTGCGCGCCTCATTCCGAAAAGCGAATGCCAACGCGGCAATTTTATTGTGAGAATTTATATTGTGAGAATTTATTTCGGAAAAAACGTCGCGCTCGGCGTATCTTTCAAATCCAATTCCAAAAAACATTGCAACAAAACAAAAAGGGTTTCATGAAAAATTTGGTCAAAAGCGTGTGGTTCGCGGTTGGGGTGTGTTTAAGTGGTGCATTGACAGTCGGGTGTTCATCTTCAAAAGACGCGCTTCGTCCTGTCGCGCAACAAATTAAAACGGATTCCTCTCGCACGCTCGACTCGCTCGCACGCTTGGCGCAAAGCGACTCGATGGAAGCCATTCGGCTCAAAGAAGCCGAACTGCGCCAAGCCGCCCGCAAGCGCAAAGGCAAAATCGCCGAAGCGAGCCGTCTTTACGATGTGGCACTGAGCCAAATCAACACCGCGCGCGATTCGGCGCGTCGCTCCCTCGACCAAGTCCTCGAACTCATCAACGAACTTGCCGAGAGCGATAAGTGCGAAACCGATTCAACCCTGTGCGGCTTGGCGTTCTACACGCTTCAAACGTATCACCGATATGTTCAACCGCTTGGCGCGTTGGACAGCGACAATCCCGCCCTCGCCATTCATGAACGCCTCTTCGGAAAGGTCGACGAAATCACCGTCGACGAGAGCAAATTTTTGGGATTCATTATGCCCAAAACCACGATTCCGATGGAGCTTAACGACGAAGTGAAAAAGTTTATCACCTATTTCAGCACGCGGCACAAAGCGCATTTTCAACGCTATTTGAAACGGGCGGAGTTTTACTTTCCGATGGTCGAGCGCATCATCGCCGAAGAAGGTATGCCGCCTGAAATCATCAACCTCGCCATTGTTGAAAGCGGTGTGAATCCGCATGCGCACAGCCGCGCAAATGCACTCGGCATGTGGCAGTTCATCAAGCCGACGGGAAAAATGTATGACCTCGAAGGCAATCAATGGTTTGATGAGCGGCGCAATCTTGAAAAATCAACCCGCGCCTCGATGCGTTTTCTCAAAAGTCTTTATGAAACTTACGGCGATTGGTATTTAGCGCTTTCCGCCTACAATGCCGGCGGCGGAAAAGTCAATCGCTCAATCAAACAAGCCAAGTCCAAAGATTTTTGGAAGGTGAGAAAATACTTCCGACGCGAAACGAAGGAATATGCACCGCGCTTTGTTGCCGCAACGATTATCGCTATGAATCCAGAACGCTTTGGCTTTGAGCCGATGCGTTACAAAGAGCCAATTCCTGTTATCAAGTTTCCTGTGCCGCAAGGCGTCGCGTTAGAGACCATTGCTTATTACTCGCGCATTTCAATCGATACGCTTCGCCTTCTCAATCCTGAACTCGTCAAGGGCATGACGCCGCCCGCTTACGACAATTATCCGCTCGTTGTGCCGATGGATAGACTGAGCGATATTGAAATCGGATTAACGCACTTGCCGCCTTCCGAGCGCAAGCATTTCATTGCGCACAAAGCAAAGGGCGGCGAATCGGTCAAAGCCTTAGCGAAAAAACATCAAGTCGATGCCAACGCGCTCTACGCCTTCAACGGGCTGAAAAGTTGGACGCTCCAAAAAGGCGCGGTGTTAATGATTCCTGTAAATGCGGAAGTTGCCAAAGACTATTCGTTTTCAACGGCGGAACTAAGCGACGAGAGCGCAACGGCGATGCAATACGGACGGCGATACAAGCGTACTAAAACCTATAAAAAGTCGACCGCCTCTGCTTCAAGAAAAAAGAGCAAGTAATCGCATCGCATTTGCAACGAAAAAATGCGTGCGTATATTCTTCACGCTAATCAATTTTTAGTCTGTTGCTTTTTGAAGTTTCAACAACCTTTTCCAATGTCGTTTTTCTATGGCAAGCGTCGTTCTAAACAACGTCGAGAAAATTTATGAGGGCGGTGTCAAGACCGTTCACAATTTCAATCTTGAGGTCAATGATAAAGAGTTCGTCGTGCTCGTCGGTCCGTCGGGGTGCGGCAAGTCAACGACGCTGAGAATGATTGCAGGATTAGAAGAAATTACATCGGGTGATTTGCTTATCGACGGCGCGAAGATGAACGATGTGCCGCCCAAAGACCGAGACATTGCGATGGTGTTTCAGAACTACGCGCTCTATCCGCACATGTCGGTGTTCGAAAACATGGCATTTGGATTGGAACTGCGCAAGTATCCGAAAGATGAAATCAAACGCCGTGTCGATGAAGCCGCCCGCATTCTTGGCTTAACTCAATACCTTGACCGAAAACCCAAAGCCCTTTCAGGCGGACAGCGTCAACGCGTTGCGCTCGGCAGAGCCATCGTCCGTAAGCCGAAGGTATTTCTCTTTGATGAACCGCTCTCAAACCTTGACGCCAAAATGCGCGTGCATACCCGCACTGAAATTTCACGCTTGCATAAAATGCTCGGTTCAACGATGATTTATGTAACGCACGACCAAGTCGAAGCCATGACGATGGCGGATAGAATCGTCGTGATGAAAGACGGATTCATTCAGCAAATTGATACGCCGCTCAATCTTTACAGTCGCCCCGTCAATCGCTTTGTGGCAGGCTTCATCGGAAGTCCCGCGATGAATTTTATTGAAGGAACGCTCTACAAAAATGGAACGTTGGCGTTCAGAGATAAATCGGGAAAGTTGGATTTCCGCTTACCGGAGCCATTATCAAAGAAATTAGAAATGCACGCAGGCAAAGAGGTTACGCTCGGGATTCGACCCGAAGATATTTTTGATGCGTCGGAAAAGCGCGTTGCGGCTGGCGTGAAAGGCAAACTCAACTTGGAAGTCGTTGAGCCGATGGGCAACGAAATTTTTCTTTACTTTAATTTGCCGAGCACGTCGGAAAATGCGCAACTCGTTGCCCGCATTGACGCACGCCAAGTGCCAAAGGTCGGAACGGAATTTGAATTTGAATTGAATATCGAGAAATTACATTTCTTTGATAAGCAAACCGATAAGGCGTTGATGTAAGCAATTCCGCACAGAAGAAATTTATGTTCTTTATTTTCATCGTTTGAAAGGCAAACAGGTTTATTCAGTGAAGCCTGCTTGCCTTTTTGATTACACGTGCGTTGAAACGATGCTTGTATGTGAAACTAAAAATGCGTTTTTTCCTGGATTGCTTGTGAAAATGCGCCTCTTTCAGAAATGACGTCAATCAAAAATTTTTCTCAACTTTCTACAATCGGCTTTTCGCTTCCGTCCGTGCAAGATTTAGCGGAGGGTAAAACGCTCGTTATTATTCCGACCTACAACGAAGCGGAAAATATCCGCTTGGTGCTGGAAATTATTTTCAGTTTGGAACTGCCCGATGTCGATGTGTTGGTGGTTGATGACAATTCGCCCGACGGCACGGCGCATGTGGTAAAAGAAATCGCCGCACAAAATTCGCGCGTGCATCTCGTTGAGCGCGAAGGGAAGTTAGGGCTCGGAACCGCCTACGTGCGCGGATTCAAATTTGCATTGGCGCACGATTACGACTTCATCATGGAAATGGACGCCGACCTTTCGCACGACCCGCGCATGATTCCTTTATTCCTTTCAGCCGTCAAAGAAGCGGATTTGGTGATTGGCTCGCGCTACGTCGGCGCCGTCGCCAACGTCGTCAACTGGCCGCTCTCGCGCTTGTTCCTTTCCGTTGGCGCAAGTCTCTACACGCGCATCATTACAGGAATGCCGATTCAAGACCCGACGGGCGGATTCAAACTCTTCCGACGCGAAGTTTTAGCTTCGTTAGATTTAGATAATGTTCGAAGCGGCGGCTACTCGTTCCAAATTGAAATGAACTTCAAAACGTGGCATCACGGATTTCGCATCAAAGAAATTCCGATTGTGTTCATTGATAGAACCGTCGGAAAATCGAAGATGTCGAAGAAAATCATCTGGGAAGCCATTTGGATGGTGTGGTCGCTCAAACTGCGCAGTTTGTTCGGAAAGTTATGAGCGCGTGGCTCAATCGGCTGAACGCGCCTGTGCTGACATGGCTCTGTGTCGCGTCGCTTTTCGCACGATTCGGTTTCGTGCTTCTTGCCAAGCCTCACATTCACGCGGTTGAAGATTTCAATATCGCCATGCACCTTGCACACGGCGACGGCTTCGCTTACGGCGGCTTCGATAACGATTGGCACTTAACCGCCCTCAAAGCCCCTGTTTATCCCGTGTTTCTTGCGCTGTTCATCGTGCTTTTCGGCGAGGCGGCAAAACTTGTGAGTGTGCTCGCTCAACACGCGCTCTTTGCTTTCTTGCCGATTTTCTTCTTACGCATTGGCAAGGCGCTGGAAGTCGAAGTGTTGGGAAAATTCGCCGCGCTGTTATTTCTTCTTCACCCGTCTTACTTTTACTACCCAACGGTCATTGAAACCACAAATCTTTTTGTGCCGCTTGCAGTGCTCTGGCTTGAATGGCTTGTGCGAAATGTCAAATCCGCGCAACGGATTCATGTGCTTATTGGGTTTGGATTGCTTTCAGGAACGCTGATTCTTACACAGCCAATTGCACTTTTGCCAATCGTGCTGAGCATCGCATTTTTGCTACGCACGGGCATAAAATCTCTAACGCTTGTTTTCGCCGCAATCCTCTTGCTGGTTGGCATTTGGACGGCGCGAAATTGGCTCGTGTTTGAAAAAGTAATTCCAACGAAATCGCCGTTTTACATGAACCTTTACGTCGGATTGCTTCCTGAATACACGGGGCTTAATCGCTTTGAATTTTTGGACTCGGTAAAAGTCCAACAACTGAACTTACTTCATCAAACGCTTGACGATGTCGAAATGGAAGCACACTACAAGAAAGCCTTTGTAGGCGCAGTGAAAGAAAAGCCGATGCTTTACGCGCAAAAGACGTGTTGGCAAGCGGCGCTGTATTGGCTTGTTCCGCCGAGATATGTTGAGCAAATGTCGATTCAATTTTTGCTGGTGCGTGCATTGCCCGTCGCCTTGCTGAACGTGCTGTTTGTTTTAGGCATGGCGAGGCTGTGGAAACGCCATCGTGGCATTGCGGTCGCGCTCTTACTCGTGCTTTCTTATTTTACCGCCGTCTATGCGCTTACGCATGTGGCGAACATTCGCTTCAAACTCGATATCGAGTGGCTCGAACTGTTCGTGTGCGCCGCCGCTTTGCAACCGAAAAATCAATCGCTTCAATGACGCTTTCCATCGTCATCGTCAGTTACAATGTCAAGGAGTTTTTAGAACAGTGTCTTTACTCTGTGCTCAAAGCGATGAAAAGCATTGAGGGCGAAATTTTCGTGGTTGATAACAACTCCGTCGACGGCACCCAATCCATGCTCAAAGCAAAGTTCAACGCGCCAAACATTCACTTCATTTTCAACAAAGAAAACGTCGGCTTCGGCAAAGCCAACAACCAAGCCCTGCGCTTGTGCAAAGGCAAGTTTATTCTTGTGCTCAACCCCGATACGCTCTTGCAAGAAGACACGCTCGAGAAAATGATTGCGTTCATGAAAACCGACGAAAACATCGGCGCGGCGGGGTGCAAGTTGCTCAATGCCGACGGCACGTTTCAACTCTCTTGCCGAAGAGGCTTTCCAAGTCCCGAAGTCTCGTTTTACAAAATCGTCGGTCTGTCGAGGCTTTTTCCAAAGAGCAAACGCTTCGCGCGATACAACCTCACCTATCTTTCCACCGAAGAGACCTACGAAGTCGATGCGTTGATGGGCGCGTTTATGTTTTTGCGGCGGGAGGTGTTGGAGACGGTCGGCATGTTTGACGAAGCGTTTTTTATGTATGGTGAAGATTTGGATTGGTGTTATCGAATTAAGCAAGCGGGCTGGAAAATTTACTACTATCACGGCACGCAAATCATTCACTACAAAGGCGAGAGCGCGAAGAAAATGAGTTTCAATTACGTCGTGCAATTTTATGAAGCGATGTTGATTTTCGTGCGAAAGTATTATGCGTCGTCGAAGTGGTTCGAAGCGGTTTTGATATTCGGCATTTATGCGCGTGCGTCGCTGGCATTTTTGCGAAGGCTCTTTGCACGACTGTATGTCCCGACGATTGATTCGCTTTGTGTGGTTATGTCGTGCTTGGTGGGCTTTAAGTGGAAATTCGACGAGTATCCCGAAACGTTTTTAGAGTTTGCGTTGCCGGTGTATGTCGTGGTTCAACTTTTGGCGTTTGTGTCGTTTGGGCAGTATCGCGAAGGCTATGCGTATTCGCTCAAAAAACTTTTTCCGGCGTTGCTCGTCGGCTTTGCGGTTTCATCGACGTTTAATTTTTTTTTCAAGGCGGTTGCGTTTTCGCGAGCGGGGCTTGGGCTTTCTTACTTGATGCTCTTCGTGCTGGCGTTTGGGTGGCGATTGCTGGCGAGGGTGATGGTTCAACGGAGTTTCAGCGGCGCATTTGAACCTGAAAAGCGCGTGGCGATTGTCGGCACGGAGGAAGTTGCAAAACAAGTCGCGGAAAAACTGTTGAATGAAGTCGGGAAAAATTACAACGTCGTCGGATTTATTGATGCAACAATGTCGGAATCGCAAACGATGCCGGTGCTTGGAAGCCTTGAAAACATTGATGAAATCACGCGCGTCAATCGGATTAGCGAACTCATTTTCGTCTCGCCCGCGCTAACGAATACGCAGGTATTGAGCGCGATAACGCGATGCAACGGTCGGGCGATGGATTTCAAAATTGTGCCGCAAGGTATGGACGTGATGATTGGCAAGGGCGCGATTGACGAACTCGCTTCAAGCGTGCCGCTGGCTGATGTGGAGTTCAATCTCTCGCACAAGTCGCGTCAAGTGGGCAAGCGGCTCTTCGACCTTGCCGTCGCGCCGATTCTATTTTTGCTTTCGCCCGTGATTTTTCTTGTCGGACACAAGCACATTTTCAAGTCGCTCTGGGAGGTGATAACAAACCAAAAAACGTGGATTGGCGCGGCGGAATCAAATAACGCCTACTCGAAAAGCGGCGTGTTTGTTGGAAAAATCGGCGTGTGGAGTTTGTGGTCGCTTCAAAAAAACAAACTTGCAGAAAAAGAATCGCTCGATGTGTTTTATGCAAAAAACTCGACGCTCGGTTTAGATGTTGAGTTGCTGATTAAAGCCTTGCTTCGTTGAACGGCTTTCGTTGTATCTTCAAGCAAAAGAAACACCAATGGCACGATACAGACGCGCTCCAGAAGAAGAACTTCCGCCGGCGAAACTCTCCAAAGAATCTCTTAGGCAAGTTGCAGAACTCTTCCGTTACCTTTCGCCCTATCGCGCAAAGTTTGCCCTTGCACTCGCGGCACTGCTTTGTTCAAGCTTGTTGGGATTGGTATTTCCTTACATCACGGGAAAATTGGTCGATGGCGCGCTATCGGGAAAAAGCGACGGGCTGTTCGGCGACATCGATACGATAGCCTTGATTTTAATAATTGCGCTCGCGCTTCAAGCCGTGTTTTCGTTTGTGCAATCAATTTGGTTCGTGGAAGTCGGCGAGCGAAGCCTTGCGGACTTGCGCAAAGACACCTACCAAACGATGATTTCACTGCCGATGTCCTTTTTCGCCAATCGCCGCGTCGGAGAACTCACCAGCCGCATTGCCGCTGACCTCTCGCAAATTCAAGATGTGCTGACTTCAACGCTTGCTCAACTCTTGCGCCAAACAGCGATTCTCATCGGCGGCATTGTGTTGATTTTTGTTACTTCGCCGCAACTTTCTTTCGTCATGCTTTCCTCCTTTCCGATTCTGATTGCGATTGCCGTTTTCTTCGGCAGAAAAATTCGCAAGTTCTCGCGCGAAGCCCAAGATAAACTCGCCGATACCAACACGATTGTCGAGGAAACCTTGCAAGGCATTATGAATGTCAAAGCCTTTGCCAACGAAGGTTACGAGGTGAGTCGATATCGAAACAGCATTGATGTTTTTTTGCAAAAGGTGTTGAAGGGTGCAAAATATCGCGGCGCGTTCATCTCGTTCATCATCTTCGGGCTTTTTGGCGCAATCGTTTTGGTGCTTTGGATTGGCGCCAAAATCGTTCAAGCAGGCGAACTCACGGTTGGCGAATTGACATCGTTTATTCTATACACCACCTTTGTAGGAGCGGCGATGGGCAGTTTCGCTGAACTTTACAGTCAAGTTCAAAGAGCCTTAGGCGCGACGGAGCGCGTGAGAGAAATTTTGCGCGAAACCCCTGAACCGATTGCGCTCAACCCTGAGCCGACATCGCGGGTGCGCGGCGATGTGAAGTTTGAGTGCGTCGAGTTCAGCTATCCGGCGCGTAAAGAAATCACCGTACTGAAAAACATTACCTTTGAAGCCAAAGCAGGCGAGCGCGTGGCGTTTGTCGGAAAAAGCGGTGCGGGAAAATCAACCCTTGTTTCGCTCTTGCTCCAATTCTACACGCCCAACAGCGGCAAAATTTTAATTGATGGCAAAGATGCTCGTGAGTATGCGCTCTCCGAACTGCGAAGCCAAATGGCGATTGTCCCACAAGACGTGATGCTCTTCGGCGGAACAATTCTTGAAAACATTGCCTACGGCAATCCACGCGCAAGCGAAGCCGAAATCATTGAAGCCGCTAAAAAGGCGCATGCCCATGAGTTCATCACAAGTTTTCCCGAAGGCTATAAAACCATTGTGGGCGAGCGCGGCATCAAACTTTCAGGCGGACAGCGTCAGCGCGTCGCTATCGCCAGAGCCATTCTCAAAAATCCCGCTATCCTCATCTTAGATGAAGCCACAAGTTCGCTCGATTCCGAATCGGAAAAACTTGTTCAAGATGCGCTCGAGACCTTAATGCAAGGACGAACGTCGTTCATCATCGCCCATCGACTCTCGACGGTGCGCACAGCAGATAAAATCATCGTGGTTCAGCAAGGCGAAGTGGTTGAAGTCGGCACGCACGAAGAACTCATCGAGCGCGAAAATGGCTTGTATCGAATGTTCTCCGAGTTACAGTTCGATTTGAACTAATACTCAGTAAAGAGCAGGAACGAGTAGATGACTGTGCAACCCTTCGTTCAATCCAAGCAAGCCTTGCCGAGTTCATCATAAACCCTCGTCAATACTGTTGAATCAACAATGCTTCACTTAAACCATGCGGAAAAAAGCCTGCGCTTTTCCGGAAAAATCTTCCCGAACCAATTCAACGCCTTCACGAGTTGGACGAAGCATCATCACTTTATCGTCTTCAAAGAGGGACGCGCCGCTCATAACGCGCTCATTAAAAGCGAGGTCAGCGATTTAGAGATTCTCAACGCCTTAGAACAACTTGGCGCAAAAGCAGGAAACAATCTCAGCATTGACACTTGGGAAAAACGTGCCGATAAAACAAATCCTGAACCCGATAAGCGCGTCGAGGGCAGTCGGATTGAAGTCGTCGTGGCGTGGCAAGAAACCCATCACGTTCAAGCCGCCGATATGTTTCACGACAAATTCGGCAAGGGCTTTGAATTCAGGTTTGGCGGACATCGCGCCTTGATGAATGTTTGGAAATCGGGGTGTATTATATGCTTGCAAAGCTGTCCGGGCGGCAGGATTAGCAATGCCAATTACACGATGCGCGATTATGAAAATGGCACCGCAAAATTTGACGTGCAAAAGTCAATTCTGCCCAAAGAGGGAACGCCCGTCGTGGTAACGCTGAAAGTAATGGACGCGCTCTGAAAAATCAGATGACGCCTTTCGTCGAGGCAATCGTCGTCGAGGTAATGCTCACCGCTTGACGCAACGCTACGGCGAACGCTTTGAACAATCCCTCAATTTTGTGATGCGTATTTTTCCCGTAAAGAATTTCAAGATGAACATTGGCTTTGAGATGTTCGGCGAGCGAGAAGAAAAAATGCTCGACCATCTCGGTTGCCATGTCGCTGATTTTGGCGCGAGCAAATTTGGCGTTGAAGATAAGGTAACTGCGTCCGCTTAAATCCACGACGGCGCGCGCGAGTGTTTCGTCCATCGGAATGTAGGCGTAGCCGTATCGAGCAATGCCGCGCTTGTCGCCGAGTGCCTCGCGAAGCGCAGTGCCGAGTGCAATCGCGACGTCCTCGACTGTGTGGTGGTCGTCGATGTGCAAATCGCCCTTGCACGAAAGGCGAAGGTCGATGTGCGAATGTTTGGACAGCAGTTCGAGCATGTGGTTGAGAAACCCAATGCCTGTTTGAATTTCATACTCGCCGCTGCCATCAAGATTGACGGTCACATGAATGTCGGTCTCTTTGGTTTTGCGGGCGACGGTTGCAGTGCGTGACGGCGGTTTCATTCGGAAAATTTTCGGAAGAGATAGATAAGAAGGCTAAAAATAATTGAAAGCAGAATCGATGTGCCAAGCGGAAAGTAAAACTTGAAGTTTTCACGCTCAACTTTGAAATCAAGCGGCAAGTTGCCAAACCAATGAAACGCATCAGTACGGCTGAATAAAACGAATAGAACGCCAACCGCCGTCAGCGAAAGCCCGATAACGATTAAGAATTTCCCAAGTGATTCTGAAAGCATAGTGCAAAGAAGTTTGCTTTTGCAATTTAAGCACACTTCATTAAATTTGCCGCCCTTGAAAAATTAACCGTGTTTCAAAATGCTTCATATTCTCGTTGTTACGCTGATTTGCATTGTTGCCATATTGCTGATTATCACCGTGCTGATGCAGAATAGCAAAGGCGGTGGGCTTGCAGGCGCGTTCGGCTCGGCGGGCGCAACCCAAGTGCTCGGCGTGCGTCGGACGGCGGACTTCTTGAGCAAAGCCACAACCTACCTTGCCGCCCTCTTTATGCTCTTGTGCATTGTGGCGGAATTTACAACCGGTTCTGGCACTTCAACGGAATCGGGCGAAAGCGTCATTCAAAAGAATGTGCCGGCACAAACGGCACCCGTCTCGCCGGTGTTGCCGCAATCTGCCCCAGAGCAAAAGTAAAGTTCCCAATGCATCCGTAGCTCAGTTGGTAGAGCAGCTGACTCTTAATCAGTAGGTCCTAGGTTCGAGCCCTAGCGGATGCACCAAAAATGCTCTTTTTCGCTCAAAAACGCCAATTCTCGATAGGATTCGAGCAAAATTGTAGCTAAAATTGTGGCTAAATGAACATCATTTAGCACGGTAACGCCTCTTTCACAAACGAAAAAAAGACGGTTGCCCGTCCCTCTCGTTTCACTTTCCTTACAGTCCCGTTCATCGTCCCGTTCATCGCTTATAGGACGCAAACGCACAACGCATAAGGGTTTTCCCGTCCTTCGTGCATTCCCGCTCTCGTGTCAATATCCATATATTTGTTCGCCTTTTCAGTATGTTACAATTTCGGAAAGCCTTGCTGAATTGCGGTTCGACAAGGCTTTCTGTTTTTCACTCATTTTCGCTTCCATGTTGATAGTCTCTCTGTAATTCCTTTGATGTCTCCCAAAGCCATCTCTCAAATTCCGATACATCGTAAAAGAATTGCCGTCCAATGCGGCGGCGTGGCGGTAAAGGAATGCCCGATTTATTGGCAAAGCACAAGCGCACCTTCAATGTCGAGACGGGAATCTCGTATAGTTTCGCGAGAGTTGTGAGAGGGGCGTATTGATGATGATGTTTGATTTCTTGCATATCGTATTTCGTTTAACGGTTAATGAAACGACTGCAAGAAAAAGGTAGGAAGTGGTGAAAGCAAGAAAAGACGCGTCTTTCCGCGTCTTTCCGCGTCTTTTTTTCAACTTACAACTTAGAGAGCGCGCTCGATGCGCTTTATGAGTGCGTTAAATTCAGCCTTGCTCAATGTGTGCAAGGCGTTGATGTTGGATAATGTTTTAGCGATGTGGTAAGAGAGGGACGTGGAATAACAAGTTCTATCGCTGTCGCTGAAACGGAAAACTTGTTTTGTCTTACGGAGAGAGTTGCGGTTTTGGTAAGACGGTTTAACAGTTTCTATAATAGACTTGGTTAATTCATCGAGGTTTGGCGTGGGTTGCGCCTCTGGTTCGGACGGAGAAAAGTCTATCACTTTCACACTCGTATTACTAACCCTGCTCAAAAACACCCTTTCACCGTATTTCTTGTAGTTTTCATGCAATCTGCAAATTTCTTTCGCGATTTCCCGTTCTGACGGCGTCCATTCTTCATATTCTTTCCACATTGGTATTCTACATATTTGCGACACCATCATTTCGCCCGCTTCTTTCCCAAGATGTTGGACGTATTTTTCGAGCGCGAAATTTATCGCTTCTCGTATAATTTGTACCTTCGTGCATATATTTGTTCATATTGTTATATGTGTTTTAGCCGTCGATGCGTTGGAGCGCAAAGGCGGCTTTTGTGTTTTCAGGCGTGTTCTAAAACGGTTTTTGCGTCAAGGTTCAAAGCAAGGTAAAGTCTTTTGACGGCTTGGAGCGTGAACGGTTCTTTGCCATGAATCATGGCGTCAAGGCGTTCTGCATTGAGTCCCGTTTTCTCGGCAAGTTCCGAGAGGGAAACGGTTTGTTCGTCCATTGCGAGTAAGACAAGTTCGCCAAGCGTCAAGGGCTTCTGAATTTCCAAGTTCATTCGGGTTTCATAATCCTCAACGGCTTTGGCAAGGCGTAAGAGTTCCGCGTCGGCGTGCGCGTTTTCGCCGTCTTTGTATTTAGAGATAATCTCGTCCATTGCGTTTAACGCGTCTCGGTATTGAGTTTCGTTGGTAATCATTTTACATTCAGGTTTCGTTAAAAATCATTCACGGTTGTAGCGTCGATTTGGTCGTACTCGGCGTGCGTTCCGATAAACTTAATAAATACGGTTCTAATGCTGAAACGAATCAAAACGACAAGCCGATAAGCATTGCCTTTGATGTTGAACACATAGCGTTCATTGCCGACGTAGTCCGTCGAAGGAAAGTCTTTCTTCACGTCTGCAAAAGAACGCCAATTTGCCGCAACGGTTGTTTGATACCATGCTTTGAGTGGTAAGAGCGCGTCGGCGTGTCGCTTTGCGAAGTCGTCAAGGGTTTTCTTTTTGATAATTACCATGTGCGTAAAGGCTCGGCAATGAATTGACGGTTTCTCGGCGTTGAACATCAAGCAAATGCGCGTATCGTTCCGTGTGCTTTGTCGTGGTGTGCGCTAATACTTTGCTAATTGCATAAAGCGAGTTTCCCGCCTCTAAAAGATTCGTTGCATGGGTGTGTCTCATGGAATAAACTGTGAGATGTTTTTTGATGCCCGCTCGCTCGCTCCATGCTCGCAAAAACTCATTGAGGCAATTTGAGTTTTCAGGCGGTAACCCAATGAAAATTCGATTGGCAATGTCGTAGCCGATTTGCCGTTCTCGGTGCTCAAAAAGTAATCGCACGGCGTCGTGGTGAAGATAAAGACGATGTAACTTCACGCCTTTGTTGCGCGTCTTACTCGGCTTGAAGTCGATGTAAAATCCGTTCTCAATGTCCCCTTGAATATCGCTCCAACAAAACGCTTTTGCGTCGCACGGACGCACGCCCGTTCTCGCAAGGAATAAGAGGAACGTTGCGAAAAGTTTGGAATCATAGCCTCTCACTTGTGGCGGCTCGGTGTGTGCAAGGGCACTTAATTCGGCAACGGTCAAAAAAGCCGTCTCGGTTGCTTCGCTCGGAAAGGCTTTGAGACGCTCGGACGGATTGAACGGAATCAAATCATATTCAACGGCGACGCGTAAGGCGGCTTTGAACTTTGCAATATAAACATTCGCCGAATCACCTTTCAATTCACCCCGTCGGACTAACTTTTCAAGGTAGAGTCGAAACTCGGCACAAGTGGCTTTGGTCAAGTCTTTGAATAACAATCGCTCCCCGTTCCGCCAAGCGCGTAGATGTGTCAGGCAATTCTTCCAAGCCTTTGCCGTCGTTTGCTTTTTGCTTTCGACAAGTTGCGAGAAAAAGTGAATGAAATCTTCCTTTTCAAACTTGAAAGTGTGTGCCGTGTAAATGCCCTTATCGGTGCGCTCGGCGTGTTCCTTGAATAGCGCAATCGCGTTCGAGCCCTAGCAGATGCACCAGCCCCTTTATTCCTTCCAGCAAGTCGCCAATTCATTCACCGCTTGGAAATAAACTTCGGAATACCCAATTTGTATCAAACAAATTTCTGTTATTGAAATATGCAGAAAGGAATCGTCATCGGATGGAGTCCTGTGGCGGAGTTGTTCGCTCACATGGTCAAGGCTTATGGATTTGAGTGCGACCTCTTTGCCGAAGCAACATATCATTTAAGAGAGATTGACGGCTTGAACTTCGCACAATACGATTTTCTCGTCGTAACCTATTGGCGATATTACAATGCAGTCGTTAAAATCAAGGCACTAAACCCGAAAATTCGCATTTGGTTTTGCAACACATGGGACGAAAAGTTGAGCCAAATGGCTTTGGAATCGGGCGCAATGGTCTGCAATCCGCCGCAAGGCATTAAACTCTTCAAAAACTGGCTGGAAGGATACTTAAATCTGAATTGAAAGCGCACCCGAAATAAAAAACCCTTCCTCGACGGGAAGGGTTTTAGCGAACTTGCAAAGCAGGTTCAAAAGACACAATTCACATTTAGGCACGCGCCTTTTCCGGATGTAACAAACCCGAGATTTGAAGTCCAATCCATAATTCAATTTGGAACTTTTCTTACATTTAGAAGTAAAAGAGCGGCATTCCTATCCAAAATCATTGTAGCCAAAACCTTCAGTCTCTCAAAAAGCGTCAGAA
>JBDNCJ010000022.1:45000-47815 GCA_046719715.1 Chloroherpetonaceae bacterium | reverse complement strand
CAAAAAACCTCATTGGAAGAGGGATTTCAGCGCACCGTAGATTGGTATCAGAAAAATTGTTGGATATGAAAAATTTTTTTCTAATATTTGGAACGAAATAACCGTCCAAATCGTCTATCGGTTCGTATTCATCATATTTTAACTATGAACAAATTCGCGGCAATCACTTTACTCCTTCTATTATTGGGAACAAATGCGTTCTCAATGCCGCTGATTTTTGTAGAGAGCGACATTTACGCAGTTGAAATTGAATCGCAATCCTCTTCCGACTCAAATGCCGAACAGATGGAAAATCTGCCAAGTGCGGAGCTTGAAGAGCGTCAAGAAGAGTCTGCCATATTGATGCACCTCAATCAAAACCCCGCAGAAAATCGTGCGCTTCACTTTTCAAATCATAATGATAAAACTCTCATCGGCGCACTCCCCGACTTCCTGATTCCTCCCAATATCTAATCCAATTTCCACAAGCGAGACCTTTCCTCATTACATCTGATTACGTGTTTGTCGTCGTACAAACCACTTGTCTTTCGTTATGAAAGATTTCGAACGCTGTTGAAAAAGGCGAACACAAGTTTTGTTTCTTTGTTTGGGACAGATGTTCTTTCATCATTCTCATTGTGATATTTCCAAGTTCTTTGCACATTAGAACATTAAACACGTGTAAAAGGGCGTTCAGTATGAACGCCTTTTGCTTTTCTTCCGAAAAGATTCTGAACAGAATGTTATCTTTGCATTTCTCTCTAAGCAATTTTTGCAAAAAAGACACACGAAAGGCAGTATGAAACTCAATTTCTCGCATCAAGAAAAATTTGAAACCCGTCACAACGCCTCCGCACCTCACCTTGAAGAGATGCTCAAAACAATCGGAGTCTCAAACCTCGATGAGTTGGTTGAGCAAGCCATTCCAAAGTCAATTCGATTGAAGCGACCTTTGAAGTTGCCCAAAGCCCAAACGGAACAAGCATTCCTTGCGTCGTTCAAAGCGATGATGAAGAAAAATAAACGCTTCAAATCATATATCGGAACAGGTTACTACAACACTTACACGCCGACTGTCATCTTGCGCAACATTTTGGAAAATCCGGGTTGGTACACGGCTTACACGCCGTATCAAGCCGAGATTGCGCAAGGAAGATTGGAGATGCTTCTCAATTTTCAAACGATGGTCATTGACCTGACGGGAATGGAAATTGCGAATGCGTCGCTCTTAGATGAAGCTACTGCCGGTGCCGAAGCCATGCATGTGCTCTATGAGGCACGCCCGACGGAAAAGCAATCCGCCAAGCAGTTTTTTGTTTCTGAACGCTGTCATCTGCAAACCATTGAGGTGCTTCGCACGCGAACAGCCCCGATTGGCGTTGAGTTAGTCGTCGGCGACCATCGAGCACTTGACCTCACAAACCCAAATTTATTCGGCGTCCTGCTTCAATATCCGGCAACGGACGGAAGCGTTGAAGATTACACGGACTTTATTTCTGACGCGCACCAACAAGGGGTTGCTGTCGCGGTCGCAACAGATCTGTTATCATTAACGATGCTCAAACCACCGGGCGAAATGGGAGCAGACGTTGCGCTCGGCTCGGCACAACGCTTCGGCGTGCCGATGGGCTACGGCGGACCTCATGCGGCGTTTTTTGCTACAAAAGAAAAATACAAACGCTTAATTCCCGGACGACTCATCGGCGTTTCCATTGATGCCGATGGCAATCGCGCACTGCGAATGGCATTGCAAACACGCGAGCAACATATTCGCCGCGAAAAAGCAACCTCAAACATTTGTACCGCACAAGTGCTTCTTGCCGTAATTTCGGCGGCGTTTGCGATTTATCACGGACCGAAAGGCTTGAAAGCGATTGCTGAAAGAACGCACGCGCTCGCAAGAGTACTCGCGGAAGCCTTGAAAACATTAGGTATCTCGATACATCACGAACATTTCTTCGATACGATTTCATTTACCGAAGAAAACCCCGACCGCCTGCGTAACCTCGCAGAAAAAGCGATGATGAATTTTCGCTATGACGGAAATCGCGTCGGCATCTCTCTTGACGAAACCACAACGATTGACGACGTCAGAGAAATTTTGAGCGTGATTGCAAAAGCACATGGCGCAAATTTCTCGGTGAATCTAAATGCGCTGGGCGAATCGTTGGAAATGAATGTACCGAAGGCACTCCGCCGAACAACGAAATTTTTAACGCACCCCGTCTTCAACACGCACCACAGCGAACATCAAATGCTTCGCTACCTGAAAAGACTTGAAAACAAAGATGTCTCAATGGTGCACTCAATGATTTCGCTTGGCTCTTGCACGATGAAACTCAATGCGACAACGGAAATGATTCCTATCACTTGGCAAGAAGTAAACGAACTCCATCCGTTTGTGCCACCAGAGCAAGCCAGAGGGTATCAAATGTTATTCAAAAATTTAGAAAAGTG
This sequence comes from Chloroherpetonaceae bacterium, assembly GCA_046719715.1. Classification (GTDB taxonomy): domain Bacteria; phylum Bacteroidota; class Chlorobiia; order Chlorobiales; family Thermochlorobacteraceae; genus JANWWM01. The sequence continues at coordinate 45,379 of JBDNCJ010000022.1, read as the reverse complement.
GCTTTGTGAAATTACGGGCTTTGCCGCCGTATCGCTTCAGCCGAATTCAGGAGCACAAGGCGAATACACAGGTTTGATGACGATTCGTGCCTATCATCAATCGCGTGGAGAGTCGCATCGAAACATCGCGCTCATTCCGCAATCCGCGCACGGCACAAATCCTGCAAGCGCAGTGATGGCGGGAATGAAAGTGGTTGTCGTAAACTGTGATGAAGGCGGAAATATTGATGTGAATGATTTGAAAACCAAAGCCGAACAATACAGAGAAACGCTCGCATGCTTGATGGTTACTTATCCCTCGACGCACGGCGTATTTGAAGAACGCATTAAAGAAATTTGCGACATTGTTCATCGCTTCGGCGGACAAGTGTATATGGAC
>JBDNCJ010000022.1:0-37500 GCA_046719715.1 Chloroherpetonaceae bacterium | reverse complement strand
ATTTTTGCCTTACAAATCTGCTTTTGAACTGTTAGAAGTTGAAGGGCTTGAGTGCCGACCGTGTTCGCACATTGGGCGTGAGCATTGTCCGAAATTGCACTTTAAGTGCATGCGCGATATTTCGGAAAGTGGACTTGTAAATGCCGTTGAAAACGCCCTAAAACGAAGTGGAAGCAACGAAAAGCAAAGGGACGAAAGCGGGAACGCATATTGATTATGCGGCTCGAAAATGTTAAACTTGCAGCGCAGTAAAGTAGCCTGAATCATGCAAAATTTCATCGAGAGCGTGTCGTAATTCCTCCGAGAAATTGAAATCCGCACAACAGTCCAATTCATTCGAATGACGCAAGTCTACCGCAAATAACCTTACAACATATCTCAAAAGCATTTGCGCCTTTTCAACGGTGAGAGGGAGAAATTTGCTTAAAGGAAATCCAAAGCGTCAATACGGATTGAAACGGGAAATCAATGATGCCATAAACAGCTGCCTGAACGCACGCACTGCCTTGTTTGAAGGCGGTTGGTGGCGGTTGCTCGTGCTTTTCGCTGTTGCGGTAATGTTTCCGATGGAAGTTGGAATGGAAACGGTGATGACGGTCGGCGCGTCGCTCACGGCGATGTCGCAAACTTCTGAAAGACAGCAGGACGGACATGATACGGCAAAGAGCATCTTGACCGATAGCGTGCTGTCGGTTGTTGTCCCTCAACAGAGTGAAGCGTCAGAAGAGAAAGACGAGCGCGGTGCATTCCGACCGATTGCGACGGCAAAACTCTTTTACCTTAATCAAGCCTTTGCATCGCAAGCGTTATTGAAGCCCGCCATAAGCGATACTGACACAACAACAATTCAAAGAAAGCCGATTGAAGACGATGATGCCGGCGAGGAGCTCGATAAAGCCATACAGCAAACAGGCGAAGCAGAACAAACAGAAACAAAAAAAGGCGGAGCATTTCCGCCTACAGAGTTGGACTCGGCGGAAGCGGCATTGATGGATTCAACAACGCGCATTAAGCAGTTCAAGTATCGACGTGTCGATGTGCCATATCTCTCACCGATTGAAAAAAAGACCTACGCCCTCTTTTTGCCAAAGGTGAGCGTTGAACGAAAAGTGGTATTGGATAGCACGATGGAACGCATCAGAATTTCAGAGCGAATTGGAGACATTGAAGTGCGTCCCTCGATTGATTTGCCGATAGAGACATACAAGAAACTGCGCTACAAGGCGGCGATTCGAGAGAACTTTCGTCAAATTATCGGACAGCAAAGTGTGGGCGTAACGCGCGACGCACTTGCCGACGTGTTCAGTAAAATCACCAAAATTAGCGTCTATGTGCCGGGCGGCGAGAGCGCGATTTTTGCAACGCTCTTTGGTCCGCCAACCGTGAGCGTGCAGGTGGCTGGAAACATCGACATTAAAGCCTCTTATCAAACCGAAGAATCCGAAGACCCTGTGCGAAGGGCAAGCGGAACGGCTTCGACCGCCGTGCCGAACTTCGACCAACAAGTGCAGATGAACTTGACCGGTGCGATTGGCGATAAACTCACCATCACGGCGGATTGGAACACCGAGCGACCATTCCAATTCGAGAATCAATTAGCCATTCGATACAAAGGCTATGAAGACGATTTGGTGCAATCGATTGAAGCGGGCAATGTTTCACTCACGCTACCGACGTCGCTCATCAGTAGCAGTCAAGCCTTGTTCGGAATTAAAGCGCAATTTCAAATTGCGGGATTAAACTTAACTGCCATTGCCTCCCAGCAGCGGGGACGAACGGAGTCATTCAGCGTGCAAAGCGGTGCAAGCATTACCGAGCAAACAATTCAAGCGTGGGACTACGATGAGAATCGGCACTTTTTTATCAGCAACTTTTTCGTAACGAATTGGGAAAATGCCTTCGCACAAAACGCGCCACAACTTGTGCTGACGTCAGCAATGGGCGGACGGCAAATCAATCGCCTTGAAGTGTGGCGGCGCCCCGCAAATCAATTCGGCGGGGGCGGGGGCGGCAATGGCGGCGGCGCACCACTGCAAGAAAATCAACGTCCGGGTGTTGCGCTCTTAAACTTGGGCGACGCACGCTATTCATTTCAGCGATTGCAAGAGGGATTCCCCTTTCCGAACAACGCCTTCAACGACCTTGCCGACACCTCGCAAACACAAGCCTTCTTGCAACAACTTCGAACCGCCGACCCGCTACCACCGATTCCTGGACCGTTTCAAGAGGGCGTCTTTACCTTGATGAGAGAAGGTCAAGACTACATCTTCAATCCGATACTCGGCTACATCACCTTTACCGCACCCTTAGACCCGCGCGATGTGATTGCGGTTTCTTACGACTTCACGCCCGTTGCGGGATTGCCCAATGTTCGAGTGGGCGATTTCAGCAACGATACATTGCGAACCCGCGCCGTCTTCAAACTCATCAAGCCCGACCAATTCACGCCGTCGGATACGGCGACATGGATTATGATGCTGAAAAACATTTACGCACTCGGTGGGCGCGACATTCAGCCCGACCAGTTCAATGCGCAAGTGGTGTATCAAAATCCCGGAGATAATCCGCCTGAAAACGAAGTCTTGCCAATTCCCGGGTTCATTAACACGCTGAATCAAGTAACGGGGTTTGACCGTTTCGATGTGAATGGTGCGGCAGGCTCTGACCGCACGTTTGACTTTCTGCCCGGCATTACGATTGACCCGCAACGCGGTTTATTGATTTTTCCATTTCAGCGTCCGTTTGCACGCCCGATTCGTCAAGAGATTGAGCGCATTACAGGCGCGCCGATTACACAAGAGAACGACCGCTTCGTCTACTCTGAAATTTATGAGCGCACGCAATTCGATGCACAAAACACAAGCGCGAAAAACTTTTACGGTATTAAGGTTCGATACAAAAGCAGTATTCAGAATCCGATTTCCATCGGCTTCAATGTGGCGCAGGGAAGTGTGCGCGTAACGAGTCGCGGCGTGCCGCTCCGCGAAGGCATTGACTACACGGTCGACTACCAATTGGGGCAAGTAACGATTTTGAAAGACGACGCACTCCAACAAGGCGCAAACTTAACCATTGATTTTGAAAAGAACGACCTCTTTCTCTTGGCATCGCGCACGATTGTTGGTTTGCGTGGAGAATATGCGTTCAGCGACGACTTCAAATTGGGAGCGACGTTTTTGCAATACTCCGAGCGACCGCTGACCGATAAAGTCCGAGTCGGCGATGAGCCGATTGTGAATCGCATTTTTGGAATGGATTTGCAATACTCAACACAACTGCGGTGGCTGACGAAGGCGATTGATAAACTCCCGCTCATCAGCACAAAAGAACCATCAAGGTTCACCATCAACGCCGAATATGCGCAAATCATGCCGGGCATTCCCGAAGAATTGCGGACGGAATTAGACCCCGAAGGCGTCAGTTACATTGATGACTTTGAAGGTTCACGGCAGATTATCTCGTTTGGATTGAACGGCAACAACTGGGCGTTGGGTGCGCCGCCACATCGAACGATTGAAAACCCAACCATATTAGAGGATTCAATTCGCGGAAGATATCGAGCGCAGTTAGGGTGGTATCGATTGCCTGTGGGCGACCCAAGAAATGTCGCAACGCGAGAGATTTTCCCGAATCGAGTGGCGGCACGCGAAGACTTCCAAGTGCGTCCGCTGTTTTTGAGCTACGACCCAACGCGGCGCGGACCTTACAACTTCAATACCGATTTCGTCGTTCGCGGCGGCGTGCCCGATAGTAGTTACGGCGCAATCACGCAACTCTTGCCCTCGTTTGCCAATAACCTCACACAATCCAACATTCAATTCATTGAGTTTTGGTTCAAGTATCAGCCGCTTACCGATACGCTCGGCGGTGCGCCGCTCGACAGCGGCAAGTTGCATATTGACATTGGCATCATTTCCGAGGACGTGATTCCAAACCGACGGCTCAACACCGAAGACGGTATGCCGATTAACCCTGAAGATTTTAATCCCGACCAAATCGCCTTCGGCGAAGACGCCTACGGGCGATTCAATACACGCGTCGCAAAAATTGACCGACAGTTGCTCACTGGCTCGCTTGGCACGGAAGACGTCGGGCTGGACGGCATTAACGACCAATTAGAGCGACAATTTCACGCGCAGTATTTAGAGACATTGCGCAATGCGTTGGGCGAAACGAATCCTGAATATCTGCGGATTTTTAACGACCCCGCAGGCGATAACTTTTCGCTCGATGTAACCAACGTGAGCGGCACAGAAGGCAACGCCAATCAAGCCGCCGCAGGTCCGTTCGTGAACATTTTTCCCGACACCGAAGATTTGGACGGCTCTTCGACGGTGCAAACGCAGAATCGATTTTTCCGCTATACGATTCCCGTCAATCCCGAGGAGTTGAACATTCCGACGCCGCGAGGCAAGTTCGTCGTGGGCGGCGGTCAATCCAATGCAGGCTGGGTGCAGTTTCGAGTTCCATTAGATGAATTTACGCGCCAGTTTGGTGGTATTGATTTTACAACGATTCAATATGCGCGCGTGTGGGTGGAGCAGTTTCGCCGACCCGCGCAGTTGGGGTTTGCGACGTTCGATTTCGTTGGTTCGCAGTGGCAACAAATCAATCGAGATACGTTGGTCTCAATCGCGGCGGTGAACATCGAGGAAAACGGGTCGTTTTATGCCTTGCCGCCGGGCATTCAGCGCGCCAGAGACCGCCAGCGCGTCGACCAAAACATTCAAGCCAACGAACAGGCGTTGGTGGTGATTGCGCGACAGATGGGGCAGGATTCCGCGCGCGGCGTCTTCCGAAACTTTGCGATTGGAAACACGGGCGGATTCAACCTCAATCCCTACAAGCGATTAAGGGCGTTTATCCACGGCGGCGCTGGCGTGAAGTATAACGAGCTGAATCCGCAAGACCCTGAAAATACGCGCGTCTTCTTACGCTTCGGCGCGACGGAATCAAACAACTACTACGAGGTGCAACTGCCCGTCAAGCCCTCGCCGCCCGTCGCCGTGCCGCAAAACACCAACTCGCCCGAATATCGACGCGCCCAAGAACTGATTTGGCCCGCCGAAAACAACATCGACATTGACCTCGATGAAATTGCAAGTTTCAAACTGCAACGCGTCTCCGACACGGAAACCGTCGTGCGAGAGTTGCCGGACGGAAAGAAAATCGTCATCAAAGGGCAACCGAGTTTGGGCAACGTGCGCGTCTTCGCCTTCGGCGTAATTAATCCCTCAAAAGAACGGATTGAATCCATCGAGGTATGGTTGAACGAGTTGCGCGTATCAGGCTACAAGAACGAAACGGGTTGGGCAGTGCGCGCGAACTCGACCTTGCAACTTGCCGATGTCGCGACGGTTGCGGCGACGTATCAACGGCAGACGCCAGACTTTCACGGCTTGAACATTCGCCTCAATCCGATTGCCGCACAGAACAACACCGAATCATGGACGCTCTCAACGACCATCAATGCCGATAAACTCTTGCCCGCAGAAGACGGGTGGACGATTCCCGTCAACATCGAGCGAAGCGAAGCGCGTTCAATTCCGAAATATGTGCCCGGTCGCGAAGACATTTTGCTTGATGCCGCCGTCGCCCGCATCATTGAAGAAGCCAAGCGTAACGGCGCAAGCGAAAGCGAAGCCCAAGAAGCCGGAGAACGCTTCCGAAACGAGCAGGTTACGCTTTCCTCGACGGAGCGATTTTCAATGCCGACCATTCGCAAAACGAAGCCGTCTGATTTCTGGCTCGCGCGATACACGATTGACCGAATGTCCATTGGCTACAACTACTCCATTTCAAGAAGTCGCTCGCCGCAACTTATATCCAGCGAAGATTGGCAGTGGAGCGCAAACGCCAGTTACGGCTTACAACTTCCCGCCGACGCGCAACTCTTCATCGAGCCGTTTAAGTGGATGAGCAGTATCCCGATTCTCAACGCATTCAGCGACGAGAAATTTTACTACGTGCCGCAAAGTTACTCCTTTGACGTTCGATTGAACCGCGACCGTCGAGCCTCGCAGAATCGAGGCAATAATCAACCGCTCGTGCTCAACAGCAACAACTTCACGGCTGGACGCGGCATGGCGATGCAGTATAAAATTTCAGAGACGATGGACATGTCTTACAATGCAACGCTCACAAGCAGTATGAACTTGTTTCTCACTGACCCCATCACGCGCGAAGAGCGGCGCGGCTCGGACGTGTTTGACGATGTGTTGGCAGACCTCTCGCGATTTGATTTGGGAAGAGACCAAAATTACAATCAAAGCGTAACGGCGAACTGGCGACCGAAGATGGTCTCGCTTCTGGATTGGATTACGCCGGGCTTTACCTACAATACGCAGTATTCATGGGCGAATCCGTTTGTCAACAACCCTGCACAGTTTCTTGGAAACAGCGTCGGGAACAATACGGCGTTGCAAGTGCAATCCGACATTAACTTTGGAAGGCTGTTCGGAAAAGTGCGCGACTTGATTCCGTTTGGAAAAGGTTCAGCGACGTCGCCGCCGACCAATGCACCGAAACCGCCAGAGAGACCAAGCCGATTCTTTTCGCTCTTCGATAGCACCGAAACGCAGAGTGCGTCCGAAGGCAACAACATCGCCAAATTGCTGAGCGACGTCGGCAGCCTGCTCGGCATCTTCACACGATTCGATGCGTTTCGAGTGTCGTATTCCATCACCACAGGCTTGCAAAACACGGGAATTGCAGGCGGCGCGGGCTGGCTGAACTTCTATCCGTTCAACACCTTCGGGCGGTCGGATAGACCCTTGCCGCCGAGTCTCGCCTATCAAATGGGATTTAGCGATAATCCCGGCGCACGTTTTTTAGTTGACCCCAACGCGCCTGCCATTCCCAACTTCGTCGATAACTTCAATCAAACTCAAAATTTTTCGGTAAGCACCACTTGGCAGATGTTCGATAACTTGCGAATCGATTTAAGTTGGCGCACTGATTGGCAGTTTCGGCGCGGCGCGTCGGTCAATGGCGCAACGGGCGCGCAAATTTCGGCTGACCGAAGTGGCTCAATTACAAAAACCTACATCTCGATTTTCCCCGATGTTGAAAGTTTTCGCGAAGCCATCAACACCACCTTTGCCGATTCCGAAGGGTTCGTGCGCAATCCTCCTTTTCCTGAATTTGCCGCACTCTTTGAGCGCAGTTTTGAGCCGACGGGAATCGGTCGAGCAACTGCAACGCTTTTCGGGCAGAGCAACAACCTCGCCTACATTCCGCTTCCAAACTGGCGCGTGAGTTTAACGGGATTGGAAAAACTCGACCTGCTTTCGGGCTTTGCAAGTTCTGCTTCGATTGAACACGCCTACACGGGCACATATGCCACAAGTTTTACACAGCCACTCAATAGCGGAGAAGTAATTGGTAATCAAATCATCAATGAAAGTTTTGCGCCGCTCATTGGATTGACGTTGATGTGGAAATTTGGGCTGAACTCTTCAATCAGTGTAGGCAGAACGCGCTCATTTACGCTGGCGGTCGTCAATTATCAAATCACAAAGTCCAATTCAACGCAAATCAACTTCACGCTGGGCTATCAAAAAACCGGCTTGAAAGTGCCGCTGAACTTTTGGCCCTTCGACGGCGCAACGCTCGACAACACGATTGATTTCAGTTTCAACTTCGCCTTTGCCGACAACGAAACTCAAAACATTATTCTCGCGGGTTCAAACGCCGCCGCCAACCCACCGATTGGCACAACGCAAATTACCTTTCAACCGCGCCTCTCTTACGCCCTGAGCCAACGCGTCAATGCCGCCGCCTTTTGGCAATACACTCAAACCAACCCGAAGGCATCGGGCGGAAGCACCGTCTTTGCCTCAACCCGCCAAGAATTCGGCTTCAACTTCCGCATTTCCATTGGCAATTAAACAGCCAATTAACCCGTCAATGAACGGGCGCGAAAAAAGCCGTATCTTCGCCCCGCCGAAAAAGCAATCAATAGAAATGAGCCAAGAAGGTATTCGCTGGATTCAGCGATTTCAAAATTTCAAAAAAGCCCTTAACCAACTTGAAAAGTTCATCGCGAAAAAAGCCGACCTCAACGAGTTGGAGCAACAGGGGCTTATCAAAGCATTTGAATACACATTTGAACTTGCGTGGACGGTTATCAAAGATTTCTACGAGCATCAAGGCATCACCAATTTGCAAGGCAGTCGCGATACGTTTAGAATGGGCGCGGAACGAGGGCTGATTGCAAACGGCGAAGAGTGGATGAAAATGATTGAAAGCCGAATTAAAACCGTTCATACTTACAACGAGGAAACGGCGGACGAAATCGCGGAGGCAATCGTCAACAATTACTTCGCCATGTTTCAAGCCTTAAAGCAATCTCTGGAAAAATTTTCAACCAACACCTGAATGCCGTTTGGACTTTCCGATAAAGCGATTCGCGACATCAACGACGTGCTCAAACAGTTTCCTGATGTAGAGGAAGCCGTGCTTTACGGCTCGCGGGCGAAGGGCAACTTCCGCGAAGGCTCGGATATTGATTTGACCTTGAAAGGAGAAAAACTCAATCTCGATATGCTCAATGCAATTTCGTGGCGGCTCGACGACTTGCTTCTTCCGCAACGAATCGACCTCTCGATTTACAAGCATATCAAGAACCCCGATTTGATTGAACACATTGAGCGCGTCGGAAAAGCACTCTACAAAAAAGCCGAAACTCTTGCCCCAAACAGATGAACAAGTTTATTGACCTTCGGAGCGACACGGTTACAAAGCCCTCGCAAGAAATGCTCGAGGCAGTCAGCGCGATTGACCTTTCAAAAGTCGGCGATGATGTTTTCAGCGAAGACGAATTAACGAATGACTTTGAGCGTGAAGTCTCGGAATTGTTTGGCAAAGAAGCCGGGCTGTTTGTTCCGAGCGGCACGATGGCAAATCAACTTGCGATTAAACTCAATACTCACGAAGGCGATGAAGTCATCTGCGAAACAGGAGCGCATATTGCCAACTACGAAACAAATGCCGCCGCCATGCTCTCGCGCGTGCAACTCAAAACGCTCGACGGTGAAAACGGAATTTTGAAAGCAGAGCAAGTGGCAGAAGCCGTTCGCCCAAGCGCGGATTGGTATCCGCACACGTCGCTCGTTGCGTTGGAAAACACACACAATCGGGCAGGTGGCATCATTTACCCGGTTCATGAAATTGAACGCATTGCCGAACTGTGTCAATCCAAAAAATTAAGATTGCATTTAGACGGCGCGCGCTTGTGGAACGCATGCATCACAACAGGTTTGAAGCCAAAGGATTATGCACACTACTTCGACACAGTTTCAGTATGTTTTTCAAAAGGGCTTGGCGCGCCGATTGGCTCAATGATTCTGGGCAGAGCCGCCGATATTCAAAAAGCAAGGCGATACCGAAAAATGTGGGGCGGCGGCATGCGACAAACAGGCTTAATTGTAATAATGGCAAAGGTTGCGCTTGAAAGAAACTACGACCGTCTTTCGCATGACCATCAGCATGCCAAAATCCTCGCCAAAGCCTTTGAAGCGAATCCAAAGTTTCGAGTAAATTACGCACTCGTTCAAACGAACATCGTCGCCGTCGACGTCTCGCCTTCCATGCAGTCGGAAAATGGAATCGTTGAACGCTTCAAGCAAAACGGCGTGCTAATTTCAAGCATCAAGAAAAACTTTATCCGCCTTGTTACGCATTTAGGTGTTTCAAGCCAAGATGTTCAAACCGTGTCAAACCTCATTCAAACCATTTAGGCAATGAATCAAGAAACGCTGTTTAATCTGATAGAATCCAATCCGCTCTTCTACCGCTTTGTGATTGCGGCACTACTGATTCTCATTTCGTTTCCGTTGGGGTGGCTGTTCAAGAAAACGGTGCATGCACTGCGTTCAAAAATTTTCTCACGTACCAACACCGACCTTGATGAACGGCTTGCCGAAGTATTGGAGAAGCGCGCAAAATCTATTGTCTTCGCTGTGCTTTCGCTGTATGCGCTTTGGGAAGTGCAAACGGTAAATGTGGAAAAGAGCGTCGCTGTTGAGCGGTTCATTAAAATTGTTGATGCGTTCATCTACATTTATGCGGCGGTCGTTGCGATTAGTGTGGCGATTGGCTTGATTCGAGTCGTGATTGAATTCTTTTTAGAAGAGTCGGCGAAATCGCAGCGGCAAGATTCAAAGCAACTGATGACGGTTGCGCCGCTTGCTCGAAATTTAATTTCGGTGTTGGTGGTGTTGGTAGCGGCGGCGATTGTGATGGAGCATTTTTCCATCAACGTCGGAAGTCTGCTTGTGAGTTTGGGTGTTGGGTCGCTCGCGGTGGCGTTGGCGGCGCAAGATACGATTGCCAACATCATTGCAGGCGTGATTATCGCCATCGACCAGCCGTTCCGCGTCGGCGATAGAATCCAACTTCCAAACGGCACGCTTGCTGATGTTCAAGTCATCGGCTTACGCTCAACGCGCATTTTGGATTTTGACAATAACTATCTCATTGTTCCGAACTCCGAACTTGTCAAAAGCACGCTTATCAACTTTGCTTATCCAACGCATAAAATCCGTGTGCTGGTGCATTTCACGGTGCCGTTTGGAACGGATACAAGTAAGGTGAGAGAAATTGCGTTGCAACTGATGAAGTCGCACCGATTTGTCGTTTCCGACCCAGAGCCAGCATTGCAAGCCATGCGCATCACAGAATTAGGTATCGAGATGCGTTTGGCATGCTTTGTCGAAGACTTCACCCAGCGCTTCGACACAGAAATTGAATTGCGCGAATTATTGCATCGTGCGTTAAGTGAACAAGGGATTGAACTGGCTGTGCCTCGCCGCCTGGTTACGGTTGAAAAAGCCTCTGAACTTTCAGTGCGCAACGCCGCCGAAGCAAATGGCACTCATAAAAACGCATAGCACATCGCGAATGAAAAAACACATCGGAATCGTCTTGCTCGGCAACATCTCCGAAGACACGGGCGGACGGAATTACTTCATCAATTTTACCAAAGCATTAAGCCGAAGCGAATCGAAACACCGATTCACGCTGTTTCTTAATCCGAATCAAAAGCACATTATTGAACCTTTTTTGTCGGAAAAAATTACGGTCGTGGAAGTGCCGCCCAACAGCAAGAGTTCGGTTGCCAAAGTGATAAGTGAGCAACTGATTGTCCCCTTTTGTTTAGCAAGGCACAAAATCGATGTTGCGTATTTCCCTGGAAACTTCGTCTCACTGCTCTCGCCCATACCGACAGTCGTTGCAATTCGAAGCATGCTCTATTACCATCACCCGCATGTGATTGATAAATCAAGGCTCATCGTCCGAAAAATGCTTACGCCGCCGTCAGCAAGAATGGCAAGAGCCATCATTACGCCGTCGCAAGACATCAAAAACGATGTGGTGAATTTTGTAGGGATTCACGAGCGAAAAATTCACGTCGTCAATCACGGCGTCGATACCGAACTCTTTCAGAAGAATTATCAAGAATCGGAGCGAGAAGCCGTCTTCAACAAATTCGGTATCACGAAAAAATTTATTCTCTATGCTTCCGCCTTGTGGGAGTACAAAAATCAAGACAAGTTGATTTTAGCGTTAGCAAACTTGTTGGAAAAACATCAGCACGACCTTCAACTCGTCATCGCCGGCAAGGGAATTAACATGTTCGAGAAGTATGAAGCCAGACTGCATGAACTCGTGGAGCAGAAGGGCTTGAAGGAGCATGTGATTTTTGCGGGACTCGTGCCGCACCAAGAGTTGAAATACCTCTACAAGTATGCGGAAGTTTTTGCGTATCCGAGCAGTTACGAAAGTTTCGGCAATCCCCTTTTCGAGGCGTGGGCGGCGGGTGTGCCGGTGGTTTGCGCCAATGTGCATTCCTTCCCTGAAATGACCGAGAACGGCAAGTGCGCCGTGATGATAAACCCGCTCAACATTGATGAAATGACCGACGCCCTGCACCGCGTTTTGACCGATGCAATGTTGCGCCAAGGGTTGATTGAAGCAGGAAGAAATCGAGTCGCCTCGTTTTCGTGGGAAAAATGCGTGCGCGAAACATTAGAGGTGATTGAACAAGCCGTTTCACAACGGACGCGCTAAAACGACGGTTTTTTTGAGCGTCTCAATGGTTGCGCTGTTGGCGTTGAGCGATTCAAGCACGATGATGTAAATGCCGATTCGGAGTTTCTCCCGATTCTCGCCGAAGCCGTCCCAGACCACTTCGCCTGAACTGCCCGAAGGCTCACTATTGACAAGCGTTCTCACAAGTCTTCCCTTTACATCAAAAATTCGGATTCGAATTCGATTCACATTGCCTTTAAGCGAATACGCAATGACGCAGTTGTCCTCGCGTCCGTCACCATCAGGCGAGAAAGGATTTGGGCGCACGTCCAATCCCGACACGTTTTCATCAGCAAAGGATTCTGCAAAAACGCTGTTGCGAAGTGCAGGCGTGCCACCGAATTCCCGATTGGTTGAACTCGTCCAACTTCGTGCGTCGTTGCTTGGAAAATTTGGATTGATGCGCTCGAGCGTGATGCCGCGTGCGGAAGAGAGAAACGGACTGTGCCAGCGCGGCGAGTAACGCACGGAGTCGACAGTGTTGTCCGTGTTGTCGCGAAGCCAAATCAATCCGCCCGACGTGCTGTTGGAAAACGTCGAGCGCGTGGTTACAAAAAAGAGTTTCGCATTTGCTGGAAGATTGCGGTAATAAATCACAAGGCGCGTGGAGTCGCGTGTGCGTGCGCGGTCAGGAGAAATGACAGCGTAGTCGCCCGGTTGCAAGACGTAATCAACATCGGCGTTGGTAGCGAAAAGATAAGTCTCGAATTCGCCGCGCTCGTTAGGAGCGTTGGAAAGCGTCCACCCTGCCATATCAATCGGTGCATTTGAGCGATTGTAAATCTCAATCCAATCGGGCTGGTCAGGGCGAAAATCCGTCGTGCTTTGAATCGGCTGATAAAGAATTTCATTCACAACAATTTGGCTCAATTCCGTTTTGCGTGCGCGTGTGAGCGTATTTGCCGCGCCGGGCGAGCCGCCGACGAAAAAACTCGTCGCATAGTTCGACATGGCGTCGTCGCGCGAAAGCCGTTTCTTTTCAAGTGAAAACTCATTTCGAACATCGTTTCCCGAATAGCGAACAACAGCAACCGTATCGCCGCTTGGGTTCAGAAGCGCAACGGCTGAACCTGAATTGGTCAAACCCAAACTGCCGCTCGCTTGAAGCACCAGCGCGCCTTGTGGAATGCGTCGGTCATAGTAGCGTGTAGAGTCCAAAAAATAATTGCGCGGAAAAATCACGGCATACTGCTGTGGCGCAAGAATCGCATTACCGCTTCCTGTGTCGGAAAGTGTGCGCGCGTTGATGCGCCAACCGCTTAAATCAACAGCACTATCAGAATTGGCGTTGTAAAGTTCGATAAACTCGTTGAAGTCCGAATCAATGCCGTCGGGTGGGTCAATCATCAATTCGCTAAAAATGATGTTCGCATCAATCGGAGAAAGCAAGCGAAGTTGAATGGCTTGAACATTGTTCAGCGTGTCTTCGTCGTCTGCAACATCAAGTCGGAGCGCAAGCCTTTGAGGAAGAACGAGAGGAATTGTGTAAGAAAATGCTTGTGAAATAACTTGTTGGGGGAGCAGTGATGCAGAGATGTTGAAGGTTTGCAATGTGTTATCGTTTTCAATCAGCGAAAGTGTTGCTCCTTGACCGAAAGGCGATGTGCCGCGATTACGAATTGTGAAGGGAACTTGAACCGTTGAGCCTATTTCGCCTGTAAGCGTTGAAACGGTAAGGAGTTCGAGGTCGCGTTCCTTCGGCGTTGCGGTGTTTGGACGCGCAGGCGTGCCGCCTTGCCTTGTGCTGTAAGCGAAGTTTGATGATGCGTCGTTACGATTGAGCGTGATTTTTTCCAGCGAGAAGCCTTTTTGCGAAGCATCACCCGTGTAACTGACAAAGCCGATGGTATCGTTGTCGGGATTACGGAGCAAAATGTTATCGCCGCTGTTTGAAAAACTGAGACTGCCACTGGCGCGAAGCACAAGCGCACCTTGTGGAATTTGATTGCGATAAAATTGTCCTGCGGTGAAATAACTCGGTCCGAAAATCACGGCGAAAGAGCGCGGCGCAAGAATCGTTTGTCCTGTGCCCGTATCAGATAGCGTTGTGTTATCTACACGCCAGCCGTTCAAATCAATCGCAAGTGAATCGCTTGTGTTGTAGACTTCCAAAAATTCATCGGCGGTGGAATTTGCGGCGGCAGGTGGGTCATACATAATCTCCGAAATCACAATGTTGGTATCGGCAAAGCGCGGAATGCGAAGCGTCAGAACGGCAATGTTGTTCGTGGTGTCTTCATCGTTTGCAATCGCAAGCGAAAGAATCAGCGCAACGGGCGGCGTAGATGAAACGAAGTAATTAAGTGAAAGCAAGAGCGAATCTTGTGGAAGCAAATTTTGCGAAAGCGATGTGGACGCAACGGGCAAAGCCGGATTCGGAACACCAATGCCATCGCGGTCTTCAAAAAGCGAAACGGTTGCGCCGTTGCCAAATGCTTGCAACCCACGATTGCGAAGCGTAAAAGGAATCGAGAGCGATTGATTGGGAATGGCAGAAAGAACGTTTGGCGCAGAGAGCGCAAGGTCAAAGTCTTTCGGTGTAACGCTGTTTGTGCGTCCGGGCGTGCCGCGTTGGAAGAGACTTCGTGCGTAGTTGGTTCGAGCGTCATTACGATTGAGCAAAATTTTCTCAAGCGAAAAGCCCTTATCGGACGAGCGACCGATGTAGCCCATGCGTGCAATTGTGTCGCCTTGTGTGTTGCGAAGAAGAATGGTGTCGCCTGAATTTGAGAGCGAAAGCGAGCCACTGGCGCGAAGCACCAGCGTACCGATGGGAATGTCGTTACGATAAAATTGTCCTGCGGTGAAATAACTCGGTCCGAAAATCACGGCGAAAGAGCGCGGCGCGAGAATCGTTTCTCCTGCGCCTGTGTCGGATAGCGTTGTATTGTCAAATCGCCAACCGGCAAGGTTAATTGAATCCGAAAAACTCGTGTTAAAAATCTCGACGAATTCATCAGCGGTGGAATTTGCGCCAACGGGCGGGTCATACATGACTTCGCTAAAAATGATATTCGTGTCGAGGTCAGTATTGGCAAGAAGTTGCAGAGCAACGCGCGCCGTATCGTTGAAAGGGTTTTCATCTTGCGCATTATCCAACACGAGCGTGTAGCCTTGTGGCGCAGGAAATTGAAGTGTCAGTGAAAATACTTGTTGGAGTGAATCGTTGGGCGAAAGATTTTGTATGAGCGACGCCGTTTGAATTGGCGTGATGAGATTCTGCGACTCAAAGAGCTTGATTTCCGTTCCAATCCCGAAGGGCAATAAGCCGCGATTGCGCACCGTGCAAACGATGGAGATGCTTTGTCCCAATCGTCCCGAAATGCTTGTGGGTGCAGAAAGACTTAAATCGCGGTCGACAGGTGTGAGGCTGTTTTGCCGTCCTGCTGTGCCGAAGGGAATTCCAAATCCCCAATTTTCTTGCGTGTTATCACGATTGGGAATGCGTTTTTCAAGCGATGTGCCTTGTGGCGGAATCGGCGTGGCGGGCGTATTGGCGTTGCCGTAGCGATAAATTTGAATCGTATCGCCTTGCGGATTGCGAATGATGACCGCGTCGCCCGAATTGCCAAGCCCGTTGCCGACGGTGCTGACTGGCAAGCGCAGTTGAAGCGCGTCGGGCGGAATGTTGTAGCGATAGAGGCTGTCGAAGCCGTTCCTGCCTGCAACGACGGCGTATTGTCGTGGGCGAAGCCAAATCGTGCCAGTCGGAAATTGAATTGTATCCTGCCGATTGAGGTCGCCGAATCGCCATTGGTTTAACTGAATCGAGTCTGAAAAACTGGTGTTGAATATCTCAATATACTCGGCGTTTGCGCCGAGTGCGGCAGGCGGATTAAACATCACTTCATTCAAAATCACAAGCGTGTCGCGCGATTGAGCAAAGGCAACCGCCGAAAAACAAATCCAACAAGAAATCAGAACGGTGAGGCGTTTCAGCATCGGTGGCAAGGCGTTTAGGTTGAATTCAGAACGAAGATAAAGGCATTGCGGTTGGAACTGCAAAAAAAATCTCCGACCTTTAGAAGCGCACAGCAATAAAATGAACCATCTCGCCCAGCGCACTTGAGTCAAATAAGCGTTCCTTCAACTTAAACTTTTGAGACGATGACGACCCATCGACCTTTCGCTTTGCTCGCGCTCTTCTTCTGGCTCTCAGCACAAGCCCTACACGCGCAGCCCTTCTTTCCCGATTACAAAGAGATACAACCGAACAACATTCGTGCTTGGTTTTCAAATCACGCTCGTGCGTTTCAAGGTATCAACGACAACCCAAGTTTTTTCTTTCCGGCGGAGTCAAACAAATCGGCGATTTTTCTCTCCGTGCCTTGGGTGGCGGCGCAGTTCGAAGGCGACACCGCTGTGTCAGCAATTCGCACGGCGGCAGTGCAAAACATCGGACGCATTGGAACAGAGTATCGTCCGGGAAAAATCCGACAAATCGGAAGCAATTCGCTGGGCGTAGACTACAACCGCACGCGCCATCGCATTTACTACTTGCGACGCGGCGATAATCGGGAGAATAGCCTTGATTTTCGAGAGTATCCCGTCGAAGACGGTGCGCCAACCGATGTCTTCGGCAATCCGCGCATTCTTGGTAGCGAAACCATGTGGTCGGTTGCAAGCGACGTCGGCGGCAATCGACGATTTAGCCAACTTCCATTAGGCATTGAACTGCATCAGCAAGTCTATGGTATTCCGAGCGACAACCCCACGCTGAACAACACGCTCTTCATTCGCAATCGATTTATCAATCGCAACATCAAAGATTCGCTCAATCCAACAAAGGGACTTTTGAAGAACGCATACTTCGCTGTATTCAGCGATGACGATTTGGGCGACGCGGGCGACGACATAACAGGGTGCGACACGATTACAAAAACGGCATACACTTACAACGGCGTTGAAAGCGACGCCGTCTACGGCTCGCCGCCGCCCGCCGTTGGGCACGTTTTTTTGGAAGGAACGCACAAAGGTCAGCCGTTTGACATTTACGCCTACGTGCGTCTGTATAGTTCAGTCGGTCCGTGCGGCGACCCCGAAAGTGGTCGACCAGACCACATTCACAACTTTCTGCGTGGGTTAGACAAGAACGGAAATCCCGTGCCGTCAACGGAGCAAGGCTCGCGCTTTATGTTTTCCGGCGACCCTGTAACAGGCACAGGCATCGTGCAAACACAGATGAGCGACGTGCGCCATGTGTTTTCAGCAGGACCCGTCGATATGGCGGCAGGCGATACGGTCGAAGTGCTTTATGCTGTAACGATTGCCGTTGGCACAAATCGGCTCAACAGCGTAACGCGGCTTAAAGCACAAGCGGCGGAACTGCAACTGCTACATCGCACCAATTTGCCGGCAACCAAAATGTGGCTCTACGTGAATCGCGGAGCAGATATTTCTATCGGAAAAGCGTTTCCAATTGTCGTAGAAGCGCGCGATGAACAAGGCTTTCCGCGTCGCGTCTCACAACTGACTATCGTTTCGGTTCAATTACTGCGCGGAAATGGAACGCTGAGCGGCACTTTGGTAGGAACAATTTTACCCGGACAAAACAGCGTTACGCTTCAAGCCGTCTATCAAGGCGAAGTAGATACTGTGCAATTCCAAGCCCGAAGTCTCTTCGGACAAATGTTGGCAGTCTCAAATTCAAGACCGCTTCGCGCCCTGCAAGCGGCTTCACGAGCAGAGCGCGTTTCACTCGTCAATCTTCGTGGGCGCACAAACATTTTTCCAAACGACACGCTTGAAATTCAATTTGCCGCAACACGTCCCGACGGCACGATCGACAACACCTACAACGGCACTTTGCGCCTCAAACACTTTGGAAACGGAAGAATCGTCGGCGATACGATTGCCGAAGCCCTTTCAGGGATTGCAACGGCTCGAATTGCCTTCACACAAGGCGGAATGCATGTGCTTAAAGCCGAAAACGCAGAACTCGTCGGCGTTACAGGTGATTCAATTCGCATCGAGCGCGGCATCGTCGCGCTCAAATATCCGCGCGTGATTAAAAACGTCGGCTCGGACATTTCAACCTTGCCGTTCTGCGCGCTTTTTGAACTCTTCGGACTTGAACCAAAAACGACCTACCGCTATCGCAACACGATTGGGACAACTTCAAGAGTGATTGCGCCCAGAGAGCCAAGTTTCGTTGCGTTTAATCCGCCGTTTGCAAACAATTTATCCGAATCGTATTCAACTTTTACGACCGATAACAAGGGCAATTACAAAGGCTGGTTTGTAAGTGAACTTGTTGGACAAACGCCAGTGGCGCAACTTTCCATGCAAATCCAACTCAATCAAGGAGGCGCGGAAACAGACATCACAATGCCGCTCGCAAATGCAAGCCTGACGGGGCTTTCTGCGCCGAGTAGTTTATTGTTGGGAACGCAATTTGGCAGAGGCACAGGACTTGTTGGAATTCTTCCGACCGCGATTGACACCATGCCGACGCGCCGTAAAATCGCCGTGTTGTATGAAACCGAAGACAGCACGGCGCGACCGCTCGCCGCCGCCATCATTGAACCTGATGGACTCGATGCAACGGGCAAGCCGCAGTTCTACATTGATTCCGTTCAGTCTATCAATGGGCGATTCGGCACAATTATCCCGAACAATCTTCCAAATGGAATTCGCCGCATCGAGATTTACGACCTGCAAGGGCGACTGCGCGCTTCGGCAACGTCGTCAAACGGCGTCTGGAACGGCACAAGTTCAAGCAACGTGAGTCTGGGTGCAATGCCGCTCATGCTTGTCTTTTCGGGCTTTCGCGTGAATGCGCTTTCGGAAGAAATACCGCCGAAACCGCTTCCGACCGCGTTCCGTCTCGGGCAAAACTATCCGAACCCGTTTAATCCAACCACGACGATACCAATTCAAGTGCCAAGAACCGAGCGCGTCGTCTTAAAGGTCTTTGATGTTTTAGGGCGCGAAGTCGCAACCCTCGTCAATGAAACGCTCTCGCAAAATGAATACCTGATTCCGTTCAATGCAGGTGGGCTTTCAAGTGGGGTGTATTTCTATCGCGTTCAAGCGGGCGAGTTTGTGGAAACGAAGAAGATGATGCTGGTCAAGTAATAAATAATGAATAGTGAGAAGTGAGTAACGGGGGTGCTTTCTTCATTACTCGTTACTCATTCCTCATTCTTCATGATTCACTGCTCATTTTCAAAAATTTGCTCTTTTGACAGCCGAGATAGCCGACTTTTCTCGTAACCCTTTATAAAATAAGCACTTAAAAATTTTCGGGGGGGGGGTAAAATGACATTTTTCCTTGCATCGCCGAAACGCCCGCCGTAACTTTGTTACGAACATTGTTCCTTCTCAATTTTCAAAAACAAAAGACCCGTTTTCCCACAACGAGAAGACGCGCCCGAAACAAAACGCCCGAAGTATGAACTATTCTTTTTCCATCACGCGCTTACCTTTCGCACTCTTGCTCCTGCTCATTGCCCATCGTTGCAACGAGCAACCGCTTACGCCAATGTCTAAGCCTTCGATAAATCAAAATCCATTTCTAACTTTTTTAATCAAACACCTCTGACCGATGAAGTATTCAATTTTCTTTTCCACGCTACTTCTACTGCTCTTTACAAACAGTTGCTCCGAAAAGCCGACCGAAACCAAGCCCCTCATAGACGACCTGCCCGCAGGCAAACGCAACTTCACTTGGAGCGCGGATAGCATTGCCGAAAATGGCGAAATCTCATTTCAAGCCCTTTGGGGCAGTTCGCCCAACGACATCTGGGGCGCGTCGTTTGCCGACAACTGGCGGTCGTGCCTTTGGCATTACGACGGCACGGCTTGGCGACGCGCCGCTCAAAACACCCCGCTTGCACAGGCAAACCTGACGGCATTTACGGATGTCGGGCGCGTCTGCGGCACGGCGCAAAACGATGTATGGGCAGTTGGCGGACGCGAATATTACCTCAGCGGCGGCGATAGCCTTGCGCCTTTTGTGATGCACTTTGATGGAACGAGTTGGCGCGAAGTCGGCGGCGACCCAACCCAAATGCCGACTGGCGCGATGTGCGCTTATACCCCGCGCAAAGGCGAGTTATATGTAGGCGTTACAGGTTCGCTACACCGCTACAAAGATGGCGTTTGGAAGAAAATTCCTGTGGAAGTCGGTAACATTAACCATTTCGTTTGGCGTGTTACAAGCAATGAACAAGGCATCTACGCCATTGTGCTCTCGGGCGACCCTGTGATTGAGAAAAGAATCTATCGCTTGGTCGGCGATACATTTGAAAAACTGGATACCACGCCCCAAAGCTACGGCGCTTTTGAAAAATTTGGTACAAATGAAATTTTTCTCATGAACAATAAAATGGTAACCGCATGGAAAGCGATTACGGAAACGCGGATTCAACCCGATGGGCGCATTGATACCGCATGGAAAACGGTCGTAAATCTTCCCACCTCCCCGCCACAAGATTTTGCTCGCGGGTATATGCACAATGCGAAGCATATCTTTTTGGTTGGTGAAAACAGTTTAATCTACCACTTTAACGGAATAGATTGGGTCGCACTTAGTAACGATAAACAGCCAAACCCTACAACTTACTCGGCGGTTTGGGCGGATAGCGGCGTGGTGGTGGTTTGCGATTACGACTACGGCAAAATTTATCGCGGTAAATAAACACAGGAAGGAGGCAACGATGAACGATGGGTCATAAAAAATAAACGCGACAAGCGATTTGGTGGCACAAATGCTTGTCGCTACGGGCAAACAAAACACAGGTTACATTCCCAAATGCGATGCAAAGCATGGCTTGGGTTGCGTTTTGTCTTTACAAACGCAAAATACAGTGAGAAAGTCAGATGAAAAAAATAAAACACATTCAACCATTTTAATTCTTTACAACTATGTTACGCAAATTCATTTTAGTTTTGGTCGGCGTTGTGCTGTTTTCAAGCCTTGCCGAAGCACAGTTGAATTACACGGTCAGAAACGAATTTCGAGAGCCGCACCCAACCAACGCGGCAAACGGCGGCTTGCGCACCAACGGCGGCGTGCTCTTGATTAACGGCGTGCAACAGCCCAGCGGGTTTAGCTCGGCTTCTTCCGCGCCCCTTACATTTTCGCCTGTGGAGCAGGATTTTCAGGCGACCAGCAAAGTCTACCGTCGTATCTACAACCCCTTGGAAGATAAAGATGGTGGGTTTAGACAAGGAACGCAAGTTCTTACACTCAACCCGACATATACCACGCTATCTTCAAGCGGCAATTTAAATTTGACGATTAAGTATCGGAATCGGTATAAGGTGAATACGACGGCGCAAACGGAATTTGACGGCAACATTGCGAATGTGGGCAACGAGTCGCAGATTCCGCAGTATGAATCAGGCACAGTCTTCGCGCCGACTTCATTTACCGCGAGCAACGGTCGCTTGCATTACTTTATCAATTATGCCGACGGTTCGCCTAATCAATCTCGGACGGTTACGCCCGTCGACGACCAAAATGAGTTGGCGGCATATAAGGCGCATCGTTATTCAAATTTGAGCACGGCAACGGCAAGTAGCGGTTCTCAAAAGCGGTTGGCGTTCGATGCATCGCTTAACCGAAGCGTAATGGTTTATGAGTCACAGGGTAAAATTTATCTCATTACACGAAGCGGAAACGGCGCGTGGTCGGGCGAGCGACTTATTGGAGAAGGACGCAATCCTGCGGTAGATGCTAAAAACGGGTATTTAAGTATCGTGTATGTGAGAGTGTTGCCGGAGGGCTTTTTTCCTCAGCGAATCGTTGCATTGAGAACCTATGAATGGTCTCCATCAACCTCACGATACGAGATATTTGGCAACGAGAATGAATATGTTACATTTGAATCAACCTACGGCTTCGATGCGCTTATTAACGAAAATACGCAGCCGAGCATTGTATTAGGTTTTCAAAACACATTGGCTGACCTTTTAATCTTCTTTGATGGGTCGGCATTCAACGGGTTTCAGTATCAATCAGGTATTTTTTATGCAAGGGCAGGCGTCTTGCTTGGTGGTGGTTATATTCTTCAAGGTGCTCGTGCAATTCCAAGCACGCTTGTTAACGACGCTTCACGAAGCCTTGTTCGCTATCCATCGGCGGCACTGTTGCCATCGGGAAACGCCGCGATTGTTTGGCAGTTAGGCACATTTCCATATGGAGACGGTATCCGCTACGCTGAAACAAATGCCTTTAATATATTCTCTGAAATGACTTTACCCATCGTCCAACCAACGGTCAATTATCAATTTCCAACGATTGCCGTTTCAATGAGTGGCGAAAAGCACATTGCTTGGCAGGCACATAACCATCACCTCAATCTTTCGGTGATTCTGTATGAGCGATTGACCGCCGCCAACGGCACAACGCCGCTCACGCAACTTCAATTAGGCTACTCCAACCACGCGAAGCCTTCTATCAACTGGGCGAATAACAGCACCACGATTTTAGCCGAAAGCGGTTCAACAGCATTTGCCATCTCAAAGCCTGATGGTCAAGGGTTTAGCGCGTTTTCCTCTTTTGCGGGGCGTGCGCCGAACATTGTTGTGTCAGGCTCAAAACGCTATTGCTACACGACAGGGTCGGGGTCGCCGTATCAAATTCAGTTTGGTGAAATCAGCACGGGTGGCGGGCAAAGTCCGCCTGCCGAAAGAGGCGTGGGCGGCAGTAGCGGCACGATTTCGCCCATTGCGACCACGCTTGGCGGCTCGCCGGTTACGCCCGTTGCGCCTTCGTTTCAACTTGCCGAGCGCATGACCGCCCGCTTGGCGACCGCGTCCGAAAATGCGCCCGCGTTCTTGGAGCTAACCCTTGCCGATGTTGCGCTCAACGGCAATTCGAGAACCGGCTTAACCTTTCACCACTTGGGGGCGTCGCTTCTTGAAGACGGCGCAACGCTCGCCCCGACGTCTCTTTTCCAGACGCTCAAAAGCCGTTCGTTCACCATTGCCGATTCGCTGACTCAAATTTCCGCCGTCGTCAAAGTGCATTCCGAGCGTCTCTACGACCTCACACAAAATCGCCCCGTGCAACTTGCCGTTGAACTCTTTAATGCCCAAACGAATCAATGAACCTCACCCTGTCCGCTTGCGCGGACTTCCCTCTCCTATGAGGAGAGGGGCGTTTCGGCATCGCCGAAACAGGGTGAGGTCGGGCGGAGTCAGGGGCGCGTGAAAGTCTTGGGCTTCGCGATTCAAACGAGCCACATCTAAATGCTCGTCAAGCTCACACCCAGCGCACTCAATACGATTGAACTCGTCAATGCAAGCGGCGCAAATGCCATTGTCAATCGTGTGGGAAACCAAAGTGCGCAAACCGAAAGTGTGGGAAGCGTTCCGACGAAGTTCGCGCTTATCCCAAAACTATCCGAACCCGTTCAACCCAACCACCATGATTCGCTACCAACTCCCCGAAGCCAGCATGGTGAAAATCCAAGTCTTTGATATGCTGGGTCGGGTGGTGGCAACGCTCGCGAGTGAGCGTAAAGACGCAGGCATTTACGAAGTGCCGTTCAACGCCAGCACGCTTTCAAGTGGAACATACTTCTACCGTCTGCAAGCAGGCTTATTCGTTGAGACGAAGAAGATGATGCTGGTCAAGTAATGAATAATGAGGAGTGAGGAATGAGTAACGAGAGACATCTTCACATGGCTCATTCTTCATTATTCATTATTCATTTGAGAAGTTGAGTTAGGGCTCGAGTTTCGCAAGTTCGAGTTTGATTTCGCGGCGCAATTCTTTTTCAAAGTCAAAACTCACGTAGCGCGTGGCTTTCTCGAATTCGTCTTTGGCTTTTGCAATCTCACCTTTTCGCGCGTAGAGCCGTCCCAAATGCAGTCGGCTTTGCGGCGCAAGGTAGCGTTCTCGTTCTGCTTTTGTGCCGTAGCACTTCTGGTAGAACAGAATGGCGTCTGAATCTTTCCCCGTCTCATCATAAATGCGTGCTAAGCGATAATAAAATTCAGCGCGTTCATCAGCGTTCAGTGAGCCTTCTTGTTGGAAAAGAGGGTGCAAAGTGAAAAGTGCGCTGTCGTGTTTGCCTGCGTCGAAGTGATTGCGGGCGAGAAGCAACTTTTGTTCGGCGTTTGAAATCGGACGTGCAAGAAGTTCCTTTGCTTTGCGCCGCGCATAGAGTTCATCGGGGTTGTCGGTATTGGAAACGGCTTGCTTGTAGTAGGCGAGTGCACTTTGGCGATTGCCGAGCAGTTCCGAACACAAGCCTAATTTGTAGTAGGTTTGCGCGCGATACAAATCTAAGTCAAGTATCGAGAGGTAACGAAGGTAACTCTTTTTTGCGTTTTCAAATTGGTTCAAACGGAATTGTAATTCGGCAAGGCGGAAGAGCGCGTAGGCGGAAAACTCGTTTTCGTTTCCGCCGTCGTCAATGGCTTTTTTGAGATATGCTTCCGAGCGAGCGACGTCTTTGTATTTGAAATAAAGCGAGCCGAGTGTGTAGCTCAGCGCAACACTTTTGGGATACTGCGCCGCAAGCGAGAGCAGTTCGGATTCGGCTTCGCGGTATCGATTGTAAAAAAGGTAATTGAGCATGGCAACATAGTATGTGCATTCACGACGCGTGTATATGCCTTTATCGCGAGCCAGTTCAAGTTTCCGCATGGCATCTTCGCGTGTGCCTTCATAGCCGAAAACTGAAGCAAGCCACTTGTAGGAATCAGGAATGAGCGAACTGAAAAACTCGATAAAGCCAACGCCTTTGGCGGCGTCGTAGAAAGTGGAATCAAATTTCAGTGCGTCTTTGTAAAGCCCTTTGGCTTTGTGAAAGTGAATGGCAGCGGTTGCGAAGTTTTGTCGGCGAGCGTTTGCTGCGCCAAGTTGAAGATGATGTTCGGCGAGAAAGTAAGTTGAAAGCGCTTTGCTTCGGGCGTTGTGTTTGTGGGCATCGAGATAGGCTTCAATGCGGGCATGCGCAAGGTCAGCGTATTGAACGAGAACGTCGTAGTCAGCCTCTTTTTCGGAGAGCAAAAATTTCCAAAATGCGCACGTGCTTTTCAGCGCGTAACCTTCGGGACGATTCGGCTCGAGAATAATAAGCGAATCGAACTTGGCGAAAGCGACTTTTAAGTCATAGTTGAACAGAGCCTCTAATCCTTCATCAAGCAAACGCGCTGATGACGGTGAAGACCAATTGGGCTCGTCTGCTGAAAAAAGAAAGATTAAAATTCCAACAAGAAATCTCATAAGAATTACTCGATGCGAAATTGAACGCCGTCGGTTGTCCAACGCTTTCGAACGCGAAGGCTGTCGAGGCTAATAAAAAAAGGCTCAGACGGGCGAAAAGGTTTGACGTTGCCGCCGTCCCACTCGCGAAACGCTGAAACTGCTATGGAGTCGGAGGGAAGAAACGACGAGAGAAAATACTTTCCTTCGGGCAAATCTACGAACTTGAACTTGACGGCGCGCTGTCTGGGCTGAGCGAGAACAACTTGCGGATAGAATTTTTTTTCGCCAACGAGTTCAAGCCGCAACGACATTTGACGCAAGGGTTGAAAGGTGGAGTCGATAAGCAATTCGCCTTCAATTTCTCCGAAGAAATCTTTTCCAGCAGTTTGAAAATGAAGTTGAATGAGCGTGTCGATTGTCGGTCGTCGGCGTGCGTCTAAAATGGTGCGGTGATTGACAATCAAGCGATACCAAGTTCCCTGTTGAAAATCTTCTTTCGGTTTAATCTCGATGCGTCGTCCGTCGCGAAAGAGGAAATCGAGCTCGAGTGTGTCCTTGCCTTTGAGCAAGAAAAGCGATTGACGAAGTGAAGCGCGGTCAATCGGCAAAGAAAAATCAATTGGCAGACGTTTGCCACGAGGTGAGAGCGGGTCGCGTTCAAAAACACCTTTTGCGCTGTCGGCAAGAGAGAGTTGAATTCTGGCTCTTGTCGTATCCATCTCGCTAATTCCAACAAGTGAAGTAACCAGCGTATCGGCACGATTTCCGAAAGCATCTTGAACATTGAAGACTTGAACGCCATAGACGCGCTCTTTGATGAGCGAGTCGCAAACAAGATAAATCATCTCGCGATTGCTTTCGATGTTGGTGTAAAAGTCGTAAAGCGGCAGGGATTTTTTCGTGGTTGAATCAATGACGGAGAAGTGTTCAATCGTAAGCGAGTCGGAAACAAGGTTGCGGTCGAAGCGAAGCGCGATTCGATTGGAGGTGTAAGCGTTTGCAGATTGAAGTTCGATTGGTGTGGTATCGTGCTCGGTGAGTCGAAGGCGTATGTTCGTCTTACCAGTGTAGACCGAATCAAACGGAACGGCGAAAAGTTCGCCTGCATCAAAGAGCAAATTTTGGTTTTTATCCATGACGGCAAAAAGGCGATAGGCGCCAGTTTTGAGGAACGACAGTTGAAACCGTCCGTCTTCGCTGGTTTGAGCAATGTAGTCGGGTTGGGTGTGCGAGGGGTTGAGCGTGTCAGCGAAAAGCGTATCGCCATCGGGAATGAAGTAAGCGAAAAGCGTCGCGCCTTTGATGAAGCGATTGTCGGCGGAGTAAACGACGCCTGAAATGATGCCTGAATCAATCGTGGTGCCGGTTGAAAAAGCGAAGGTGTAAGATTGGGCAAGGCTATTGCCGCGTGTGTCAGTGAGGGCTTTGGTGATGGTGCAGGCGTAAGTGCGATTTGCTTTGAGTGGTTCGTAGAGAATGATTTCGGCTTCTTTGCCATCGGATTCCACTTCGTAGTCTTCAATGCGGGGCGAGAAGAAGAGTGCATTGCGGAGCGTTTGGGTAACAACGTATTTGTCGAAGCGCACGCGAAGTTTATTCGTCTGAACGCGCAGTGCGCCAGAGTCGGGAAAGACGGCGATAATACGCGGCGGGGTTTTGTCTTCAGGACCACCTGTTGGTGGAATGTCAACGGCGCATCGCCCTAAAAGACAAAGCGTCAATATCAATAAAAGACGGTGCGCAGTGCGAAATGTGTGCATATAGCGAAGCATTAGCGCAAGATATTGCGAAAGAGCGAAAGCACAATCCCAACCACAACGGCTTCGGGAAATTTTTCCGTCGGATTGATGACGCGCTCGCTGTAGGAGCGGGAGGAAGCAATGAGATGCACGCGCCCATTGATGAAGCGGTAGTTGCGAACAATTACGCCCTCTTCACAAATGGCAGCAACGAGGGTTTCTTTATCGGTTTCCGTTGGCTCTCGCTTTTCAACGAGGACGATGTCGCGCTTGAAAATGCCTGATTTTTCCATGCCATCGTCATCAACGCGCACAAAGAAGCATTCGCGATTGTGCGTAAAGGTTTTATCGAGATACAGGTTTGAAATTGGTTTCATCTTTTCGCCTTTTGCAAACCAGTTGACGCTCATCAAAGGAACGGGCGCGACTTTGTCGAGAGCAGGACTCCCGAAGCCGAAGTTCATGAAGTCATCTTGTTGGAGAATTTCAATGCTTCGTGCGCCGCCACGACGAGCGATATATCCCTTTGCTTCAAGCGCATCTAAAATTTCTGCGACGGCATTAGTGGAATTGTATTTCATCTGCTTTTGAATCTCGCGCACCGACGGCGGACGCTTATGCTCGGCAACGTAGCGCGTAATGAAGTTGAAAATTTTGTTCTGCGATTCCGTCAATGAACTTTGCTCTGGCATAGAAATTTTCCCCTCTCCTTTTCACCTGAAAATTTCCACGAATCTCTACAAAAAAACGATACTGAACAAATGTTTAGTTTGAGTGCGATTAAATACTGAACAAGTGTTCAGTATGCGAATAAATTGTCTCAAAATTGCCCAATAATCCTCATTGCGCCGCCAATCTAAAAAACGCTGTAAAAGCCGAAAAAATCTTGCTGTTTTGTTTGAAAATCGGATTCTTTTTTCGTTAAATTCGCAAAGTGGTAGAAAGTGGTAAAATTTAGAAAATCAAAATTAGTGATATGCCAAATTTTCGCGGAACAGAGAATTACAGCGTCGACGACAAAGGTCGCCTGATGATTCCGTCTTCGTTCCGAAAGAAAATGGCAAATCAAAATCCGGGTGCAGTGTTTGTAGTGTTTAAGACGCTTCAACACTCGATTGAGCTTTATGAAGAGAATGAGTGGCTGGAAGTGCAAAAGAAAATTGATGCGCTATCAGAGTTCAATCTAAACGAGAAGAAACTCAAGACGTATTACAACGCCAACATCAGCGAAACGGAGTTGGACAAACAAGGTCGAGTGATGCTTCCGAAAAAATTTTTGGAAGCGTGTTCAATCAAAAATGAGGTAACGATTGTCGGGGGCGGAAATAAAATCGAAGTCTGGAATCCAGATAAACTGACGGAACTCTTGAACGCGCCGCCTGAAAGTTTGGAAACGCTCTCTGAACGATTTATCGGATAAGATGTATCACAAGCCCGTTTTGCTCGATGAAACGATTGAATACTTAGTTACAGGAGCGGGAACATACATTGACGGTACACTCGGCGGCGGCGGACACAGCGAAAAAATTTTAGAGACGCTCGAGAAAAAAAATTGGCTTGAACGCTCGCTCGTCATCGGAATTGATAGAGATAGCGACGCGATTGAAGCGGCAAGCGAAAGGCTCAAACGATACAAAAACTTTCGCGCGGTCAAATCGCGGTTTTCGGAATTGGCAGAACAGGCAAAGGAGAGAGAAGTAAAAGGTATCCTGCTCGACTTGGGAATTTCATCGCACCAAATTGACGAAGGCGCACGAGGGTTCAGTTTTCAAAAATCGGCGACGCTCGATATGCGAATGAATCAAGCGCAATCGCTTTCGGCATATCAGGTCGTCAATGAATACAGCGAAGCCGAATTGGCACAAGTTCTTTGGAAATATGGTGAAGAGAAAAAGTCGCGTCTTATCGCAAAGCGCATTGCCGAGCGGCGTGCCTCAAAGCCGATTGTAACGACAGAAGAACTGGCAGAGATTGTGAAAACATGCGTGCCGCGTCAGGAGCAAGTCAAATCACTGGCGCGTGTCTTTCAAGCCATTCGCATTGAAGTCAATGACGAACTCGGCGAGTTGGAAAAAGCACTTCGGCAATCCATTCCGTTGCTTGAATCGGGCGGGCGAATTGCGGTGATTAGTTATCACTCGCTCGAAGACCGAATCGTGAAAGATTTTTTTCGCGAGCAATCCGAAGATGACTGGGGCTTGGATAAAGGGCTGAAAGGCGTGCCGCTCAAAACGCCGTTGCGAAGTCGCACGATAAAACTGCTTACCAAAAAGCCGATTCAGCCAAGCGAAAAAGAAATTGAAGAAAATTCAAGAGCGCGAAGTGCAAAGTTGAGAGTTGCAGAAAAATTGTAAGGAGGAAAAATGAAAGCACACATTTTTGACGAACATATAAGCAAAACCGATTACGGCATTGGGGTTGTGGAAAACTCGTCAACACGAGCTGTCTCAGCGGCAACATTCGTTGAGCCGATTGCGTCGCCGACATTGGACGCAAATTCTGAAGACTTAAAGCGTGCAGAAAAGCCAAAGAAAAAACTTCGAGATGAGGCGCATGAAAAAATCGAATCCATCTTGAACACGCGCACCTTCGTTGTGATTGCGGGCGCAACTTTACTGCTTGGGCTTTACATCTACAATGTCATTTCCATTAACCGATTGGCGGGCGAAACCGAAGCCTTGCGTCAGAAAATCGATGAAGCGAAAAGTTTGAATGTGGAAATCGAAAGCGAATTGAAAGCCTTAGAGCGAAGCGAAAGAATTGGGCGCGAAGCATTTGAAAAGTTAGGGCTAAGAATTTCAACTGCGCCGCCGATAGAACTGAAAAAATAAAAGGTGATGCAAGAATTTCGCGAACATAAAAAGCAAGAAGCACAAGCGGCGCAAAAGCGAGAAGAAACCATTCGCTTTGGCATTGTGCTGGGCGGCTTGATGCTGTTTGCGGTTGCCATCATCGCCAAACTCGTGATGGTGCAAATCGTCGAAGCGCACGACTATCAAAAACGCGCCAAACGACAATACGAATATCAAGTGCCGCTCAAAGCGATGCGCGGACAAATTCTTGACCGAAACGGACGGCAGTTCGCCACGAGCCTGCTGGTTCGTTCCTTTGCCGCCGACCCGAAAGTTGTCGCCAATGCCGATACCATTGCGCAAACTTTCGCAACGCTCTTTGATAAGCCGAAATCCTACTACCTGCAGAAGCTCAAAGAAAAGTCGCGTTTTGTTTGGCTCGAGCGTCATGTGCCTGCCGCCCTCGCCAAAAAAATCAGCGAAAAGCACTTCGCAGGCATCATCGAGATGAAGGAAGTCAGTCGGCATTATGAAAATCTCGCCGAGCAACTCATCGGCTTCACTGATAGCGACCACAGAGGTATTAGCGGACTTGAAAAGCAATTTGATTCACTGCTTGCAGGCAAAGATGGATACATGATAATGCAACGCACTGCGACGGGATATGCGTTTCCCGCCGTCGGCGCCAAGCAAGAAGAGGCAACCAACGGCGCAACCATTGAACTGACGATTGATACCGATGTGCAAGCAATCGTCGAAGATGAATTAAGCAAAGGCGTCATAAACGCAGGCGCGAGTGCCGGCATCGCCATTGTCATGGACGTGCAGACGGGCGAGATTCTCGCGTTAGCAAATGCGCCCGAGTTCGATGCCAATAAAAAATCATCTTACACACCTGAAGCCACGCGAAATCGCGCCGTAACGGACGTCTTTGAGCCGGGTTCAACATTCAAGATCGTGATGGCAACGGCGGCGCTGGATTTGGGCGTGATAAAACCAGACGACAAAGTCGACGGCACAACAAGCGGCAAGTGGAAAATCAAAGACCGAACCATCACTGACCACGAAGCCATTGGCACCACCACGTTCCGAAATGCGATTGCGCGTTCAAGCAACATCGTCGCAGCAAAAGTCGGCTTGGAAATCGGCAAAGAAAAATTCTACGACTACGCCAAAGCCTTCGGCTTCGGAGAGAAAACAGGCATCGGACTCATTGGCGAAGTGCCGGGATTGCTCAAACCCACGTCGCAATGGTCGAGCATCTCTCTGGCTTGGATGGCGCACGGCTATGAAGTGTTGGTAACACCAATTCAAATGCTCTGTGCCTATTCGGCACTTGCCAACAACGGCATGCGCATGAAGCCATTCTTGATTCAGCGAGTCATCTCTGCCAATGGAGAGGTATTGTATTACAACAAAGCAGAGCCGGTCAAGCGCGTCATGAAAAAAGAGACAGCAGAAATCGTACGCGACCTCTTCAAAACCGTCGTCGATAGTGGAACTGGTATAACGGCACGGCTTGAAGGCATCGAGGTAGCAGGAAAAACCGGCACAGCGCAACTCTTGACCAACGGCAATTATCGTAGTGGAAATTACGTGTCGTCGTTCGTCGGGTTCTATCCCGTTCAAAAACCTGTGATTGCAACACTCGTGATGATGATTAACCCGACAAAAGGTTACTACGGCTCAACAACTGCCGCGCCTGTGTTTGCAAACATCAACAGCAAAATTTTAAGCGTCTTAGAGCCTGAAATGCGCGACGAAATTTTGCAATTCGCAACGCATAAAGAATCGGCGACGAAAAAATTTTTAGACACAACAAAAACCGTTGCAGTGCCAAATGTTTGCGGCTTATCGGCAGAAGAAGCCAAAGAACTGTTGCGACTGCATCAACTTGATTTCAAAAAAGAAAACGATGCAAAAGGCGTTGTAGTGGCGCAAGGTATTGCGGCAGAATCGCGAGTGAATGTTTGGACGAAAGTGCCGCTCACCTTTGCCGATGAAACGAAAGTTCCGTCGCTCATCGGGCTTCGGGCGGATAGAGCCATTCACGTTGCCGAGCAACTTGGCTTGAACGTGCAAGTGCAGGGCAATGGCTCAAAAGTATTGGCGCAGTCGCTTAAAGCAGGAAGCGAAGTGAGCCAAAAAGTGCCATTTGTTTTGACAATGAGTCAGTAAAAAACCGAGCCTTTCCGCCAAAACGGGAGGTGCGCAATCGAATCGCAAGATGAAACATCTGAACGGATTACTGGGCGCAATTTCCGTCCTTGAAATCAGAGGCGAAATCAAGGAGCGCGAAGAAATTAGTGCGATTGAATACGATTCGCGCAAGGTGAAAAAAGGCGCACTCTTCGTAGCAATTCGCGGGCTCAAAACAGACGGACATCAGTTCATTGAACATGCCGTCAAATCAGGGGCACGCGCTATCGTCTGCGAAGAGTTCCCAGTAACGCTGGATTCCGAAACGGTTTATATCCGTGTCGAAAATTCGCGCAGCGCACTGGCTCTGCTCGCAAAACGTTTCTATGACGCGGCAAGCGAAAAACTCGTGATGATTGGCGTAACGGGCACAAATGGCAAAACAACAACAACGATGCTCATTCACAGCATCTTAACCAACGCAGGCGTTAAGACGGGACTGATTGGAACGATTGCTTACAAAATTGGAAACGAAACAATTGAAGCCGAAAGAACAACGCCCGAAGCCGTCGAGTTACATGCGTTCTTTGACAAAATGATAAAAGCCGAATGCAAAGCTTGCGTGATGGAAGTCTCATCGCATGCACTTGAATTGCGACGCGTGCATGGGATTCGCTACGATGTCGCCGTCTTCACCAATCTGACAAGAGACCATCTGGATTTTCACGGCACAATGGAAAACTACTTCCGCGCCAAAAAAATCCTCTTTGATTCACTTGATGAAAAAGCCGTTGCAGTTACAAATCAAGATGACCTTTACGGCGAGAGAATCGTTGCCGATACCAAAGCCACCGTCATCAGATACGGCATTGAAGAAAGTGATGAGAAACGCCTCGATGAAAAACGCGCCGATGTTCGCGCCAAAGTTCACAGTTTTCAACTCTTCGGAACATCGATGACCATTTGCACTAATGGTGAGGAGCATTTGCAGACGATTCGACATATCGGAAAGTTCAATCTCTACAATGTGCTCGCGGCATATTCAGCAGGCAAGGCGATGAAATTCTCACATGAGGAAATCATGCGTGGTATCTCGCGCTGTGAAGGCGTTGCAGGAAGAATGGAGCAAGTGTGGTCAAAAGACCATCGATGTGCGATTGTCGACTACGCCCATACGCCCGATGCACTGCTGAACGTGATTCGTGCGATTAAAGAAGTCAAATCGCCAGAGGCGAAGCTCATCACGCTCTTCGGGTGCGGCGGCGACCGAGACAAAGGCAAGCGTCCTTTGATGGGCGAAATCGCCGAGCGCGAAAGCGACATCGTAATTCTCACGAGCGACAATCCGCGCACCGAAAATCCTGAAACGATTTTAGATGAGATTGAAGCAGGTATGACGAAAACAAAACAATACTATCGCATCGCCGACCGCCAAGCCGCAATCCGAAAAGGCATCTCGCTGATTGGACACGGCGACGTGCTTCTTGTGGCAGGCAAAGGACACGAAACCTATCAAGAAATTCAAGGCGTGAAGTACCCTTTTGACGATAGAGCCGTGATAAAAAAAATTTTTGACGAAACGACCGCATGAACCTAACCAAAGACGATTTAGAGTGCGTTGGAACTCTGCAAGCCGAACAGTTCACCACGATTGAAATGGTGAACATATCGACAGATTCGCGCACGATTCAGCGCGGAGAAATTTTCGTTGCGCTTAAAGGCGAAACGCACGACGGACATGCGTTCATCAATGCGGCATTAGAAAAAGGCGCGTCGCTTTGTGTCGTCAATAAAGCATGGCGCGAAGTGAACGTGTCAGCAAAAGGAAATTTTTTAGTCGTTTCCGATACGCTTCTCGCCCTGCAAGAACTTGCGAGGATTTATCGGCGAAAATTTGTGATACCGGTTGTAGCGATTGGCGGCAACAGCGGCAAAACCACAACCAAAGAAATGACGGCGCACGTCTTACGCTCGACCTTCAAGACGCACGCCACACAAGGGAATTTGAACAATCACATCGGTGTGCCGCTCACGCTGTTCGGAATGAAGAGCGAGACAGAAATCGCCGTGATTGAAATGGGAATGAACCACGCGGGCGAAATGACGCGCCTGTGCCAAGTCGCCGAGCCAACGCACGCGCTCATCACCAACATTGGCAAAGCGCATATTGAGTTCTTTGAAAAAATGGAAGCCGTTGCCGAAGCCGAAGGCGAACTCTTTGGCTGGATTGCAAGGCATGGCGGCACAGCGTTTGTCAACGCCGATGACGAATGGGTCTTGAAGCAATCGGAAGGTGTCGCCCAACGCTTGTTCTACGGAACAAACGCGCAACGAGAACTGACGCTCGATGTGATGGCTGAATTGTTAGAGACCGATGCCTTAGGGTGTCCGAAATTCCGCGTCAGCACTGGCGAAACAAGCGAGGAAATTGCCTTGAAAATTTCAGGGCGACACAACGTTCAAAACGCGCTCGTCGCTATTGCGGTTGGGCTGAACTTCGGTGTGCCACTGTCGCGCATTAAAGAGTCTCTGGAAAATTTTGAAATCAATCCAGCCTTGAAACGAATGAGCGTTTGCTTGAAAGGCGATGTGGTGCTAATGAACGACACTTACAACGCTAATCCCGAATCAATGCGTGCAGGCTTAAACGCGCTGAAAGAGGTCAAAAACAACGGAAAAAAAATCGCCGTCTTGGGCGATATGCTCGAACTCGGTTCGCTCTCAAAACAAGAGCATGAAGAACTCGGCAAGTTTATCGCAACGCTAAATCTGGATATGCTCTTGTGCTTTGGAAATGAGATGAAACGAACCGTTGAAGCGGCAAGTGCAAAAATGAAGAGACACTTTGAGGCGAAAAGCGACCTTGCCAAAACCCTTGTGGAATCGCTATCTGCAGGCGATGCGATTTTGTTCAAGGGTTCGCGCGGAATGAAAATGGAAACGGTCTTTGAAGAAGTCAAGCAATACTTAATGCAAATGCAGCCGACAAGCAACGCGCAATAAAACTAAAAGCCAAAAGCGAACGTGCTTTACTACTTGCTCAAATATCTCGGAGAAACATACCAAATCAGTTGGCTTAGGCTGGTGGATTACATCTCGTTTCGGGCGCTTGCGGCGGCGGTTACAGCGTTGCTCATCGCATTGATATTCGGAGAGCGCATCATCGCTTACTTGAAGACGAAAGTCATTGAGCCAATAAAAGAAGAAGCCCCGAAAGAGCATCGGAAAAAAGTCGGGATTCCAACGATGGGTGGTTCAATCATTTTGCTTTCCATCTTCGGCGCGTCGCTGTTGTGGTCTAAGCTCGCAAGTCCGTTTGCATGGCTGATTCTGCTTGCGGTAGCGTGGATGGGCATCATTGGGTTCATTGATGATTACTTGAAAGTCATTAAGAAAGTTAAAGGCGGATTATCAGAGCGATACAAACTTTTCGGACAACTCACGCTCGGATTGGCGATTGGAATTTATACGGTGCTTGACCCGAAGCTTTCTGCACTGCTCTCGAATACGACGGTGCCGTTCTTTAAAAATTTGATTGTCGATTACGGCTACTGGTATATCCCAGTGTGTGTCTTCATTGTCGCGGCGGTTTCTAACGCGGTGAATTTGACCGACGGGCTCGATGGGCTTGCGGCAGGCTGTTCAGCGATTACGCTGATGGCGCTCGCAGGATTTGCCTATCTGACGGGCAATGTCAAATTCGCCAAGTATTTGAACATCGTCTATATCGAGGGTGCGGGCGAAGTAGCAATTATCGCGCTGGCGATTGCGGCGGCTTGCATTGGATTTTTA
The DNA here is from genome assembly GCA_046719715.1 of Chloroherpetonaceae bacterium. Taxonomy (GTDB): domain Bacteria; phylum Bacteroidota; class Chlorobiia; order Chlorobiales; family Thermochlorobacteraceae; genus JANWWM01. Next base: position 1,777 of record JBDNCJ010000022.1, on the reverse strand, counting down.
TGGTTCAATGCTCACCCGGCGCAAGTGTTTATGGGCGATACCGGCTCACTGGCGGTTGGCGGTGCGATTGCAGTCATTGCGCTTCTCATCAAAAAGGAATTGCAACTGCCCGTGATTGCGGGAATTTTTCTCATTGAAACGCTCTCGGTGATTATTCAACGCTATTGGTTCAAGTTCTCGCGTTGGAGATACGGGGAAGGTCGGCGCGTGTTCAAAATGGCACCGCTTCATCATCACTTTCAGATGCTGGGTTGGCAGGAAGAAAAAATTGTGATACGCTTTTGGATTCTAACGCTCGTCTTTGTGATGGCGAGTTTAATCAGTTTGAAATTGCGATGATGAACAGTCAAGACTTGCGAGGAAAGCGCGTAACGATTATCGGCGGAAAGCGAAGCGGAATTTCTGCGGCAATGTTGCTCAAAAAGCACGGCGCAAAGGTATTTCTCACCGAGCGCGACGCGATGGATAAACGGTTCATTGAAAAATTGGAGCGAAGCAAAATCGACTTTGAAGCGGGCGGACATACCGAGCGCGTCTTCGAGTGCGATTTCGCCGTCATTAGTCCGGGTGTGCCGAGCGACGCGCCGATTGTCAAGCGATTAGAAGCGGCGAATGTGCCCGTCTATTCCGAAATCGAGGCGTCGTCGTGGTTTTGCAAGGCGCGCATCGTCGCCATTACAGGCACAGATGGAAAGACGACAACAACCGCACTGACGCACAAAATTTTTGAGCGCGACGGAAAAGCGAACGGCTATCGCGCCTTCGCCGTCGGCAATATCGGCGTGCCATTTGCAGATTATGTCGAGGAAATGTCGGAGCAAGACGTGGCGGTCGTAGAAACGAGCAGTTTTCAACTTGACCACTGCTTTACCTATAAGCCGAAAGTCGCTGTGATTACAAACATCACGCCCGACCATTTAGACCGATACGACAACGACTTTGGCAAGTATGCGCGTGCAAAGTATCGCATTTATCAAGCGCAAGATGAAAACGACCTGCTCATCATCAATATCGATAACGCGGAATTAAAGCGGCAGTTTTCAGATAAAGACGTGTTGAAATCGCTCAAAACAAGGCTCGTTCCAATCAGTTTGGAAAAAAAATTGGATAGGCAATACCAAACGTGTGGCTACCTCGATGGTGAGTGGCTCACGATAAAGTTTAATGGAGAAAAAGAAAAGGTTATGAAAAAAGACGAAGTCATCGGGCGCGTGCACTTTCGCGGCACACACAATGTCTACAATTCGCTTGCGGCGGCAGTTGCGGCGCGCGCGTTGGAAGTCAAAAAGGAAGTTATTCGCGAAAGCATCATGACCTTCGAGGGCGTTGAGCATCGAATCGAGTTCGTCAGAGAACTCGATGGCATACAGTTCATCAACGATTCAAAAGCCACAACCGTCAACGCGCTTTGGTATGCGCTCGATACCATCAACACGCCGATTGTGCTGATTGCAGGCGGACGCGACAAAGGCAACGATTATTCGAAAGTCAAACCGCTGGTCGAAGAAAAAGTAAAAGTCATCATCGCCATCGGCGAGTCAAAAGAAAAACTTGCCGAGACTTTCAGCGGCATAACGCGCGTCATCAAAGCCGAAACGATGGAAGACGCCGTAAGACTTGCACGCCGTGAAGCCAAACAGGGCGAAACGGTCTTGCTCTCGCCTGCGTGCGCCAGCTTTGATATGTTCGCCAATTTTGAAGAGCGCGGCGAAACCTTCAAACGCTTGGTCGGAAATTTGTAATTGAGGCGTGAGCCGAAAACAAGTCATTGAGGCGT
>JBDNCJ010000021.1:0-47837 GCA_046719715.1 Chloroherpetonaceae bacterium | reverse complement strand
CGAGTGAATCGGCACTCGATTCCGCGCCTGATGATGCGATTGCGCCCGACGTTACGCCCGAAAAACTAAACTGAATCGCTTGCCGTTTGGTTATATTGATTGTCCGATAAGAAGTTCAAGTAGAAGTTCAATAGAAGTTCAATTCTTGTCTTCAATGAAAAACCGAATACAACAATGGGGAAATCACTTGCACAGCAGGCGGCTGAAAACAAACCAAGTCTTTGGATTAATGTGAGTTTGATGTGGGGAACGGTCTTTTTTATGACGTCCATCTTCATGCTCAAACTTGCGGGTGAGATGACGTTCTCGCCGAATTGGTCAGATTCTCTGAAAGCGTATCTCTTCTATGCTGTGATGATTGTTATCGTTGCGCTTGGCGGCTACGGCATCAACAAACTCTACGACCCGAAAGGCGAAAAGCGTGCGAAGCGTCAAGCCGAAGTGAAGTCGGGCATGAAGGAACAAATTTTCGTTTCATTTATCGGGAGCATCGCGACGGGCTTTGCGTTTTGCTTGCTCACAGCGCTTTCATTTTTATGCGCGAAGTGGGCGCTGAACGTTTCGGCGGAGTTCTCGATGCAAGATGTCCTCGTCGCCTCGATATATAACATCGGCGCAGGTCTCGGGGGTTCGCTCTTCACGGGTTTGATTTTCACCGTGCTTAAAGCCATGGGAAAATTTCCGACCGAGCAATCGGCATAGGCGCACTCGGATAAAAGTTTTTTCTAACCTTAACCTTTCAACCTAACCTTATTTGTAAATGGCATCGCTTATTCTTCTTGCCGTCATTCTCCTTGTGATTAGTTTCACCGCAGGCTCGTTCAATCCGGCTATGCAACGGTTTGCAACGCTCTTTCGAGTTGGCGGCATTGTTCTTTTATTGCTTGGTCTTTCTTCGGCGTGTTTCCGCGTCATTCAGCCGGGAACGGTCGGCGTGCAAGTCTTTCTTGGAAAAATTCAAGGAAGCGTGCTTTCAGAAGGATTGAACTTTATCATTCCGTTTGCGAGCGTCGATGAGTTCGATGTGAAGACGCGCAAAATCACCTTCTCGAGTACGGAAGAAAGCGGCGACGGCGGCAGCACGATTGAGGTCTTGAGTGCGGACGGTCTCACCGTTACGATTGATATGACGCTCAACTATAAACTCAATCCTTCCGAAGTGTTGAGAATCCGAAAAGAACTCGGACCGGGCACAAGTTACGTCGATGTAATTGTAACGCCGACGGCAAGAACGCGCATTCGTGAAAACGCCGCCAGCTACAACGCCGTTGAACTCTACTCTGCCAAGCGCGAAGAGTTCCAATCTAAAATTTACGAAGGCATCAAGCGCGACTTCGAAAAACGCGGCATTATTTTAGAAGAGCTTTTAATTCGTAATATCGTTCTACCCTCTTCCGTTAGAGCCGCGATTGAAGCCAAAATTAACGCCGAGCAAGACGCGCAAAAAATGCAATTCGTCCTCCAAAAAGAACAGCAAGAAGCCGAGCGCAAGCGCGTAGAAGCACAAGGGATTGCCGACTATCAAACCATTCTCAGCCGCTCTTTGACCGATAAACAACTTCAATACGAAAGCATCAAAGCCATGCAAGAACTCGTCAAATCGCCGAACTCAAAAGTGATTTTTATGGGCGGCGGTAAAGGCGCGGGTGCGTCGGTGCTTATCGGCGGAAATTAAATTTTCAATTTGCGATTTTACTTCGCGAATTTCATTTGGGGCGAGCGACACTCGCCCCTTTTTATTTGCACGCTGTTTTTCTATTCTACTTTCAAATCGCGCAAGCGCAGTTGAAACGTCGTTTTTCCGTTCCACTCGTTTTCATCAATTGAATAAACAAGGCTAACAGTTCGCCCCGATTCTTTAAGCGCCTCAAAGTAGTGCGCCATGCCGAACCCAATCACATCAAAAATTCTTCCGTCTTTATCGCGCACAGCAAATTTGAGATGTTGCTCTTTGAGCAATTTTGGTGGATAGGCAGGCGTAACATTTCGCGTGAGAAAAAGCGGGTGCATGTTTCCCGGTCCGCACGGTTCAAATTGTTTCAAGACGTTGTAGAATCGCGGTGTAATTTGTTCCAAGTTTAATTCAGCGTCAATTTGAATGGCGGGGGTGCGCAGTTCAAAATCCAATGTTTCGGCGCAATGATTGTCAAAGGCACTACGAAATTCGTCTAACTGCTCAATGTGAAGTGAAAGCCCAGCCGCCATTTCGTGTCCGCCGAATTGAATCAAGTGGGTTTCACAGTGGGAAATCGCGTTGAAGAGGTTGAAGCCGACGACGCTTCGCGCCGAGCCTTTGAGAATCCCGTCGTTTTCGGTTAGAATAATTGTTGGCAAATAAAATCGCTCTACGATTCTCGATGCCACGATTCCAATCACGCCCAAATGCCAATCGGGCTTATAGAGCACGATAGAGGAAGCATATTGCGTGAGCAGTTTTTTAGCATCTTCTTCGGCTTCTTTGAAGACGTCGGCGTCAATTTCGCGTCGCGTTTTATTTAAGTCGCCTAAGTGCATCGCCGCCGCCTCTGCGTCGCTTTCATCTTGTGCGATTAGCAATTTAATGGCTTCGCGTGCGTGGTCTAATCGCCCTGCGGCATTGATTCTTGGGCTTAATGCAAAGACGAGGGACGAAGACGAAAGCCGTTCAATGTCTAATCCCGAAACTTTTGCAAGTGCTTTCAGCCCCGGACGCTTTGCAAGTTGTAGACGCTTGATGCCCTCAAACATCAACGCGCGATTTTCTTCTACGACGGGCACAATATCCGCCGCGACGGCGAGCGCGACGAAGTCTAAAAATTCATAGGCAATCTCTCTATCTATTCCGCGTAAGTCGCAAAGTGCACATGCCAATTTGAAAGCCACGCCGCACCCTGAAAGGTCTTTGAACGGATAAGCGCAGTCATCTTGCTTTGCATCAAGAATGGCGAGTGCATCGGGGCGTTCTGCTTTTGCTTCGTGATGGTCACAGATAATCACATCAATTTGATTTTCGCGGCAATACTTGATGGGCTCAATCGCCGTAACGCCGCAGTCGACCGTTACAATGACTTTCACATTTTGCGAAATCGCATAATCAATTCCCGTCCGTGCAATTCCGTAGCCTTCTGTTTTTCTATCATTGACATAGAAGTCAACTTCCGCCTCGAATTTTTTGAGAAATAGAATTAAAAGTGCGGTTGCCGTTGTGCCGTCGACATCGTAGTCGCCGTAAATCAAAATTTTTTCGCGCTCGTCAATCGCTTTTGAAAGACGCTCCGCCGCTTCTTTCATTCCGTTCATCAAAAAGGGAGAATGGAGATGCTCGATAGAGGGGCGGAAAAAACTTTTCGCCTCGTCGTAATTTTTGACGCCGCGATTAACCAGTGCACGCGCAATCGGCTCGCTGACGTTGATGCTCTGCATCAAATTTTCAATGCTTTCTTGGTCGGGTTCGCGCATCACCCACCGATATTGTTTATACGCCGTCATGCAAGCGGGGCTTTATTGTTTTGAGATTCGTCATGGACATTTTCAAAATAAAAAGCGTCGGATTTTTGCCGACGCCGTAAAGATAAAATTTATCAAGAACGCTTCAAGTACCGTTCAGACTTTCTTATTCACATCGTTTTATTCGTAGCTTTTGATGAGTTCTGCGACCACCTGTTTGCCATCTTCGCTGAGTTCAATCCTTTCTTTTAGGTCAAAGACGCTGAAGAGGTTTTGGCGGCGTTCTAAATTCACCTTGATGTTCGTATCTAAAATGCCGAACTCTTTGAATTCTTGCTTGATTTCGTCTATTGAGGCACTGAACGAGCCGTTTGCAAGGGCGTTGGCGACGGTTCTAAGGAGCGTTGCATTAACTTGGGCTTCCGACTTTTTGCTCGTTTTAAGCTCAACATATTTTCCGACGATGCCTTGCTCGGTATAGCCGTATAATTTTTTCAGTGCGTCGGGCGACACTTGATATTTTCCCATAAACTCGCCGACGTTTTCAAACGGCAGTTCTCCGATTTCTATAATCGGGCTCGCTTCGCCTGCGTTTCGTTCTAATTTTACATCATTACTTTTTCTTTTTTTTTTCTTTTTCTCTTCTTTTTCCTCTTTAGGTTTGCGTCCGTTCTTTTCCTTTTGAGTCTCTTCTTTACTTGCTTTTACGGCTTTGGCTTTCGGTCCTCTTTTTTTTTGCTTTTTAGTTTCTTTTTCAACCGTTTCGGTTGCCGCAATCGGCGCAGAGTTACTTACGCCTACGTTTGCAAGTGCGTGATCGATGAGCGCACGCAAAACTTCTTCGCGCATTCCTCCCGCTTTGTCGGCGGTTTCCAAAATTTCGGGGAGAAGATGTGCAATTTGCTTGTATCCTGCCATTGTGCTTTTTACGTTTTGTTTATTGATTGACTACGCGTTAATTATCGGTTTGAATTTTTTTAGAAATTTTGATTTTTCCAAAATTAAAGCCCACGAATATAAAAATCTTTTTTTCCACTACAAATTTTTACTCGCTTATTTCTCTTCAGTAGCAGAGCAAAATTAAGTAGCAAGACAGATATTAAGCATGAAGTGAATAAACAGCATGGTCATTGCGAGCAAAGCGAGGAATCCACTTGGATTCTCCACTCTGCGACGCTCCGTTCAGAATGACCGTATTGGTTAAACATATATTTGAACGCATACTTTCTACATATGTTGAAATTGGTTGAATAGATAGGGTTTTCACAGTTTGTTATTATATCGTTGCCATTTATCGTTGCCATTTATCGTTGCCATTTCGAGCGAAGCGAGGAATCCACTTGGATTCTCCACTCTGCGACGCTCCGTTCAGAACGACCAATCTTACCTTTTTCAAATGATTTTGATAGTAGTCCAAATTATTTCGAGTGCTGTTGCGCCGACAGTAAAATATCAGCGCACGCTCTGAACGAGGGCTTTTTCATCTTTTTCGCCTAAGGTTTCACTGGTGCACCATGCGCCCTCTTTCTTTGATTGCCATTTGGACTTTTGCGCGCAACGTCTTTGAGAAAGTGCGCACGTGCATTTGCCGTTGTTAGTGAAATCTGTAAATTGGTTCTGACATATGTTTTATTCCAAACATTGACAACGGAGAAACCATGACGGAACTTATCACAATCGAGCGGCACATTATTGAGCAACAAAAAAAGTATCCTTCGGCGACGGGCGAGTTTTCCCAGTTGTTAGCCGATGTTACGTTTGCGGCGAAGCTTGTTCGCCGTGAAGTCATTCGGGCGGGATTGGTCGACATTCTCGGCGCGCATGGCTCAATGAACGTGCAGGGTGAAGAAGTCAAAAAACTGGACGTCTTTGCAAACGAAAAATTCATTCAAGCCATTGGGCATCATGGTCGGTTTGCGGTCATGGGCTCGGAAGAAAACGAGGGCATTATCACGCCGCCCGAAGGGAAAACGTCGGGGAAATATGTTCTGCTTTTCGACCCGCTCGATGGCTCTTCAAACATTGATGCCAATGTGGGCGTCGGAACGATTTTTTCAATCTACAAACGCATCTCCGACCCATCAAGCGGACCGGGCTCGCTTCAAGACTGCTTGCAAAAAGGCATACAGCAGGTTGCCGCTGGCTACGTCATTTACGGCTCGTCGGTGATGCTGGTTTATACAACCGGACAAGGAGTTCACGGATTCACCTTAGACCCGACCATCGGCGAATTTTTGCTCTCGCACGAAAACATCACCACCCCAAAGCGTGGCAAAATTTACTCGATGAACGAAGGCTACTACCGCTACTTTTTCGATGGCGTCAAGAAATACATCAAGTATCTCCAACAAGAAGATAAAACCACGAACCGCCCTTATTCTGGACGCTATGTTGGCTCATTGGTCGCTGACTTTCATCGCAACTTGCTTTATGGCGGAATTTTCATTTATCCGAGAACGAAAAAAGCCCCAAACGGCAAACTGCGCCTACTCTATGAAGCCAACCCACTTGCATTTGTGTGCGAGCAAGCCGGCGGCAGAGCCACCGACGGCTACCGACGCATTTTGGATATTGAGCCCGAAGAATTGCACCAACGCACGCCGCTCTTTATCGGAAGCGAAGAAGACGTTAAAATCGCCGAAGAATTTGAGCAAGGACTTCGCGAGTTGGAACACGATACCGAACTGATTCCGAAAATGCTCGCCGAAGTCAAGAAAGCAGAATCCATCTTGGTGAAGTAATAGAGACGGTGAAGCATGCAGTTCGAGGGTCATGTAACTTTTTTGTGTTTGCCATTCTGAATGAAGCGTAGCGAAGTGAAGAATCCATCAGCAAGTCTCACCGAGTTCGTCAGTGGATTCCTCGCTACGCTCGGAATGACTACGATATAATGACGAACACATTTTTATAGCACTACTCAGTTCGAGATGAGGAACGGATTTACCAGCCTTCTGTTCCGCGCTCGCCTTTGAACGGACCGACAAGGTCGGAAGTGATCCAGCCGCCGTAAAACTCTCCCATCTGTGCCTTCACGCGCTCTCCGTCGACGAAGCAGGCATCAACGCGGCTCGCATAAAACGCAAAGTAACCTTTCATGGCTTCATACTCTTTGGGCGGATTCGGGTAGCTCCACGCGGCGTTTTCCGATTTTCTTTCTCCGACTTTAATCGTCCAGTAATTAGCACGCCCTTTGAACTCACAAAAGGTTGCGTGCGTTGTAAGTGCGAGATAATCGGTTTTTACATCTTGCTTGGGAATGTAATAGACGGGCGGGTGTGACGTTTCAAGGAGCCGGAGCGCGTTGCGCGTTTCGGCAATCACAACGCCCGCAAATTCGACACAGATGCGTTTTGAAGTTCGCTCCAATTTTGGAGGTCGTGGATAGTCCCAAACCGATTCAGGCATAATTGTTTCTCGTTTTAATTGCAAATTGATTTTCTGCAAAATTGTGATAAATTCCGCCAGTTTCTTTAAGCAGGTATTTCACTTTTATCGCACTACGAAAAATTTCGGGACAACATAACATGGCAGAGTCAACTTCAATACAATTTTCAAGGGTTGGGATTCGTTCAAAATTGATGCGCGATTTTCTCATCGCGGCGGCTGTGCCCGTTTTCCTCTGCGGCGTCGTTTTTTTGATTATCATCGCCATCTATAATGGTCAGCAAGCCGAGCAAGCGATGGAAGACGCAGAGCGCGTTGCACAGTCGCGAATCGCCGAACAGTCTCAAATTTTTAAGAGCACCGTGAACAATCAACTCGCGCTTCTGCAAAGCGAGGTTGCCAACGCGGTTACCTCGCCGCGATATGTTTCAGGTTTTACGACGCTTGTTTTTCCGCCCAAGAAAACCGACGAGCAAATGCTTCAAGCAGTGCGGGAAGATTTACAGAAAACTTCCGCCGAAGTGATGTCTTCGCTTTCGCTGAGCATGATGACGTTTATCGGACTTGACGGAACGGTGATGCTGCGCGGTTCTACGCCGACCAAATTCGGCGATGTTTATTTCAAAGAGTTCAAACAAACTACGCCGAACCCCAATTTTATTCCGCTCAAACGGCTTTGCGAAGCGGCGTTTCGCGGACAAACGACGTCGTCGGTCGAGCTTTTCCCTGCATCGCTTTTAATCGAAGAGCCGGTTACAGCCGCCAACGCCGTCAGCAATGTTACGGTTGCAGGCAAGAGCACGCTCGCCGACCAAGCACGCGTCGACGGCTCAAACTTGGGCGAAACCGCCGGCAAAGAAGACGGCGGATTGATGCTCACCACCATTCAGCCCGTTTATGCCAACGACGGCAAAACCGTCGGATGCGTCATTGCCGCGAAAATGATCAATCGCAATGAACGCGTGATTCTGCGCGAGTTCAGTTCGCTTATCTCCCGCGAAACCGTCCGTCCGTCCATTACGATTGGCGATGTGCGCGTTTCAACGTCGGAGCAAACACCGAGCGGCGGCTCGGCATTGAGCTACAAAATTCCACAAGAAATTTGGCAACGTCTGCCCGCCGAAAAATTTGCCTTCTTCAAAGGCGACAACAATGTCAGCGCGAAGACTTACAGTTACTACACCGCTCTGCAAAATAGTTCGGGGCAAGTTCTTGGCGCGTTGTGCCTCTCTTCCGACCAAAGTTTCTACCTTGCCTCGACAGAATCTCTGATTGCCTCCAACAGCGGACTGATTTTTTGGGGCGTTTTCATTTCGCTTTTGCTCGTCGGCGCGGGCGTCGGATTGGCGTTTTATTTTTCCGCCCGTCAGGGCGGCGAGATACTCGCTTCGCTCGGCGAGATGAAATCGCTAACCGACAGCGTGCTTTCGGGGGACTTTAACGCACGCGCAACCCTCACCACCGGCGACGAGTTTGAAGAAGTCGCCAATCAATTCAACGAAATGATTCGCCGTCTTTCCGCGCTCGTCGACACTGAAACCGCAAGAGACGCGATTCAAAAGCAACTCACCGATTTGCTGATTGTGGTGTCGAACTCCGCCGAAGGTGATTTTACCCAGCGCGCCGTTGTTACCGAAGGCGCGTTAGGCGCACTCGCCGATTCATTCAACCTGATGGTCGACGACCTCGGAAACCTAATTCGCGAAGTTCAAGGCGCGGCGTTGCAGGTCGGCGATGCGGCATCGGAAATTCTTGCAGCAACCGAACAAATGGCGCGCGGCGCGGAAGAACAATCCGTGCAGGTTGCCAACGCCTCGGCGGCGGTAGAAGAAATGGCGGCGTCTATTCGTCAAGTCGCAATGAACGCCGACTCTGCCTCAGAAGCGGCTCAACGCGCCACCCAAGTCGCGCAAACTGGCGGCAACACCGTTATGGAAACGATTGAAGGGATGAAACGCATTCGCGCCACCGTGCAAGACTCTTCTCAAAAAATTAAGTCCCTTGGGGAATCATCGCTTGAAATTTCTAAAATCGTTCAAACAATCGAAGACATCGCCAATCAAACCAACCTTCTGGCTCTGAACGCAACGATTGAAGCGGCGCGCGCCGGCGACGCAGGACGCGGATTCGCCGTCGTCGCCGACCAAGTGCGCGAACTGGCTGAACGTGCGACCAAAGCCACTAACGACATCTCCCAACTCGTGCAAACGATTCAATCCGAAACCCAAGATGCTGTATCTGCAATGGAACGCGGAACGCTCGAAGTGGAACGCGGCACGAAACTCGCCGACTCCGCCTCTCGCGCACTCGTTGAAATTCAAAGCGTGGTGCAACAATCCACTGAATTGATTCAAGAAATCTCGCTCGCGGCGAAACAACAAGACGTCGCTTCTTCGGGCGTCGTTTCCGCCATGACCGAAGTGAGCCAAATCGCAAAACAGTCGCTCAACGGCTCCAAGCAATCGGCGCAACTGGCCATGCGTTTGAACGCAATTACGCAGCAACTCGCCCGCTCGGTTTCTCGCTTCAAAATCCCATCGTCCGGCATTCAAAAAATCGGCGATGCCAGGCTCGATTCCGCAGGCGAAATGATGCTCGGCAACGGCAACGAAAAGAAAATGCTCGCCGAATCGCCGTCTCCGTTCAAATCCGATAACGACTTGTTCGTTGAAGACGACCTTTCCGGCTTCGGAAATATCAATCTCAAATAATCAAAGCACTTTCAACAATACGCTTCTTGACATTCGCGTTTGAAATCGTCTACATTTTGCATCATACTGAAGACCGTATCAGCAACAGCGGCGCGCTGGTATTTCGCAACGCATCGCCGCCAAAGACAATCGCAACAACGTATCGCCGATTACAGTAACTAAACGGACAAAGCAGATTATGACGGGTTCAGGTATTTTATTGGGAAACCCCAAAGCCAAAAAGAAATCTTCAAAAAGCGCATCTCGCACAAGCCTTACGCCCGAAGTTCAGGCGAATACGACACTCAAGCTTTTCATTGAAGATGTTTCGGGTCGCCTCAAATCGCACCTCAAAAAGCGTAAAGGAAAGCATTCGAAACTCTTCATCTCGTTTTTTTCGCAACTCAGCGCAGAACCCGCGCCGATAGAAGCCCTCTCCTCCCTTCAGCTCGAAGTGTTCTCCGATTTTCTCGGGTTTTTAGAAAATGTGAAATCAAAACTTGTTTCCTCCAACTCAGCAAATGCGTCCGACACGTATCAACTGCTCACGGAAAATCTTGATTCCACAGCCGACTTCCTGAGCCAGTTGCTTGTAACGGTTGAAAACAATGAATCCGTTTTGAATGCGCTTCGGCAATATCTTTCAGTCGATTCATCGCCGACACCTTCTTCAAAAAGTCACAAAGCAACGCCGTCTCAAAGCCCAGCGTCGCCTGTCGCCGAAAAGCCAAAGTCTAATGGGAGTTCCAACGTTGGTTCTCGCGTGTTCCGAAAAGGCAAGCGCGTGATTCATTACTACAAAGACGTCGTTAATGCCGATTTTGGGTTTGACTTGTCGCTTTTGGCATCGCTTTCTCCAACAAGCATCGTTACAAGCAAAACGCCTCAACCAGTCAAGAAATCGGCAACGGTCAAAGCTCCGCCTGCGGCTCGTATTGCGCCCGCGCTTCAAAATTATTTCAACACGATTGCGTCGTTCTCGCGCGAAATCGTCGCCGAGAAATCTTATCCTTCCACGATTGCCGACGCGATGGAAAAACTCGCCGCGTCCGCCGATGTTTTCTCCGACTTGGTTTTATTTGCTTCCCTTCCGGGCGTGATTGATTTCATAGAGTTCTCGAAGACGTTGAATGAAGAATCCATCAATGCGCTCGGCGAAGCGGTCATACGCGACATCGCCGGACACCTTTGCGATTCCTTCACGTCAGACGTCGCGCAATCGTTGATAGCAACCTATCTCGCGACGCCGTCGGCAACCGATGTGGACAGCGTCTTCGAATCGCTTACACCCGAACCGATTCCCGAAGCAGAACCTCTTCCAAATCTTCAACTCGAAAAATTCGCCGAAGAAATTGCACTTGAAGGGTCGACCGAACCTCCGACGGAAAGCGATTACATTCAATTCGCCAACAGCACGTTGCGCAAAGCCGGACGCGCCCTTCAAGCACAGAACGCTTCCAAAGCGTCTCAAACATACTTGCTCAATCTGCTCGCACACCCCGACTTGCTTACCGCGATTGCGCAATCCGAGTTTCCATTCTTCCAAAACTTTGCCGAATTTCTGGGTCAATCGTGGGTGAATCAAACGCCGACAGCAACGCTTCTTCAGCACCAAGACGACATCGCCAACGCCGTCGTGCAAGCGCTTCAAGAGGCGTTTCCCGCCGACACCATCGACGCAGAGCCTTCGCCCGAAATGCTTGAAGCCGAAACAGCCTTGCAAGGATTGGAAGCGCACATCGTGCCAATCAAAGACGAAGAGCCGTCGATTCCCGAACTTCCCGATATTTCTGAGTTCATCTCCGACGTTGAGGACGTCGTGCCCGATGAACAAACCTTGCTCACCGCACAAGGCGACATGGCATCAAACGAAACGAGCCACCCACTTCCAGATATTTCGGATTTCTCATTTCTCGATTCAACCGATACAGAAACTTCCACCTCGACTTCCGACCACTCAACCCAAATAACAGAGCGCGACCTTACTTCCGCTTTTGATTATGCCGCTTGCGCCTCTAACTTTCTACGTCAAGTCATTTTGTCTCTGCCTAACTCCGCGTCAGGTCTCGAAGCACAGGCATATCTTCAATCGCTTCTGAACGCGCCCGATTTACTTTATGCACTTGCTTCTTCAACCCAGCGCAACTTGGTTGAACTCGCAACAACATTGGAGACCGCCAAACTTTCAAATACGCCCGTCGATGCGCTTACTGCGCCGCTTTCCGAAGCGGTCGGGCTGGTTGCCGGCGATTTACTTCAACACTTCCGCTCACGCTCATCATCGACTATGCTTGAAGACGATGACGACGATATGACCTTCACATTCAGCGAACTCGTTCCGCCGTCTTCTTTTGCAAGCAATACGCCCGAATTGGACGACGTCATGTCGCTTTCTGACGGCGAGTCTTCATTTGAAACGCCAACGCAACCCACACCTTTTGAAGCATCAACAAGCGAAATAAACGCGATTACTTTTGATAAACCGCTTGATGCGCAACCGCTTCAAGAAGCCATTGACGCAGAACAATCGCGCGTCGCCGATTCCGACTTGCACGCCAACGACGACGCTTCTTCCGCTTTTGAAGATTCACTTTTGCTCGATGACTCTGCGCTTACGCTCCTCGAAGAGCCGTCAACCCCAACGCTCGACGACCTGAAATTAGACACGTCTCAACCCGACGCCGACTTGGATTTTCATGCCGACGACCTGCTTCTCCCCGAAGACGACCTGCTTTCAGAATCGCCCGCCGCACTCGCAGTGCCGAGCGAATCGGATTCGCATGAAACCACTTTGACCGAAACTGGTTTAAGCACATCACTCACCGATTCTCTTTCAGAACCCGCACAGGAATCGCCGTCGGAGTTGGCGTCAGCAGAATCAGAATTAACGCTCGATACATTGAATCTCGATACATTGGCGCTTGATACGCCTTCTTTGGAATCTGACTTAAAGTTTGACGAATCGCCTTTGGCAGAAACGCCCTCTGAACTCGCGCCACAGGAACTTGATTCGCCAACGCTTCAATTACCCGTTGAAAATTCGTCTCATTTTACAGAAACCCTCGACGCATCTGAAACGCTCGATACCATCAGCGAACTGACTTTCAACAATGAACTTTTGCTCGATGAATCAGGAATGGGCGAAATGCTCGACGCGCCGACCTCGCGCCAAGACCTTTCGCAACTCTCGTCGCTTTCCGACAAAGCCGATAGAGAAAGTGCCGACGATTTGCTGTTCACCGATACGCTCGATGATTCATTCCTCAGCGATAGTCCGATGCTGTTGGACGACGCATCGCCCAAGCGTGCGATTTCCGAACCGCCCTCTCCACTATCGTCGTCCGAATTAGGGGAATCGCTTTTGGAGGAAAGCAAAGACGACGCACCCACGTTGGAACTGCCCGATTTGGATTTCTCCTTTGACGCCGCCGCACTTGACGACGCACTTCCAGCGGCAAGCGAACTTGCCCCGCATGAAATGCAATCGGAGCTTGCGTCGAAAGACCTCACATTCAGCGATACGCTCTCGCTCGATGATTCGTCTCTTCTTGCAGAAGCGTCTCCTGCCTTACCCGCAGAAGCGCAATCGAAGTCGATGTCGAGTTCGGACTTTTTGCAACACGAATCCTACGAAAGTGAACTTGCCCCGATTGGCGATTTTCAACTCGATGAGCTTCAACAAATTTTCTTGGACGAAGCCCGCGAGTATTTGGAAAAGTTAAGCGCCGATATGCTCGAGCTTGACAAATTCGCCGGCACCGCACAGCCCGAACTTATCAACCGCGTTCTGCGCGGCGCACACACGCTCAAAGGCTCAGCGGCGATGGTGAGTTTGAACAACATTCGCGACTTAGGGCACAAGATGGAAGACTGCCTGCAAGTCGTACGCGACAACAACCTCAAAGTGCCGCGCGCGCTGCTTGACGTTTGTTTCAAATCGATCGACGCCATTGGCGTAATGGTTGAAAACTTCCGACGCACGGGCGAAGACCGCTTCACGAAATCGCAACCGTTGATGGATTTATTTGTGGCTTACACAAAGCAGTTGCAGGAAACAGGAACGATTGGCGATACCCAAGTAACCTTGACCGCCGCACCCACTGAACAAGATGAAGTTACCGACTTTCAGCCCGACGAACTCCAACAAATCTTTTTGGACGAAGCCAATGAGTATTTGGAAAAGTTGAACGCCGATATGCTCGAGCTTGAAAAGGTTGCTGGCACGGCGCAACCCGAACTTGTCAACCGTGTTTTGCGCGGCGCACACACGCTCAAAGGCTCGGCAGCAATGGTGAATTTGAAAAACATCAGTGAACTCGCGCACAAAATGGAGGACTGCTTGCAAGTCGTGCGCGACAACAACCTCAAAGTGCCGCGTCCGCTGTTGGATATTCTCTTCAAGTCGTGCGACGCCGTTGGCACGATGCTCAAAAAATTCCGACACACGGGCAAAGACGCGCTTGATGTGTCGCGATACGTCGCCATTCTGAAAGAGTATATGGCGCAGTTGCAACAGACGGGCGAAGTTAAAACCGCTTTGTCGCTTGAAGCCGCTCCGACAACCGCCGAATCACAACCGACACCGAAGCAAAAAGCCTTCACGGAAGAAACCGTTCGTATAGATATTCGCTCGCTCAACAACCTCGTCAATATGTCGGCGGAACTCGTCATTTCGCGCAATCGCTTGATGAACGAACTTACAGGCGTTACGCGCATGATTAACAAGTTCATGAAAGAGCGAAATCAACTGGCGCAAGTCAATAAAAAAATTCTGACGACGATTCAGAAAAACGCCGGAGAGCGCGCCGACGTCGGTGCCGGATTCAGCGATATTCTCAAAGAGTTTTCCGAAACGGAATTCGACCGATTCAGCGACCTCGACATCATCTCGCGCGACGTCCGCTCCGCGATGCTCAACCTCGACGAAACCATCAACGAACTTCGCGGCTTGAGCTCAATTCTCGGTCAGAACGTCGTGAAAGTGAGCGGCATCGCCAACGACCTCAACCGCGAAATCGTCGGTATGCGTATGGTGCCGATGCGCCAAATGTACACGCGCTTCCAACGCAGTTTCCGCGACATCGCCAAAGGCGAAGGCAAAGAAATCATTTTCAATACCGAAGGCGAAGACACGAAGTTGGATAAAAGCGTGATGGAAGAAATCGTCGAACCCGTTCTGCACATGGTTCGCAACGCGATTGGTCACGGCATTGAAAAGCCCGAAGTTCGCCTCGCTCATGGAAAACCCGCCGCTGGCACACTGACACTTCGCGCTTATCAAAAAGGAAGCCGTATTATCTTGGAAATCGAAGACGACGGCGGCGGAATCCCTGTTGAGAAGGTCAAAGCCAAAGCCGTCCGACAAGGGCTCATCACACAAGAAGAAGCCGATGCAATGCCCGCCAGCAAAGCCACTGAACTCATCTTCTTGCCCGGTTTCAGCACCGCCGATAAAATCACCGAACTTTCCGGACGCGGCGTCGGAATGGACGTCGTCAAAAATACGATTCGACAACTCAAAGGCACGGTTAGCGTTGAAACGCGCGAAGGCAAAGGCACGAAGTTCATCATCTCGCTTCCTGTTACGCTTGCCATCAACCAAGCCTTGCTCGTCAGCGCGAGCGAACACACCTACGCCGTTCCGCTTGAACTCGTGCTCGAAACCTTATCCGTTTCATCAGATTACCTCATGACCGATGAAGACGGAAATAAAACGATTTCCATTCGCGGCGAAGAATATGAGTTCCGCTATCTCAACGAACTGTTAGGTTACAGCATCGAGCCGCTTGAATACAAGACGATGCACTCCGTCGTCGTTATTGGGCTTGACGACCGTAAAGTCGCCGTCGCCGTTGAAAAATTGATTGGCAAAGAAGAAATCGTCGTTAAATCATTGGGACGGCACTTGCGCAACGTGCGCGGCATTATCGGCGCAACGATTCTGGGCGACGGTCAAGTGGTGGTGATTTTGGATATTGAATATCTTCTCCGCCCGATTGGCGAGCGCGGTGAAGACGTGCAAGTTCAAGCCCTCTCTGCGCCAGAGCCTGAAACGGAAGACAATCAACCTACGATTACCAAGCGCAAGCGCAAAAGTGCGAAAATCACCGTGCTTCATGCCGACGACTCACCGAGCGTGCGCAAGTATGTGCAGTCCGTCTTGAAAGGAGCCAATATTGACGTTATCTCGGCAGATGATGGTCTGAACGCCATAAACCGTTTAACACAGCCCAACACCAACATCGACCTCATCGTCAGCGACCTTGAAATGCCGCGCATGAACGGTTTTGAATTTGTTACCGAAGTGCGTAAGATGGACGCCTACAAAGATATTCCGTTTATTATCGTTACTGCACGCGCTGGCGATAAACACCGACGCACTGGATTGGAATTGGGCGCAAATGCGTTTCTCAATAAACCCTTTGACCCGTCTCAACTGATTGAGACGATAGAAAGCTACATCGCTTAACCAAATCTTTCTCAAAAACTATGTCTGCTACTACTCCTCGCCGCGTTCTCGTCGTCGATGACGAACAGAACATCGCGCTCGGCATTTTGAAGACGCTTGGACAGTCTCCGATGTATGTCGCTAAACATGCTCCGAACGGTGAAGTCGCCGTCGATGAACTCGCCAAAACGCCTTACGACTTGGTCATTACGGATATTCGCATGCCCGGCATGAGCGGCATTGATTTGCTTCGCCACATTCGCACCAATCATGCCGACGTCGGCGTGATTATCATGACCGCTTACGGCTCGACCCAAGTGCAAGAAGAAGCCTCACGACGCGGCTCGCTTCTCTACATCGAAAAGCCGTTTGACTTCACCCAAATGCAAGCCACGATTGAAGATTTCTTCAAGCGCAAAGAAGGCTCCGCCGATTCCACCCCGAAAGAAGAAAGTGTTTCAGGCGTGATTCCCGGTCTTTCTTTAATGGACGTCATTCAGATGAACTGCTTGGCGCGCTTTACGGGCACGCTTCACGTCAAGACGACCAGTGCCCAGCAAGGCATTATTTGCTTCAACAAAGGTGAAATTCCACACTGCGAAACCGCCTCTCGCTCCGGCAAAGATGCATTTTTTGAAATCGTGCAATGGCAAGGTGGCAGTTTCGATACCATTGAACAAATTCCGCCGACGGTTACCATTGTTGAAAGTTGGGAGCAGTTGATGATGGAAGCGGCAATGATGATGCCTGATACGCCCGCCCCAGCGCAAGCAAGCGCGAAGCCAAAAGCCCCACCAAAAGCGGCAACGCCGAAAGTAGAGCCTGCACCCGCCGACACGTCCAAAATGCTTGACCGCGTGATGGAAGCGGCGAAAGCCGAAGTTACTTTCATCGTAACGCATAGCGGTTTCGTCATCGACAAGCGCATCGCTCAAACCTCTAAAATCGACCTCAACAAATCGGGCGACGAAATCTCAAAACTTCTGCCCGGCATTTTCAGCGTCGCCAAAACCCTCATCGCAGGCACGCTCAATGAAATCACGCTTCGCTTCGAAGGCAAAACCACCATGATTCGCAACGTCGCTCAAAGCGATTTGCTTTTCATCGTTATTTCTCCCTCGTCCGTTTCTTCGGGCGACATCTTCAAAGCCATTGAACGCGAATCGGAAAACATCAAGAAAATTTTGTAAGGTTCATTCCGAAATTGAACCTGTTTTTGTAACTTTATCGCCTTACTACAGCATCTATTCAAGAGCCTTTCGTCAATGCAAAATTTTAGCGACGTTACATCTCTGTTTCAAGATTTACCGAACGTTACAGGCGTTTTGCTCATTGATGGAGATGGTCTCACACTCGCCGGCTCGCTCGGTGATAAAGCACAAATGGAGCGGTCTTCTCCGATATTGCACACGCTTCTGAACGATATTTTCAGACACCTTGCAACACTCGGCGAGACAACGAATCAAGTTTGTTTCGTGCAAGATTCTCAAGTGATTATTGCACAGCCCGTTTATGACACTATTCTCATTGTCTATTCGGGAAAAGTAGGTCTCGATTTATTACAGTCCCGTTTTACAAAAGCAGTCTCAATTTTACAGCGCATCGCTGCGCCGGATTTTTCAAACAATTAAACTTCACAGGCATCACAATGGCGAATATCAATTACGCAAACAAAGAGATTATCATCAAGATTGTCTACTACGGTCCTGGAATGAGCGGCAAAACAACCAACTTGCAAGTGTTGCATCAAATGGTGCCCAAAGATGCGGCAAGCCGAATGATTTCACTTGCAACGGAGCAAGACCGCACGCTTTACTTTGACCTTCTTCCGATTTCACTCGGCTCAGTTAAGGGCTTCAACACCAAGTTCCAACTCTACACCGTTCCCGGTCAAGTCTATTACAACACCACGCGCAAACTCGTGCTCAACGGGGTCGACGGCGTTGTGTTCGTCGCCGATTCACAGCAAGGCAAAATGCCTGAAAACAAAGAAAGCCTTGAAAACCTTCGCGAAAACTTAGCGGAATACGGCATCGACATGAACACCTTCGCGGTCGTCATGCAATACAACAAGCGCGACCTTCCGCCCGTGTATAGCATCGAAGAATTACAGCGCGAACTCAATCCGATGGGCTTTCCTTACGCCGAAGCCGTCGCCTTTAAAGGTCAAGGCTTGATGGAAACGCTGAAACTCATCAGCAAAATGACGCTTCAACGCATCGGAAGCAAGTCGGGTGCACAAGTTCAAGATGCCGACGGCAACACCGCAACACCATCACCCGCCGCCGCTCCTGCACAACAAGCACAGCCGGCAACGAGTAGCGACTTCTTCAAGAACCTTCAAAACAAAATGAAGTAGTCTTTTGCAAGGGGTAAGCCTTAAAAACTCAAAGGGCAGACTTGACATCTGCCCTTATTTTTTCAGACTTTGAATCAGATTTCTTTTCAAGGCTAAGTATGCAAACAAACTAAACGATTGTTTTTGCGTGTCATTCTGAACGAAGTGAAGAATCCATCTTTCTTAAACCAAGCGCGGATTCCTCGCGTTGCTCGGAATGACATCATGTTTATCTCCACGCTTCATTCTGTCCTGATACCTACTTTTGCGCGAGCCATAATTCAGGGTCGTATTTATTGCGCCCGTGCCACACCTCAAAATGAACCAACCCGCCGCCTTGCGCCGACTTTCCAACTAAGCCTAAGGCTTGTCCCGCCGAGACGCTTTCGCCTTTTGTTACTTTCACTTCCGAGAGATTCGCATAAACCGTTAGGTAGGCGTTGGCGTGGCGCACGATGACGATGTTTCCAAACGTCGGAAGAAATCCGATTTGCGAGACGACGCCCTGCGCAACGGCGAACACCGTTGTTCCAACCGATGAAGAAATATCCACGCCGTTGTTGAAGGTTATGATTTTCAGGTCTTTGTTTTCGCTTTCGCCGAAGGTTTTGATAATCACGCCTTCCTCAACAGGCCAGGGCAGTTTGCCTTTGTATTTTTCAAAATCGCCTTTGATTTCCGAGTAAGCGAACGCTTCATTTGCGCCGCTCTTATGTTCCGATTGTCCAGAGGCTTTGCCTTCGCGTGCGCGCTGAATCGCTTCTTCTTCGGCGAAGAGCATTTTTTGAATGGCGTCTTGCAAGGCTTTGGCTTTGGCTTGCTTTTGTGCGATTTGGCTTTGCAAGCGTCGCTTGTCTTTTCTGAGTTTTGCAATCAACTTTTCGCGTTCCACGCGCCGCCCTTCCATCACTTTGGCTTGATAGCGTCGCTGTTCAAGAAGTTTTTCGTTTTCGGCGAATCGGGCGTCGAGTTCGGTTTGCAGTTGCGCAATTTGCTCCTGCTTTTCAGAAATGTCTTGAATTTTAATCTTCCCCGCGTCTTCAAAGCGTTTGATGTATTCGGCGCGAACAAGGGCTTGATTGAACGACCCCGACGAGAAGAGCACCTCTAAATCGCGCTTGACGCCGAACTTGTAGATGCCGACGGCGTAACGCGCAAACGAATTTTTCATGGCTTCCAAGTCGCGCTTCGTTTCTTCCAACTCGCGTTTGGTCGTGGAAATTTGTGTTGCAAGTTTTTTCTGACTGATTTCCGTTTGGCGAATCACTTCACGGTGCAATCGAATTTGACTATCTAAATTTTCAAGGGTTTGAAGCGAGACCTTTTCTTCTTCATCGGCACTGCTTAATTCGCGCTCAAAGGCTTTAATCTGACGCTCAATCGTTGCGATGTTTTTTTCAATATCCTGACGCTCTTTGGCGATTTGAGAAAGTTCGGCGTCGCGCGTTTTGAGTTTTCCCTTTTTGCTTTGCCCCAAAAGTTGCACGTTGTTTATGACAACGATGCTGACGATAAAAATGTAAATCCACCGGTGTTTCATCTCGTCTTTTGTGTATCGGCTTTTGAAAATGCGTCGCCCTTTCATTCGAGTGATAATTTAGGGCAGTAACTTTAAGGGCAATAAAAAAGGCTGAACTTTCCATTCAGCCTTGAAACTGCCTGTTGCGATTGTTCGCTGTTTTTGTTGATGTAAGTTGCTCCGTCTCGTCTCATCAAGTACGACTTACTGAATCTTGAATTTTACCGGAATGGTGATTGCGCCGCGTACGGGTGCGGTTCCGACTTTGGCGGGTTTGAACTTGGTTTCTTCCGTGAGTACGCGAATAACCTCTTCATTCAAGAATTTATTTGCGGACTGAATCAAACTAATTCGAAGCGGGTTTCCTTGCTCATCAATAAAAACACGAGCCACCACTGTGCCTTCAATTTTGGCTCGTTTCAATGCCATTGGATATTCAATCTTTGACTGAATTGCCTCAATGCCACCGACGATTTCTACATCGGTTTCAGGCAGTTCGCTTTGAGAGGCGTCCAGTTGATTCAGTTTTTCACTTTCTTCAATCGCTTTTTGAAGTTCTTTTTCTTTGGCGATTTCTTGCGTGTTGGCAATCACCGTTGGCGCAACGACAGCCGGTTTCTCTTCTTCTAAAGATTCCTCTTCTTTCTTTGTTGCTTTTTTGGTCGGCTCTGCTTTTGCTTTTCTTGTTTCAATTGCTGACTTAGCCGCCAAATTATCCGATTTGTCGCCAAGCCGCATGTCGATGCGTTGGGTTACGCCGCTTGTAATCGTAACGCTTCCACGCCAAACGGGCTGACCACGCTTTGTGGCTTTTACTTCATATTGACCTTGCGGTACATCAAGCAAAACATAATACCCTTGCGCATTTGAAATTGCGACCATTGCCGTTTGCCCCGATACCGACACCGTTGCTCCCGGTACAGGCACGTTATCGTCACCAATGACGCGCCCGATTAAGCGACCCTGCGCCCATAAAGAGGACGCACATACACAACATAAAACCGCCAGAACGATTTTTTTCATCGATAAAAGTTCTTTCATGTTTTGGTGATAGTTTAGGCAACTTCGTTTCGCCCAAGATCTCATCGGATATTTTCAGCCGATGTTTTATATGCGGAATGTGAAAAAGAAATTTGATTTTTCAAAACGGCTTTTGGCTCTTCGCTTATTTTTCTTCTATTGTTCTTCAACGACAACTTTCGGTAAGCCGTTTTCCTTGCGCATCAGCGCGGGAAAGTAAGCAACCACTTCCGACGGTTTCGGTCTTCCGCCTGCAAATCCTGTTACGCTCGGCGGGCCGGTCAAAATCAGCGGCGCAATCTCGTAGCCGAATCGCTCGACATTTTTCCTATTGTGGTCTCGCACACCCACGCGCATCTGCACTTCGTTGACGTGCTCGAGATTTTCCAAATGTTGATGACAGGCATTTGCACCGATAAATTCCGTTCGAATTTCTTCGAAAGTCAAGCCGAGATTTTTTAATCGTGCTCTTAAAATTTCATCGGCGCGTTTGGCTTTTTTGAGCGCGTCGGGCGCGGAATAGGTCAGAGCGCCAAACGCCGTCCAGCCGTCGGAGTACGAGATGGAGACTTTGTAGAACGGCGTTGCGGGTTTTCCTTGAATGCCGAAGACGCGCACACGATTTTCAGCGACGTCTTCAAGATGAATCGAGGTGAAGTCGGCGACGCAGTCGGGCGTGATGTATTCGGAAGGATTGCCGATTTCGTAGAGCAGTTGTTCTTTGAGCACGTCGCTTCGAATCAAGCCGCCGGTGCCTTCGTGTTTGGTGATGAAAAATTCGCCATTCGGATAGGCTTCTGCGATGGGGAATCCGATGTTTTCAAGGTCGGGCACGCTTTCCCAATCGCCGAGAAAATTGCCGCCGCTGGCTTGTCCGCCACATTCCAAAAGATGCCCTGCAACTGTGCCTGCCGCAAGTAAATCCCAATCGGTTTCTTTCCAATCAAATTCATAAATCATCGGTGCAAGCGTTAAGCCAGTGTCGGTGCATCTGCCAGTGATGACGATTTGCGCGCCTTGTTTCAAGCACTCAACGATGGGGAATGCACCAAAGTAGACATTCGCGCTCAACACGCGGCTGCGTATGGCTGAGAGCGGCTCGCCTGTTTCCATGTGCGTGAGCGGCTCGCCTTTGGCGATGAGTTCATCGAGGCGGTTCATGATGTCGTCGCCCATCACGATGCCAACTTTGAGATTTTTTACGCCCAACTGTTTCGCCATTTCAAAAATTTTATCGCGGCATGCTAAAGGGTTGACGCCGCCGGCGTTTGAAATGACTTTGATGTTCTTCTCGATAATATCGGGCAGAATTTCTTTGATGACTTCGGGGAAATCGCGGGCGTAGCCGAGCGAAGGGTCTTTTTGGCGTTGCTTCTGCATGATGCTCATGGTTACTTCGGCAAGGTAGTCGAGCATCATGTAGTCAATGGCAGTGTTGCCTTTGGAGCGACGAACTTGGTCAATCGGAGCGCGTTGTAGGTCGCCCCAGAAGCCTTGTCCCGACGCAATACGAATCAATGATTTCATACTTGGTTTTTGAATTATTCCCACTCAATCGTGGCTGGCGGTTTTGAACTAACATCGTAAGTTACGCGATTGATGCCACGCACTTCGTTGATAATTCGATTTGAAACATGGGCGAGAAAGTCGTAAGGCAAGTGCGCCCAATCTGCCGTCATGCCATCGGTTGAAGTTACGGCGCGAAGCGCGACGGCGTTTTCGTAGGTGCGGTTATCGCCCATCACGCCGACGGTATTCACCGGCAGAAGCACCGTAAAGGCTTGCCAGACTTTGGGATACAGCCCTTGCGCTTTGAGTTCGGAAATGAAAATCGCGTCGGCTTCACGGAGCAAGTCGCACCGCTCTTTGGTTACTGCGCCCAGAATCCGCACTGCAAGTCCGGGTCCGGGGAAGGGGTGTCGTCCTAAAATGTCCATCGGCACGCCGAGTAATTTTCCAACTTCTCGCACTTCATCTTTGAACAATTCTCGAAGCGGCTCGATGAGTTTGAGTTTCATTCGTTTCGGCAATCCGCCGACGTTGTGGTGCGTTTTAATGGTTTGAGACGGACCTTTGACGGAAACGCTTTCAATCACATCGGGATAGAGCGTGCCTTGCACTAAAAATTTTTCGCGATCAATATGCGCCTCGAAAACTTCAATGAAAGTTTTTCCGATGATTTTGCGCTTTTGTTCAGGATTCGCGACGCCTTTCAAGCGTTTCAAAAACAGGTCGCTGGCGTCGACAAAGTCAAGGCGCAATCCCAATGCTTTCAAGGCACTTCGGACTTCTTTTGCTTCGTTTTTTCGGAGCAATCCATTATCGACGAACACGCACTTCAAATTTTTGCCGATGGCTTTTGAGACAAGCACCGCCGCAACGGTTGAATCTACGCCGCCAGAGAGCGCGCAGACAACTTTCTCTTTGCCCGCAATTTCTTGCACTTTTTGAATTTCCTGTTCGATGAAGTTTTTCGTCGTCCAATCTTTTTTCAAGCCTGCGACTTCGAAGAGAAAATTTGCCAGCAATTCTTTTCCGTATTTGGTGTGCTGGACTTCGGGGTGGAACTGCACGCCGTAAATTTTTTCGGCGTCGGAAATCATTTCAACGGCGCACATTTCAGAGTTTCCGCTTCGCGCCGTAACCACGAAGTTTGGCGGCAGTTTTGTAACCTTATCGCCGTGCGACATCCACACTTCTGAATCGTCAATGTTTTTGAACAGATGATTCTTTGACGCGCCGTTCAGTTGCATGACGGTGATTTTTGCGCGTCCGAATTCGCGTTTTCGGGCGTTCTCGACTTTGCCGCCGAAGTGTTGGGCGATGGTTTGCAAGCCGTAGCAAATGCCGAGCGTCGGAAGATGGAGGTCGTAAATTTTTTCGTCGGGCTTCGGGGCAAATTTTTCATAGACGCTTGCTGGTCCGCCTGAAAAAATCAAGGCTTTCGGGTTCAGTGATTTAATTTTTTCGGCAGATGTGTAGTAGGGGAAAATTTCACAATAGACACCGAGTTCGCGCACACGCCTTGCGATAAGCTGGGTGTATTGCGAACCGAAGTCAAGCACAATAACGGCTGGAAGCATGGTTTTTAATGAATTGAGATTGATTCAGAACTGCCCTTCGCCGCGCTTTTTCGGATTTGGAATTGTTTGCGGCAGCGAGAGCGTATCCGATGAGCCGTAAAGCGATACATAACGTTTGAGGCTTGCATCGGTAAAGTATTCGACATAAGCGTCAGGCGTTGCGGATTCGACAAAGCGTCCGCTCTTTTTTGAGACGAGTCTTCCTTGAACTTTATCGGGTTTAAGGAAATAACGCGGTTGCAAGCCGAGCGATTTATCCTCGTAGCAGGCTTTCATGAAGTTTGCCCATATCGGCAAAGCGGCGCGTGAGCCTTGACCATATTCCATTGACGTGTATTGGATTCGCATGTCGTCGAATCCTGTCCAAACGCCGCAGGCTAATTGTGGCGTAACGCCCATGAACCACGCATCGGCGTTGTTTTGAGTGGTGCCAGTTTTGCCGCCGGCTTCCAAGCGGAAGTTGTATCGGAATCGTGCCGCAGAGCCAGTGCCGCCGTCCATCACCGCTTTGAGCATTGAGAGCATCACGTAGTTTGTTTCTTGACTGATGGCTTCCCAACGGTCGGTTTTGTAACTGGCGATGGTGCTTGAAAACTTATCATCGATTCGCAGAATTGCAATCGGCTCAACATGAACGCCGTTATTGGCAAAGGTGCTGTATGCGCTGGTGAGTTCAAGCGGCGTTACTTCCGATGTGCCGAGCGCGAGTGAAAGGTCTTGTCGGAGCGGCGAACTGATGCCCATTTTTTTGGCATACTTGATAATCTCTTCGGGCGGAACATGCTGCTGCGCCAAGCGCACGGTTACATAGTTGAGCGAATTTTTCAGCGCGTCGCGAAGCGAGGTAAATCCGCCGATTTCGTTATCGGCATTTTTCGGCGTCCAAACACGGTCTTTGGAATTGATAGTCGTCTGAATCGCAATCGGCTGATTGAGCAGTTGATAGCTCGGCGGAATGCCTTTGTCAATCGCGACGGTATAAACAAACGGCTTGAAGGTTGAGCCCGGCTGACGTCGCGCCTGCCAGACGTGGTCGAGCTTGTATTTCTCAAAATCTCTGCCACCGACCCATGCCTTAATGTGCCCCGTTGATGGTTCAATCGCCACTAATGCCGCTTGCACAACAAGTTTTTCTGCCAATAGGCTATCGAGCCACTGTTTATCAGCTTTCAGCCGTTCATGAGCTACTTTTTCCGACACGCCGCTTTCAACCAAATTCTTAAATCGCTCCGACTCTTTGATGAACTTTTCTTGCAATTCTTGACCTTTGCGCGATTTCCAATTCCACGACTTCTCAATTTTTTCTTGTAAAAATTTCAAATGCTCGTTGTAGGCTTTTTCGGCGTAAGCCTGCATGCGCGAGTCGAGCGTTGTGGTTACAATTAAGCCGTCACGGAAGAGGTCGAACTTAAACTTCGCCGCTTCTTTTTTGAGTTGTTGTCGGATATACTCGGTAAAATAGGGTGCGATGCCTCTATCGGTAACGGGTGTGAATTTGAGTTCAATTGGTTTAGCCTTTTCTTTAATCACTTGCACATCGGAAAGGAAGTTGGCTTTAACCATCAACTCTAAAATCACATCTCTGCGCTTCTTTGAGACTTGAATGTTGTCGACAGGGTTATAGTCTTCGGGACTTTTGAGAATGCCCACAAGCGTTGCGCTTTCGCCAACAGTGAGTTTAGAGGCGGGCTTGGCGAAGTAAGTCCACGACGCCGCTTCCGCGCCATAAGCGCCTTTACCGAAATAGACGGTGTTGAGATAGAGCTCGAGAATTTCTTTCTTGGTATAAGTGCGCTCAATTTGAATGGCAATCATGAGTTCTTGTACCTTGCGCTTAATGTGCCGTGCAGGCGTAAGCCATAAGTTTTTTGCAAGTTGCTGCGTGAGCGTTGATGCGCCATGAGCCCGCCGACCACTTGCAACACGCCCAATGTTTTCCACCATCGCTACAAAAAGGCGACGCAGGTTCAATCCCCAATGGTTGTAAAACTCTACGTCTTCCGTCGCAATCAGTGCATTGATAAGATTCGGCGAGATAGAATCCAACGGAACGGCAGTTCGATTTTCCATGAAAAACTTCGTCAGCAATACGCCGTCGTAAGAATACACTTCGGTGGCTAATTGCGGTTTCGGATTTTCCAACTGTTCAAGACTTGGCAAGTCTGTTGCCCAATAGGTCATCACGCCAACAATAGACACCAAAATCAGAAAGATGGAAACGAGCGAAAGCGTGTAGAGCCGCTCTCGCCATTTGCGGCGCGTTGCCAGACGCCGCCGATACTGTGGGTCGTTGAGATAGCGTTCTCGCAAATCGGAGGTATAGGCGTCGTCTTTTTTATGTTCGTTTTTGTCGTTCATTGCAAGTTCGCGTTTATCGCTGCAATAGTTCTTCAGATTTATTGTCGCCAAATTCTTCGGCGCAAATTTACATTTTTCAAGGACATTCGTCAGAGTTTTCGCTCTATCCACAGCCCGCCCATGGCAAGCGCAAAGCATAACAGGCATAGCAACATAACGATGGAGTCTTGCTCAATTTTCGCCTCGGATTGCGATGCAGTTCCCTGTTGCTCTAACCATTCCTCCGTTTGTTTTCGGCGGGCTTCTTTTCGCAACGCTTCAAACATGGGTTCATCTGACACAAACGCCCATGCCCGCTCCTCGCCGTTGATTTTGAAAGCAATCCAACCGCTTTCTTTCGCCCAATACCGACCACGCCATGCTCTCGGGTTCAGCGTTTCTTGACGGAGTGAAATCGGCGTTTCTTGTAAGTGTTCTTGTATGAGCACACGTGGCGAATCTATTGCCGTTTGAACCCGAAACTCAATCGGCTCATGCACGATTGAGATAGTCGGAACGCTTACCGCTGTTTCATTTGCTCGTTTAGCAATGGCAGAAAACAGATGCGCCCAATACGATGCATAGACTTCCCGCTTTCCTTCCAATTGCCATTGGTAGGCGTTTTGAACGAGACTGATAGCGATTCTTCCGAAGCCTTTTTGTGCAAATGCGGCAACGCTCCGTCCGTCTGAATCTTCAAGCAAAGACTGCACACCGAAATCTTGCACGACGGTTGCGGCATCGAGCGAAATCAGCGACGACTTGAACGCTTTGCCAACGACAGACTGCTCTCTGGCTTGATGCGCACGAAATCGGAACGGTTGAAAAAATTTGAGCGATGACTCCCGAAGCAAAACGCTATCGAGTTCTGTGATGAAGATACCCAGCCCGTCTTGCGCTACTGCATTTTCCAATGTCCGTCGCTCCGAAGCCGTCAGCGATGCAAGCGTTTCTGCGTCAATCATCACAAGGTCAAAGCGCGAAAGCAGTTTGCGCGAAAGTGGCGCGAGTGATTGACTCGGCAGATTCAAAAACGCTTCACGATAGCGTTCCTTTCCGACCATCACTCTCATAGCGAAGCGATACGCCTTTTCCGCGAGAAAATTTTGTAGATACTTCACCTCGAAAGTCGGCTTGGATTGCAAGACGAGAATGGAAAGCGGCTCCGGAGACCGAACCGTTGCGCCCCATTTTTCCTCTTTGCCATCAAGCGCCAACGAAAGCATCAATTTCCCCGATTGCTTTGGCGTGAAAGAAAATTCAAACGGCGTTTCTTCGTTCAAGTTTGAAAGTGAATCAATCAGCATTTCATTTGCTTTGAACTCCAACCGATTAAATTTCCCTCGAACAAGTCCTTTCACTTGCAACGCTTCACCGAGCGTTATGCTCTGCGGCGTGCTTAATTCTACAATTCCCTTCGGCAGTTCAAGTTGATGGAAAAACAGTTGCCGTCCGCGAAGCCTTGTTAAATCTGCCTTATTTAAGCCGTTTCCGAACAAGTGAATTTCGCTTGTTGGAAAATTTCTTGCCAAAATGCCCACATCTTGAATGTGCTTTGTTTGCGAGTTCGGAATGAGCGAGAAGAGTTCAAACGCGTTGCTTTGCGTTAATGAATCCAAAAGGTTGGAATGGACTTCGTCGGTGAACAAGGCGATTTTCTTTGGGGAAGTTGGTGCAAGGCGCATCGATTCAAGTCCTAAAAGCACAAGCGCGAGAATCGCTATTGTATTTAGTGCCAAGCGAAGCGCGAAGCGTTTTTTTGACGGACGGCGAAGTTCCACGATAAGCATCAGCGTTGCGAGGACTACGCCAAGCAAGAGCACAACGGCGATTTGTTCAATTTCTGCTTGAAATGCAATCGGCATTATCGTTTGTCGTGTAGCAGTTGGAAATATCGCTGTGTGAGTGGCGAGTAGGCTTGGGGCTTTGATGTTGGCAGTTGATACGGAAGCGGCAGCATGTTGGTGAAGGCACGTTGAACCCGAAGCCTGTTCTCGTCCGAATAGGCGCGTCCCTGTTTGGCGTCCGTAATCAGTTCGCGAAGTGCTTGAAGGGCGGAAAGTTGGTTGAAGTTTTTTTCAAGCGCGAGTTGTGCAAAGTACGTTCCTGCTTTCTCGAGCGTCGTGAGTTCATCGTTTGAAAAAGTCTGCTTTTGGCTGTTCAAAACCGTAAGCGCGTCTTTTATGACTTCGAGCGAGTCTTTAGTGTTGCGCGTTTCAATGTATCGCGTGGATTTGATTTTGGCGTTATCGGCGGTAAGGCGCAGACGTGGTTCGTCAATTGGTGTGGGCTCGAAGCCAGATTTTTCGACATAGCGTCGTGCTTCTTGTTGAAGTTCTTTTAGGAGTTGCAGGGCTTTGTATTCGTAGGGCAAGGCGCGTTCAGGCTCGGCAAGGCGCAAGAATTTTTCGGCTTCCCACATTTGTGCGAGCGTGGCTTTAAGTTTTTGCTTGATGGGTTCGGAAAAGAAGGTCGCCGCTTCTTCAATGTCGTGTCGGTGCATAAACGGTTCGACAAGCGATTCGATGCTTTGAACGGGTTGCGCTGATTCGTTGTGGTCGTGTCCGTCGTCTGCTTTTGGCACTCTTGCCGTCGCTTGCTTTTGGAGTTTGATAATAGGGTGCGTGGAAGTATCGCGCATCGTTTTGGAAAGTTGCTCGTTTTGCGTTTCGCCAATACTGATGGCTAATTCTTCACCCAGAAATTTGCCGTAGCGCAAGCGTAGAAGTTTTTGGTCGACTCCCAAGTTTTCACTTCGCGTTCTGAACATGATTGGCTCTATTGATTTTTTTTCTGCAATGAGTTTTTCAGTATCGATGATGATTTGTCGCTGACTGCGGAAGTAGGTGGGAAGACGCAGAACGGGCATGGCAATGCTTTCGCTCGTTATGGTTTGAAGTGTGTCTAAAATTTTTGCGAAGTATGTTTCGGAGCGCGTGGCATTTGGTTTTGGCTCGCGATTATCGAAGGCTTCAACACAGAAGTAACATTCATCGCCGTAGGTCAAGTTGTAGTTTTTCAAGTCGAGCGATGTTTGATACTGCTCGATTCCGTTTTCAAGTCTTGCCGTAGCACGAAGATGAATCGTATCGCTTTTGAATTTGACGCCTTCGCCTTTGCCTTTGGCAGTAGTGAGCATGAGTTTGACGGTTCGGATTTTGTAATCATCGCTCACTGCAATGTTGATGAACAGCAATGCGGAATCAGGCGACGAAAAGTCTGTGCGCGGCATGGGCGAGAGCACACTCACAACGGGCGCAAGGTCTTTTTGAACTTCCACAGTTGCCAATTCAGAAATGAACGTCTCCACGATTAGGGTGTAGAGTTGACTTTGTGTGGCTTTCAGTTCGGCGCAATACGTGCGTTCCGATTCTTGCTTGAAATCAAGCGTATCGCCTGAAAGCGTCGCTAACTTTGCTTGCTTGCATGCGCGACTTGTCGTCAATCTCCATTGGACGGTTGCGCCTTCTTCGGCGAGAATGTTGAGCGAGGATTGAACACGCTTTGGCTTCAAGGTGTAGGCAGGCGGTTTGATTTCAACTTCAATTTTTTCGATGAGAGGTTGCGCCGTCAGCGTATGAGGTGTGTTTTCAGAGACATGATTTTCTTGCGATGGCGTCTTTGGAAATGCCACCACGAGTGTTGCGAACATGATGCTTAACACAAGCCACAGAAGTCTTTCGCGCACACGGTTTGGAAGCAAGTTTTTTGGGTTTTGTTTTTCTAACCACATCACGACTTTGCGCTGTTGAAGTCGTGCAAGAAACGGCAGTTCTTCAGATGCGCTCACAAGCAGTTCGGCGCTATGCTCACATTCGGGTCGGCGATTGAGTTCAGCTATGAGATGTTGCTCTGTGAGCCGTTCTCTGTTATCAAAAAGCATGAAGAAGACGAGCAGTGCCAGAAGCGCAACAATTATCGCGTCCGTTTCACCCCGCATGCTCCATGCCAACGCACCCAGAACGAGCGATACGGCAAGGCTACAGATGAGCGCGTTCCATCGCAACTCTTTTCGCCATTCACGCTCTATTCTTTTAAGTAGGCTATCCATCGTTCAAGTCCAACAAGAAAAGTTACAAGAATCCAGATGGGAAAAACAAGCGACTGTCGTTGTGTTTCGTCCACATGTTGCTCGCGGCACATGATTGGCGTTGCAATTTCGATGGAGACTTTGCGCATGTCGGAATTGGTTATTTCTTCGGGAAGTAATTTTTCGGAAAGCGCGTGAATAGCGGTTTCGTCTAAAAACGCTTCTGCCGAAAAGCCCCTTGCGTCAAGGCATTTCGGGTGTTTAGGCGGTGTCGCCTTAGAGAGCCAAATGAGTTGCTCTTCTGAATTGGGTTTCCATTCGGTTTGCTTTTTTACTATGACAGAAATTTTCACTGGTGCAAAGTGTGCGATTGCCCTCACGGCTCGTTCAAGGTAAGGAAGGATTTTCTCGAATTCTTCGTCATAGACAATACACCACTGTTTCGCCACCGTTAGCGAGAACCACTTTTTTTCGCTCGGATTTGAATAGACTTTTGAAATTAGGGCTACGCCGATGCTGTCGCCTTGCCGCATGAGTTCAATCGGAGGAATCAGGATTGTCCTATCGGGAACGGGCACAACAAGATGCTGAAATCGCGTTTCACTTGGCGAACTTATTCCCAGCAGAACGAACAAGGAATCTTCCGAAAGTTGTGCGATGCGTTCAATCCACATGGTTTCTTCTGCGCGGGCTTCAATCCAGCGAACCTCGTGCGAAAGCGTAGGGCGTTTTCCTTGCAGAGAACTTTCGCGCAGTGTTGAAGCCACAAAAAAGGCAAGCGTATCGCGCTTCTGTTTATCGGCTTCGGCAAGAAGCGACCACAGGTCTATCGCTTCGTTTTTTTCAAGCGTTCGTGAGTGTGTTGGAAAGTCCGTTTCAAGCCAACGCATTTCGTAGCCAGCCTTCACCAGCGAATCAATCGTTTTGTGAAACTCGGCGGATTGTTCTTCAAGCGAAAAATTTGGCTCAATTAAAATCCACCCCTTCGCTGACGGCTTTTGATGACAGGCGATTTCAGGCATCGCAACCAAAAGGGCAAGCAGTGAAACCGTTAATGCGCGAAGCACAAAAAGCAACGGGTCGTGAAATTTGACTCTTCGAACTGTGCGGCTTTGCGTTTGTAAGAGAAGCCGAACGCTCCCCACTTTGATTCTTCTTGGCGTTTTCTTGGAAAGGAGATGAACAGCAATCGGAATTGCGAGCAAGAGAAGCGACCAAAGGTAAATCGGGTGTAGCAGTGTCATCTTGGCAATCGTTTCCTCATCGTTAGAAATTTGCGAAGCGCGTCATCGAGCGGCTCTTGAATGATGAATCGTTGATAGGCGATTCGCTCCGCTTGCATTGATTTTTCAAGGGTTTTCAGACGATTGTGCATTTCGGTTTGATAGTGTGCTTTTGCGGTTTCTGCATTGACTTTCACGATTTCACCTGTCTCCAAATCTTCAAATTCAATATCGCCCGTGTAATTAAAATCGCGTTCATTTGCGCCCATAAGATGAAAGAGCACGACGTCGTTTTTAAGCCTTGAGTAGGCGTTGAGGGTAGAGATAATTTCGTCGGTATGTTCGTTCATATCGCTGATGAAGAGCGTCAGCTCGCGCAGTTTTGAACGGGAAAGCAGTTTTTGAATTTGCGATGAATCAATCCACTTTCCTTTTGGAACGACGGTTTGAAGCGTATTAAAGATTCGTTGGAGTTGCGTTTTATCGCGCTGTGCGGGCATGTGCGAAATGCTGTCCTGAATCACATAAAGACCGACCGCATCGCCTTGTTGATAGGCAAGATAAGAGAGTGACGCGGCAAGCCAGCGTGCGTAATCGAACTTTGTGATTCCATCTTCCTCGTGGCACATTGAAGCACTTGCGTCTAAGAGAATGCGTATGGCGACGCTGGTTTCTACTTCGGCATTGCGCACAAAAAACTTATCGGAACGTGCAACAAGTTTCCAATCAATCGTTCTGACATCGTCGCCGAGTTGATACGCTCGATATTCACTGAACTCTAATCCGATGCCAATGCGTTTGCTTTGGTGCAATCCAAGCAGGAAGCCGTCGACGACGGTTTTTGCAATCAAGTTCAGCCCTTTGAGTTTGGCAAGTGTATTCGGCGTAATGCTGTACGGCACTATTTCTACTGGGTTTTCTTGACGAGGTTTTAACCTTTTGCGATTTAAAGTTTGACGATACTCAATTTTCGTATTTTCGCGCTCAAAATTTTATCATCAATGTTCACAGACGCACACGCACATCTTTCTTTTCCAGAGTTTGACGAAGACCGCGAGGACATCATCGCACGACTTCGCGAAAGCCAAGTTTCCATTCTCATCAATCCCGGCACTGATGTTCAAACGAGCGAAGGCGCAATTGCGCTTGCCCAAGCGTTGCCCTTCGTTTATGCTAATGTCGGACTTCACCCCGGCGAAGTCAATCAGTTTGATTTGAACGATTTCGAAAAATTAGAATCGCTTTCGTACTGTGAAAAGGTTGTGGCGATTGGCGAAATCGGGTTGGATTATCATTACCCCGACCACAATAAATCCGTTCAAGAGACGTGCTTTCGCGAGATGTTGCGACTTGCTAAGCGACGCGATTTGCCCGTCGTCATTCACACGCGCGATGCTTGGGCGGATACGTTCAGAATTTTGGAAGAAGAAAAATCGTCGAACCTTCGCGGCATGATGCACTGCTTTTCAGGCGGCATTGATGAAGCCAAACGCTGTTTGAAGTTAGGGTTCAAAATTTCCATTCCGGGCATTATTACCTTCAAAAAATCAACCTTGCCCAGTGTGGTTGCTGAACTTTCGCTTGAAGATTTATTGACGGAAACCGATTGCCCATGGCTTGCACCGACGCCGCATCGCGGCAAACGCAACGAGCCTGCCTTTGTGGTTGAAGTCGCAAAGAAAATTGCAGAGATCAAAGGCGTTGAGGTTGAATCGGTGGCGAAATGCGTTTATCATTCCCTTACTTCTTTGATGAATATCAAACCATCAGACAAACCCTTAGACTGCGCGCATGCGTCTTGAAGATGCTCGTTGCAAATAGCAAGAACAGCTAAAGATAATCTTTCCAAATCGCTGTTAGTTTGAATTGTCAATCCATTGTCCTTGAGTAATTTCTCAAAGTCAAGAATGTCTTGTTCTGATGTGTCAAATGGAAATTTCATTGTCTTGGTAAAATCGCTGCCAACGTTTTCGGGCTTTGCGTTTGGGCGGGTTTCGGAGCATAAAACGGTCAACCAAGCACAAAATTTGATAGAAGCACTTCATTTGATTTAACCACGTCAGCCCCCATTGCGGCAAACGGCTGTTATATGCCATTTTTCTTGTCATTTTCATAGGTCAATGATTTTGTCGGCTTCTCTTATCCCACTCAGATAAGCTCCGTGAACTGTTCCCCGATAATCTCTGCTTGTATGTTCCCCTGCAAAAAACAGTTTATGATTTATTGATTTTGCAAGTGTATCAAAATCAGAAGTTGTTGTGCCATTCGTTGCATAAGAATATGCACCATAAGAATTAATGTTTTGTCTCCATTTTGTTCGCAACATATTGGTCGGATTAGGGATACTGTTTCCATATATGGCTTTCAAATGTAACATTACTTCTTTAATAATATCGCTGTCTGACATACTTTCGGTTACAGTGGCATAGTCTCCAAAAGCAAAGGTCATTAAAGCATTGGCACTTGTAAATTTCTTGACATTAAGGAAATAGTTGAATTTTCCCTTTGTTTCAGGTGTATAGCCAATATATTGCAGGTTAGTGTCCCAAAACGAGGCATTCCATATGAATAGGAATTTATTCACATTTCCCATATTAATTTTGGTAATAGCATTCGCTTTGTCGGTTGGTAGTGCGGGATTAAAATTAATTGCATTGTTTTTTAGAACGCCTAAGGGCACAGATACAATTACATAATCGCCTCCAATTAGGTCGTTACTTGTTATTACTTTTACTTTTTGGCCTCCGTAGTCTATTGCTGTAACTCTTGTATTTAGTCTTATGTCAAGTCCTTGAGCCAAAAAATCTGTTATCTTATCATAGCCGTTGGTAATGATTACATCACTGCCACCAAACTCTTCGTCATCGTAGAAGTATTTAGAAGAAAGTTTTGAAATATCTCCACCAGTATTGAATTCTAAAAATGCCGAAAGCATATATTTCCAAAGTCTATTATTTACCTGTGCTGGGTATAGAGAATTAAATACAGTCTCAAAACTTTGATTTTGATTACCTGCATTTCTTACATCATTCAAAGCGTTGTTGAACTGGTTTTCAGAACTCGTCAATATGCTATCAGAGTAAGCTGAACCATTAATATCAAATACAGAAACATTATCATCATCTGTCAAAAAGGTATTTGCTCCTGATTGTGATGCTAAAGTGATTATTGGATTTCCGTTTGGACTGTGAATCCAACTTGCTCCTTCATCAAAAGCTATACCAAGACTTCTGTCAGTTCGGAGTCGTCCGCCCACTTTTTCTTGCGCTTCTAAAACGATAACGGTAAAGCCATTTTGTTTTAATTTTTTAGCTGCCGCAAGTCCTGATATCCCCGCACCTACTATTATTACTGTTTTTCCTTTGGGCTTAATGTCGTCATCGTCTTTACCCCAAGAAGCTAATAAATTCGGTGTAAATAGAAGCAAAGGAAGTCCCGTCAGTGTGTCTTTTATAAATTTTCGTCTTTTCATAATGCTCTTGCGTCTTGGTTGTCTCTTTAAAGCGGCATATAACGTTTTGGTGCTTAGCGAAGTGGCGGTTTTCGGAGCACAAAACTGTCAACCAGCACTACACTTGAATAGAAGCACAAAACTCCAAGTTTGCACATCACCCCGCCTAACGCAAAACCTGTGTTGGCAGCTGGCATTCTAGTTTGTCTTTAAAAGAGATAAATCACATAATTAACTTAATCCCAGACGTACTTCCAAGAACCATCTTTCTGTTTTTTCCAAACAGTATGGAAAATACCGGTTATTTGTTTTGTGCTCCCGTCTTGATTGATAAACTCCCAAATATATTTGCCATAAGTATAAGCCATATCGCCCGATTGAGAAACTTCTACAAAGTCTGGTTTCCATTCAACCTTTACGTTTTTTAATTGCTTCTGCTGATAATACGTTCTGATATTTTCTTTACCTATAATCAAGGTATCATTTTCTCTTTTTATGACAGCGTTTTCATCTGCAAAAATATAGAAGGCTTCAGCAATACCCTTATTTACGGTCATTTGCTGGAATGCACGTTCTATTTTAATAATCTCTTCTTTGATTTTTTTCACTATCAGAAGAATTTTTGCAGGCTGAAAGTATGAGAAATATTAAAGAAAAGAAATACATACATGTCATAAATTTTGAATTTTAATTATTATTTTTTAACAAATGATTTTCAGTGACTGATATTTTTTGCTTAAATAAGTACAAAAGTAGCACAGTTATAACAAGTAAAATAAAAGTACTGAAAACATAAAAAATTTCATTTGGCAATTTTATGTCGGGAAATATTGACCCAAACATTTCTTGCATAGCATTGATAGTCCAGTGCGATAGAATACATAAAAACAAATTACCATTTGATATAACGTAAATAATACCAATTATGAAAGCAAAGCAAATCACGCCCACAAAAAAGTAAATACCCGATATGGGAATTGTAATCCATTTCTGGTACATAATTGGTAAATGCCAAAAAGCCCAAATCAATCCTAAAAGTACATTT
Source organism: Chloroherpetonaceae bacterium (assembly GCA_046719715.1). Classification (GTDB taxonomy): domain Bacteria; phylum Bacteroidota; class Chlorobiia; order Chlorobiales; family Thermochlorobacteraceae; genus JANWWM01. The sequence goes on along the minus strand of JBDNCJ010000021.1, from coordinate 11,843 downwards.
GATTTTAGAAATGAATACTTATTCAATAACTTATGCAGAAGAAAACCTCGCCAACCTAATTCTTCTGAAAGTGGCCCTGTGGTCAAAAGCCACAATGTATGCCAAGTAAATAAGTTTGATATATTTAAAAGCTCTACCTTGCCTAATCCTTTTTCATTAAAAAGTAAACCGTAAAGCACAAAACTTAGTATTTGCCAGATAAATGGAAATAAAACTGCTAAAAGCCAAGCGCTTATTGGGGCACTTAATCTGAAATTTTCAAGTGTTTTATAAATACCAGATTTACCGTTTTCAATAAACACCGCTACCAAACCACCGATAGCACAACCGTATGAAGTATAGAACAAAAACAAATTAAACCCTTTTACAGCCATAATGCTCCAACCTATCCAAGGAACAATAAAACTGAAAATGAAAAAGATAAATATAGATAATTTTGATTTTTCCATGTATTTATTTATTTAGTTCGGTAAAATTGTAAGTAATAGCAAACCTTGCACCTACTAAAAGGCTGTTTCTATTATCTATTTCAAACTTTTGTATTTTGAAAAATGGTTCTTGATAGCCGTCTTTGGGGTAGTTCAATTGTACCACTGATACTCCTGCTGCAAGTTGAAGATTATGGCTTATGCTATATTTGAGATTAAGAGCCAAGGAGGTAGCATTGGGATTGTCTGACCTAAACGAGGAGTGATAGGTTGCTTCGGGATTAAAATAAAAATTTCCTGTTATGTGTATCAATGAACCTAAACCCGCACCAAAAGCAAATTGATTTTTAAAATTATGGTTAAAACTACCTTGTATAAATGAATACAGAATCGGAATGCCTGTTTTGAAAGAAAAATTAAAAGGATAGAGTTCACTGCTTGACATCTCAATAGCTCTGTATCCTCCTTTTTTGATAAATGAAAAGAATCCAATAGGCACACCTTTTTCAAGCGTATCAGCCACATTAAGAAAGCCAACTTGCCAACCGCTTGCCTTACCTTTGGTCTCGTTGATGAAGCCTAACTGTAAACCTTGTGAGTTTTTGTAAGTTTCGTTTACAAAACCTATTTGAGCTCCTCTTGTATTATCCTCTACTTCATTGACAAAGCCAAGTTGCAGACCATTTAGGCTATTATTAATTTGATTAAAAAATCCAATTTGTGAACCCATTACATTTTGTTTAGAATGATTTCCAAAACCCAGCTGTAGTCCTTCTACGTTGCTTGAGCCAAAGTTGAGAAATCCTATTTGCGAACCATTCATATTGCCTTTAGTTCGGTCAACAAAGCCTAATTTTAAACCTGAGAAGTTACCTTGTGTTACATTAACACAACCTAACTGAAAGCCATTATGGTTTGCATTGGCAACATTAACAAAGCCTATAAGTGGAATTTTACAATCACCAGAAATTTCATTGTAGGCAAGTGTATATAATATCGTTTCTTTAGATGCTGTGCTATCTGTTTGAGCAAATAAATTTGATATTAAAAAAATATTGCTAATAAGAAAAAAGACTATGATTTGAACCCTCTTCATGGATTAGGTTAATTAAAATTAGTTTTTGAAAGAAAAAATTAAAGAAAGATTAAGAAACCAAGTGTCTAAATCCCGTTCATTGACAACGGTTTCTTTATTAAGCATCAGAAAGTTAAAACCTGTGCCTGCTCGCAGTTTTAGTTGTTTGGTAAGATTCAGTGTAGCATTTATTTCAGGATAAACTGTAATACCATTATCGCGTGCGGTAGGTGTAAACCTGCGAGAAAGTTTTATTTCGGATGTGCTATCCGCTTGCATCAGAATGGCACCTACTCTCAACTGTCCGCCAATGTGAAAAAGTTTGCCAGTGCTTTGCGTTGCGCCTATCGTAAGCCCAAATTCTTGGGTAATGATGTTGTTTTGATAGCCTTTGTAGGGTATCGCAAAATTACCCGTTGTGAATTGACCAAACGCTCCTAAAACAAAGTGTTTGTTGAATGTAGCCTCAAAAGCAATTCCCGGCTTAACATTTGAAAATCGTTGATGATAATTCAGTGTTAGAAGTCCGCTCCACTGAATATTTACTTTTTCGTTGCCAAAAACCGAAGTTTCTTCACTTGTTTGTGTTTCGGACTGGGCAAAAGCATTGGACATAATGCATAAAAACATGCCTATGACAAAAATCTCTTTTTTCACTTTTTTCACAATTATTTACAATGTATAGGTAAATCTTTATCTTGTAGAGTAAAATTAGACTTACTATACTTAGTAAGAGCAAATGAATAATCTTGCATCACTTGCACAACTCCGTAATAGCATTTACCAGACTTTTGATAAGTAATTACGGCAGTCAAGTATCTATGTTTTTCAATAGGAGACACCTCAACTTCTGTCCAATTATTTTGTGTAAAAAAAACTTTACTTGGAGTAATACCTTCTCTTTTTACAAACTGCATGACTTGATTTTGCAGTGCTTTATCGGCATAGTTACCTGCTTTAGGTAATTCATTTGAATCTTCGTCTCCCTTACTCATTTGGTTTTTGTATACTTCCCACATTTTCTTGTATTTTGCTATGCCATCTTCTACTTTACAGTTTAGACGTGCAGAAGCTACTTGGGTATCCTTTATATAAAGCCGCACTTGATTGTCCCAGTTACCGGGCATACCTGCTCCTACGGTCGCTAACATTACTTTGGAAGAGCCTTTTGTGGTATAGGTTGTTAAGTTGAGTACTAACTCTGTGCTTTCTAATTTTTCAGCAGGAACTCTGTCTAAAAAAGCACATTCTTTTCCACTACCAAAGCACAGTTTGCAGTTTTCATTATATGGTGCCCAATCGCTATTTGGTCCTAATCTTAACATCAAAGAGTGATACTTTAAAACAGAACCATCACTTTGAGCCACCCTAACTACATCAGTAATTTCCTTGAAAGGCTTATTAGATTTAATGTAGAGCCACAGTGGGTCTCCGTCTGTAATTTCATCAGTAGCATTTTTTTGAGCTTCTTCAAAGGTTTTGAACTCTTTTTTAGATAAGACCATCTCAATTTTGAGATTAGGAATAGATACATTTTGTGCCAATGCAACTTCTGAGAAGATGTCAAAGCAAATAGCGAAAAGAATAAAAGTCAGATTTTTCATGTTTTTATGCGGATTTTTTGATTATTTGAAAAATTCTTCCAAAAGGTTTACAAATGATTCACCAGGGTTGTTATCAATGCCGTTATTGAATAATGCTACAATAGCTTTTTGCGAAGTCTTTTCAAAGGCAATGAAGGCTGTAAATCCACCTGTACCTCCATCTTTTACAGTGATACGTTTTCGTGTACTGGTGTAGAAATATTCCCAACCTAAGCCAAAATAGTCTTTGCCATTAATTTGTACGGTAGGTTGTTGGCATATTTGATAAGAATTACCAACCGCAGTACTTAACTGTTTTTGAGCAAATTTTACCATATCTGATAAACAGCTTTTAAGTCCGCCTGCCCCCGCCATTCCTGAAAAGTGCCAGTAAGAAGCGTTATTTGAAATATTATGCGGGAATGCTCTGTTAGAAATGCTCTCAATATTGTTGAGAGTGGTATTACTCATATTCAAATCATTGAAGATGTAGTTTTGAAAAATTGTATTTAATGATTGATTATGGTTTCTTTCCAATATTGTTCCTGCAACACCGTAAGCGAAATTGCTGTAAAAATTAAAGGCTTCTTGTTCGGAATTGGGAGTAGTACCGGGTGTACGAAGCAAATTATTATTTAAAATGTAATTGTATATTTTGGTGCTATCGTATCCATTGTAAGGGTCAGCGTTGTTAGGTAAATTGTTGGGTATTCTTGGAAATCCGCTGGTATGGTTCAAGAGTTGTTTAAAACTTACTTTGGTATCATTGAGAGAAAGTTTAGTCGCAAGGTTGGAGGGCAGGAAGCCTTCAATAGGGGTTGAAATGAACATTCCTTTTACGCTTGTTACCCAGTAATGTGTAGCAATAGCCGTAAAGACTTTGGTAATAGACCCGATTTCATAAAGGGTTTGGTTGTTAGGTAAAGTCTTATTCCCCAGTTTAGTTTCACCGTAATTATACTGACTGACTTGAGTTCCGTTGATGAGAGCAATAGAAAAGCCCGCCGTGGAAGATTTTGCCGCGTATGCCTTGAAGGTGTTATCCACCAATTTGTCTAAATCGGTGATTTTGGGATTGTCTGTTAGGACGGTTTTGGAGGGCTCAACTGGATTTTCTTTCCCGCAGCTGGTCAGGATAAGAATTAAGCATAAAAGCCCATAGATTGGTGATTTTTTCATTTTGCAGTCGATTTAAGTTTAAGTTCTTGTACTCGACTGCAAGATTACGATGGCAGACTGTCATCTCATTTGACCTTAGTCAATTGGTTTGAAGTTTTTTCTGATTCGGCTTAATCTTTCTTTTGAAATCCCTAAGTAGGAAGCAATATACATTAATGGAATTTGAGCCACTTCTGTTGGCTGTCTTTTATGTAATTCTTGATAGAGTTGTTCAGCGCTTTTTATTCGCAAGTCAATATTTCTTTGAATGAGAATCTCTATGTAATGGCTTAAAAGTATTTGTGTGAATTTATTTAATTCTGGTTTTTGCCTCTCAAGATTTTGAAGCTCGCTACGATGAATTTTTATCACTCGGCTGTCTGTCAAAGCTTCAATGCAGTCTGTGCTTTTTAGTTGATTGATGTAAGCATAAGGGCAAGTATCTATATCACCTTCAAAACTAAAACCAATAGTTACTTCTTCATCATCTATCCAACGAAAAGTTCTGAAACAGCCTTTTTCAATGATGAAGATCTGGTTCACTACATCGCCATCAGTCAGAATACATTTTCCTTTAAGGACTTTTAAAGTTGTTCCTAATGACTTGAGAGTTTTTATTAACTCTTGATAGTCATTGAATTGGTTATTGATATTGTTATTTGGATTAATTGTCATTTTAATGGAAAGTCAAATTATGCTTGATGCCAACGGTTCTTGGCTTACCGCAGTGGGGGATTTCGGAGCACTTCACTGTCAACCAGCACTATACTTGAATAGAAGCACAAAACTCCAAGTTTGCACGTTACCCCGCCTGACGCAAAACCCGTGTTATGCCTTCGCCCTTCTTTTGCTGTGTGTCTATTTTGCATATTTAAGTCTGTTGTTTTTAAGGTCAAGAACAACTTTGAAATTACTAAAAAAGTCAAACCCGATAATGCCGTCAGTTCCGCTCAACATCAATGTCATTTGTAGTAGTTTCGGTAGGTTCCCATATTTCACAACGAATTCTTTGTCTCCAAAAATTGTCAGAATTTCAAAGCATTCAGTTTGAAAATTACCTATTCCTGGATAAAAGTCTTCGTCAGTTCCAACACTTTCATAATTGCTTGTCAAGCTGTCCGATAAATAGGAAAGTTTCGCTCCTGTGTCTAAAAAGAGTTTTAGTTCTTGGTTATCAACTGCCATTTTAATTATCGGTATTCCCATAAAATTTGAAATGTCCACTTGCGCTCCGTCAATGTCAATTTCCTGTTTGCTGAACGCGGTTACTTGATTTTGATAGTCTAAAAGGATTTTGAAATTTGATAGTATATCGGCTCCAAGCAAAGTTGTTATTTCTGTTCCAAGCATATCGGAAATTTTTGAAACGGTCAAACCCATATAGTTTGTTGAACATTTGAAACTTTCTGAACAGAAATTCAAACTGTCTGAACTGTGAATAGTTGAGGGCGCTCCCGTGTCAATCAATATTCTATTCACACCGTCATTGAATATCGGGTGTCCTTTGAATAGCTGTATTTGAAATTGTTGCATTAGTTTCGTTTGTCAAGTTGTTATAAAAACTTCCAAAAGTCTGTTCGTAAGCAAAGTCGTAATATATTCCCGATGTTCGTGTGGTTGTTTGATTGCTTTTTGTCTTTTAGGGTGAGGCATAACGTTTTGCGGCTTGGCGTAGTAGCAGATTTTTAGCATATAAGTTCAATTGAATTACTGCTGTTGGACCTTGAACAAATGTTTCATAGAAGCACTTCAGCTGCCATATTACCAAACTGTCCAAGAGCGATGAAAATAAAGCTATTCGTTTTCGTAATAGATAAGCCATTTGTCCTACATTTGTTGAGGAATAAGCCCTTTTGTCAATTTTGAAAACTGCTTATCTGAAAACTGCAAGTCAATTTCAATTCGTTTTGGATTGTCAATAGGAATGAAGTTTCTTTTGTTGCTATTTCGTTCATTTTCGCTGTTTCAGTGTGCTTGCCACTAATGGAAGAATATTGGCGAAGAGCGGGATTGATAGCACTTCCCTTGCCTTACGCACAAAGTTTATAGCAAGCACAAAAGCCTAAATTACGCACATCTGCCAGCCTTTTGGTTTCGCTAACTTTCAGTTGGCAAACATAATTTTGAAGGCTGTTTTTATTCTTTTCGCATTATCACGATATACTCGTTGTTCATTGTTTCGTCTTTCTTACCTGTTACATTTGTTGGGCTGTTTTTGCTGGGCATACGTTTGTTTGGAATATTGCGAATAATGGTTTCTACATGTGTAAAACCTTGATATTCAAAAAAATCTTTGGTTATTTCGTCTGTGGGTAAAACTTCGCCTTTTACTTTTCGGTTACCTACCACATAACAAGCATAACCACCTTTTTTAATAGTTTTGGCTACGTTTTCAATTGACTTTTGATAGTCCCAATAAAACGACGAAACCTCTTTGGCTCTTTTTTCGTCTATCAACGCAATTTTTTCAAGACTTTCTTTGAGTACAAGACTGTCAAAATTATAAACTTCTTTTTGTCGTTTTCCGCCCATTAAATGGTTGTCTATTTGGTTGGCATTTTCTACATCTAACCATTCGTTGGCAAGTCTAGAAAACTGTCCGTAAGCAACTGTTGTGCGACTATCTCCGTAAGGCGGTGAAGTTACAGCAATATCAACACTTTCATTTTCAATATGTTGCACTTCATTACTTGTGTTAAAATCATATACCTGCGAACTTCCACTTGGTTTTTGCTCTAAAAATGCTTTAAGCCCCTTGTAATTTCGGGCTAATTTATTTTGCATCAAACCAAAAACATCAGGGTTAAACTTTTGTATTTGTTCGGCTGTCATTCGGAATAATTTAAACTCGCTATTGCGTGTGAAACTACTTTCCCTAACGGTTTCGCTAAATGCTACTTTGAAAAAATTACTTACGTTTTCGTCCTCTATTTTGTTAATAAAGGCTTTGATGATGGCTAATTTCTCCTGTACGCTTTTGTCAAACCAAAAATCAATATTGTTGATTTTGGGAATAACGACGCTTACTTTATTGCCAAAGTTAAACATTGAGGAAAACATATAGTCATTAAAGTCTTTGAGGTATAAGTCCAAAATTTGTAGGTTTATTTTAGTTGTTTTTGTTTTGGCAATAAGTCGTGCTAATGGGTTTAAATCTGTTCCAATAGCGTTTATTCCTTTTAAGTTTGCTTCTACCAAACTTGTTCCTGTGCCACAATAAGGGTCAAAAAGCAAATGACTATTTTTACCGTATATTGACAAAATACGTTCTGCAATTTGCGGTATCATCATAGCGGGATAGTTGTGGTAGCAATGTGTAAATTGCTTGGTGTTCGCTCCTAAAAAGTCCCACGAAAAATCTGTATATTTTTTTTCGGTTAGTATCATTTGAAAAGTATTTCTAGGTCTGATACGATTTTTGAAAACTCATTGACAGGGGATTTGAACTTACCCGATTTGGTAAGATACACAAAATCAAAGAAATTCAACATTCCTATTTGTTGGGGTTTCGTAATTTCATCATAAAAATTAGCCGTAATAAAACCCACTCTAAAATCTGCTTTTATTTCAAAACTCAAACCATATTTTTGTTTGATTTGCATACAGTCTTTTGATGTTGCAATGTCCATTAAAAGTTTCCATTTATAGGTTTGTCCTGCTCTTTCTCTCAAAGATGTTTTCATTGAAAATATCAAAACAGGTGCTCTTTCTAATTTCTTGTTGTGGTAAATCATCAAATCCACGTCTGGTTTTTGCAGGTCATCACCTACTTGTATTGTGGCATAGTCTTTTATGAGTTTGTGTTTCTTTGGTTTTAGCGTGATAACTAAGTCCTTGCTTATCAAGCCTTCGTTTTGCAAGTAAATCAAAGAGTATGCTACCAAACCTTGAAAACCGTTTCCTGCTAACGCTTTTCGCGTCTGTGAAGCGTCATTTATTTCGGCACTTTTGATACGTTTTTGGATAATCTTTTCAACTTCTGCTGTTGCACTCTGCATAATTTCGGTGAGAAAGGAAATAGCCTTTTCTGCTCCCACTTCTTTTACTTTTTTCTCAAAGTTCTTTTTGATAGGTGCAAAATAGTAGCGTCCTTCAACGTCTTCAAATGCTTTTTGGTTGGTTTCAAGCATATCGTTTGTTTTGTTGTTTGTCTTAACATTTTCGGGCTTTGTGTTCGGGCGGGTTTCGGAGCACAAAACTGTCAACCTGCACTGAACTTTAATAGAAGCACAAAGGTCAAAGTTTGCACGTTACCCCGCCTGACGCAAAACCCATGTTAGTAGTAGTGCCTTCTGTCGTCATTGCTACTGTCCAACAAGTTTCGTTTTGTTGTCAGCGAGTTTTTGTTTGATATACGCTTTCAACTCCTCAAATGTCATATTTTGTGTTTCAGAGCTTATTTTCTCTCTGATTTCTCTCATCATTTTTACAGCATCAAACTGTTTTTCTTTTTTAGTCGTTTCCATAATTTACTAATTCTTTTGGGCTTCTTATTTCAATCATTGAATATCCAAGTCGTAAATTCACAGAATTGTAGCCCTTAATTCTGTCAAGGTTTACGATATGTTTAAAGTTCCAACTTGCTAAAACGTCAACCTTGTGAATGGTCGCTAAAGCAATGTGTCGGCAATCTTGTAAACTTGTTTTGCCAACTACTTTTTCGTCAATATAAGTGTCAGCAAGTTTTATAGCTTCTTCTGTCAATTCAACTCTTTGGAATTTGTCGGCAGAATATTTTAGTAAGTGTTCTCTAACTTGTTGCGGTGCGTTTATTAACTCAAGGTCGAGCAGGTCAGAAACTACAAAAATAATTTCGTTATTGTCGAGCCGCTCAAACAGCTTATTGTCGCCTCTTTGAACTCTTCGTCAAAGTAACCGCCAACTACTGAAGTGTCTATGTAAATTCTTTGTTTCATTTAATTTTCCGTCAATACAAAGATAGTCAAAATGTTGTCGGATGATATTTTTAAGGTTGCTTTTGCGGTCTGCTGGCATTACTGCTAACGGTTTGGCACTTGGCGCAGTGGCGGATTTCGGAGCACCAAACTGTCAATACACCACAAAGGTTGATGCGAGGTAAAATGTTCAATTAACCACAGAACCCGCCATTGAGCCAAACGCCTGTTACCACCAGTGCTTCTCATTTTTTCTTTATTTGTTGTGTTAATTTTATCATAGTCTTAAAGGAAATGTCAGGATGTGCAACTTGATTAACTGTCCCAACTACAAATATATTTTCTTTAGGACTGTAATATGCTAATGCTCCTGAAAGTCCTGAATGTCCAATAAAATAAGGCACAGCACCTGTCGGGTTAAAAAGCCAAGGAAGTTTAAACAAGTGAATGCCAATACCAGATTTCATAAGAAAAAATATCTTGTTCCATTCTTGTAATTCATTGATGTATTCTTTTGGGAAAATCTTTCCAGTGAAAAATGCTTCTATAAAAACAAGCATATCGGTTGAAGTTGAAACCATTCCACCGTCTGCACCAAAAGAAATCATTGCCTTAGGTATATTCAACTCATTGTTTTTGTAATATAACGTCTTCGGTGTTTTGTCGGTTGAGTCTTGATATAAATAGGTTTTTGTCAAACCAAGTGGCTTAATAATTATTTCTTGGCAGTTTTCTGAATATGTTTTATGAGTAATGGCCTCAATAATTTTTCCTAGAAGTTGAAAATTTGCATCTGAATAGTTTGCTTTCCCTTTTGTCCCAGGCACAAAAAGAGCAGGCATATTTTTTGTCCTTTCAATTGCTTGTTCAAAAGTCCAGAATTGGTCGTTGCCTTCTGTAATTTCATTTTCCAAACTTTTTCCATTCGCTCCTTTTCCTTGAAAATAGTCAGGAAGTCCAGAAGTATGAGAGAGTAGATGTTTAATAGTTAGTTCTTGCGAATATTCTTTTCCTTTAAAAATGTGCAGTCCAGATAACACTGACTGGTTAATGTATTTACTGATTTTGTCATCAAGACTTAGTTTGCCTTCTGCTCTTAGTTTCAAGATTATTGCAGTTGTAAAAAGTTTGGTTGTACTTGCAATGAAATATGGTTGGTCAATGGTCATATTTCCCGATGAACCTTGCCAAGTTAAAGTGTCATTTTTGAAGGCAAAAGATGTCCCAAACACTTTTTTATTATCAACGGTTTTATCAATAACGGCTTGAAGTGATTTTTCTTTTTCAGTTGTCATTTGTCCAAATGTTGCTTGCATAATTCCAAGGCAAATTATTAAGGTAAGTAATTTCGTCATCGTCTTTTTAGCATTGGTGGTAACGTTTTTCGGCTTTGCGTTCGGGCGGGCTTTTTAGCACTACACTTGATACGAAGAACCGCACTTCAATTATACACAAAATTGTCAATAGTAGCACGTCACCCCGCCTGACGCAAAACCGATGTTGGCGGTAGTTTTTCTTTTCAGTCCGTCACGCCACTCTCCAAAATACTGAATGTTTTTTGTTTGCTGTCAATCTCCGCAACAACTCCGTATGGTATCGTAAATGTCGGGCAAGTGTGTCCAAAGTCCATCTCTGTAATGATTGGAAGTTGGTCGTTACCTTGTTCATCTCTGATAACTTGTAAAAGTATGTTGTTGTATTCGTCAACGAACTTGTTGTTATACGGTCTGCCAAGTATAAGTCCGCTTATTTTTTCAAATACTCCTTGTGCAGCATAATTTCTCAACGCTCGTCTGAAACTAGTTGGCGGCAACATTTCCTCTGATGTCTCCAAAAACAAAATTTTGTCCGTCCAATCAGATTTGCTTAACCAATAGTCAGTCCCTTTTAAAAATTCAAGCACGTCAACGCAGCCGCCAATTAGTTGGCCTTGAACTTTCTTGTTCCCTTGTAAAAAGTTCCATCCGTTGCTATCGGTCAGTTTTCGTTTTGTATTTTGAAGTGATTTGTCAAACCAGTCTAAAAATTCAGATGTCCAGCCGTTTTTATTAGGAAGAATTTGTCCAACTGGCAAAGAAGAAAAAAGTGTTCGTTTAATGTCGTCAATTTGATATTGGTGCATTCCTCCATTTTCGGCAAATCCAACTAATAATGATGTTCCATAAAACGAAGTTAGTCCGGCTTTGTAACAAGCGAAATGAGTTATAGTCGTGTCTGAAAACCCTAAAAATATTTTGGGATTTTGTCTGATTACGTTAATGTCCGTGTATTGCAGTGTCCTTATGCTATCCTCTCCACCAATGTTAGAAATAATCGCCTTGATGGATTTGTCTGAAAATGCTTCCATCAAATCCTCTGCTCTCGCTTGCGGATTTTTAGAAATATAGTCAGCTGATTTCAGAGCGTTTTTTGTCTCAACAACGTTAAGTCCGAAAACTTCATGAAGTCGTCTTTTGCCGATTTCGTATCTGTGTAAAAGTTCTCCCGCTCCACCCCAAGAAAGTGAAATTGTCGCAACGGTGTCGCCTTGTTTTAATGATTTTGGTCTTGTTAATGTCGTCATATAAAATTACCGCCAACGTTTTCGGGCTTTGCGTTCGGGCGGGTTTCGGAGCACTAAACTGTCAATACACCACAAAAGTTGATGCGAGGTAGAATGTTCAATTAACCACTTCACCCGCCATTGAGCCAAACGCCTGTTATG
>JBDNCJ010000020.1:0-49574 GCA_046719715.1 Chloroherpetonaceae bacterium | reverse complement strand
AGCCGAAAGCACCGAAAGCAAAAGGCAAAAAGAAGTAAGGTCTAAAAAGGATTCTTATGAAGAGGGCGGAAATTTTCCGCCCTTTTTTATTCGAGAAAGTTTATTCGAGAAAGTTTATTCGAGAAAGCATGAATTTGAAACTTCCCTTTTGGAGAACAGTCAATCGGGCTTTTCAGAGTCGCGCCATTGGAAGTTGGGGAGGTTTTGAACGCGTTGAATCAGCCGTTCAGGATATTGCGCGCCCTCAATCGCGCCGCGAAATGTGATGGATTGAATTTGATTGTTCTGAAAATACACCGTGATTTCGTCGCCGCTGGTCAGGTTTGCACCTTTCGGCTTTCCGTCGTCGAATGTATAATAAAGGCTACGCGACTGCTTAAAGACGTCGGCACGCTCGATTTGAGAATTTTCATTGAAGGTAATCACCATTTCGTCGCCTGAAATCTGATTGAATTTTCTGCCGGAGTTATCGAGCGAATCTTTTGAGGCAAGAAATGTGCGCCGATAAATAAACATTTTATCAATCCGATTTCGCCGTCCTTCCTCACGCAGTTCAACCACAATCGAGTCGCCTGTCAGTTGATTGTTTTCATACCAGACGATGGGATTGTCGTAGAGCAAAATCATTTTCTTTTGGAGCAAGTATCTTGCTTTGTTGGAGCGCGAGCGAAGCATGCCGCGTCGGATTCGGACGCTGTCGGTGATGTCGATGCGCGGCAAGGTATCCGATTCGCTTCGGAACGACTCCATGCGTCGTGAGCGAATGACAAGCGTATCACTCTCGCCCGACGACGCGGTATCGATTTTGGTCAGGACGGCGTTTTCAGTGATGAAACTTCGCTTTTCATTTGTGAAATGTTCGCCGTAGCCGCCGGTGATGACGATGTTGTCGGTCGGGTTCGTTACGACGACGTTGCCCAACACAATTGCTCTCGTTTCGTTGCGATAATAGACGAGGCTGTCGGAGAAAATGAGGTTGGCGGTATCTTTCAAAGACACTTTGTCGCTGAAATATGCGGTCTTTGCATCGGAAAGGTAAAGTCCTTTTTGGCTGTTGAGCAACACCTGTTGGTCGGTGAGGCTGACGTTGGTCTCAAGAACGGATTTTCGCTCGTCGGGAAAGTAAAATCCTTCTTCGCCGCGAATGGTAACCGTATCGCGCACGATGACAATATTGCCGACTAAACGAATTTTTCGGGATTGAAGAAATTGCACGGCGGTATCGCAGTCGACGGTCGTTGTGGCTTCGATGAAGCGCACATTGCCGCTCACTATACGAATCGGTTCGGAGACGGCGGGCGTAGTTCTCGTTTTCGGCGATGTAAAAGTGCCGCTTGAAATTTCATTGGCTCGGTCTAAAATGACGACGCGCTGAGCGGTATCCGACGGTGATTGCGAATATGCAACTTGCGACACGATGAGCAGAGCCACACATACAAAACGAACCATAGAAAAGAAAAAGCCGCTTATGAACAAGCGGCGTGATTGGCGTTGATGAAAGCACGTTAAAACGGCAAATCGTCGTTCTTCGGTTCGCTCGATGGCGCGTCGGAACTTGACTTCGGGCGTGGTGCAGAGGCTTTCGGCGACGGTTGTGCGGGCGGCTCGTCGTATTCCGACGCGGGCGTCGCGTAACCCCCTCTATCGCTTTGCGACTTGGGCGTCAGGATTTGCATATCGCTACACACGATTTCCGTCATGTAATTTTTCTTGCCCGTGTCTTTATCGTCCCAACTGCGTGTTTGCAAACGCCCCTCAATGTAAACCAAACTTCCTTTATGAAGATACTGCCGACAAATTTCGCCGAGTTTATCCCAAACGACGATTCGATGCCATTCGGTTTTATCAACCATCTGTCCCGTGTTCTTATCCTTGTAGCTGTCGCCAGTGGCTAAGTTGAAATTGACGACTGTCGAGCCGCTTGGCGTTGAACGCGCTTCCGGGTCAGCCCCTAAGCGACCAATGAGCATTACTTTGTTAAGGTCACGTGCCATATCAAAAATGGGTTCGGAGTTGAAAATTTGCAGGAATTTAGAAAAGGTTTCGGAAATTACAAGGCTACTCAAAATGGAGCGGGGAGCGAATGAACTTGCGGTGTTTTCCCGATTCAAAAAAGGCGATGACTTCGTCGCGTTCAGGGGAGGGAGGAATTTCCGATTTGACGCGTTCAAGTGCATTTGCAATCAGCAATCCCGATTGAAAAATCAGCCGATACAGACTGCGCAAAGACGCCAGTATTTCGGAAGAAAATCCCCGTCGCTTTAATCCTACCAAATTTAATCCTTCGTAGCGAAACGGCTCTCTGCCCGCCATGACGAAGGGCGGCACGTCATAGACAACGCGCGAGGAACTTGCCACCATCGTGTGTCGACCAATTCGCGTAAATTGATGAATGCCGCAAACGCCGCCAATCGTGGCGTAGTCGCCGATTTCGCAATGTCCCGCAACTTGCGTCGTGTTTGAAATAATGACGTGATTTCCGACCGTTACATCGTGCGCCAAGTGAACATATGCCATGATGAGGCAATCTGAACCGACGAGTGTCTTGCCGTTTTCGCCCGTGCCGCGATGCACCGTTACGTATTCGCGAATCGTGGTGCGGTCGCCGATGATGGCGAAAGAGGTTTCGCCCTTGAACTTCAAATCTTGCGGAATCATTGAAACCACTGCACCGACGAAGATTCGGCAATCTTTGCCGATACGTGCGCCGTTGCCGATATACGCACGCGGCTGAACCAGCGTACCTTCGCCGATTTCAACATCATCTTCAACAATGCTGTATGCGCCGATACAGACGCCGTCGCCGAGTTTGGCTTTTGCGCTGACTATGGCGGTTGGGTGAATCTCAATGCTCATGGCGACTTTGATGATTTGGTCGTGTCGGGATTCGGTCTACTTCTTTTTGCTTGTGCTTTGGTGTCTTCAAGCTCTTTTTTCAAGAACGAATCTTGGCTGTATTGTTGCGAGAGCGACTGCAAAATGGTAACGGCTTTGTCATACTCGCCGACAGAGCGATACGCCGTTGCAAGAATATAGCGTGGCGAAAGGTCGTTAGGATTACTTTGAATGCGTCGGTCGACGGCTTCTTCTAAGTCGGGAAGCAATCGTGCGATTTGCGCAGTGCCGTCAACTTTTGAATACAGTTGAATCACGGCTTGCAAAATGCGATAGTCTGTTTCGCGAAGCGCGTTTGGCAAAATGGAAAGCGATTTATCCAAGAGCTCTGTGGCAAGCGCTTTGTTCGAGACCTGTTTCACGTTTCCTTCTTTGTCGCGAATAGACGAAACGGCGTTTGGATTTTGCGCATAGTGTTGCGCAAGTTGAAGCATAATCGTGCGATAATTGCTCACCATTCGGCGCGTGTTTTCGTCGTAATAAACCGTCGGGTCGTCCAAGCGTTCGTAGCGATAAACGTTCATCAATTTATCCCACATAATTTCGGGTTCAAAGTAGCCGTAGCTGTCGGTTTTAACAGGAACGACGCGATAGGCGAAGCCGTCCATTCGGAGGTAATTATCAATGCCGATGCGATTATTATCGCTGACTGTAACGGCAAAGTAGATAGGGCGTTCCCAAAGATTATTGACAATCGTCTCATACACCACGCGGTCTTGGGCGCGAATGTAGCCTTGACCGCTTTGCAGTTTGACGAAAGGCTCGAACGTCCATTGAATCGTATCGACCGCGCCCTGAACGGCGGTTGAGGTGGAATCAAGATTTAATCGCGTTTTCTTGCCTTCGTCGTAACGCACGGCGTCGTCTTTTGCCGATGTGGGAACGGGAAGCGCAATCGTTCGCGCCGACCATTGCTCGTAGCCGAAGTTTTTCAGTTCTCGCTCCGAGATGTTCATTTTAATCGGCTTCGCGCCGCGCGGCGAGTCGTAGATGAGTTGGCGAACATACCAATCTGTATTCGCCAGCGAGAGATTCACCACGCGCACGTCTTGACGCACGCCAGCAACTTCTTGCAGATACCACAGCGGAAAGGTGTCGTTGTCGCCGTTTGTGAACAGGATTCCATCTTTGGCGCAACTGTTGAGCAGATTGTAGGCGTAATCCCAAGGCGCATAATTGCCGCTTCGGTCGTGCGAGTGATAATTAACCTGCATCATTCTGCCATTGACGAAAAGCAATCCGAACAAACAAAGCCCGACCGTCGCCGGCACGAGTTTCTTCTCTTCTTTCAAACTTTCGCGAATCGTCTCAAAAAGCGCATCAATTCCGATGCCTATCCAAATCGCAAAGGCGAAGAAACTGCCGACATACACGTAGTCGCGCTCGCGCGGTTGCGGCTCTGGCGGATTCGCATAGATATTGATGAAAACTCCTGTTAGAAGTAGGAGCGCCAAAATTACCAACGCCATATTCCACTGCCGCCTGAAATGATAAAACATTCCGAATAAGCCAATGCCGAAGGGGATTCCCCAAAACTTCGAGAAGTCAATTCCGTCGTCTTGAACATCGCCGTAGCGACCAATAAACTGCCACCCGAAATACCGCAAATACAAATGCCCTACTTGATACTTGAGGAAGAAATCTAAATCGCTCGAATACTTTTGGTAGTTCTGCTGATGTTGCGGGTCTTGAGACCAGCGACGTTTGAAAATCGGATAGTCGCCGTATTGCTCGCGATTGAGGTAGGAGTAAAGTTTTTCCATCGAGTTCGGGGCGTTTTCATTAATCGGCGGGTTCGTTTGCGAGCGCAGATAAATGACCGTAAACGAACTATACCCAATCACAATCAAAAACAGCGACACCGCCGCAAGATTCCATAGGCGCAATTTATTTTGATGCGTGTAATACATGGCGTAAATGAGCGCAATCACCAAAGCGAAAATAGACCACACGCCCACGTCGCGCATCAACGCTGGCAATCCTTTGACAATGCCAGGATAAATCACAAAGAAAATCGCCGATGAAATCACGACGAGCGCGGCGAAACTGCCGACGGAAATTTCATATCGCTTGTAATAATACACCATCGCAATGGCAAAGAACGCCAAAAGCGCTTGCAAGTGAACGCCGAGCGCAAGTCCAAACGCATATGCGATGAGGAGCAACCACTTTTCGTTGCCTTCTTCATCGGCGACTTCATACCACTTCAAAATCAGCCACACCACCGACGAGTTGAAAAGCATTGACATCGCATACACTTCCGCTTCAACGGCGTTGAACCAGAAGCTATCTGAAAACGCCAGCGCAAACGCGCCAATCACGCCCGCCGAATACGCGGAAATTTTTTCCGCTGTCGACCACTCGTCGGGGTTTGTTTGCCGATAAATCCGAATGAATCGAATCGTGATGAGGTAAGTAAACATCACCGTAAGCGCGCTACAAAGCGTGCTGAGAAGATTGACGCGCGCGCCAATGTCCCCAAACGGAATCATTGTGAAAAGCCGTCCCAATACCGTGAAAATTGGCGTTCCCGGCGGGTGCGGCACGCCCAACGTGTAGGCGACGGCGACGAATTCGCCGCAATCCCAAAACGAGAACGTCGGCGCCATCGTTAGCACATACACAAGTTCGGAAATGAGAAAGACGGATAAAGCGAGATAAGCGTTCAGGCGATTGTGAGTCAGGCTGTTCTGTGTGAGCATTGAATTATGGTTGTCGGTTACGAATTGAGTTCGCGAGATGTGAGTTCAGAGTGCGCACGAAAGGCGTCGTCCTGAGTTGATTGATGTTCAGTGATAAAAAATTCAGATGCAATCGTATCGGCAAGCGTGAATCCTTTGCGCGTGAGTTTAATGATGTCGTGTTCCGTCGTCAACAATCCGTCGCGTTCAAAATCGGCGACGGTTCGGCTTAGCGCGTCGAAATGCAAGGCGGCAAAGTTAAAATTTTTCCGCAATAGTTCTAACCCCAAGCCTTCGCGCCGCCGAAGCGAGAGAAGCACGGTTTCATTGAATCGGTCAATGTCGGAAAGCGCTTCGCGGAAATCTTCAACCCCATGCGGATTTTCCAAGTAGCGTTGCAGGCGTGCTTGATTGGCAAAGCGAATTTCCTTCCCCGACTGTCTGAAAAACGAATGTGCCGAGGGACCGAATCCCAAGTAAGGCACTCTCGTCCAATACGACACATTGTGCCGAGAGCGAAATCCCGACTGCGCATAGTTGGAAACTTCGTAATGTTCATAACCGTGCGCCTCCAAAAATTCCATCGCCAAAAGAAACATCTCCGTTTGAAGCGAATCGTTTGGGCGTGTGCGTTTGCCGCGTTCAATCAATTTGGCAAGCGGCGTGAAGGGTTCAATCGTAAGCGAATAAGCGGAAATGTGTTCGGGCGAAAGTGAAACGGCAGTGTCTAACTCGCGTTCCCAATCTGACAGTGTTTCACCTTCCGTTCCGAAAATTAAATCGAGGCTCACATTCTCGAACCAGCGTCGTGCTGTTTCAACCGACGCGCGGCTTTCTGCCGCTGTATGTTCGCGCGAGAGCCGTTTCAACTTCGCGTCGTTAAACGCTTGTGTGCCGATGCTCAAACGATTGATTCCGACGTGTAAGTAGTCTTGCAAGAGCGATTCGCTTAAATCTTCGGGATTGGCTTCAAGCGTCAGTTCAAGGTCGGAATCGAGGCGAAATTTTTTTTGAAGGATTGAAAGAATCCGACCGAGTTGCAGGGCGGAGAGCATCGAGGGCGTGCCGCCGCCGAAGTAAATCGTGGAGACGGCTTCGTCGGCAAAGAGGTCGGCGCGCACGTTGATTTCTTCTTCAAGTGCAACAAGAAATCGCTCGATGAGCGCGCCATTTGTAACGAAGTAAAAGTCGCAGTAAGCACATCGACGGCGACAAAACGGAATGTGAATGTATAATCCAGCCAAACTTCAATCGTTCTGATAATTCCAAATATCTGCTTTTTGCACGAGCACGGTTTCGCCCGGCTGTAAGTTAAGCGCGGAAAGCGAAAGATTGCCGATTTTCAAACGCGTCAAGCGTTCCACTTTGTTTCCGATAGCATCAAAGAGCCGTCGCACTTCGCGGTTCTTGCCTTCGGTGAGCGCGAGTTCAACCAGTCGTGGCGCAAGGCGTTCAAGCGAAGAAGGTTGAGCAAAATACGACTGACCTCTCGCGTCAATTCTTACCCCGTTGCGGAGCGTTTCGAGTTCGGAATCGGAAACGGGGCGTGCAAGCCGGGCGCGATAGGTTTTCGGAATCTGATTGTCGGGATTGGTGAGAAAATCGGCGAAGCGGTTGTCGTTGGTGAAGAGTAGCAACCCGTCCGTGTCTTTGTCCAAGCGTCCGACTGCAAAGAGCCGCTCGGTAATTCCTGCTTGTGTAAGAAATGGGCACAAGTCGTCATAGACGGTCTTGCGTGCATGTTCATCGTTCGATGTGGTCAGCAAGCCGCGACGCTTGTTCATAGCGGCGTAGTAAAGCCGCTTCTCGAGCATTGTCGGCTTGCCGACAACTTCGATGTGCGCGTCAATCGGCACTGCTTGAAACGGGTTGCGAATCGTTTGGGCGTTCACGCTCACTTTGCCGTTGCGAATAAGCACTTCGGCTTCCTGACGTGAGCAATACCCACGTTGCGAGAGCAAGCGATTGAGTGATTTGCGTCGAGGCTGATGTGCTTGTCTTTGCATGACCGAAATAAAAAAGCCGCGTTGTGTCGCGGCTCGCTGTGCCCAAGAGGAGACTCGAACTCCTACGCCTCGCGGCGCTACCACCTCAAAGTAGTGCGTCTACCAATTCCGCCACCTGGGCAACAAAAGAAATTTACAGAAAAGGCTACTTACAACGATGAAGTTACAAGTAGCCTGCTTCCTTCAAAAACGTGTCGTGAGCATAGATGGACTCGAACCATCGACCCTCTCATTAAAAGTGAGATGCTCTACCTGCTGAGCTATATGCTCGACCGCGTCTGCATTCAACAAGCCTTACAGTCCAAGAGAATGGGCAAACGCTAAGTCTGATTTGAAAGAACTTCACGAAAAGAACTTCGCGCTTGTGCGAAAACGTTTCGTTTCAAAACTCGCGATTAATTGTTGCGGTAACGCAGACGCTTCTTATGGCGATTCTTACGACGACGTTTCTTGCGCTTGTGCGTCGCCATTTTATGACGCTTACGCTTTTTTCCTGACGGCATATCGTTTCAAAATGATGTTTTTCCAAAAGGGCGACAAAGATAGGGAAATTTTTTTTCGATGTCAACGATTTTACGAAAAAATTCGCCTCACCAAAACCCGCCCCGTTTTTGTAGATTGATGGCGCTATCATAGTGAGAGCAACCATAACCATCAAACATTATCTCCGATTCATTTCAAATATTTCCAGCAATGCCTAACACCAAATTCGAACATCTTCAAAGCCTTCGCGATGAGGCGCAAAAACTCGGGGGCGAATCGCGCATCGCCGCACAACACAAAAAAGGCAAACTCTCTGCACGAGAACGCGTCGAGTTGCTTCTTGATAAAGGCTCGTTTCAAGAAATCGGCATGTTCGTCAAACATCAAAGCACCAACTTTGGATTGGGAGAACAACGGTTTCTGGGAGATGGTGTCGTTACAGGCTTCGGCACAATCAATGGGAGAACGGTGTGCGTCTTTTCGCAAGACTTTACGGTCTTCGGCGGCTCGCTTTCAGGAGCAAACGCCGAGAAGATTTGCAAAATCATGGACTTAGCGATGAAGAACGGCTTTCCCATCATTGGGCTGAACGATTCGGGCGGGGCGCGCATTCAAGAAGGCGTCGATTCGCTCGGCGGATACGCCGATATTTTCTTGCGCAATACGCTCGCTTCGGGCGTCGTGCCGCAAATTTCAGCCATTCTCGGTCCATGTGCCGGCGGCGCGGTTTATTCGCCCGCTATTACCGACTTTATTTTAATGGCGAAAAATACCAGCTACATGTTCGTTACTGGACCGAACGTCGTCAAAACTGTTACGCACGAAGAAGTAACCTTTGAGGAACTCGGCGGCGCGGAAACGCACGCCAATAAATCGGGCGTCGCGCACTTTGCGTGCGAAAACGAGTTGGAAGTCTTAGAGACGATAAAAAAGTTGGTCTCGTATATGCCGCAAAACTGCGAAGACCGTCCCGCCGACATTGCCGAAGTGCCCGCGATTCAAGATGCGGGACAAACGCTCGACAACATCATTCCCGATTCGCCCAATAAGCCTTACTCGATGCGCGAAGTCATCGCCAACCTCGTCGACGGCGGCGAATTTTTGGAAGTGCATAAAGATTACGCCGAAAGCATCGTGGTCGGATTTGCACGATTGGGCGGCATGAGCATCGGCGTCGTCGCCAATGAGCCGAGCGGACTTGCCGGCGTTTTGGGCATTAAATCCGCTCGCAAAGCCGCACGCTTCGTCCGATTCTGCGACTGCTTCAACATTCCGCTCCTTACGCTCGTCGACGTGCCCGGCTTCTTGCCCGGCACCGACCAAGAGTGGAACGGCATCATCATTCACGGCGCGAAACTGCTCTACGCCTTCGCCGAAGCCACCGTCCCGAAAATCACCGTCATCACGCGCAAAGCCTACGGCGGCGCCTACGACGTGATGAACTCCAAGCACATTCGCGGCGATTTTAACTTCGCGTGGCCAACCGCCGAAATCGCCGTCATGGGTGCGCAAGGCGCGGCGGAAATCATCTTCAAAAAAGAAATCGACGCCGCACCCGACAAAGACGCGGAACTCAAAAAGAAAACCTCTGAATTTGAAAAACTTTTCGCCAACCCCTATCTCGCCGCCGAAAGAGGCTACATCGACGAAGTCATTTATCCGCACGAAACTCGCGAGCGGCTCATTCGCGCCTTTAGAACGATTCAATACAAAGTCGATACCAATCCGCGCAAAAAGCACGGCAACATTCCGCTCTGAACCACTCGTTTAAGCGTCTTCGTTTAGAAAGGCGAGCACCCACTCGCCTTTTTCGCTCTTCTTGACTTCAAAAATGGTTTGTAATACCAATATCGAGAAAGAATGCTAAGGTTTTTTGTCATTCCCGCAAGCGTAGCGCGTCGGGAATCGTTCTGTTCAAAGGATTCCGAGCAAGCCGGAATGACATTGCCGTAAAGCCTATTCACGCTTATTCTATTTTGGTATGATGAGCTATGAGTCATGAGGAATGAGTAACGAGGCAGTTACGCGCTTCATTACTCATTTTTTATTGATTCCCGTTTCGCCCATCACCAAACTGTTCCCTTTCCTTTGAGAGAGGGTTGGGGTGAGGTTCAATCCGCAATCCAAAAATCCGCTCAATCGGTGTTCTGGCTTGAAGAATGGAACGCGGATAAGATGGATAATGCGAGTATTCACAGATTATGTTTTTTAACCTCACCCTGTCTGCTGGCGCAGACATCCCTCTCCTTTTAAGGAGAGGGTTAGGGCGAGGTCGTGCTCTCTTTCCTTTTGAGAGAGGGTTGGGTTGAGGTCTTGTCCCCTTTCCTTGTAGGAGAGGGTTAGGGTGAGGTCCAATCCGCAATCCAAAAATCCGTTCACGATTTACTGGCTGAAATCGTCCCAGCGCGACATTTGCCAAGGGGCGGTGGGGGCGTTTCGGGTGAGAATCAATCGGGCTTGTCCTTGAAGTTCTTGTGTGTTCGTCGCACTGAATCCGAATCGGAGGAAGAAGGTGCGCCAGACTTCGGCTTGCAGGCTGTCGTCGTTTCCGCTTTGAAAGACGACGCTGTTCCATTGCAAATCGAGAAGTTCGGAGTTGCGAAACAAGCCGTTGGTGGTGCGCATTTCGACGTCGCGCGCCCAAGTTTCTTGGTTTTGGGTGTTAGTGAAAGTAAATTGGAAATTATCGGAAACGAGTTGACCATAGAGCGTGGTATCGCGTGTAAGGTAGGCGAAGCGAAAGGTTTGAAAGAAGCCTTCAATGGTGCGCAAGTCGCCGACGCCTGCGCCCGTGCGATTGCTCTTATCCAACGCTGGCGCAAATGGATTGGCACAACTTTCCATAAGCGCGACGAAAAAACTTGCCGAAAGCAAGATGAATAAACCGCCTTTCATCGCTCTAAAAAGTAAGTTTTGAACGTCTCGAACACCTTCATTTCTTGTTCAACGAAGCGCGTGAAAAGTGGCTCGCCCACTTGCGACCTCAACGCGGAGATGCCCACATCAATCAATCGGATACCTTTATCGGTGAGAAAAATGTTGTCATATCTCTCGCCCGAAACGCTGGAAGGGCGCGCCAAATCGCGATGCACAAACCCACTTCGGTGAAGCGAGCGAAGTTCATCTTCAAACACATCGAAATACAACTCGCGTTTCTCGACCTCAATCGCGCGAAAGTCCAACGGGTATAATCGCTCCATAACGAGCATTTCAGAGTCGCCATAGACATCAAGCCGAATGAAGCGCACGACTAATCCATTGACGGCGTTGGCAAACTTCATCTTTTCGGCTTCCGAGCCGATGTCGGAGCGCGTATCGCCGTCAAAAATTTTTCCAACTTCGGATTCAGAAAGCGCAATCACACGATTGTTGTTGCCTTTGGAAAGCTGTTTCGGATAACGCGCCATCAATTAATCAACAAGCGTTTAAGTTCGCTAAGCGTGAATGGATTTTCCCTTCGAAAATCGCGCCACGACTCGATATACCAAAATCCCTGTCCCGATTGTTTGATGATGAGTTGCGACTGCCCTTCGCACAACGCTTCAAGGGTTGGATTGATGTAAGCGGCTTGCAAGCGATAGACGACAGCGAGTTGCTGTTCTTGTTGCGAGACGATAAGCCGCTCTGTAACCGTGAGCGTAAAGTTCGGCGAAGTTCGCGGTGCAACTTGGTTGCGGAAGTTTTCAAAAAAACGTCGCTCGGAAAAAATATCCCAATTCGCAAAAAGCCCCGCCGCTTGTGCCGCCGTTTCAGGCGTGGGAATGAATATGAAGTTAATACCGACGAGGTTGTCGGTGGTCGGAACGGGCGAAAAGGAGCGCGTGTAATCAATCGGATTAAGCGAGGCAAATGCGTTGCTTAAATTGACGAAGAGAATCTCGGGCGTGGTCGGGGCTTGCCACAAAAATTGACTGCTGCCGCTTATGGGCGGTTCTGGCTCGCGCGGCGTGAAAAGATTGCACGCGTTCAAACAAGTTGCAACGATGAAGAGCCTGATGAATTTCATTTGACCATCGCGATTAAAGTATATTCGCCCCTCAAAAATTTAACGCATAACCATGCCGATAGAAATCCGAGAAGCCAAAAGCAAAAAAGAGATTCGAGAGTATATCAAATTTGCGTGGAAAATTTATCGACGCAATCCTGAACTGAACAAATACTGGGTGCCGCACCCGATTGCCGATTACGAAAAAACGCTTGATACCTCGCGCTATCCGCTTTGGGAACATGCCGAGCGAGCCTGCTTCACGGCTTGGAAAGCGGGCGAGATGGTCGGCACGATTACCGCAACGGTGAATTATCGGCACAACGAAACGCATCACGACAAAGTCGGCTTTTGGGGGTTCTTTGAGTGCATCAACGATGTTGAGGTTTCAACGGCATTATTTGATGCGGCAAAAGCATGGCTTTCCGCCAAAGGTTTGAACGCGATGCGCGGTCCGATTTCGCCTTCGATGAACGACCAACTCGGCATGCTCGTCAAAGGCTACGACGCGCCACCCGTCTTTCTGATGACCTACAACCCGCCGTATTATCACGACCTCTGCGCGCAATATGGGTTTGATGTGGCGCAAGAACTCGTGGCTTTCATCGTTGACCAAACGACGATTGATTATCCGCGCCTCAAACGCCTCGCCGATAACTTAGCACAACGCTACAAAGTCAAACTCCGCAAAGTGATGATGAAACACTGGCAAGACGAAGCGAAGATTCTCTTCAAACTCTACAACGCCGCGTGGGAAAAAAATTGGGGCTTTGTGCCGTTCACGGAAAAATCATTCATGGGTCTGTGCGCCGACCTACGCCAAATCGCCGACGAAGATTTCCTCTACATTTTGGAAAGCGACAAAGGCGAGCCGATTGGCTGTTCGATTTCACTGCCAGATGTGAATGTCGCTCTCAAACATGTCAATGGCAACCCCTTCACGCCGCTTGGACTTCTGAAATTTCTGTGGTATTCGCGCAAAATTAAAACCATTCGCACCATCATCATGGGCGTCGTGCCCGAGTATCGCAATCGCGGCTTGGACAGCATCTTTCATGCCGCGACCATTGAAAACGGATTGAGAAAAGGCTTCCATGCGGCAGAACTTTCATGGGTGCTCAAAAGCAACACGCAAATGATGAAACTCGGTGAAGCCATTGGCGGCAAACCCTACAAAGAATACCTCATCTACGAAAAACCGATTTGACACAAGGGAAACGACTATGCCTTCAAAAGCATTTCCAAGTTTGAAAACATCAATAATCCTTAAACTCAAATTTCTATGGCGAACATTACCGAACGTCAAGTGCTGGACGCACTTCGAAACGTCATTGAGCCTGATTTAGGCAAAGACCTCGTTACGCTCAACATGGTCAAAAACATTCGCATTTCGGGCGCGGACGTTGCCTTTACCGTTGTGCTGACAACGCCCGCTTGTCCGCTTAAAGACCTCATCAAAAACGCGTGCATCAACGCCATTCGGCATTTCATCAAGGAAGCCAAAGAAGTAACGGTTGAAATGACTGCCAATGTTACGACATCGAATCCGACTGCGAATCAAGCCGGCAATCCGCTTGCGAAGGTGAAAAATCTCATTGCGGTGGGTTCAGGTAAGGGTGGCGTAGGCAAGTCGACGGTCGCCGTCAATCTCGCCGTTGCGCTCGCCAAACTCGGCGCGAAAGTCGGGCTGATTGATGCAGACATCTACGGTCCTTCCATTCCAACCATGTTCGGCTTGAAAGATGAAAAGCCAGCGGTGATGGGCAAAACTTTGATTCCGATTGAGAAATACGGCGTGAAGATGATTTCCATCGGATTCTTGGTCGATGCGAAAACGGCAGTCGTCTGGCGCGGACCGATGATTTCATCGGCGTTGCGTCAATTCATGGGCGATGTGGCTTGGAACGAGCTCGATTACCTCATCTTCGATCTTCCGCCGGGAACAGGCGACATTCAACTCACCTTGACGCAATCCGTGCCGCTGACGGGCGCGGTCGTCGTTACAACGCCGCAAGACGTCGCGCTTGCCGACGTCGTCAAAGCCGTCGCCATGTTTGAAACCGTCAAGGTGCCAATTCTCGGTGTGATTGAAAACATGAGCTACTATGCCCTGCCCGACGGCACAAAAGAATACATCTTCGGCGAAGGCGGCGGCGCACGCTTATCGGCGGAATACAACCTGCCTTTCTTAGGCGAAATTCCGCTTGGTAAAGAAGTCAGACAAGGTGGCGACGAAGGCGTTCCGATTGTCATTCGCAATCCTGAATCCGAACAAGCCAAACTCTTGATGCAAGCCGCTGAAAAACTGGCGCAACAAGTTGCCATTCACAATGCCGGTGCGGTCTCGCAAAAAGTCGAGATTGAATTGTGATGAGAATTTTGCTACCTTAAAAAAATTTTAACTCAACCGTAAAGAAAGGAAGTTGTTATGCAAGAGCAATCCGAAATCGTGCAAAACGAAGTAACAACGGCGCAAGAGCCGTATTTGGATAGAGCAGACGCGATTTATGCCAAAGTGCAAGAAGCGTTGGATATGGTGCGTCCGTATCTGCAATCGGACGGCGGCGACGCTGAACTCATCGGAATACGCGCCGATAAATCCGTCGACCTGCGCCTCGTCGGTGCGTGCGGCTCGTGCCCCATGTCGACGATGACCTTGCGCGCCGGCGTCGAGCAAGCCATCAAGCGCGCCGTTCCCGAAGTAACGCGCGTCGAAGCCATTTCGTAAGTTCTGAAAACGTCAGACGCAAAAAGGCTCAAGTAAAAAGGCTCAAGTAAAAAGGCTAAAGTAAAGAGGCTCAAGAAATTGAGCCTTTTTTATTGGTGAAAACTTCGCCGTGAAGAGTTACAATGTGGCGGCGGAAATGGTGAAGAAGAGTTGCGGCGCGCGCGTTTGCGAGAGCCGCAATGTGAAGTCGGTTCGGAGAATGATGAGAATTTGGTTCAAACCGAAACCGACTTCGTAATACCACTTTTCGCTCGTCAGCGTGGTGCTTGGAAGCGTGGTGCGCGTGTAGTTCAAGGTGCGTTCTGAAAACTCCGACCAACCAATTCCGCCCAGAAAAATGAACTCAATACCGAATGAGGCGATGTTGGGAATGCGAAACACGCCTGGGATAATTTCGCCGAAGTTATGCTCGAGCGAGAGCGCGAAAAATTTATCGCCGTAAAACTCTTTAACCTGCATGCCGCGAAAGACGCCCGCACTTGCCGATGCGGTTCCGCCGACTGCCGACTCCAAACTGAAAAAGCGTTGCGGTGGCACGTCGCCCGTTGAGTAACCGCCGCTCAATCGCAAATCCATTCGCCACAACGGAAGCGTGCGCGTGCGCCAAAGCAAGGCGGCGAAATACTGCGTGAAATCAAAGTCGCTGGCAATCACACTGGGCTTGGAAAATTCACCTTTGACCTGAAATCCAAAATTGGCAATACGTCGAATCGGACTGTAATTGATTTGAGCGTCGAAGCCGAAAGAGCGCATCACGCCGTTGAAGATGGCGGGGTTTTCGCGGAAGACGCGGTCGCCGCCGAAAAAGGCAAATGTGGCGTTGGTTTGCGCGGTAGTTTGCAGTTCGTTTCGGAAAAAAACTTTGAAAATCGTCGGGTGCAGAAAGTCGTCGCGCTGAATGTAGATGAGTTGTCCAAACCCAATTTCGCCCGAAAGCTCGAAGCCGTCGGCATAGTAGTAGTCGCCGTAGTCGTTTTTGTTCAGCAGCGAAAGCGTGGTAATGAGCGGCGCACGGACGACGAAAGGATTATCGCGCCGAAGAAGCAAACGATATGCTTTGGCGTTGAGAAACAAATCTTCTTGCTCGCGAAGAATGTATCGGAGCCGTAGGTCATAGTTGCCGCGCTTGTCGGAAAAGCCGTAGCCGAAGGCGGAACTGGCGTCGAGGCGTTCCCAGAATCGCTCTTCCAAACCCAATCCGAGATACGCGCCTTGCACGCGGTTGTAGTGAAATAAATCTTCAATGCCCGTGAACGGCTTGGTGTTCAAAAAGCGAATGGTTCGCGAAATAGGGGCAATTAAACGATTGAAAAATACAATGCCGATGGAAGAGTCAGGATTATCCTGCGCGATTTCAATAGCACGGTAAGCATATTCTTCTTCTTTGCGAAGCGGCAGCACGGCATTTGTGCCCCAATACGATGAATCAATCACATCTGCCGTTTTGCTGATGTCGACGCGTCGGCGCGAAAAGAGTGCGTCGGGATAAGATTCGTTGAAGTGGTAATCATATGCGACGGTTTCAATGTCGAGGTCGATGCGCGGCGAAATAACGAAGAGCACGGCGGCTTCGGCGGAGGTTTGAATTTGCATGCCAACCGGCATGACATAAAAGTTCTCGAACTCGTCAAATTGCTGACGATATATCAAGTCAGCGTCAAACGGTAATCGCACGGCGCGGTTCGGCTTCATTTCAAGTTGCAACGGAATGTTTTTATCCATGTCCATATCCACATAGCCGTCGAAGAGTTTGCGTTGATTGGTTTTCGGCTTGAAGAAAAGGCGGCGAATGAACCGAGAAGAATCCGACCCGATGCGCTTGCCAAGCGTGAAGTCGTAAAAGTCCAGCGCGTCGGGGTGAAACGGCGTGGCGACTTGCTGTCCGACAAACTCGATGAAGTCGTCGTAGGCGTTGAGGTTCGTTCCGAAGACGACAAAGTTCGCCGATTGCGGCACATTCGCGCTTTGGCGACGTTGAACAATTTCGTTGTAATACTTGTCGGATTTCTTGTAATAGCCTTTGGAGTAGGATTCAAAGATGGAGACAATCGTCGTGTCGGTGTTGGCACTGGATCGATTGGCGGTGCTGGAATCGGTGCTGGCGACGAACTTGGTGTAAAGGGTATAGCGATAACTTTGAAGCAACTCCTGCTGACGCTTCTTGCGCTTCAAGGCTTCTCTGATGAGCGTAACGCCCGGGTCTTCGGCAAACACGGCGACTTCCTCCGTGCCGAAAGTGGGCGATTTCAAAATGACTTTGAGCGTTTGGTCGCCGTCACTTAAATCCACGTCCACCTTTTCGGTTTCGTAGCCGACCATTGAAAACGAGAGCGTGTATTTGCCCGGAAGGAGCGTCAGTTGAAACTTGCCGTCGATGCTGGTGAGTGTGCCAACTTTCTTCCCAAGCACTTTCACCTTCACAGCACGCAGAGGTTGATTATCTTCGCCATCGATAACGACGCCCGAAACCACGCGCAACTTACGTGGTGAATCTTGCGCCAAAAGCGGGGCGTGAAAAAAAAGCAGTGAAAAGCAGAGAAGAAATACAAAAAAAATGCGAGAACGCGGCATAGATGAAATCATCAAACGAAAGGTGTTGGTCAAGCGAAAGTGCAGAATTAAAGTTCGAACATCATTCGTTTCTCGCAAGCAAAGGTTGAACAAAGGTATGCTCTTTTTCGATAACTTTTGAACGCAATCTCGCCATTGCCTCAAAATGTGAAACCGCTTTAAATAAACAACGCATCGCTGAAAATCAACGCCGCTCTTTGACCGATGCGCCATGTCCTCCCAAACTTTCTTACATTTGCGCCCTCAAAAAACACTGACTCATGAACTGTATTCAAACGCCGATTCCTGACTTACTTTTGATTGAGCCGAAAGTTTTTTCCGATGCACGCGGATTTTTCTACGAGAGTTATAACCAAAAAACCTTTGCATCGTTCGGCATTAGCGCAACCTTCGTTCAGGACAACATCAGCCGTTCAACGAAAGGCGTTTTGCGCGGCTTGCACTATCAACTTGCCCCCTTTGCACAAGGAAAGTTAGTGAGCGTTTCCGTAGGGGCGGTCTTTGATGTCGCCGTCGACATTCGCAAAGGTTCGCCGACGTTCGGCAAGTGGTTCGGCGTAGAACTTTCGGAGCAGAACAAACGCATGCTGTATGTGCCCGAAGGATTTGCACACGGCTTTCAAGTGCTTTCTGACGTCGCCGAGTTTCGATATAAAGTTACTAACTTCTACACGCCTTCAGCCGATAGGGGAATTTTGTGGAACGATTCTACCATTGGAATTGAATGGCGCAACATCGGCATTGAGCCGATTTTATCCGAGAAAGACCGAAATGCAAAACCGCTTCATGAGGCGGAAATTAATTTTACCTACCAAAAACAATGAGCACCGAAAAACTTCCCGTTCTCGACTTCGACCACCTCGAGTTCTATGTCGGCAATGCCAAACAAGCGGCGTTCTTCTACAAGCAAGCGATGGGCTTCGAACTCGTCGGCTACAGCGGTCCTGAAACCGGCGTGCGCGACCGTGCTTCCTACCTCATGCAACAAGGCAAAATTCGCTTTGTGCTGACTTCGCCGATGCACTCTGATTCGTTCATCGCTGAGCATCTTAAAAAACATGGCGATGGCGTGCGCGATATTGCCTTTGAAACCAATGATGCAACCAAGTGCTATGAGTTAGCGGTTCAGCGCGGCGCAGTCGGCGTTCAAGAGCCAACCGTACTCAAAGATGAACACGGCGTCGTCGTTAAATCTGCTGTTCAAACTTACGGCGATACGATTCACTCGTTTATTGAGCGCAATAATTACAAAGGAATTTTTCTTCCGCCATTTGTTGCAAAGGCACACACCAACGGTGCATCGCGCCGTCCGATGCTCGCGGCGA
Source organism: Chloroherpetonaceae bacterium (assembly GCA_046719715.1). Lineage (GTDB taxonomy): Bacteria > Bacteroidota > Chlorobiia > Chlorobiales > Thermochlorobacteraceae > JANWWM01. The sequence continues at coordinate 30,900 of JBDNCJ010000020.1, read as the reverse complement.
TTGACCACATCGTCGGCAATGTGAATTGGAACGAAATGCAAAAGTGGGTCAAGTTCTATCACGATATTTTTGACTTCCATCAGTTCCAAAGTTTTGACGACAAAGACATCTCAACCGAATACACGGCACTGCGCTCTGTGGTCGTTGCCAATGAAAGCGAGCGCATTAAAATGCCGATTAACGAACCTGCCGAAGGCAAAAAGAAATCGCAGATTGAAGAATATGTCGAGTTCTATGAAAGCGCAGGCGTGCAACACATCGCGATGCTCACCGACGACATTGCCGCAACCGTCGCCACGATGCGCGAGCGCGGCGTTGAATTTATTTCTGTTCCTGATGCTTACTACGAAATGCTCTCGGAGCGCGTCGGCGCAATCAAAGAAGATATTGCAACGCTCAAAGCGCAGAACATCTTGGTCGATAAAGATGACCGCGGCTATATGCTTCAAATTTTCACCAAGCCCGTCGAAGACCGTCCGACGCTCTTCTTTGAAATTATTCAACGGCGCGGCGGCAGAGGATTCGGAAAGGGCAATTTCAAAGCCCTCTTTGAAGCCATCGAGCGCGACCAAGCCGCTCGCGGAAACTTGTAATGAAGCCTATTCGCTTGACGAAGCACGCTACCGACAGATGTCTTTCGCGGGGAGCAACATTTCAAGAAGTGCAACAAGCAATTCGAGAAGGAGTTAGAGAACCTGTAAAAGCAAATCGGCAGTCGAGCAAAATGAATTTCGTCTTCAATGATTATTGGGGAAATGTTTTTTATCCGATAAAACAAGTCGCGCCAGTTTTTGTTGAAGAGACAAATGAGATTGTCGTGATTACCGTTTACACTTATTACTTTTGAAAAAATATGCGAGTGAAATATGACCACGAAGCGGACGCGCTCTACATCGAGCTTATTGAGGACGCAAAAGTCACGCGAACCGTTCAGTTGAGCCAAGAAATTGCATTAGACTTCGGTCTTGGAGAAAAGCTGATTGGGATTGAAATTTTGGACGCTAAAACGACCGTAGGAAACGGAAACGTCCCGAAAGTTTTGCTGGAAAATCTGATGAGTGAGCAGGGTCAAGCCCGTCGCGGAAACTTGTAACGAATCGGTGATACCTTTTTTCAATAAGCGTCGTAGACACAGGTCATTTTAATTTCAAGTCTAACTTTTTCAACATCAATTCAATTCAAAGATGAAACGCATCGCCATTCTCACGATTTCGCTTGTGCTGATTGTTGCCGCTTCGGGCTTCCTGCTGATGAACGCACCGCTTTCAAACGCAACGCCGCCGCAAACGCTCGCCGCAACAGACGGCAAAAAAGCCCCCGACTTCACGCTAACCACCACTGACGGCAAAACCCTGAAACTTTCAGACTTCAAAGGTAAAGGCGTGATTGTGAATTTTTGGGCAACATGGTGCCCACCCTGCCGCGCTGAAATTCCCGATATGATTGAACTGCAAAAAGAATATGAGGGAAAAGGCTTTTCCTTTATTGGAATTGCGGTCGGTGATGAAGAAGAAAAAGTCAAAGCCTTTGTCGCCACGCAAAAAATGAATTATCCCGTGGCAATGGGAACTCGTGAACTTGCCATGAGTTACGGCAAATTCACCCAAGAAGGTGCAATTCGCGGCATTCCGACCTCGTTTGTAATCAATGCAAAAGGTGAGATTGTCGATTACTTTGTTGGCGGACGTGATAAAGCGACCTTCGCCGAAGCCATTAAAAAAGCCATCGCGAATTGATTGCCCGAAATTTCATCGTATTTTGAAATGATGTCGCACACACGATAGTTATTCGGAACGCCGATACGTCTTCGGCGTTTCTTTTTTCGTTTAATCCATTTCGTAATTCAATGCAAAGCCTTGCTTCGCTCAATAAATACTTATGGCGGTATCGATACAGCCTCGCGCTTGGAATCGTATGGGTGCTCTTAACGAACTTTTGCGTCGTTTATGCACCGAAGTTCATCGGGCAAGCGATAGACACAATGAAAGGCGATTACACAGTGGACGAGATTGTGCACGATGTTGGATTGGCGGTGCTCTTTTCTGCGTTGGGTGGATTCTTTCTCTTCTGCGTGCGACAAACGATTATTGTGGTGTCGCGAAAAATTGAATACGATTTGAAGAACGATTTTTACGCACATCTGCAAACGCTCTCGCTGAACTTTTTCAAGTCCAACAGCACGGGCGACTTGATGTCGCGCGCAACTAATGATTTGAACGCGGTGCGCAACTATCTCGGTCCGGGCATTATGTATTCGCTTAATACGGCGTTTCGATTGGTCTTCGCGCTCTCGGCGATGATAGCGATGTCGCCAGAACTTACCTTTTTTGCGCTCCTACCCGCACCGCTTTTGAGTTATGGCGTTTATCGGATTGGAAAAATTATTCACCACCAAAGTCAAGAACTGCAAGAACGCTATGCTTTAATCACGACAAAGGTGCAGGAAAATTTGTCGGGCATTCGCGTTGTTAAAGCCTACACGCGCGAGCAAAGCGAAATCGAGCAATTTGAAAAACTCAATCAAAATTACTACGAGAAAAATCTCACGCTTGCCAAACTTCAAGCCGTGTTTTATCCGCTCATGTCGGGCTTAATCGGCGTCTCGGTGATTTTGACGGTTTGGATTGGCGGCGAAATGGTGATTGCAGGGGAAATGACGATTGGCGCGATTACGCAGTTTCTCATCTATGTCGCCTCACTGTCGTGGCCAATGATTTCAATCGGGTGGGTTACGAACATCATTCAGCGCGCCGCCGCCTCGCAAATTCGTTTGAACGAGATTTTCAAACTGACCCCTGAAATTCGCGACAGCCAAACGGTCAATCGGCAGATTACACACATTGAGGGTGCGATTGAGTTCAAGAATGTTTCGTTTGCGTATCCATCAAATCCCAATCGGCTGGTGTTAAAAAACATTTCGTTCAAATTGGAGCGCGGCGCGAAACTCGCGATTGTCGGCGCAACAGGGTCGGGCAAATCCACGCTTGTCAATTTGATTCCGCGCATGATTGAAGCCACATCAGGTGAGATTTTGATTGATGGGGTTCCGATTCAAGAAATTCCGCTGAAAGTCTTGCGCAAGCACATCGGATTTGTTCCCCAAGATTATTTTCTTTTCTCGGACACGATTCGCGGCAATATCGCCTTCGGCGCACTTGACTCAACCGACGACGAAGTTCGCCAAGCGGCTGAAATTGCTTGTATTCACGAGGATATTCAATCTTTCCCCGCACAATACGACACGGTAATCGGCGAGCGTGGCATTACGCTTTCAGGCGGACAAAAACAGCGCACCTCCATCGCACGTGCCTTGATTCGCAAACCCTCAATTCTCATTCTTGACGACGCGCTTTCCGCCGTCGACACGAAAACCGAAGACAGCATTTTGCGCAATCTCAACACGACAACCAACGCCATCACCACCATTCTCATTAGCCATCGCATTTCAACCGTGCGCAACGCCGATATGATTCTCGTTTTGGAAAACGGCGAAATCGTTGAGCGCGGCTCGCACCAAGAACTCCTTGCCCAACAAGGACGCTACGCCGACCTTTATCAAAAACAACTGCTCGAAGAAGAAATCTCGACGCTGGATTAAGCGCTCGTATTGGATAGTTTGTCAAAGCAGTTTGTTTTTAGCCGCACGCGCATTACCTTACTTTAATCAGCGATTTAATCAACATTCATCAACAAAACGGAGGCGACGAAGTGAAAGACAAACTCTTCTTCAAAAAATCCATTTCTGAACTTCTCAACTCATCGACCGAAGGCGAGCATCAACTTCAACGCACGCTTTCGTCGTTCAATCTCGTAACGCTGGGCATCGGTGCGATTATCGGCGCGGGGCTGTTTTCCATCACGGGGCTTGCGGCGGCGAACAATGCAGGTGCGGCAGTAACGATTTCATTCATCGTTGCGGCGATTGGATGCGCCTTTGCCGGCTTATGCTACGCAGAATTTGCCGCCATGATTCCAATTGCTGGAAGCGCATACACGTACTCTTACGCCACAATGGGGCAGTTCATGGCGTGGATTATCGGTTGGGATTTAGTGTTGGAGTATGCGGTTGGTGCGGCGACAGTGGCGATTAGTTGGTCGCGCTATCTCGTCAAGTTTCTTGGAAATTTCGGCTTGTATTTGCCCGCGCATTTGACCATGTCGCCATTTGATTCCATCACAACGCCCGAAGGCGCGGTGATTACGGGCATCATCAACATTCCCGCCGTGTTTATCGTCGTGGTGGTGTCGCTCCTTCTCATTAAAGGCACGCAGGAGTCGGCGACGGTCAATAACATCGTCGTTGCGCTTAAAGTCTCGGTGGTGTTGGTGTTTATTGCGTTTGGGTGGGCATATATCAATCCTGAAAACTATGTGCCGTATATCCCTGAAAACACAGGCAACTTCGGCGAATACGGGTGGAGTGGCGTGGTGCGTGCGGCAGGAATTATCTTCTTTGCCTACATCGGATTTGACGCGGTATCGACGGCGGCGCAAGAAGCAAGGAATCCGCAACGCGATATGCCGATTGGGATTATGGGGTCGCTGGGAATTTGCACCCTACTTTACATTCTCTTTGCGCATGTGATGACGGGGCTAGCGAATTACAAAGAGTTTCAAGGGCAAGACGGCATTGCACCTGTTGCCGTGGCGATTTCGCACACGCCGTTTTTGTGGCTTGAACAAGGCGTGATTGTGGCGATTCTCGCAGGCTATGCGTCGGTGATTTTGGTCATGCTGTTGGGGCAAGCGCGGGTGTTTTTCTCGATGTCGCGCGATGGCTTGATTCCGCCGCTATTTTCAGAAGTGCATCCGAAGTTCAAGACGCCATATAAGTCGAGCGCACTCTTTATGTTGTTTGTGTCGCTTTTTGCGGCGTTTGTGCCGGCGCGCGTGGTCGGCGAAATGACGAGCATCGGCACGCTCTTCGCGTTTGTGTTGGTGTGTATTGGAATTTTAGTCTTGCGTAAAACCAATCCCGAAATTCCTCGTCCGTTCAAAACGCCGCTCGTGCCGCTGGTTCCAATTTTGGGTGTGCTCGTGTGCCTATCCATGATGATTGCGCTTCCGGGCGATACATGGCTTCGACTCGCCGTTTGGATGGGGATTGGACTTGCCATTTATTTTGTCTACGGCATCAAGCATGCAAATGCGTCGTCAAAAGTCTAAATCGTTCAGACTAAACTGTTCAAAGCGTTCCGCCTGATTTTTCACAAGGCACTTTTTCAGAAAGCACGAATTGTGATGAAGGGGCGGAACGCTCACAAACCAAAAACCCCGATAGGCATGCTCTCCAAACTTTCTGCCGCCGCCATTATGGGCGTTGATGCGCTTCGCATTGAGGTTGAAACCAATCTCGACAGCGGCATTCCAACATTTATCGTGGTCGGACTTCCCGATAGTGCCATCAAAGAAAGTCGCGAGCGAATTTTAACTGCACTCAAAAATTCAGGATACGCCGTTCCGCCGAAAAAAATCACGGTTAATCTCGCGCCCGCCGATGTTCGCAAAGAAGGAACGGCGTTTGACTTGACGATTGCGACGGGGATTTTAGCCTGTATGGGTGTCGTGCCACTCGCTTCGTTTGAAACGACGATGGTTCTCGGCGAACTCGCTTTAGACGGATTGCTTCGTCGCATCACGGGTGCGTTGCCGATTTCCATCATGGCGGCGCGGGAAGGATTCACACGCCTAATTGTGCCGAAAGAAAATGCTGATGAAGCGGCTATTGCCGTGTCGGCAAGTCAAAGTCCGATGCAGGTCTATGGTGTGTCGTCGCTTCAAGAAGCCGTCGGCGTGCTGAATGGTGAGGAGACGGTTTCGCCGACGCGCATTGAAATCACCGATGTATTCAACATTGAGCGACATTACCCCGTTGACTTCGCTGACATCAAAGGGCAAAGCGATGCCAAACTTGCGATGGAAATTGCGGCGGCGGGTGGGCATAACATCATCTTGATTGGTCCGCCCGGCAGTGGCAAAACGATGCTCTCAAAAGCCTTGCCGTCGATTCTGCCGCCGCTTTCGTTTGAAGAAGCGTTAGAGACGACGAAAATTCACAGCGTTTCGGGGGTTTTGCCGTCGGGGGTCGCGCTGATTTCAACGCGCCCATTTCGCTCGCCGCATCACAGTGCAAGCGACGTGGCGTTAATCGGCGGTGGCGCACAAGCAAAGCCGGGCGAAGTCTCGCTTGCACACAACGGGGTGCTCTTCCTCGATGAACTGCCTGAATTTCAACGCACCACGCTTGAAGTCATGCGCCAGCCGCTCGAAGACCGCGAAGTAACCATTTCACGCGCCGCCATTTCCGTTAAATATCCTGCCAGCTTCATGCTCGTTGCCGCCATGAACCCAAGTCCTGCTGGCGCGCTCAAAGACGAACACGGAAACTTGACCGCCACGCCCCAGCAAATTCAACGCTACCTCTCTAAAATTTCAGGACCCCTGCTCGATAGAATCGACATTCACATCGATGTTCCGAAAGTCAATCACGACGACTTGCTCTCAAAACAGACAGGCGAAAGTTCCGCCGTCATTCGCGAGCGCGTGATTAAAGCCCGAGAGATTCAATCGCACCGATTCAAAGACTATAAAGCGCAATCCATTTTTTGCAACGCCCAAATGCCCGCCAAACTCATCAGAGAATTTTGCAAATTAGACCCCACTTCCGAACAACGCCTGCTCGACTCTATGAAGCGGCTCAACCTTTCGGCACGCGCCCACGACCGCATCTTGAAAGTCGCTCGAACCATCGCCGATTTGAAAAGCGCAGAGCACATTCAACTCCCGCACCTCATTCAAGCCATTCAGTATCGAAGTTTGGACAGAGAATTTTGGAATCAATAATCAAGCCTATTGGGAACGGGTTGCTCAATTTTGGCATGAGCCGATTGAGCCTATTTTTCGTCGCTGTTTTTTTGTTGGTCGCGATTTTGGTTGAACTGCGCCAATTTGCTGTTGGTGTCGCGCAGGCTTTGGGTAATCTGCGAGTTCATTTCGCGAATGTTGGAAATTTTGGTCTGAATTTGGCGAAGGGTTTCGGAGACGTTTTGAAGGGAGCGATTTTGTTCGTGAAGCAAGAAGTATTCAATCGCGCGTTGCAGAGCAAGCCGCATATCGCCGTTGTATTTTTCTTGAACGATTTTGAAGAAGGCGTCGCGCTGTTCGGGCGTGAGCGAAAGGTCGAGATTATCGGCGTGCTCTGGCATGAAAAGAATGGTTAGTGGTCAAAGGCTATCGAAGTTTGTCATTTTTCTTGCGCGAAAGGGTTGCAAGTTGTTTGCGATACGCCGCCAGTTTTTCGGCGAGCGAGTCATCAAAAATTGAAAGTATCTGCACGGCGAGCAAACCAGCGTTGGTTGCGTTGCCAATGGCGACGGTTGCAACGGGAATGCCGGCGGGCATTTGCACAATGGAGTAAAGCGAATCAATGCCGCTCAATGCTTTGGATTGAACCGGCACGCCGATGACGGGGAGTGTCGTGTGCGATGCCGTCATGCCGGGCAAGTGTGCGGCGCCGCCCGCGCCTGCAATGATGACTTTCAAGCCGCGTGAACGAGCGGTTTTGGCGTATTCCGCCATGTCGTCGGGCGTGCGATGAGCAGAGATGATTTCGATTTCATGCGCTACCTGAAATTCTTTCAGCACGAGGCTCGCGCCGCGCATCGTTTCCAAGTCGGAATCCGACCCCATGATAATTCCGACAAGCGGACGCGCCGATTTTTTTTGAGACATTGAACAAAAATTACGTTGAGCCAATTAAACGGCGTGCTTTTCCGCCAAAATATACTTTGCTTCAACCTCGCCGTTTTTAATCGCGTCCAATTCCTCTTTCAAACTGCGTCGAGTTTTGCTGTCCAATTTTTCCACGAAGAGATCGCCATTCAAGTGGTCGAGCTCGTGCTGAATGACGCGCGAGATGAGACCGTCAAATTCTTCAATATGCTCTTGAAAATTGCGGTCGCGGTATTTGAGTTTAATGACGTCGGGTCGCCAAACTTCTTCTCGCACGCCGGGTATTGAAAGACAGCCTTCCTCCATTAAGACCTCATCGCGCGTTTCCAAAATTTGTGGATTGATAATGACCATCGGTGGCACATGCTTGTATTCCTTGACGCATGAGACATCGACCACCATAAGCCGAATCGAGACGCCCACTTGCGGCGCGGCAAGTCCAATGCCGTTGGCTTGCTCCATCGTCTCGAACATATCGTCAATGAGCGTTTGGACTTTCTCATCAACTTTTTTCAAAGGTTTTGCGACCTTGTTCAAAACTTCGTCGCCGTAGGTGTAAATCGGTAGTATTGCCATTTGAGATTCAAAAGTTTGTCGTGTTACAATTCGAGTTGAACGGTGTTTCCGGTTGCTTCGTTTTTATTTTTTTAAGCGCAAAATATCAACTGTATGAAGTTTGGAATTTGCGACAAAAAGCGTCGCGAGTTGCTTTGTTACGATTGACGCTATTCCCGTCGCAATCACGTCGCCGAGTATGACTTTCGGCGTTTCAAATTTGCCCTCTGCGCGTCCTTGTAAAAAGAGCAGTTCTGCACGTTGTTGGCGGCTCACGATGAGGTCGACAAGTTCATCGCTGTTGACGTCGCCCCAAAGCATAATATCGGTCGCACTGAGTTTTGGGAAGTTAGAAATTTGTTGCGGCTGATACAATCGCTCAGAAAGAAGCATCACCGCACTTTTAGAACTTGCCACTAAAAAGTCTATGGTTTCATTTTTATTGACCTTTACGCAAAGATGTTTCGCGCCTTGCAAGGCAATCGAATTTGGAAGCGGATACTGCCCGACTTCAAGCAGGAACAATCGCGACTTTTCGACTTTCAATTCATAGACGACAACCGATTGCGCGTTCTTATCGGATTTCAGCACCACCAAGTAAGGAATTTTTTTGAGCGTTACACCAGCAATGCTGTTGATGTTGTCCGCGCTGATGGGCGCATCGAGCAAAATCTCGGAAATTGAGCGCACACTGTCGGAGTTCAACGCATAAAAAAGCAACTGCGGCACTGCTCCGGGCGAGCGTTCTTCCAAAATGGCAAGTATCGCAGATTGACCTTCTGACCTGCGCCATAAAAGCGACTGCGAGACGCCAAGCGAAAAAAGGCGATGCGCAAATATCTTCTCTGATTGGTGAGGCTTTCGTGAAAGCGTAACGGGTGAAGTCGTCAGCCAAATCATTTCGAGGTCATCTTGCCAAAGCGAAATCATTTTTCCTGCAACGAAATAAGAACCGATGCGTGTGGGCTGGCGGTGAATTTGAACTTGTTCAAGCCAATGATGCCGATTGCAACCAACCAGTAGTTGCTTTCGGGCTGAATGAACGGAAATTTGTTCAGGCTCTCCGCTTGTGGCAAGCCGCTCGACGCCCAAGAGTTCATAATGAGCAGTGGAATAAGCGATCATCTTGCCCGTCTTTTGTTCAGAGACAATGAGTTCTGGCTTTCCATCTTGATTGAGGTCGGCGACCGCAACGCCCGAAGCGACGTCCGAAAATGCAATGAGCATGCTTTCCGAAAAAGCCGTTGTTGACTGCGCAAAGTGAATCGCAAAAGAAATGCCGTCGCATAGTCCTATGTCCAATAAGCCATCACCATTGAAATCGTGAAGAAATATCTGTGTCGGATTCAGTTGAGTCTCGAAGCGAATTGGCGTAACGCCCGTTTCCACACCCACGTCAAACATCACCTCAACGGTGGTTTTCCCATTTGCGAGAGCTTGAACGATGACGAGGTCGAGCAAATCATTGTTGTTGAAGTCGCCTGTCGCCGCCAGTGAAATCGATTCCTTACAGCGAATTGCAAAAGGAGAAGAAGGCGGCGGACGATGAAACCATACAACGTTTTCACCAACGGCTTGCGTGAAAAAATGAGAGGGTGAGTGCGGGGGCAAAATCATCTCAGAAACTCGATGCGAGAGCGAGAGCGGTGAAGATTTTGAAAACCCCTCCTTTGCTTGAAATGAAAATGCCGTGAGCGCACCGGTTTCCGTGCGTGCAAAGAAGTGATGTTTTTTCGGTGAATGTTGACGCGAGAGATACAGCCGCTCCGTGCCGTTGGGAAGCGCGAGTTCGGCACGCTTTTCAAGTTTGCCACTAAGCCGCCACAGTTGCACCCGCGAGGGTGACGAAGCAAGCATCACCAAGCTCGTGCGTTTCTCTCCGCCGACATCAACGGCGAAAAGCGACTGCATGCGCGAGGGAAGGCTGAACGATTGAGGAGGGCGGAACGCCAATTTCCCCTTGGCGGGCATCACGACAAGCGCGCGTTGAGAGGGCGTTAAGCCGGCAATATCCGTTTGTCCATCGCCGTTAAAATCACCGACGACTAAATTCGTCAGCGCACCCGATTTGAGCAGTTCATATCGGAAGTAAGTCGGGAGCGGTTTGGAACTTGCCCTAACCGTCAGTAAGAGCACTGAAAAAAGGATAGCGAGCATCAAAGGCAGGCAAAGTTTAGCATAGTTGCAAGTGTGAGGCATCGCGTAAAGTCTTCTTGTTTGAAAGTTGAACTTGGGTTAATGGAGGCTCAAACGGCAGTTGAGCATTGAAACGAAATGCGTTGCAAAAATAACATTTTTGAACGAGAGCGCGGGTTGAATTGTATGTCAAATTACGCTTTGAGTTTGGCTATTGTTTCTGCGGGATTCGGAGAGCGAAATACGGCAGAACCTGCAATGAGCGCGTTTGCACCTGCCTGACGCACGCGAGTGCAGTTCTTCTCCGAAATGCCGCCATCAATCGCAATAATCAACGTCGGATTTAAATCTTGGCGCATCGCATCAAGTTTTTTGAGTTTCTCAATCGAGCGTTCAATGAATTTCTGTCCGCCAAAGCCGGGATTGACCGACATAATCAAGACCAAATCAAGGTCGGGCAAAATTTCCTCGAGCGTTGAAACGGGCGTCGATGGGTTGAGCGAAACGCCCGCCTTCGCACCCAGCGATTTAATTTGCTCAACCGTGCGATGCAAGTGCTTACATTCTTCTTGGTGAACCGTGATTTGATTTGAACCTGCCTTCACAAAATCGGCGATGTATTTTTCTGGCTCAACAATCATCAAGTGCGTGTCAATCGTCAGCGATGAGGTGCGCCTCACGGCTTCGACAATAAACGCTCCGAAGGTGATGTTCGGCACATATCGCCCGTCCATCACATCGCAGTGAATCCAATCTGCGCCTGCCTGTTCAATGAGTGAAATTTCTTCGCCAAGCTTGGTAAAATCGGCTGAAAGAATGGAGGGCGCGACGAGTTTTGGAAGGTGTTGCATCGTTTGAAAAAGTTAGAAGGCTTCGCCAATGCCGAAGTTGAAAAGAAAACTGGTTAGATTCCATCGTTTGAACGCCAAGCGTCTGCCTGCGGGCTGTGTTGGGTCAAAGACGCGATAAGCAAAGTCAAGGCGAATCGGTCCAATCGGCGTGCCAATACGAAAGCCGTAGCCTGCTCCAACGGCGACGCTTTGACCAAGTTCGCCAAGACTGAACGAATTTTCTCCCTCGCGCCGCCAGATGTTGCCCGCGTCAATGAAGAGCGCGACGCCCGACGGCTTTCCGAGCGTTTGAAAAAAGAAGTAACGATACTCTACGCTCGTCTCAATTTTAATATCTGCTCCGAATTGAGATTCAACCAAACTTGAGTTGTTTCCCGGACCAAGTGAGTTAAACGGAAAAGCGCGAATACCGTTCGGTCCGCCTGCAAAAAACCGACGAATGAACGGCGTCTCCCGCGATTTTCCGTAAGGTGCCATGTAACCGAGTTGCAACTTCACCGCGCCTTGTGCAAACCGATTGAAAAATTTTGCAAGCGAGACTTGTGTGGAAATTTTTCGATACTCGAAGTAGCGTAGCCCGAAAATTTGTGCGTCCGACTCATTGAAGCGTGGGTTGGAGCGCGTATCGATGTAGCGGTCAATTAAACCCGTGATGAGACCTGCGTCTTCGAGCACGACGTTCCAGCGCACATCAATCCACCGGCGGGCTTCAGTGAAATTGTTGAAGGTGAAATCAAGGCGAATGGTTTGATTGAAGCCCGTTCCGTCTTTGACGAGACTGTCGAGCAAATCGAGCGGTCGACCTTGATTGATGAAGAGTTGGCGCGCCCCGCGAGCGGAGTCGTAGCTGATGATTTCCAAATCCGCCATGTCAAAATAAATCCGCTGAAAATCGTTCGGCGTGTATTGCGCACGCAATCGAAACGAAACGTTTTGAATCCGCAATAAAAGCGGCGGCTGTGTAACGCTGTATCGCATGCTGGCGATGAGGCGGCTCTTATCGCTTGTGAAATAAGGGAGCGTGAGTTCGCCCCCAATGTCGAAGTTGAACGGCAGTTCGTCAATCAAGCGGCTTTCACGTAATCCGGCAAATTGCTCGCGATTGTAAGTGAGTTGCAAGCCGACCGACGCGGTGAGGTTGAAACTTTCCGCGCCGCCCGTCAAATTCCGATTCAGATAGCCGGCACCGAGCGAGATGAACGGCGCATTGTTTCGGTTGTCCATTTTGAGTTCCGGCTTAATCTGATGGCGTGGCAACTGTGTGAGTTCAATCGTTGTGTAAATGCGCTTCGTTGGATAGTCGGCTTCGAAAGCAAGCGAGTCGTTACGAATCGTCATGCTTTCAAAAACGCCTGTCGCGCCGAGCCGTCTGATGGTTTCGCGCCGTTTGTTGATGTCGGAGCGATTGCCGGGGCGATACGAAATGGAGCGGCGAATCACATCATGTTTGATGCGCTGTTCGCCATATGTGCGGATGCGCACGTTGTCTTCAAATGTTTCTTTGAAAGGGGCAAGCGAGTCGGGGAGAAACGGGTCATGCACAATCGCCGTTACGCTGCCAAAGTCCAAGTATTCCGTTGGGGAGATGAACACATTGACGTCGGCAAGGTGATTGAGCGTATCGATGACGAACTTGACGCTATCTGCAACGAAGAGTGCGTAGCCGTTGGAGAGCATGACATTAACAATTCGCTCGCGCTCCGCCACCATTTCTTTGACGGTATAGACGTCGCCCTTTCTTAAAATCTCGTCGCGCCGAATGGCTTCTTGAAGTTCAGGTTCAAGTCGTTCAATCCCAAAATACTGAATTTGCGAAAGGCGCGTCGGCTCGCCTTCTATGATTTCAATCTCCACATTGAAAAACAAAGTGTCGTCCGGAATTACTTCAGGAAGCGAGGGCAATGAAGGCGCAATCTTGCCGTTGACACGGACGTCAAAGTAGCCGTTGTTGAAATAAATTTCACGAATTTTGGCGAGGTCGAGCTCAAACGTCTCCTCGTCAAATTCGGCGGGCGGCTCGCCGACGGAATACTGCATCCACTCTTTGAGCGAGACAATCCAACGCGGTGCCTGCGCGCTGGAATCAGGAAACACCAAGTCTCCAAAGCGATAAATGCCGAGCCAAGGCTTGATGCCGAAAAACGACGCATTTCCTTTGGTGAAAGTTTCCTCGATAAGCTCAAGCGTCAGTATCGCCTGATTGCCCTGAATGGTCAGCTTGTCGATGTAGCGAGTTTTCTTTGGAGGAGCGAAGAGCGGCGCGTCGTCTTTCAGGCTGTAATCTTGCGCGTGAAGCCGTGTGTGGGAAAGCAAGAAAAAAAATAAAGCCAAACCCAAGCATGTGCGGTAGATGCATTGGGTTTGACAATAAACTAAGAAAAGCGGACGGCGAAGCGGGTTAGTAATTGTCCGAATCCTCGTCGTTGTAATAAAAATCTTCGTTGGTTGGAAAGTCAGGCCAGATTTCCTCGATGCTCTCGTAGGGTTCGTCGCTTGTAAGTTCGTAGAGATTTTCAAGAACCTCTTGCGGCGCTCCGATGCGATTGGCATAGTCGATAAGTTCATCTTTGGTTGCAGGCCAAGGCGCGTCGACAAGGTATCGCGCTAAATCAAGATTCCAATACATAATGATATAACTGAACGGTAAGTGGATTGAGAAATTTCGGGGTTAAAGTTTCTCCGTGCTTGAATCGTTCCCGTAAAACGACGTTTTAGTAAAAATTTTACTCCGGTCTGCCATCATTCATCTGCGATTTCGAAACAGCAAGCACGGCGGCGTTATACTCTGCCGGCGTCATATCTTCAAAAAAGTACGATGACGGATTTACCTTGATGCCGTCTTTGACCACTTCGTAGTGCAAATGCGGTGCTTCGGAAACGCCCGTGTTGCCCACGTATCCAATAAGCATGCCACGCTTGACGGATTGACCCGCCTTGACGTTGAGTTTGGATTGATGCGCATAAATCGTTTTGTATCCAAAGCCGTGATCGATGATGACGCAGTTTCCGTAGCCGTCGACGAATGAAGCGGTTTCAACCGTGCCGTTGCCCGTCGCGTAAATCGGCGTGCCGGTCGGTGCGGTGAAATCTTGCCCGGAGTGAAACTTCATAATTTGATAAATCGGGTGCATACGCATTCCGAATCCGCTTGTGCGCGGCGCGTCAATCGGCTTGATGGCGGGAATAGAAGCGAAGAGGGCTTGGTTTTCTTTATACTTGCCGAAAATTTCTTGATAGCTGGATTCTTGCCGCTCAATTCGGCGGGAGAGCTGGTTGATGAGTTGCGACGTGGTTGCCAGTGCGGTCGGCATCGGCGACTCAAGCAGACTCAAGCGATTGCCGCCCGTCGCCATTTGCTGCTCCTCTTCGGATAGGGCAGGCAAATTGACCGCCGTGCGTAACGTGTTATCGACCTGCGCTAATTTTTCAAGTGTGCGCGCCATGCGGTCGAGCTTTTCGTGCAATTTTTGAACGTCGGCATCGACCTGACGCTCCGTCTGAATGGGAAGAAGCGGAATGTTGAAATAGAAATGAAGCGAGACAACCGTGCCCGCCGAAAGCAACAACAGCGCAACAAAGAGCACCGTGAATGTCGCCGCACGACCGCGTTTGACCTCCACATACTTGCAATCTTCGTCGGAAAAATAAAAATAACGATTTTTCGTCATCTGGCTAAATAGAGAATTTGTTTGTCTTGGTGTGAAAAAAGCGCACGGAAGATACAACTTTTGCGTCTGTTTTACAACACGGCTCGTTACAAAAAAATTCAATTCGAAATCAGCCTGCAAACTGCGACGGATTAGGCGGAAATGCGCACGGCGTCTGGACCTACTGCGCGAGACAAAGCGTCGAGCACGTCGTTTTCGGATTCAATCGTCATTCGACGGGCAAAGAGCCGAAGTTCGCGCCGCTTGCCGTCGTTATCGAGCGTGACTTCAAAATCAATCGGCGTGCCGCCTTTGTTCTTCTCGCAAATGTCTTTGACGGCGGCGAGTTTATTCAAGACGTCGGAATCCGCACCGTCTATCTTCAAAACGATCTTTTGAATCAACTTCTCGCGCACTTTGCGAAGCGGAATGACTTCATTAACGAGCAAACTCAACTTGCCGTCGCGCGTATCGGCTTCAGCGATGAGCATCACAGCGTTGTCTTTTTGCAGTTCCTTCTCAAAAGCATCAAAGGTTTTTGGGAACACGGTGAAGTCGCACTTGCCGTCAAAATCTTCCAACACGCCGAACATCATTTTGTCGCCTTTTTTCGTGAAGGTGAACTTCGTTTCGACAATCATTCCGATGAGTTTATAGAGCCGCTTGTGTTCGTAGGTTTTGTTGCCGAGTTTGAGCGTGGCGAAGGCGTCCCAATCGCGTCGGTATTTTTCAAGCGGATGTTGGGAGAGGTAAAATCCGACAAGATTTTTTTCGCGTTGCAATTTTTCAGAATCCGTCCATGGGTCGGTTTTGGTCATGTCGGGGTAAGCGGTGCCGTCGCCGCCTGAAAATTTTTCATCGGTGAAAAATCCTTCTTGCCCCGTCGTCGCGCTTTTATTGACCTTTCTGCCGAACTCAATGCCTTTTTCGACATTGGCGTAAAGTGTGGCTCGGTCGGGATTGAGTTCGTCGAATGCGCCTGCTTCGACCAAACTTTCAAGGGCACGTTTATTGACGACGCGCAAGTCGACTGACGAGCAGAACTCAAAGAAATGTTTGAAGGCTTTTTTGCGACGGCGTCGTGCGAGCGCGATTTCTCTGCCCGCGCTTCCGACGCCTTTGACGGCAATCAATCCGACGCGAATCGCCTTCGCGCCGCCGCTTAAGTCTTCAACCGTGAAAAGGGCGTCGCTTTTATTGACGCTCGGCGGTAGAATTTGAATGCCCATCGATTTGGCTTCGTCGCAAAGATGCTTGACGCGCTCTTTGTCATCGGCTTCGCTGTTGAGAATGGCGCACATAAATTCGGCGGTGTAATGCGCTTTGAGATACGCCGTTTGATATGCCAGCACGCCATAAGCCGCCGAGTGAGAACGGTTAAACCCGTATTCGGCAAATTTTTCCATTGTTGAAAAAATTTCATTGGCGACATCTTCGGGAATGTTGTGCAACTTCCTCGCGCCTTCCACAAAGCGTGAGCGTTCTTTCGCCATTTTCTCTTTGTCCTTTTTTCCCATTGCGCGTCGGAGCAGGTCGGCGCCGCCGAGCGAGTAGCCGCCAAGCACTTGCGCCGCTTGCATAATCTGCTCTTGATAAACCATGATGCCGTAGGTGTAACTCAATATCGGCTCGAGAAGTGGGTGTGCATACTTTGTTTCTTCTTTGCCGTGCTTGCGATTGATGTAGTCGGGAATAAATTGCATCGGACCAGGGCGATAGAGCGCGCTCATCGCGATGATGTCTTCAACGCTTGTCGGTTGAAGTTGAGTCATGTAGCTCTGCATTCCGCTGGATTCAAACTGAAAGATGCCCGCCATTTTTCCGTCTTGAAAAATTTTGAACGTCTTTCGGTCGTCCATCGGAATTTCTTGCAAGTTAATTTTCTTGTTGTATCGCTTTTCAATCAGCCTCAGGGTTTCGTCAATGACGGCGAGCGTTTCCAGACCGAGATAATCAATTTTGAGCAAGCCTGCTTTTTCAATCCAATCTTTATCGAACTGTGTAACGACTTGTTTTTCGTCTTTTTTTGCCTCGCGCTCCGCTGTCTCATCTTCGAGAGATTCGTCGGCATATCGACGCTCTTCGGTTTCAACTTTATCGGAGACGTAGAGCGGCACGTAGTCGTCAACTGCGCCGTTGGTAATGACGACGCCGGCGGCGTGGACGGAGACGTTGCGCGCACGCCCTTCCAACTCGAGGGCATATTCCATCACTTTGCGAATCGTTTGGTCTGGACTTTTGAGCAGGTCTTTAAGTTCTTTAACAGGCTCAATGTTGTATTTGGGATTGCCGTTGATGAACTCTGAAAGCGATGCCCCCGGCGGTTTTGAAGGAACGAGTTTCGTAATGGAGTTAACCGTTTCAATTGGCACTTCGAGAACGCGAGCAACATCTTTAATGACCGCTTTCGCGCCTAAGGTTGAAATTGCGACGATTTTGGAGACGGATTCCGCGCCATATTTTTCAATCGTGTATTCGAGCACTTTTTGCTTTCCAACTGGCGTGAAATCAATGTCAATGTCAGGCATCGTAACCCGTTCAGGATTGAGGAATCGCTCGAAGAGCAAGTTGTATTTGAGCGGGTCTATTTGCGTGATGCCCGTCAGGTAAGCGACGATGCTTCCCGCCGCAGAGCCTCTTCCAGGACCGACGGAGTAGCCTTGCTTACGCGAAGCGGCAATCAGGTCGCTGACGATGAGAAAGTAGGAGTCGTAGCCCATTCGTGCGATTGTCGAGAGTTCAAACTCGATGCGTTCCTTGATTTTTTCTCCATACTCGCCAAGCGCGTTTAACTCGCCGTAAGCCGCCCTCGCGCCTTGATAAGTGAGATGACGCAGATAAGAGGCGTCGTCTGAAAATTCAGACGGAATGGGAAAGTGCGGCAACTTAGCGGTTTCATCTTTGAAAATGTAGGTGCACTTTTCGGCGATTTCAAGCGTGTTAGAAAGTTCGTGATAACTGTTGTCAAACGCTCGCGCCATTTCATCAGGCGATTTGAGATAAAATTCGTCGTTTGGAAACCGCATGCGCTTTGCGTCGGAAAGTTTGTGTTTTCCCTTCATCGCCATCATGGCTTCTTGTTTAGGGGCATCGTTGCGGTTGAGGTAATGAACGTCGTTGGTGGCGACGAGTTTGACGTCAAATTCTTTTGCAAGCGCAATGAGGTCGCGATTGATATTGGCTTCGGAATCGGTGAAGTGGTTTTCGAGTTCGATGTAAAAATCGTCGCCGAAGAGATCTTTATGATTGCGGATAAATTGTCGTGCGCCGTCGAGGTCTCTTCTGGCAACGAGTTTCGGCAGTTCGCCTTTTTCGCATGAAGTCATGCAAATCAGCCCGTCGTGAAAAAGAGAGAGCAGTTCGAAGTCGGCACGTGGTCGGAAGTAAAAGCCTTCGCGGGCGGCGGCGGAAAGAATTTTGCACAGGTTGCGATAGCCCGTCGCGTCTTTGACAAGTACGTTCAAGTGATGCGTTTCTCGCGACTCCTTCTTGTGCCGCGACGATGGCGCAATGTAGAGTTCCGCACCAATCATGAGTTTGAACGGCTTTCCCTGTTTCTCGCTCACCTTCTTGGCATCTGAAAAGAGCGACGGCATGTTGAAGAGCGTCGCATGGTCGGTGATTGCAACGGCGTCCATGCCTTTTGCCAAACAATCTTCAAATAAATCTTCGGGCAGAATCGGTGAAGAAAGGAGCGAATAATGCGTATGCGTATGCAAGTGAATGAAGTCGGGCATTGATTGAACGGATTCTGGTTTTTAGCGATTGAAACGGTTAAATCGCCACTTCCTTGTGAATTTTTTGTGCATTTTCATACTAAAACGTTGCACAGGCTAACTTTTTTAGTTATCTTTGCTCGTAACTTAAAGAATTTAGGCTGAAATTTAGGCTGATAGAAATCGCTCTAATTTTTTTCAAAATAGGTTTGACAAAGTCGGAAATTTTCCTTACTAATTGTGTGTTCTTTGAAGCGTTGTGCAAATTCAGTTTAAAGTTTAAGGAAGTTCGAGGCTTAATTGAAACTTAATTGAAGCATATTGGATTAGATGTGTTAAATTGCATAAAATTTTTGTTCTTTGTGTTCTTTAGCTTCTCATTGTCATAGTTAATTGGAAGAGAGTCGACTCGCGCCCTGCGATTCGGCTCTTTTTATTTTTCACCTTTTTATTTTCCCATTTTGTCGCTTACCTTCGCGGAACTTTGAACCTTTTCAAGTTATGTCCAAGCCGCAGGAAGAACTCGCCAAAGTGTATCGCGCCAACGACACCTTGATTGGATTCGGCGTGCAAATTGCGATTAGTTTTTTTCTATTCATTTTCGGTGGATACTGGCTTGATACTGCATGCGGCACGAAGCCACTCTTTTTGATAATTGGAACGCTTTGCACACTGATTGCCATTGGCACGCTGATTTGGAAAATGCTTCGCGAAGTCGACAAAAAGCGACAACCACCGCCAACTTCCATCAACAGCAAAACGTGAGACCAATTTTTGATTTCTTCTTGAAGACTTGTATTTTAGCAATCCTTTTTTGGGTTTCGCTTGCACTAACAGGGCTTGCCAATGAGGTTGATTCGCTGTCGGTATTCTACGCTTGGCTGATTTCCGCATTGAACGCTTCCGCCGGCTACCTGCTTTACGAATACGCCTATCACAAAGACAATCGAGAATTTTACAAAATTGTCTTGGGTGGGCACGGTGCTCGTGCGCTTTGTGTGTTAATCAGCATAGCGGCTTTGATTCTTACAAAATCTGTCGTGCGAGTTGAGTTTATTTTGTCGTTTGTTGCGTTGTATTTCATGCATTTAATCCTTGAAATCCTCGCATATCAGAAAAAACATCAGTTCGAAAAACGCTCTTCATCATAAAAAATGGAGTACTTCCTACGCGCATTGTCCGCGATTCGCTCACCAAAAGTGTTATCAAAAGGCTTACCGATTGCCGCATTCATCTTGATGTCTTGCGCCTTCCTGCGTGCAGATACGGCAAATTCCGATGTTGATGGCGGTGCGCACAGCGAAGAAAAACTCGACGTGATTCATCACGTAACCGATGGAAATACCCTCGAACTTGAACCCTTCGGCGAAATTCATCTTCCAACCCTTAAAATCGGCGACTTCGACATTTCCATTACGCGACATGTTGTTATGATGTGGATTGCGTCGCTCGTACTTCTCGTGCTGTTCGTCTCGATTGGGAACACATACAAAAAAATGAAGCCCACTGACGCGCCAAAAGGATTAGCGAATTTAATTGAAGTGATTGTCGACTTTGTGCGAATCGACATTGTCAAAGCCAACATTGGGCACGGCTACGAGCGGTTTCTGCCGTATCTCCTGACGGTCTTCTTTTTTATTTTGACGTGCAACCTGCTCGGACTTATTCCATATGCGGCGACAGCGACGAGCAACATCTCGGTTACTTTTACGCTTGCTGTTTTCACGTTCATCATTATTCAATTCACGATGTTTAAGGAGCATGGCGTTGGCGGCTGGCTGGCGCATTTGACGGGCGGAACGCCATGGTTTCTGTGGCTCATCATGATACCTGTGGAGTTTCTCAGCATGTTCATCAAGCCGTTTGCGTTGATGGTGCGTTTATTTGCGAACATGACGGCGGGGCATGTGGTGATTGTTACGCTGATTGGGCTGATTTTCGTGTTCAAGAGTTGGTTTGTCGCACCGGCGGCGGTGGCTGTAACGCTCGCGATGTATGGTTTGGAACTCTTCGTCGCCTTTATGCAAGCCTACATTTTTACGATGCTCTCAAGCCTCTTCATCGGTATGGCGGCGGCACACGAAGAGCATCACTAACTGATTTTTCTTTGTTCAAATTTTTACAACACTTTTTTGGAGGAATAAATTACAATGGGAAATGAAGCACTCGCCTTTTTGGGCGCAGGGTTGGGAGCAGGAATCGCCGCTATCGGTGCGGGCATCGGCATTGGCAAAGCGGCGGGTTCAGCCGTTGAAGGCATTGCCCGCCAACCGCAAGCCACTGGCGACATTCGCGCAACAATGCTCATTGCCGCAGGGCTCATCGAAGGCGCGGCGGTCATCGCGCTGGTTGTATGCCTGCTTTTGGCGACGAAGTAATGCTCCAAGCATCATGCTTGCAAACAGGGCGCAGTGCCTAGGATGCATTGCGCCTTCGTCCTGACTTCCAAAAGTGTTTGTTGAACTCTGAATCTCAAAACCTTGATGCGAACCATGTTTTCTACCTTGATTTTATCCGGCGGATTGCTGAGCCCGAATCCGGGGCTGATTTTTTGGACAGCGGTTACATTCCTGTTGCTCGTTTTCGTCCTCTCCAAAGTGGCATGGAAGCCGATTGTTGAAGCCCTCAACGAGCGCGAGAAAAATATCCAATCGTCCATCGACCGCGCCGAACAAGCCAAGAAAGAAGCCGAAAAAATTTTAGCCGAAGTCAAAGCAGAACGCGCCAAAGCGCAAGTCGAGGCGGATAAAATCGTAGGCGATGCCAAAGCCTACGCCGAAAAAGTGCGTGCTGAACTTTTAGAAAAAGCAAACGCCGAAGCAAGAAAAGTTACTGACGACGCCAAAGCCGACATCGAACTCGCCAAGCAACGCGCTATGATTGAACTTAAAAATACTGTCGCCGATTTAGCCATCGAAGCCGCTTCAAAAATCATTCAACATAATTTAGATGCGGAACGCCATAAGGAACTAATCGCCGGCACCATTGATGAACTTTCAACCGTTGAAAAGTAAGAACACATGAGCGCACGGGTTGGACGACGCTACGCCGCCGCACTTTACGACATTGCTAAAGCACAAAACAAAGTCGCGGATTTCTCAAAAGATTGCGACCTTATCGCCTCTACGCTGAAAGCCTCGAAAGAACTCTTGAACGCGGTCAAAAGCCCCGTTATCAATCAAGAAAAGAAAGCGACGCTGTTGAAAGCGGTTTTTTCGGGAAAAGTCGGCAAGCAACTCGAAGACGCGCTCGCGCTCTTGGTTCAGAAAGGACGTGCGCCGATAATTCCTGACGTGATGAAGGAATTTCAAGCAATTCTTGATGAGCAGAGCGGCACTGTCGTCACTCTGGTCGAGAGTGCAATTGCGCTCGGCGAATCCGAAAAGCAAAGCATTGCCCAAAAGTTGGAGGCGGTTTCAGGAAAGAAAATTCGCATTGAAAATAAAATCAATCCGTCGTTGATTGGCGGATTTACGGCGCGCATTGGCGATACGGTCATTGATGGCAGCGTCAAGCACAAATTGGAACGCTTGAAGGAAGAACTCCGACAAGTGTCGCTTAACTAAGCGACGCCCCAAAGCATTTGAATGGGAACGGAGTTTCGCCGTTCCTTTTTTTATTTTTGTCGTTTTCCAAACCCAAATGCGAAAATTATGAAACGATTGAAATTTACGCTCATCTTATGCGCTGTTGCTATCTTCGGTTGTAATAATAGCGACACTCCAATTTTTAGCGAGTATCCGCTCTCCGTTGGGAATCGCTGGGAATATGAGAGGGTTTTCAGAAGCGAAAATTTTCGCCCGATAAATGATACGTCAACCTATGGTGGCTTCACATACGCATCGCCGATTACAGTAGAGATTTTGAAGAAAACTCGTTTGCGAGACGGGCAAGAAGTTTTGGAATTTAGATCCACTCAGGGCTTCGTTATTGGCTATTCATACATCAATCAGACAGGAGAAGGATTATTTACCTATGCTCACGGTGCTTCACCGTCAGACATTCCAAGAAATGCGCCCATACGATTTTCTTTGAAAGGAATCACTTTGGCCTCTGTTGAAGAACTGCTCTCTATGATGAAAGGTGAAGTTCAAGCGATTGCAAATCGCGGCGACGATACGCTTTTTTACGAAAATCCGCCCGTTAAAAGTTTTCATTTTCCGTATCAGAAAAACTTCAAGTGGGCGATGCGTGAAAGTTCTCCGTTTCGAATCGAAAAAGAATATGTCGGCAATGAGTCTGTAAGCACGCCGCTTGGCATTCAAAATTGCGTCAAAACAAAATGGTATTGGGATATTAACGGAGACGGCATTTATGATTTAGATATAGAAGGTTATGATTATTTGAATCAAAATGGCTTAATCAAACGAGAGTTTTTTATCAAAGATGTTCTCGTTCAAAATTCGACCACAGACTCAATTGGATTTATCGATATCCGAGACACCTATCAAATCAACAGTTTTTCAATTCGCTAATGCTTCGCAACGATTTACTGCTTCGCGCATTGCGTCGCGAGCCATGCCACCGAACCCCAATTTGGATTATGCGCCAAGCGGGACGATACCTTCCCGAATACCGCGAGGTGCGGCGCAAAACCGATTTTCTGACGCTCTGCAAAACGCCTGAACTGGCGGCGGAAGTTACCATTCAGCCCGTCGAGATTATGGACGTCGATGCGGCAATTATTTTTTCCGACATTCTCGTCGTGCCCGAAGCGATGGGCATGAAGTTGGAACTGATTGAATCGCAAGGACCGAAATTCCCAACGCCGATTCGCACGCGCACAGATATTGAGAAACTGGCAACGCCCGACGTCTCGCAAGCCTTGCGCTATGTCGAAGACACCATTCGCCTGACCAAACGCGAACTGGCGTTCCGCGTGCCGATTATCGGATTCAGCGGCGCGGCTTGGACACTCTTTGCCTACGCCGTCGAGGGCAAAGGCAGTAAAGACTTCCGACACGCCAAACAAATGCTTTTTGAACAGCCCAAAGACGCACACGCCTTTTTGAAAAAACTCACCAAAGTCGTCAGCGAGTATCTGCTTCTTCAAATCGAAGCGGGCGCAGACGCAGTGCAAATTTTCGATACTTGGGCAGGCTTACTTTCCGAAGAGCATTACAAAGAATTTTCACTTCAATACATTCAAGAAACAGTTCAAATCGTCAAACTCAAATATCCGAAAACGCCCGTCATTGTCTTTGCCAAAGGCGCAAACGGATTGCTCAAAGAGATTGCCGAAACAGGGTGCGACGCGGTTGGATTAGATTGGACCGTAGATATTGCCAAAGCGCGTTGGCAACTTTCAGATAGAGTCGCCTTGCAAGGCAATTTAGACCCGATTATGCTCTTTGCCTCGCCTGAACGAATCCGCGAGGAAGCGGCAAAACTTCTGCGTAAATTTGGCGAGCACTCCGAGCAATCGGGGCACATCTTCAATCTTGGACACGGCATCTTGCCCGAAACCAATCCATCTCACCTAAGAGCCTTAATTGATTTTGTTAAAACGGAAAGTGTGAAGTATCACAAACAGTCGATACAAAATCCAAGCTTGAACTAATCTAATCGGAAAACAGTCTACGCTTGCATTCAGAGGCTACAAAAATGGTTCAGAATTTAGTCCGTGATTTGCCCTAAGACTGTCAGAGGCTCGCATGAAAGAGTTCAAAACCATAGTTTCTTAAAATGTCGCTCAAAGAAAAACTTGAAAAAAAATCCGCCGTCATTGGCGTTGTCGGGCTGGGCTATGTTGGCTTACCGCTTGCTGTGGAATTTGCACGCAAAGGCTTCAAGACGATTGGCATTGACTTAGACAAGCGCAAAATCGAAAGCCTCAACGCTGGCAAGAATTACATTCAAGACATCAAGGAAGCGGAGTTCGCGGAAGCCTTGAAAAACGGCTTCAAAGCGATGGATAATTACGACCACGCTGGGCTTTGCGACGTGATTTACATCTGTGTGCCAACCCCTTTTACAGCCAATAAGGAGCCCGATATTTCGTTTATCACATCGGCGACCGAATCGATTGCCAAGCATCTGCGCAAAGAGCAACTCATTATTCTCAAATCCACAACCTTCCCCAATACGACCGAAGGCTATATGCTTCCGATTCTCGAGAAAACGGGCTTGAAAGTGGGAAAGGATTTTTATCTGGCATTTTCCCCCGAACGCATCGACCCGGGAAATACGAAGTGGAACACGAGCAATACGCCCATCGTCGTT
The DNA here is from genome assembly GCA_046719715.1 of Chloroherpetonaceae bacterium. Lineage (GTDB taxonomy): Bacteria > Bacteroidota > Chlorobiia > Chlorobiales > Thermochlorobacteraceae > JANWWM01. The sequence goes on along the minus strand of JBDNCJ010000020.1, from coordinate 6,042 downwards.
GGTGGGGTTACACCGCTTTGCACCGACCTTGCCGCGCTCGCCAACGAACAGGTGATTGCCAAAGTTCATAAAGTCTCGTCGCCGAAAGTGGCGGAAATGGAAAAATTGTTGGAGAACATTTTTCGAAGCGTCAATATCGCACTGGTGAATGAACTTGCCGTTTTGTGCGACAGAATGGGCGGCATCAACATCTGGGAAGTCGTCGAGGCGGCGTCGACGAAGCCCTTTGGCTTTATGCCGTTCTATCCTGGACCCGGCATCGGCGGGCATTGCATTTTGATTGACCCCTACTACCTCGCTTGGCAAGCCCGTGAATATGATTTCCAAACGAACTTCATCACACTGGCGGCGGAAACCAACGAGAACATGCCCTTCTACGTGCGCGACCTCGTGATGAAAGAAGTTGCCAAACTGCCGATTGCCTTTCAGGACGCGAAAATTCTTTTCCTCGGCGTGGCGTTCAAGAAAAACGTCGACGACATTCGCCATTCGCCCGCGATAAAGATTATTGAACTCTTGCAAAAAGAAGGTGCAAAACATATTCAATACTGCGACCCGCACGTGCCACATTTTAAGGAGCACGGAACGGGCAACACCATCATTGAAATGAACGCCGCGCCCTTGACGGCGGAAACGCTCGAAGCCGCCGACGTTGTCGTCATTACAACAGACCATGCCAATTTTGATTACGACTTAATTCTTAAACACGCCAAGCGCATTATCGATACGCGCAATGCGCTCAAGCATGCAACCGAACATCGCGACAAAATCGTCTTGCTCGGCGACGGCAGATAATTCCAATGCGTTTCAACATGGACGGTCAAGACGCAATTTACATTTACAACACGCTCACGCGAGCAAAAGAAAAATTCGTTCCGCTTCGCGAAGGATTCATCACGATGTATGTTTGCGGTCCAACGGTGTATGGGCATTCACACATTGGGCACGCAAAGAGTTACGTCTCGTTTGATGTGATGGTCAAGTGGTTTCGGCATGTTGGCTACAAGGTGCGGTATGTTCAAAACATTACCGATGTTGGGCATTTGCTCGGCGATGAAGGCGATGGCGAAGATAGAATCCTCAAAGCCGCTCGCGTTGAGCAAATACCGCCGATGGAAGTGGCGCAAGCCTACACGCGTTCTTATTACGAAGACATGGACGCGCTCGGCGTAGCCCGACCAAACATCGCACCGACAGCGGCAGGACACATTCCCGAACAAATTGAACTCATTAAAACGCTCATTCAAAAAGGACACGCTTACGAAGTCAATGGTTCGGTGTATTTCAGCGTCAGTTCGTTTGAAGGGTATGGCAAACTCTCTGGACGACGCAATCAGAATGAGATGGAATCAGGAACACGCATAGAAGTTAAAACGGAAAAACGACATCCATCGGATTTTGCGCTCTGGAAAAAAGCCGACCCAACACACCTCATGCAGTGGAACTCGCCGTGGGGCTGGGGCTTTCCGGGTTGGCATATCGAGTGCTCGGCTATGTCGATGAAATATCTCGGCGAGACGATTGACATTCACGGCGGCGGCATGGATAATCAATTCCCGCATCACGAGTGCGAAATTGCGCAATCCGAATCGGCAACGGGTAAGCCCTTCGTGCGCTATTGGATTCACAACAACCTCGTTACCGTCAATGGTCAAAAAATGAGCAAATCGCTCGGCAACTTTACGACCATCAAAGACTTGCTCAAAAAATATCCGCCGACTGCCTTACGCTTTTTCATCTTGCAATCGCACTACCGCTCCACGCTGGATTTTTCGGATACGGCGATTTCCGCCGCCAAAACCGGATTGGATAAACTCAACGAAACATACAGTCGTCTTCTGCAATCGCCCGTCGGACAAGCGACCTTAGACATCGAGCCTTACAGAGCCAAAGTTCACAGTGCGATGAACGACGACTTCAACACGCCGCAAGCCATTGCTATTTTCTTCGACCTTGCACGCGAAGTCAATTCCACGCTGTCCAGAGATGGGTTTTCCGAACCGATTCGTGCAAGTGTGATTGACTTTTTCAAGACCTACGGCAGAGAGATTCTCGGCATTTTATCCGAAACGCCCATACGCACGCACGGCGAGGCTGCGATGCTAAATGGCGTGATGAGATTGGTGCTCGATATTCGCAAAGATGTTCGCGCCAAAAAAGATTTCGCCACCAGCGATTTGATTCGAGACCGTCTGAGAGAGGTGGGCATTGAAGTCAAAGACACCAAAGAGGGCGCGACTTGGCGACCGCTTGACTGAACCGCCAAAATTAGAAATCATACCCAAAAGTCAGAAAACCGCTAAACAGCATGCCACTAAACTCCCAAGTGGCGAGTGCGCGAAAATCCGCACCAATGTGATAGCGTTCGAAAACACGCCATTTCAAAACCGTGCCTCCTGAATAAAAGGCGCGCGTTTGGCTTATGGTAAGTTTAGTATTCTCCTGCTTAAATGAAGACATTTCGGTTAAATATCCAACCGACGCATATGGTCTAAAAGAAAAACGGCTAAACATAACATCATAGCCAACTTCGCCCCCAAAATAACGGGCATTGATTCTGCCAAAGAATACATCATCGGACTCAAACGAAAAAAGTGCTAGTTCTTCGCCGAAGTGATGGGTAAATTGTCCCCCGACATAAATCCCGTTTTGGAACGTGTAGCCTGCCCTTGCGCTAACGCCTCCCAAATATCCTTCTGCAAGACCAACACCCGTCAAGACGCTTGCCTGAAATTGTTGGGCGTAAATAGGCGTAGCGAATAAGACGAAAAGAACAAGCGAAGCTGAGAAGAATTTCATTTTTGAATTGAGGTTGTAGTTTGAGAAACTAATGAACGTGTTGTTGCAATGAAAGTATCGCCGGGAGTCGCCCAAAAGGTGACAGAATTTTGAATGAACGAGCCAAAAAAACCACCATTGTTACCAGGTCCTTGTATGGAAGAACGCGAACTCAACGGCTTAAACTCGTTGTCAATGCTATAAATTGTCCAACTCGGATTTTCGCTGAGACTACCGCCAACGAAATTCGGGGTATCAGGGTAATATAATGGCATCCAAGAACTATCAATCGCGAGAATTCTATTGGTCGCTTTCACAATAGAGTCTGGTCTGAAATTGAATATCGTGACCCCTGCGCGGAAGAAGGAAAAACCAATAAGCGTGTCCGAATTAACCCTATGGATTTCTCTTCCATAAAATCCGGCACCAGTGCTTTTCGTCCACTGCAACACAACACCAAAAGACGGAAAAAAAGTGTCGCCGCTTCTGAAAGATAATTCAGGCGGCAGACTTCGGTAAAATGGGGCGCGAACCGTGTCGCCGTTACTCACAGGGAAGATTTCAAATCTGCCCGGCACAAAAGTCTTGCCTCTAAATGTGCGCCCTCTATGCTCGACTTCAAGGTGGTATGTTTTTTCAGGCTCAATCGCTAATGTGCGATTGGCATCTCGATAATACCCCTCTCCGGAGTTTGTTAGCTCGACACGATTTCCGAACTCATCACTAATGAAAACGCGAGCATCCAAATGAGGATTGATTTCAGCCGCATAATTCTGTCGAATGCCGAGAAGCGAAACGAACACATCACGATTTACACCCGATGGAAATATTCGGGGCATGACAGGATTTCTTGAAGGAGTCGCACGCCCAACGAAAACTTCTGAAACGTAGTTTTCTCTCGGAGAAATAACGCCGACAATGAGCATATCATAGTTTTTATCTAAAGTGAAACGCCTTGGACGCTGTGATGGGTCTAAAAGATCGCAACCTGAAATTGAAAGCAGGACGATAAATAGAGTGATGTGTTTCATAGTGGTGTTGCTGTAGTTGATGAGTGAAATCCCGCCCCTTTGAGGGGCGGGGATTGTTCGTCTGTTTAGTCTAAAGTAAACACATAATTGGCACTGGTCAGTTTTCGTGGAGTGGTAGTATTGCGAGTGTCTATCACTCCAAACTCACTTTGGATATTTTGTGCATTAGCAAGCGTCAGCTCTCGCACGCCAGATGAGACGTATAAATCGTCTCCTCCAAAAAATCCAGGTGCAACAACTTTATCAACCTTAAAAATGTCTCGCACTATTTCAACTCTACGATTTTGCGCGTTGAAAGACCAGTGATGCACAAATTCTACGTCTTTAAAGCGTGATTGTGCAAGTGCCTGATTTAAGTTAAAAAGAGGAATAAAGTTTGGTGCATCAGGCACTTCCGGGGGCTTACCTGTAATGTAGTTTAATGCCCATTGAAGAAACTGCCTTGGAGAAAGAATCCAAAATACCGTTCTCCAAGGACGGCTGTCATCCTCAAAAGACAAAATGCGCGCTTGCCTATCTGCAAAAACTGGAAATAAAATTCTATTTTCTTGAAAAGAGCCTATACCGACACCGGTTCTTCTATATAGTGCTTCCTTTGGAAAGGGGAATCTGTCATATGCGGCATACATTTCATATTCGTCAGGACCGAAATCACGGTCTTCGTGAATAAATAGCCATCTTAGGCGCAACATTCTGAATTGGGGTAATTGCGGCGGGTTTGAAAACCAATTACCCACAATCGTTCCGCGCTGAACCGTCGAGTCTTTCTCCACGAGAACATTTGTGAACAACTCGCTATAGGCTTGCTCAGATTGACTACGCAAAATAGATTCTTGCGCATCGGTGAGCACAGGCTCAATGAAGAAAATCGGATAACCTTTCTCATCAAAAAGACTATCCGCTTTATCCATCTCGTCAAAAGAGAGGCGAATAGGGTCATTAGTTCCATCGTTTTTATAGATGTCCAACTCAACCGTGCCATGAATATGTTGCCCGTCTGGCGTCTCGTTTGGATAGAAGACATCGGGGTCAATCATTACCCCATACTCTGCAGTGCTCATTGTTCCAGCAGAAGAGGACGGATGTTCAATGATGCGCGACGAAGTCTCTTCTGGATTACGAGCGAAAAGACGATACTCATATTCCAATCCATCAAATGAAAAAGGTTGACCCAGCGAAACGCCTTGACTTAAAGCAGATGCAGTACTACCATGTTTTGGGCGAGCCGTTGAAACTGCGCGTAGTAAGGCGTTCCTGTCGACTGCAATCTCTTTGGCTAGTCTGCTCGCAGTTTCTTTACTGACTGAGATTAGGCTTTTCTCGGTTGGTTGAACCTGATTATCTTTGCAGGCTACAACGAGGGTTAGCAGGAGGAGCATAAGCGCGGACTTTGAAAGACGCGACAAATAATGCTCAGATGTGTGTGTGTGTGTACATGAGGTTGTTTGTTTAGTGTTTGTGAAAGTAACAGATGATATTAATCACTTGTCAACTGCTGGAATGTTTTATCTCCACCAAAAAGTTTCAAAACTTTTTCAACAACCTAAAACGTTATGGTAGTGTTACACTACGTTTATGTTGCGATTTTGTCATCAAGAAATAGGTTGATGATGGTCTTGAAAGACCGTTTTGAGACAAGTTCAAACCATGAGCAAGCGAAAAACAACTTTTGCCAAACCGAATAAGGCAACGACTCCAGCACCCGCCGAAATTTCGCTTGCGCCGATTCCACTCTCCCGATTCCGAGAGCCGACTTACTTCATAACGCTTCTTGCGACCGCCATCTTATTCTTCTCGCTGGCTCTGCGGCTGATGGTCGATATCGATATTGGATTCCACTTGCACGGCGGCGAATGGATTGCGAAACATCGCGCCTTCCCCGATAAAGACGCCTACACCTACACCGTTCCGAACAACGACTACATCGATATGCACTGGCTTTATCAACTGCTCGTGTTCGGCATCTATTCGCTCTCGGGATTTGAAGGATTAACGATATTCAACGCGCTTTTGATTTTAACGGCGTTGGGATTGCTCCTTGTGCGACTGCTTTCTCTCGGCACGCCGATTCCGCTTGCGCTCTCGTTGCTGGTGGTGGTGGGCATCATTATGGAACTGCGCTACGCCGTGCGTCCAGAGGTTTTGACATGGAGTTTTCTTTTGCTCACGATACTTACGCTGGAGCGTTATTTGCGCGGCGATAAAAAAATCGTGCGCTGGCTCGTTGCGATTC
>JBDNCJ010000002.1:0-112970 GCA_046719715.1 Chloroherpetonaceae bacterium | reverse complement strand
AAGGTCAAGCGCGAGGAATAGGCAAGCACAATCGGACTGCACATGCCCAAACAATGCAGGCTGTTCAAAATCCCGAATCCGAAAAAGCCGAAAAATTCCGTCATATGGGTTTAATTTTGCAAGCGTGCTTCAATATCTAAAATCTCTTGCAATGACCACGCATATCTTACTCGTCGAAGACGATAGACGTCTCTCTGAATGATGATTTGAATCTGAAAAAACGATGTGCGCTCAAGTTTGATAATGACTAAACAGTTTATCTACTTATCCTTGTATTCCTTTTCTGTGGGTAAGCCAGTACGCTACATCTCCTGAATTGTGCAGTTCCATTTTTAACCATAAACATTAAAACCTAATGACACACCGTTTCGCACTTTTGCTACTGTTTATGGCAGTAGCGGCGCGTGTTTTTGCACAGCGCACGGATTCACTTGAACAAACAAAGCCAGCCTTGCCCTTTGCAATCGCAGGTGAAAAGCGGCTCTCTGATGAAGACATTAAAGACAAAGTCGAGGGGCTATATCTGACGGGACTTCCAGAGTTTGAGAAAAATCCCATCAATGGAATTGGCGTTGGCGGCAATTTCTTTCTCTATCAAAACGGCGACCGAAACGACCCGTTTTTTGAATACACACCGTATCGCCAACGCTACACAGGCGCGTTCAAAGTCTTTCAAAGCGGGAAATGGAGTGCGGCTATCAACATGGACTTCCCCTACCTCTTTGATACAAAGTGGCGATTGCGTATTGATGCCGTTTTTGAAGAAGACCCGAACTTTCAATACTTCGGCTTCGGAGCAAACACAATGCAACCGCTACGATTCATCAACAGGCAAACGGGCGAGTTGGAAACATTCCGCAAACTCAATCCTTATCTGGATAATTTAGCGATTGTTCGACCGAGCAGACCTGAAGACGGTGAAGTGGGCAAAATCGTTACCGACCGACATTACAACGAATTGATTTACAGCGAGAATCTTTACAATGTTTTAGCGGAACGTGTTTTTTTTGAGGGCAAGTTTCGTGTGATGTTTGGCTGGGAGTTACTCTTTATCGGCGTCACCGATTACTTCAATCGCGAAGCCGAAGAAGCCTTTGACATCGAAGGCAACGAACTTGAAGGTGTTTTGAACGGACGCACGCGACTGACCGAAGATTTCTTAGGCATCACGCCGGGCAATCCTTGGGCGCGTCGCAACATTGCCGGCTACAATGGCGGTCGTGAAAGCATTTTTGCCTTTGCCTTCATTTTTGACACCCGCGATTTTGAGCCCGACCCAACACAAGGCTGGTTCATTGAATACTCGCACGAGCATTCGCGTAAGTGGTTCGGCTCGGAGTTTAGTTTTGATAAGAACTTGATTCAAGTGGCAAACTTTACCCCGATTTTTCTGTCAGATGTCTATCGCGTCATTCTGGCGTCGTGTTGGAATTTGGGATACATTTGGGGAAGCAAAGTGCCATTCTACGAAGCCTTTGACCTTTCAAGCCAAGCCGAAGCCGGCGGCACGGAAGTCTTGGGCGGTGCACGTTCGCTTCGTGGCTTTCGTGAGTATCGCTTTACAGGTCCATTGACCGCCTTAGTCAACTTTGAATTGCGCACACGCTTCTACAAGTTCAGCGCACTTCGACAAAACTTCACGCTGGGACTTGTGCCTTTCGTAGATATAGGACGCGTGTGGGATAGACTGGGTGATTTTAATTTTCGAGACTATCGCTGGAACTACGGCATCGGCGGCAGAATCGCATGGAATCAAGCGACCATTCTCCGATTTGACTTTGCGCGAAGTGCCGAAGTCAGCCAATTCTTCTTTGGATTCCAACATATTTTCTAACTAACAAACGAGTTCATTCATGCCGTTTTGGAGCGTCTTTTCAACAGTTTTTGCAACGGTCTTTCTGGCTGAAATCGGCGACAAAACCCAACTTGCCACGATGCTTTTTGCGACGAAGGAAGAAAGCAACAAGTGGGCAATTTTTCTTGGGTCGGCGGCGGCGTTGGTCTTAGCGGCGGGAATTGGTGTCCTCGTGGGTGAGCAACTGGGCAAATGGATTTCGCCGAAAACGCTTAAATGGATTGCTGGCGTCGGCTTCGTCGCAATTGGCTTTTGGACAATCTTTTCTGGCGATTAACTTAACGACGATTCAGGTTGAATTGACGCGACTGTGGACGAAGAAGTGCGAGCCAACTTTGAAAGCGACGGATTTGACTTCAAAAGCGAAAGCGAATTGAGCGTAACCATCGCCGAAGATGCTGTCATAATCGCAATCGCCCACAGCGGCGTTAAAAAACCAAATGCCGCTAACGCAATGCCAATCGTGTTGTAACCAATCGCCCAAACAAGGTTCAGCACCACTTTGCGCTTTGCCGTTCTTGCAAAGGCAATCATTTCCGGAATCATCAAAAGGCTTGAATGAAAGAGCGTGAAATCTGCCGTCGATTTGGCTGGGTTCGCGCCTTGAAACATCGCAATAGAGGTGGTTGCCGTTGTCATGGCTTCCAAATCGTTAATCCCATCGCCAACAAAGACACTTGCGCCAAAGCGCATTTCGTAATCTCTGACCAAAGCCGCTTTTTCGGCGGCTGAAAGGGCGTTGTGGTAATTGCACGAAAGGAAATCAGGCTTTGGGGACGAATCGCCGGTCAGCACTGCAACGGTTACTCCAAGCGATTGAAGCGACGACATCGTTTGCTCAATTTCTGCCTTTGGTTGATGCGCGAGTGTGAAAATGAGTTTCAAATCATCGTTTAAGAACAAGCCAAGTTGATTCACTTTCAAAGCGTGTGCAAGGTGAGAGCGTGAGTTCACAAGTGCAAGCGAGATGTTTTTGCCGTTCACAATTGCCGTGCCTTCAATTCCAATTCCCGATAGAACCCGCGTCATGACAAGCGAAGCGGGCGAGAGATGATGTTCCATCGCATAACGGCGAAAGGCTTCGGCGATGGGGTGCTCGTGTTCGGCTTCGAGCGCAATCGCCAGTGAAAGCAACGTCGTGCGTTCTTCGTCGGAACAGAATGCAGGCGATTCAACGTGTTCAATCCTGATGCCGTTGGTGAGCGTGCCTGTTTTGTCAAAGAGAACTGTTCGCACAGAAGCTAGTTTTTCAATCGCCGTGCCGCACCCTGAAACGGTAACGCCAGCCTGTTCCAAGCGGTAAATCGCAAGCCAGAACGCAATCGGGGTTGCAATCGCTAAGCCGCATGGGCAACTAATGAGCAAGACTGAAAGCGCGTTGAGCAAGGCGCGTTCCAACGAGAAATTTAACACGTGGTAAATGAAGGTGAGAGAAGCCGTTCCAAGTGCAACGGCAAGAAGCAAACTTGCGCCTTTTTCAGCCAAGCGTTCAAACGAACTTTGTTTGGCTTTCAGTTCGAGGACGCGCTGAAAGTAGCGATTGAGTGAGGAGTCACAGTATGGCGATGTGGCTTGAAAGGTCGCCGTTCCAGAACGCCAAATGGCACCAGATTTAACTTCATCGCCAGTTTGCTTGAACACGGGAAGAGGTTCGCCCGTCAAATGTGATTCATCAAGTTCGCCGTAGCCGCTGACGAGAAGCGCATCGACGGGAAGGGGCGAATTGGTCTCGAGTTCGAACACGTCGCCAATCGAGAGCGTATCGGCTGTTACGCGCCATCGCTGACCATTCGGCAAAACTTTAACAACGGAAAGGCTTTCGCTCGACGTCCAAGCCGAAAGCGCGCGTGAGAGTTTGAGTTTGAAATGCGCATCAATCGTGAGGCTAATCACATAGAGCGTGAGCGCCATTGCCGCTGTCTCAAAGTAAAGATGTGCGACGTCGCCACGAAACAGGTTCCACGATGAAATCAAAAACGCCGCGCTTGTTCCGACAAAAACGAGCGTGGCAATGCTCAATGAACGCTTGCGTAACTCTTGTGTCATCGCACGCAAAAATTCTTTGGAAAGCAAAGCGAAGACCAAGAGCGTCAGTGCGAAACTTGCGATGGAAAGGACGAACGGCGCGTTTTCTTGCTCTTGATAAATCGTTGCGCTAAGGAGCGTAATGAACATGGAAATAATGAACGCCAGCACGACGCGAAAGACATGCGGCGGAAGCACGGTTTCAGATTGCGGAGATTCTTTGAGAATTGTCGCCGCCATTTCACAGCCGCAACAGCAGTATGCGGGTTCAGGAAGATTTTTCCCATAAACAGGCAAGCCGCAGTGTGCGCAGGTAGTAACGGAACGCGGATTACTTCTTGGTGCCGCTGGCGAGTTGAGGTTTGAACACGTCATTGAGTTCTTGTTCGGTCCAAGGCGCGACGCGCGTGATTTTCTTTCTTCCCTCTGCCACAGTTGCAAGTTGCACCGTGTCGGCGACATTGCCCCAACTGTTGCGAATGTAGGTCGCAACGCCTGCAATTTGTTCGTCTGTCAATGTTTCCCACGCGGGCATATTGCCGTTGTAGACCTTGCCATTGACGGTCAAATTTCCATTGATGCCATAAAGCAAAATGGAGATCAAGCGGTCGGGATTGCCAGTTACCCAATCTGATTTGGCAAGCGGCGGATACGCGCCTTCAACGCCAAGCCCGTTTTCTTGATGACACGAAACGCATCGCTGGCGATAGACCTTTTCGCCAACTTTGAACAGCGGTTGCGGTGGCTCGGGCTGATTGCTGACGACTTGCATGCCTTCTTCTAAAACATGAGGGCGGTCAGAAATTTCGCCCAAGTATCTGCCGATGTAAAAAAATCCAAAACAGAGCGTCGAGAAAATCACAACGTAAAGCCAAACAGGACCGGGCTCTGCGCCTTCTTCTGGCAACTTGGCTTCGCGAAATGCGGCGGCGTGAATTTCGTCCATCGACCGCTTATCGGACGAGTCAAAAAATTCTGGTGTTTGATTCATCGTTAGTTTTGTTGTGGTTTAATCGGGTCTTTTTGATTCAGCGACAAAAGGTAATCAACGAGTGCATTGGCTTCGTCGGTCGGAATGACTTTCTTGCCCGGAATTTGGTATTCGGGCGGCAGTTTCAAACCTTCTTTCAGGGTTTTATCGGCGTCAACAATTTCAAAGAGAAATGGATACGGCGGCATAATGGATTCTTTAATGACCGTGCGCGGATTGTAAAGATGAAGCAAATGCCAATCGCGTCCGGGCTGACGCTGGGCGATGTTGGAGAGGTCAGGACCAGTACGCATCGTGCCGAGTTGGTGCGGCGTAAGCCCTTTGTAGTCGGTTGCAACGGAGGCGCGTCCCCAACCGCGTTCAATATCCGCCCCGAAGCCTTTCGGGCGCACTTGTTGCGAGTGGCAGTAAATACAGCCGTGCGAGACATAAACCTTATGCCCTTCCGCCGCTCTGCCCCAAACATAGACGTCGGCTTTCTCAACATTGGGCTCAATGTAGAGCTTCGGCAAAATCGTTAAGCCGAACATCGCGAAAAGAAATAATCCGATGATGCCGAGAATGAGAATTGAATTTTTAATCATTGTAAAATTCAGAGTTAGTGTTCATCAACTTTGACGTCGTTTGCCCAACGCTTGAATGATTTATTCAAGTTTGAAAAAGTGCTTGCGACTTTCTTGCCAAGCGGCACGGGTGCGGCTTTGGGCTCGAGTGTGCGTTGGCGTTGAATATCGAGCCAAGTAACGGGCGGGGCAGGACGCACTTTGCGCAAGTGCATCAATCGAAACACGTTGTAAGCAAAAACAAAATGCCCAGCCGTCAGCAGAATCGCCGCAAAAGAGCGCGAGAGAAGCCACTTCTTCGTGTTATTGACCACCGTCATAAAAGGAATGTCGGGGTTGTTCATTTCCAATCCTTGAATGACGCCCCCTACTTGCAATCCGACGAGATAAACAATCATGCCCGACGCCGAGAGCCAAAAATGAAGTTTGATGAGTTTGGGAGAATGCCACTCCCAATTCGTAATGCGCGGCATAATGTAATAAACTGCACCAAAGAGCATCATCGTGAAAAAGGAATAAACGCCCGCATGCGCATGCGCCACAACATAGTGCGTAAAGTGAATCACCTCGTTGAACGAGCGAATCGCTTGAAGACTGCCTTGAATCGAGACAAACGTATAACTCATCGCCGCAAACACGATAAAGCGAAGCGTCGGCGAATACTTCACGGCTTCAAACGAGCCGATAATCGTCATGTGGTGATTGACGGCAACCGTTACAACGGGAATAATCATCATCACGCTGGCGGCAATCGAAATCGTTACGAACCATGTCGGCACAGGTCCGCCAATCAAGTGATGAAATCCGTTCCAGTTGTAAAACAGAAGCAGACTCCAAAAGCCCAAAACGGAAAGTGGGTAACTATAAATCGGGCGACCCGTTACTTTCGGAATCAGAAAATACGCCATCGCTAATCCCATTGGTGTGAACCACAAGCCGAGCGCGTTGTGTGCATACCACCAGTTCATACCGGCTTGAACCGTGCCTTCAAAAATCGGCAGACTTGATACAACGCCTAACAGCGGGAAACTCACAAACGCGGCAATGATATACCATGCCGAAATGTAAAGGTGCGGTGTCTTGCGTGTGTGAAGCATCGCGAGTGCCGCTTCGCCTGCAAGCAAAATCACAAGCACAATCGGCACAATCGTATAAACGGGAAGTTCAAGCCACTCCAAGCCGCGCGAGTGTCCCATCAAAATTTCAATGCCGCCAATGAGCAAGCAGATATTCCACACAATCAATCCAACGAAAATCAAAGGGCGGACGGGAATGGTTGTTCGTAAGACGCGCGACAAAATCCACAGCGAAACGCCGACGCCCACTTGCGACGCCCAGCCGTAAGCCATCCAGTTGAGGTGCAACGGACGAATGCGTCCAAACGAAAGCCACGCGCTTTCGCCAAGCCAATCAGGCATGTGCATCTTGAATGAAGCAACCGTTCCCAGCAGCGACCCAAGCAATAGCCACGCTGAACCTGAAAGGATAAAGGCAACGACGATAAACGACGAGCGTTGGTCTAATTTTGCATCTTGTTCAAGTGAATCCGCGCTATTATTCGTAGTGGGTGCATTCACTTGTGCGAGCTTAGAAGTGTTCATACTCAAAAATCAAGTTTGTTTTTCGGAATCCTTGAAAAGTTGGTCGGTCGGCTTCCCCACAGGTTCGTCGTCATCAAAGGGAATGAGCGCGTCTTTTTGAAGCGATTCAAAATGCTTGCTTTTGAAGGCGCGATAAAAGAAGAAGAGGGCGACGCCTGCAATCATCATGGAGGAAAGAAGAAGAACAATACTACCCATAGTTACTGCCGGTTAAATTCAAGACATTGCAAAGGTGCAACGCTTTTGCGGGAATTGCAAACACTGTTTGGGTAGTGCTATCAAAATGTGTTCATCATTCCGAGCGAAGCGAGGAATCCACTTGGATTCTTCCCCTTCACTTCGTTCAGGGTCAGAACGACAAACCTTATCCTTTTCAAATGATGTTGATATAAGATGGATTATTGCGAAATTGAACGCGGCGCGCTGAGGAACTTGCGCCGCTTTCGTTTTCCGCCCGTTGTTTTCTACTCGTCGTTCTTTTCTTTATCGGTCGTTGCTTCTTCAATCGGGACGGGATAATTGCCGCTGAAACAAGCCGTGCAATAGCTTCCTTTTTCGTCTTCGTACTTCGGCACGCTTGCAAGCAAGCCTTTCATAGAAAGATAGACGAGCGAATCGACGCCGAGTTCTTGACGAATTTTCTCGACATCGCCTCCGACTTGATTGGTGATGAGTTTTTCTTTCGTCGGAAAGTCCATTCCATAAAAGCACGGGTTGGTAATCGGAGGCGAACTGATGCGCAGATGAATTTCTTTCGGGTGCGCTTCTCGCAGAAGTTGAACGAGCATTTTTGAGGTGGTGCCGCGCACGATGGAATCGTCGACGACGACGACGCGCCGATTTTTCAAGACGCCGCGCACCGTGTTGTATTTTGAGCGCACCTTCAAGCCTCGCTCCTGTTCGCCCGGCTGAATGAACGTCCTGCCAACATAATGATTGCGAATCAATCCGAGTTCTAATCGCGCTGGGTTGCCTTGTTTATTGCTCTCAGTTGCAAAACCCAACGCCGCCGTATTTGAAGAATCGGGAACGCTGATGACCGTTACATATTTTTCATCGCCTAATGGCTTCATTCCGCCTTCGTGCGATAAATTCTTGCCCAACTTGCGACGCACTTTATCGACGGACTCGCCGAATATCGTGCTATCGGGACGCGAGAAATAAACATACTCAAAAATACATCGGGCTTTTCTTTCAGACTTTGGCAAGAAGATTGAGTTGGCTTCGCCTGTTTCAAGCGTTGTTTTATCAATGACGACAATTTCGCCGGGTAAAATTTCGCGCTTGTATTTGGCGGAAATAATGTCGAAGGCACATGTCTCGCTTGCGACCGTCCATGTTGGCTTCAGTTTTTTTCCGTGCTTGTCTTTGTTTTCGCGCATGCCGAGCGCGAGCGGGCGAAATCCGAATGGGTCGCGGGCGGCGATAAGATGCTCATCAGTGAGAATGACGAGCGAGAACGCGCCTTGAATTTGTGTGAGGGCGTCGTAGACTTGCTCAACCACCGTCGAGGCTTTGCTTCGAGCAATCAAGTGCAAGATAATTTCGCTGTCGGAAGTGGCTTGGAATAAGACGCCTTCATCAATGAGTTTTTTACGCAACGGCTTTTCATTCGTCAGGTTGCCGTTGTGACCCAGCGCGAGATGTCCTGATTTGTAATTGACCAAAAACGGTTGAACATTTTGCGATGTCTTTGCAGAACCCATCGTTGAGTATCGATTGTGCCCGATTGCCGCTCGTCCTTTCAATGATTCCAACACACGCTCATCGCGAAAGACTTCGGAGACAAGCCCAAAATTTTTGACGATACGAAAGTGCGTTTTTTTCTTTTCATCGTCATAGTCGGAAACCACTATTCCCGCACCCTCTTGTCCGCGATGTTGTAGCGCATACAATCCATAGAAGGTCTCCATTGCCGCAAAATCCGAATTAAAAATTCCAAAAACGCCGCACATAATCCGTTGTGATAAGTGTTATGAATTAAGGTTTATCATCTGAACACGACACGTCACTTTTCGCCCTTCATTTTCAACTTTTCATTTTCAACTTTTCATTTTCAACTCTTAAACGCGCCGATAGCGACCGTGTCGATACACTGCTCTTATGCCGTAAAACAAGACGCCTAAGGCAATCAGCGACGCCGTTAGGTTCAGCCCGAAGAGGTTTTTTGGACTTCCGTAAAGAAGCGCGAAGAGCATCGCCCCAAGTCCCGCAATGAGAAACATCGCAAGGGAAAGCTGAAACGAGGCGTTTCGCGCGCTATCGTCTTGATACGCTTTGCTTCGTCGATAAATGCGATAGCCGCCGATGCTAAACGCAACAATCCATGCCGCAAGGTGAATCGTCATGGCATAGTAAGTGTTCTTACTGAATTTAAGCCAGAGGTATTCTTCTCCAAGCGAGAAGGGCATTTCCGAGCGAATGTTGTAGCGCACCGACGCGTTGAAGAGGCTCAATATCTGCCGCCACGACCAATCGTTGTAGCCAATCATCAAACAAAACGTGAGCAAGATGAGGGTTGTGATGAAATAAACGTCGTAACTTTTTTTATCGCGCACAAACCCAAGTGCGAAGAGAAAGCCGAAGAAGACGAACCAAAGGAGCGAGACTTGCCAGCCGAGCCAATAGAGTTGTCCGTAAAATTGCGACGGCAAGACGTTCGAGAGCGTGAGCGTGGCTAAAATAAAAAATCCGCCTTGACTGGCGAGCGCGAGCAGTGCCGCCGCCGCCATTTTGAGCGATTTGGCTTGA
Organism: Chloroherpetonaceae bacterium; assembly: GCA_046719715.1. GTDB lineage: Bacteria > Bacteroidota > Chlorobiia > Chlorobiales > Thermochlorobacteraceae > JANWWM01. The sequence continues at coordinate 103,184 of JBDNCJ010000002.1, read as the reverse complement.
AGGCTGTCGTTGCGTTTGGCGCGTTGCGCACGCGTGTAGAGCAAGTAGGCGCAAATCAATCCGCCAACGAAGAGCAAGGCTGACCCGATGAACAGCCACAGCAGTTCAGGAGAAAGCACTTTATCCATCCAAATTGAAATCGTTGAGCGTCCAGTGTAGAGCGTGGAATCTTGGGCGCGTTCCAAGAGTCGCAGTTGTCGCAGTGAATCAATGAGAAGCGACTTTTCGTCAGGCATTAATACAATCTAAATCTTGTTTGAATTAAAGCGTTGATGCTTGAAGTCATCAGGCGGTTTTGCGCGTGAGTTTCACCACATCAACTTTCGTTTTCGTTGCTTTTGAAATCGTAATTAAAAACGGCTCAATCGTGATGATTTCTCCCTGTTTTGGGATTCGACCGCAATTTGCCAAAATATAACCCGCCAGCGTTTCATAATCACCTTTTGGGATTGCAAGTCCAAATTTTTCGTTAATGCGTTCAATTTCCAAACGTCCGCTGAGCAGGTAGGTGTTCTCGGAAAGTGCGCGAAAAACTTCCTCGTCTTGGTCGTATTCGTCTTGAATATCGCCGACAAGTTCTTCAATCAAATCTTCTGCGGTAATCAATCCTGCTGTTCCGCCGAACTCATCAACGACGATGGCAGTGCTTTGTCCCGTTTGCAAAAACTCCGATAAAAGCTCAACGGATTTTTTGGTTTCAGGTACAAACATGACCTCTTTTGTGATGCTTTCTAAACTTTTCGGCTTTTTGAAGAGATCTTGCACGGAGACAATCCCGATGATTTTATCGATGGTTTCGTCATAGACGGGCAGGCGCGAGTAGCCTGAGGTTTCAAATTTATGAAGCACGTCTTTCATGACCGACGATTTTTCAATGGCGGCGATTTCCGTGCGCGGCACCATGCACTCCCTCACGCGCACGTCGCTGATGGTGAGCACGTTGGAGATGATTTCCACGTCTTTTTGTTGTGTTTCCGCCAACGTGTTTTCGCGCAATAGTACTTCAAAATCTTGTTTGCGGTAAAATTCCGTCGTGCTTGGAAGCGACGCGCCGAAGAGCGCGGCAAACTGACGCGCCGCCCACTCCGAAAAGAAAATCAGAGGAAAAAATATGATGCGAAAGAAGCGCAGAATCGGCGCGCATATCAGCACGGCGTAGTCAGCAAGTTCTTTGAACAGGGGCTTTGCAAGCACATCTGCCGCGAAGACAATCACCATCGCCGCCGTCAGCGTATCAATTAAAATGGAATTGCGCCCGAAAAGTTGGGCAAAAAGTCCGGAAAGAAGCGTGGCGAATACCACCGAAAACAGCACGCGTGCAACAAGCGTTGAGGAAAGAACTTTTTCAATGTGCACGAGGTAGTGATTGGCTAACGATGCACCGACGACTTTTTTGCGCTCAAACATTTTCAGTCGAACTCGATTCGCCGTAATAAATGCAGTTTCCGTTCCGGAGAAAAAAGCAACTGCGAGGAGCGTTGTTATCAGGAAGAAGAGTTCCGTCATGGCGAGGCGGTATCGGTGGTCAATTCATTAGGCACTCTTATCGGGGGAACATACTTTATAGTTGAGCCTGAAAGGCTCGCCGTCGTGGAGATAAGGAGAGTCGAACTCCTGACCTCTTCAATGCCATTGAAGCGCTCTACCAACTGAGCTATATCCCCATTAAAAATAACACGCAAACGCTGACTTGGTCGCCCTCTTCAAAACGACCCCAGAATTTTGAGGCGCAAAGATAGCAATTCTCACTCAACTCGCAAATTTCTTTTTCATACTGAAACTTTCAACCCCTCAAAGCGTTTTACTGACCGCGAGTCATTTTCTAACTCACGGTCATTTTCCATCTGAAATTTATCAACCGCATCCAATCAATCGCACATCAACGATGAAAAACACGTTTTCACTTTTTTCAGTCTTGCTTTTTAGCGGATTGCTGATGGCTCAACCGCGCACGCTCTCGGTCAGTGACGCCGTTACGCTCGCGCTTCAAAACAACCGCGACTTGATTGCCGCCAAACTCGACCGCGAAAAATCCGCCGAAGGGGTTCGTGAAGCACGCGGATTGGCTATGCCCAAGCTTTCGTTTGACTTTCAATACGGGCATTCGTTCCGCCAAACCCAATTTTTCCCGACGAACTTATTTCCAACTGGTGGCAACGGCGGCGCGTCCCCATTTGGTGGCGGAGGCGCAGGGTTTGCGGCGATTGAACTAAACAACATCAACGCCTATACCGCCTCGCTTACCCTTCAACAGCCGATTTTCCGTCCGCAAATTTTTACCGCCATCGGCATTGCCAGCACCATTAAAAACCTCACCGAGCAATCTTACCAAGCCTCTCGAACCGGCATCATCACTGAGGTCAAAAAATCTTACTACGACGTCTTAATCGCTCAAGAGCAAACAAAACTCTTGGAGCAAAGCATCGCCCGAAGCGAACAAGCCCTGAACGATACGCGCCTGCTTTACAAGCAAGGACTTGCGGCAGATCTTGACACCCTTCGCGCTTTCGTCAATGTTGAAAATCTTCGCCCCGCATTGATTAAAGCGCAAAACCTCGTCGACATTGCTAAAACCGTCTTGAAAACCAAATTAAGCATGAGTGCGTCCGAGGATTTCGTCTTAACCGATTCGCTTATGTTCGACGGCAATCCGCCGATTTTAAACTTTGAAACGGCTTACAGCGAAGCGATTGAAAACCGTCCCGAAGTCAGCCAACTCAAATTGCAGATTGACGTCGCCGAAGCCCAAGTCGATGCCGAAATCGCAAACTATCTCCCGACGCTTGACGCGCAAGCACAATACCAACGGCTCACGCTCGCCAATAACTTTCAATTCGACCAATACAGTTGGGGCAATAATTTATCGGTCGGATTGCAACTGACCGTTCCGCTCTCGCTTCCGTTTATTACCGGCACCTACACGCAGACATCGGCGAAAGTCCAACAAGCCAAACTTGAAAAAAAGAAGTCGGAGACGCTTTATGAAAATGTGCGGGAAAACATTCGCGCCGAAGTCAAGAACGCCGTTTCAACGCTCGACGAAGCCGCCAGACGCTTGCAAGTTCAAGCCACAACTGTGCAAAGCGCGGAACGCTCTTACAACATTACCCGCCTGCGTCGTGCCCAAGGCATTGGCTCCGCATTAGAACTCACCGATGCCGAACTCGCGCTCACCCAAGCCAAAGGCAACTATTTGCAAGCCGTCTATGACTATCTCGTTGCGAAAATCAATCTTGAAAAATCGCTCGGCAGAACGGCGAAACTTTACGCCGACATAACACCGACAAAGTAAGAATGTGGTCATTGCGAGCCAAGCAAGGAATCCACTGACGAACTCGTTGAGACTCGCTGATGGATTCTTTACTTCGCTATGCTTCGTTGAGAATGAGAAGGAAAACAATACTGTCATTCCAAGCGAAGCGAGGAATCCAAACGAGTGGAGCGGAGATGGATTGCTTCGCCGCTTCGCTCCTCGCAGAGTAGCCGACAAACGCTATCCTGTTCAAGTCATATTGGTGTGAGTATAACAAAGCATCGCTTGAACAAACATTTAGCGTGCTTGTTCGCGGGAAAAGAGGGTTCGAATGATGTCTTCAATCGGCACCTCTTCAATCGTGAGGTCTTGGACGGCGAAGCGCGAGAGAATGTCCGCAGATGTTTTAGAGATGCGCTGGCGCGGCACGCGCAGTTTGGCGGATAAGCCTTCGAAGCGTTCAACGACGCCGAATTCCGAAAGCGCGTCGCGCTCAATGGGCGCGTGAAAATCGAGCGTAAGAAACTTTTCCGATGAGAACTTATCGAGGATGTCGGAAAGCGCGCCGTCAAAGAAGAGTTTTCCACCATCGATGATCATCACGCGCTCGCAAAGGGCTTCGATATCTTGCATGTAGTGGCTTGTGAGAATAATCGTTGTTTTGGTTTCATGATTGTAACGCTTGATGAAGTCGCGAATGGAAAGTTGAGCGACGACGTCGAGCCCAATGGTCGGCTCGTCCAAGAAGAGCACTTTGGGTTTATGCAAGAGCGCGCCGATAAATTCCATCTTCATCCGCTCGCCCAGCGAAAGCCGACGGAGTTGAACATGGAGTTTATCTTTGACTTTGAGCAAGTCGGTTAATTGAGCAAGTTGCTCGCGGTATTGCGCGTCGGGAACTTCGTAGATTTCTTTCAAGAGCAAAAACGAATCTTGCGCGGGCAAATCCCACAGGAGTTGGTTTTTCTGACCGAGCACAATCGAGAACTGTTTGCGAAAATCGTTTTTACGTTCAAACGGCTTGTAGCCCAGCACTTCGACCGTGCCCGACGTTGGATACAGCAGCCCTGAAAGGATTTTGAGGGTGGTGGTTTTCCCAGCCCCGTTGGCGCCTAAAAATCCAACCAACTCGCCTTCTTGAATCGAGAACGACACGTCGTCGACCGCCTGCTTAATCTCATAACGACGATTAAACAGACCTTTCAGCGCGCCAAGCACGCCCTCTTCTTTTTTGAAGACCTTATAGGCTTTGACAAGATGCTCGACGCGGATAACAGGCTTCATGGATTGAGTTTGATTTCGAGTAGAATCGGCAAATGGTCGGCGTAGCCGCCGAGATAACGCTGTCCGGCGTAAGTTCGGAACGGTTTCTCGGTTGGTTTTCCGTCTTTATCGCGCTCGAACATATACGGTTTGTAAAAGGCGGTGAAAGAATTTGGGACGGCTGAAAAACTTCGATTGTCGAACAAGCCTTTGGTTACAATCGCATGGTCGATGCGCTCCCAATGATTTTGATAGAAGTATGTTCCGATACCTTGATAAGCCGCCATGAAGTTGTAGAGCGCGCCGTCGTTTGAGGCGAGCACTTGGCTCAAATCGCCGATGGCGCGTAGGGTTTTGGAAACGGAATTGTTCGATGGTTCGTCGTTCAAATCGCCGAGCATAACGACGTCGGCGGTGGAATCTTGTGCGAGCAGTTCATCGATGCGATTACGCAGCGTTTGAGCGGCGACGATGCGACGCGGCTCCGACGCTTCTTCGCCGCCGCGCCGCGACGACCAGTGATTGGCAAAGACATAAAGCACATTTCCCTTCGGTGAACCCTTCGCCTCAAACTTTGCTTCAAGTATGTCGCGAGTTGCGCCGCCGTCGAGGGCGACTTTATGCTTTCTCGAGTCCAACAAGGTAAACTTCTCGCCGTTGTAAGCGACGGCGACGTCAATGCCGCGCGGGTCGGGCGATTCATAATAGACGACCTTGTGAGCCTTCGAGTTCAAGTATTTTTGAAACAAGGTGTCGAGCAAGTGTTGATGCTCGACTTCGCAGAAGCCCATGATGTCGGGAAGCGTGTAGTTTCGGCTCTCTGCCAAGTCGCTAATCACAACGGAAAGTTGCTTGAACTTGTAATCGAGCCGCGCTTCGGTCCATTTGTATTTGCCGCTCGGCGTGAAGTCGTCGTCTTGCGTCGGGTCGTCGATGGTGTCGAAGAGATTCTCCACATTCCACCAAGCGACAAGAAATCGGCTGGACGTCGCCGAAGCGGCGGATTCCTGTGTTGCGGTCGGCTTCGTGGTGCTACAAGAAAAGAGTGGCGCACAAAGAAGAAGAAACAGAGAAAGACGAATCAGCATAAATGAATTAAGGTTCGTTGATGAATTCTTCTACGGCTTGAACAAACTCATTTGGCTTTTCAATCATCGGCACATGACCACATTCGGGAATCAAGTGGAGGCGGGAATTGGGAATTTCTTTATGAACCACTTTGGCATACTTGACGGGAATGAACTTATCGTTTGCGCCCCAAATCACCAGCGTCGGCGTTTTCATCTCTTTAAGGCGTGCGCGCACTTTTGTTCGCTTTAAATCCAAATGCTTGAAGTCGCGATTGAGCGACATCATCGCATCAAAGTTTTCTTTGCTCTTCACCATCTCCAAATTTTGATTCAAGTGTTCTTCGGTAATGTGCGCAGGGTCGTAGTAGACGGACTCCATCGTTTTTTTGACGAATGTGGGTTTGGAGACCAACTTGTAAAGAATCGGCTTCAAAAGAAATGAACTCGCCATCATGATGAACGGCGGCAAATATAGAAATCCGTCGCTGTTTGAGAGAATCAATTTCTTAAACGTATTCGGATAATAGACCGACATTGCCACGAGATACTTCGCGCCCATCGAGTGCCCGACGCCGTAAATTGAATCGCTCGGCGAGGTGGTTTTCTCCAAAAACTCCTTCATCAGCCTTGCATACAACTCGAGCGAGTAGCGCACGTTCGTCGGCTTATCAGTTTTTCCAAATGCAAGCAAATCCAACGCCAAGACCCGATGTCGCTTGGCAAAGAGCGGCGCAACGCGGTAGAAAATATCGAGCGACGAGGAAAATCCATGCGCCAAAAAAACAACCGATGCGCCGTTGCCTTCGTCGATGTATCGATGCTTGTAACCTGACAGGGTGATGTATTTGGATTCGGCTTGAATACCCATTGAGCATACTCCTCTTCGTTAAGGTTGAAGTGAAGATAACCAAGTTGCGATTGCCGACGCGCTGCGCCAAACCACGTTGATGTGATTGGCGTCGGAAACGACCAGCGACTTTTCCTTCGTCGGCAAACGCGAGAGCGTATATTCGGCGTCGGAGACGCGCAGGAGTTCGTCGTGCGCGCCAATCACCAGTAAAGTTGGAAATCGCACGTTCCGATACGCCTCCATCACGTCCATCGGAAACGCGGCGAGAAAAAAGGTCGGCGAGTAGCGTGTTGTCAGCAAATTCTTTGATACCGCTTCTTGAACGAGCGCGTCGTCGGGCAGAAGAATTTCAAAAGCCTTCGGGTGAAAGTCAATCAAAAGGTCGGGAATCAAAAGAAGGGATTGAAGCGGATTGGCTTTTGCGAAGGCGCCTTCCGATTGAACTTTTCGCGGCTCTCGTTTCTGATTCGGGTTCGGATAAAAGCCGCCGCTCATTAAGAGCAATGCGTCGGGCGGACGGTAAAGCGAGGGACGGTCATAAAAAAAGGAAATGTATTTGAGGCAGGCGGCTGCGCCCAGACTGTGTCCGCCCAATACGATTTTCTTCTCTGGAAATTTCGCGCGAAGCGTATCGAGAAAAAGTTTGATGTCGCGGGCGAGAGCCGTTGTGTTTTTAGCCTCGCCTCGTCCGCCTTCGGAAAGTCCGTGTCCGCGAAGGTCGATCAAAGCGGTTGCAATTCCGAATTGACGTAGCGTATCGGCAAGCGGAAGGTAAAGCTTGCTCTGCGCCGCCGTCCCGTGAATGAACACGAGCATTGTGCTGAAAGAGGCTGGCAAAATTTCTCGATACGCAAGGCGCGTTAAATCAAACGAGATGAAGTAATGAACGGAGTCGGGCTCCGTCATCAGGCGGGCGTATATCGGACGGTCGCTCTCCCCAATGGTGAAAATGGATTTCTCGGAACTTGAACACGCAGAAATTCCAACAAGAAAACTTAAAAGCAATATCTGTTTCATCGTGCAAGTCGTCTGATTTTTTCAATCGCCTGTTGCATATCGCTCGGCATGGGTGCTTCGAAAGCAACCTTCGCTTTGGTTTTAGGGTGAACAAATGAAAGAAAGGTTGCGTGTAAGGCTTGTCTCGGAATCACTTCAAAAAGATTTTCCACAAAGGCTTCGCTGTGCGAGAAGCCGAGTGCGCGAAGGGTTTTTCCGCCGTAGGTCTCGTCGCTCACAATCGGATTGCCGATGTGCTGTAAATGCACGCGAATTTGATGCGTGCGCCCCGTGTGCAAGGCGAGTTCCAAGAGCGAAAAGTATTGAAAGTCCTCTTTGACGACGTAATCGGTAACGGCAATTTTCCCATCTTCCGATTCAAGTTCATAAACCGCCATCACCTTGCGATTTTTCTTGCTTCGCCCGATGTTCGTTTGAATTGTGCCGCTTTTGGACTTTGGAACGCCCCAAACCAGCGCGAGATATTTTTTTTCCGTTGTGCGTTGGGCGAACTGCTTTGCCAGAGCGAAATGTGCGTCGTTTTCTTTGGCGACCACCATCAGTCCCGACGTGTCTTTATCCAAGCGATGCACAATGCCCGGACGAAATTCGTCGTTGTGTGCGTTGGATAAGCGTTGTCGAGTATGATGAAGCACGGCGTTGGCAAGCGTGCCCGTCCAATTTCCAAACGCCGGATGCACGACCATTCCCGCCGATTTATTGACGACCAACAGCGTTTCATCTTCATACACAATATCAAGCGGAATGGCTTCGGGCTTCATTTCAGGCGCGGGCGGACGCGTGAGTGTTACTTCAATCTCATCGCTCGGGGCGACTTTGTAATTGGCTTTCACAGGATTGCCATTTACCAAAACGCGCCCTTCATCAATCGCTTGTTGAACTTTCGTGCGCGTCGCGTTCTCAACTTGCCGCGAAAGAAATTTATCAATCCGCTCACGCTCGCGAACGTTCGGCACAACCAGCCGTATCGTTTGGCGCGCTTGCGATTGCGCTTCTAAATCAACCATCGTGAAACAAATCTGAAATGGGTTTCGTTAGTAGTGCCGATTCAATTTGACTTTTCTTCCAATTCTTCCGAGAAGCCGTCGCAGTTCCGCTTTTAATTCAAACATACAAACAAAATAATCAGCAAATGAAAAACATCATGCTTGTTATGGCGACTGCCATGTTGCTTGGCGGTTCGGAAAAACTTTTTGCACAAACCGTTTCCGCACCCGAAGCCCAAGACGGACGTTCAAGTACAATGAAAGAAAATTGCGTTCAAACCATTGTACGCGGAAAAGTGCAGTATCCTGCGCTCGCCCGTTTAGCAAGGCTTGAAGGCAAATCACTCTACAAAGTTCATCTTGACGAAAACGGTCGCGTCCTCAGAGCCGAACTTCTTGCAAACGGTAATCCGATTTTAGACGAAGAAGCCTTGCGCGTCCTGACGTCGGAAACAGCGTTCAAGGGGGCGTGTGCGCAAAAAGAAGTTGTGGTTTCGGTCGTCTTCAAACTTTACTAACCGCTTGGCACGCCGCGCCGTTCGATTTGGAAATCCAAGCGTGAACGGCTAACCTCACAGGGATTGGCGATGCGTCGGCGGTCAAGTTCTAATCTCGACAGCAAAGAAGCCTTATTGCACCAGTTGTAAAATTCTCATTCTTTTCGTTGCTAATTTTGTTGCAATAAGGCTTTTTCAACTCGCGAGACGCTGCGCGATGCGTTTTGAATGTCGTCCAAGCGCAAAGCCTCAAACATTAGGTGCAATCGCGTCAAATAAATTGAGAACAAACATGACTGGAACATAAAATCGTGCGACATATTCACAAACGCTCGTTCGTACGTTTTTTCAAATTGCCCCACTTTGCTCACCTCCTGAATTTACTTATATGGTGTTTCCCATTGGTCAGTGTCTTTGGGCAAAATTTCGGACTCGGCAGTTGGAACTTGGTCAATTTAAAGTATAATCTCAGCGAGAATTGGAGTGTTTTCGGCGAAGCACAACTGCGCTCTTTGATGTTTTACGACGACTTCCATTATTATGAATATAAAGGCGGTTTCAACTATAAACTTCATCGTGAGGTTTTTCTCTCGCTGGGTGCAGGCAGTTATCAGACGTTCAAAGAAGGCGGTAATTTCGTTTTGCCTAAAAATAACGACGAAATTAGGCTCTGGCCTCAGATTGTTCTACTTCAATCGATTGCTCAATTTAAGATTGAACAGCGTTATAGAGCGGAATTAAGATTCACAAGCAATGGGTATCGAAATCGATTTAGATACCGAATCGGTATATCTTATTCGTTCGGGAACATCATCAACGGATATAAACCCTTTCAAGTCGGGGCGAGCAACGAGATATTTTTTACCGATAACGAGCCGTATTTTGAAAGAAATCGTCTGCTTTTCGTCGTCAGTTATAAGCCTTCAAAAGAAACAACTTTACAATTCGGCTATTTGCATCAATTCGACTATCAAATCAACGATGAGACGGGCAGAGACTTTTTGCAGATTGGATTTTTGATTGAACTGTTCAGAAAACAGCCTTCCGTCGGGGATTTTGATTGAGCGCGTCCCCTATTGCTTTCAACCTATTGCTTTTAATTAAATGCTCTAAGTATGCGTTCAAAATGAACGGTAGGTTCACAGCCTGTCGGTGTCATTGCGGAACTGACGAAGTCGGGTGAAGCCCCCATCTTTCATTGAGTTACAAGGTTTATGGATTCTGTCGCTTCGCTGGCAATGACGTGGTTGTTTATCAACCTTATCTCTAATTCTGTCTCGGCACTCATTACGGATTTTTATCGCAAAGCATTTTCACCACTTCGGCGAGTTTTCCGGCGGCTTCTCGACGCGTATATTTTTTTATGACGCCCGAATTTCCCTTCCAGAGTGCTTCGCCGTTCCAGAATGCGTCATAGTAGTGAAGCACCGCCGATTCAATTTCAGATGAATTGCGAAAGTTTGCAACGATTCCTGCATTCGTTTCGCGAATCAGCGTTGCGATTGCTCCTTCCAGTGCCAATGTAATGACGGGGCGCGATGTACCGATATACTCATACACTTTTCCCGGCACAATTTCTTCGCTCCCTTCTGCATCGTCGACCACTAAGAGAAGCGCGTCCGATTTTAGCAGTTCCTTTACACTTTCGGCGTGAGGCATATACGATTTTACTTCTACCGCGCCATAAAGCCCTTCATCTTCAAAGAGCGGAAGCAAATTCGCGCCGAAGCGTCCAATAAAGTTGAGTTTAATTTTTTTTGGGTCGACTTTGCCTTGTGCAATCAGCGATTTTACCGCGTCAAGAAAGGGCTTGGGAGAGCGTTTTCCATACATTGAGCCTGTATAAGTAATCGTGAATCGGTCGTTTCTTGGAAATATGAGCGAGGGAATGTCGGCGGCATCGAATCCATTCTCGATATGCACGATTTTAGACGCATCAATATCGGGATATTTTTTTTGAAAATCTTTTCCAATGCCCTTCCACGCAACCTCTAAAATATCGCAGGATTGGTAGACGCTTCGTTCTAACTGCTCATCGATTTTCTTTGCAAGTCCGTAGCGCGTGGGCGTCGAGAGAAATCCCGTCCAAGGGTCGCGAAAGCCTGCAATCCAAGGGAGGCGTGTTTTTTTTGCAACGGTTCTTGCGATGAGTGCAGTGGTATAAGGCGGAGAAGAAGAATAGAGACAGTCTATTTTTTCTTCGGCGATGATTTTTAGCGCATGCTTTTTTGCAACGGGAAGCCAGCCGATTCGCGCATCAGGGATAAAAAAGTTGCTTCGAACAAATTCCGCCATGTGTTCCGCCAGACTTCTCTTTTCGCCCGGCTTTGGGATATTATTGACATCGACAGGCGCATCGGGCGGCTTGCCCGTGAGTTTGCGATAGAGCGCGTAAGGCTCAAAAATTTTCGTGCGGTGGATTTTTATCGTGGCGGGTACGTCGCTCGTCAGCGATTCATCTCGTGTGGGAAAATCCCCGTCTTGAACGGTCAATACAACTGGCTCTACATCAAACTCGCGAAGATATTTGACGAACTTCAAGACGCGCTGAACGCCCGCCCCGCCCGATGGCGGAAAGTAGTATGTAATAATAAGTAGTTTTTTCAAGAAAGGAATGTCCTCTAATTTCTACACGTCGGCTTTTGTGAGCCAAAAGTCGCTGTAATCTTCTCGGACGATGATATTGACCAATCGCATTTTCGCCATTTCTAAAATGGCTAAAAAAGTAACCACAATCGTGATGCGTTCAGCGAACTCCTCGACGGTTTTGATAAATGAAATTTGAATTTGCTCATCTAATTTTTTGAGCAGAAATTCAGTTTGCTGTTCAATCGTAACGGGAATTTTTTTGATTTCATGGACGGTAATTTTGGGCATATTTTTCATTGCCAACTGGTAGGCACGCATTAAATCGAAGAGCGTTGGGCGTTTGGTTTCGTCTTCGATTTCACTGGCTTCGATATGCTCAAACATGAGACGCGGAAAGAGTTGCCTGCGGTCTTCTTCCAAGAGTTGCATGCCGAGCGAGACTTCTTTGAATCGTTTATACTCCAAGAGTTTCTGCACGAGTTCGGTGCGCGGGTCAAATTCGTCTAATTCTCCGGCAGGCACTTCGGGGCGAGGCAGAAGCATTTTGGCTTTAATGCTCATTAAGACCGACGCCATGTAGATAAAATCTGCCGCCACTTCGAGATTTAATTCCTGCATCGCATCAAGATAGTCCATAAAATTTTTCGTGATATGTGCGATAGGAATATCGTAGATGTCGAGCTCGTCGCGCTTAATAAAAAACAAAAGAAGGTCTAAGGGACCTTCAAATTCGCTCAAAGAGATTCGATACATTTAGAAATGCAAACATTAAAATGATTAGCCGCCGAAAAGTTTTTTTGCGGAGCGGAGTTTATCGCGCCACCAATTTGTTTTTTCGGTTACTTCTTTTTCTACGAGTTGCGGCGCAACTTCCTTGGCGACGTAAGCCACGTTTTTGAGCGGTTGCGTGCGATAGGTGCGGGCGCGATTCATCGCCGATTGAATGGTTTTATCTAAATCTTCAACGGCGCATGGTTTCACATGATAGCGATAAACTTGGAACTCGTTGATGGATTTAATCGCTAAGAGCGCGTCGCGCACTTGGGTGAGCAAAATGATGACGATGTTCGGATACTCTTGCTTGACGGCGTGCAAAAAGTCGATGCCGTCTTCGCTGTTCAAGTTTAAGTCGGTGAGCATCACATAAACTTCGTGCTTGGAAAGTTGGTCGAAGGCTTCTGTGATAGAAGAGGCTGGATAGACTTGATACTTCTTTCCGAAAACCTGCATCATCGTATTGAGTTGCTCTTTATTGAACTCTACAATAAGCAACCCTTCTTTTTGACTGCCTGCGGGAACTGGCGGGGCTTCTTCTTCTTGCTCGATAATTTCGGCGGGTTCTGCGCCGCTGGTGCGCATGATGTCGGCTTTGCTGGGATAGAGTTGCCCGACTTTCTGCGCGATATCGACGGCGGCACCGACCGTGTCGCGAAGTTGGTCAATCTTCCAAGGTTTGGTGAGGAAGCGGAACACTTCGCCGGAGTTGACGGAGTTCATAATCGCGTCAAGGTCGCTGTATCCCGTGAGCAAAATCCGAATCGTGCTTGGGCTGATGGTTTTGATGACGCGCAAAACTTCGTGTCCGAGCATACCGGGCATACGTTGGTCGGAAAGAACCACATGAATGTGGTTTTGTCGGACGATTTCAATGGCGTCTTTGCCGTTTGTCGCGGTGAAGATGTTGTATTGCCGACGAAAAGTTGCCGAAAGTGATTGAAGCACGAGCGGCTCGTCGTCGACAAGCAAGATGTTGATGTTTGATTCGGTTGCCATAATTCGAGTTCTTATTGTTTTGGGATTCGGTTTAGTTCAATGCCGGCGTGCTTTCGCTGAATACTTTATCTGCTTTTTCTTGTTTGCCTTGCATTGGTAGATAGATAAAGAAATCTGTTCCGTGACCCACTTTGCTTTTAACGGTAATTCTGCCGTTGTGTCCCTCTTCAATAATTTTCTTGGAGATGGAAAGCCCAAGACCCGTGCCTTTGCCGACAGGTTTGGTTGTAAAGAACGGGTCAAAGATTTTGTTAATAACTTCTGGCGGAATGCCTTTGCCGTTGTCGGAAATTTGCACGACGGCTTCGTTTTTCTCTACAAATGTTTTCAGTCGCAACACGCCTTCACCCTTTTCTTCACAGGCATGCGCCGAGTTTGTAACAAGGTTCAAAAACACTTGGTTGAGTTGGGCGGGTGCGCAAACAATATCGGGAATTTTTCCATATTCCTTCACAACGGTCATGTGCCGTTTCAAGATATGATTGGCGATGACGAGCGTGGAATCCAGACATTGGTTAAGATTAGCGAGTTGGGTCGCAGTTTGGTCTAAGCGCGAGAAGTTGCGCAAGTTGACGATGAGTTCTTGGATTCGGTCTAATCCTTCGAGCGAGTTGGTAATCATCATCGCGTTTTCATCGACGAGACCGATTTTTTCAATGCTTTTTAATTTTTCAAGCGTTACGGGAATCTGCTTTTCTACCTCGCTGTAATTTCCAGCGACTAAACTTTTCAAGACGGTTGCACTCGCAACAACGGCATCTTGGAACTCGCGGTCGTTTTCGCGGATAATTTCGATGTTATTTCTCACGAAGCCGAGCGGCGTGTTCATCTCGTGTGCAAGCCCCGCAACCATTTGACCAAGCGACGCCATTTTTTCGTTTTGAATCAGTTGCCCTTGGGACTCTTGGATGATTTTAGCTTGCTTTCGAAGTGAAATCGTCAAGCGAACCGCCATACCGAGAAAGACGAGAATGCTGATGACAAGTGCGGCAACTTGCGCGAATTGCAGGTTCTTAATTTTTTCCGTCGAGAGTTCACCCAAGCGCACGATGAAGTCACGGTTACTGGCGAGAATGAGGTCGTCGTTTTGAATTGCGAAGTCAATCGCTTTTTCAAGTTGCAAGGGGTCTATTTCTCTGGGATTTTGCGTTTTCTCTGCAAGGTCAAGAAGCAAGGCGCGCGATTCCGACCATTTTTGAAGTTCCTTTTCAATCGTCGTACGCGCTCTTGGATTTGTAACGGACGCGATTTCAAACTCCACGCCTTCCAGCGTAATCACGCCGCCTTTTTCCAGTGCGGCGACCGTAGAGTCAAACACCAAAATGGATCTTTTGTAATTGGCAAACGCCGTATCAAGTTGTGCCGATTTTTCAGCAATTTGCTCGACTTGCGAGGAATCGATAATTGATAGTTCCGCCAACCGCTCTTGTGTTCGAATCAAACTTCGGTAAGCGCGTTGCCAATACTCCGATTGCTTCGTCGCACAGAAAACCTGCTCGGAGTCGCGTTGGCTGTCGCGCGAAATGATGATGTTGAGCACGAAAACGGAAGCGACAAGGGCAAGAAATATCGCTCCAAAAACGATGAGTTCTACAAAACGAAATCCCGCTTGTTGTTCCTTTGTTTTGTTTTCAGCCATAATTATCGCAAATGTGTTTTGTTATGTTTTTAAGTTCAGGTCTGTCAAATTGAGTTTCAATCTCTAAACTTCAACACTTCACGCGCCTAAACCCGCAAGCATATGACAAGGCTAACAGTGAAAACACGAGTTGCAACGAGTGGGAAGGTGTCAGCAGTTGCAAAATTTCGGCGAATATAAGCAACTTCTCTTATTCCATTCAAGATGTTGCGTGTAAAGAAATAGTCATTCTATGGTTAACCGTTTCAGTAACTTTTCAAGCGCTCTTCAACTATGCCTCACTTATTTTTGGCGAGCACATCTCTCAATGCGCCTTCCAGCGTCGGATATTTGAAGGTAAATCCTAATTCAAGCGCACGCTTTGGAACAACACGCTGACCTTCGGCAATCACATTTGCGGCTTCCCCGAAGAGCATTTCCAGCGCGACTTTTGGCACGGGAAACATGGCCGGGCGCGAAAGAATTTTTCCGAGCGTTTCCGCCAAACCTTGCATCTGAACGGGCGTTGGGGCAACGGCGTTCAATGCCCCTGTTACCTTTTCGTTATCGATGGCAAACAAATACAGCCCGACTTCGTCGTCGATGTGAATCCACGACACCCACTGCTTGCCGCTTCCAATCGGACCGCCGGCAAAGAGTTTGAACGGCGTCAGCATTTTTTCCAACGCGCCACCTTTGGTCGAGAGCACCACGCCCGTTCTTACAGCAACGGCACGCACGCCCGATTTTTCCGCCTCGAAGGCTTCTTTTTCCCAATCAATACACACTTTTGCAAGAAAATCGGTTGCTGGCGGCGCACTTTCGTCCAACATCGGCTCGTCTTTTCCATAACCTTGATTGCCGTAGTAGCCCACGCCCGACGCAGTGATAAAGACTTTGGGTTTTATCGCTGATTGAGCGACGGCGCGAACCAAATTGCGCGTGCTGATGATTCGGCTATCGTAAATCTGCTTTTTGTAGTCGTCGTTCCAACGTGCCGCGACGGGCGTTCCAGCAAGATGTAAGACTGCATCGGCAGAAGCGAGTGCCTTCGTCCATTCCTCGCCTTCGCTCATTGCGTCCCAACTGTAATACCCAGCGAGATTCGGCAGTTCGGATTTGGCTTTTTCAGGATTGCGAACCAGCAAGATGACCTTATCGCCTCGCTCTGTGAGCGCATGAACAAGTGCTTTTCCAATCAGTCCTGTTCCGCCCGTTAGGACAACTGTTTTGGACATTTGATAACGATAGTTATTTCAATCATCAAACGAGGGTTGTTTTTGATTCGTTTTTCATGCTCAAAATTCGGCGTTGATGCCGATGGAGGGAAGCAGTCCGATTTGACCGCCGACGTCGCCGATTCGGTTCTCGCGCACGTTCCAACGCGGCGGCTCGGCGTTTTGTCGGTTATAGACGTTTTGCACGTCGAGGTAAGTAATGAGCGTCCAAGTGTTGAACTGCCAACGTCGGTCTACTCGCACATCGAGCGCGTGAAAATCGGGCAGGCGTTGCGAATTGAAGAAGTTCGGGTCGATGTTCGTCAGTTGAAAGGCGAAGGCTCTATCTCCCTCTGCGCCGACGGGCGTGAAGGGTCGTCCGGAGGCATACCGAAACTTGACGCCCACTTCCCATTTTTCATCGATGCGGTAGCCGCCGCTCACATTGAAAATGATGCGTTGGTCAAAGTTACTCGGTCTAAAAACGCCATCAATGCCTTGAAATTCCGATTTGCCGATAGTAAGCGACGCAATACCGTAGTAGGGCGTTTCCGACAATTTTTTCTGAACGAAAACTTCAACGCCGTAAGCACGACCGTTGCCCAAACTTGCCAGTGGCTCTAAGCCAAACGAAGCAAAGCCGTCTTCACTGCCGCCGAAGCCCGCGCCCGTATTGGCAAGCACCAAGAACGGGCGGTTCAGGCTTGCAGGATAATCGCCATACTGCTTGTAGTAGCCTTCAATGCTGAATTTCAAATCGGGTTGCAAGATGTGTTCAACGCCTGCAATCGCCACGTTGGTTTGAATGTTTTTCAAATTTCGGTTCGATTCTTCCGCAACGAGCCAAATGTATGACGGCGACTGGGTGTATCGACCGACAGACGCATTGAGCGACGTTTTATCGGTGAGCGCGTAAGAGAGCGAGCCGCGCGGCGCAGGATAGAATTTTTGATTGATACCGTCGAAGTAATCGAGCCTTCCGCCGAGCGTTGCGGTGAGCCTCCCGAAGCGTTGTAAGAGTTGAAGGTAGATTGCGCCTTTGGCGAATCGGTCTTTCAATTCCCTATCTACAATCACCGAGTCCGTTCCTTCGCGTTTGAGAAAGACATCTGCGTCGAAGCCGATGGTTTTGGCTTGAACACCGAAAGAAAATTCTGTTGCTTTGGTAAGTGCCAGCGTGATGTCGCTTCGGAGATTGAGTTCATCTTCAATGGAGTTGTTTCGGAAGAACGGGTTTTGAAGCGAGTCGCGTTGCTCGAAGCGATAATCGACGCGCGTGCGTCCGAGCGTGGTTGAGATGAATCCACTTTTGAAGGCTTTTTTCCAAGTAACGCCGCCGATGAATTGATACTGCGTGTTGTCGAGCAAGCGCGAATTATCGAAGCGTTGGTCGGGCGTGTCGTTGAAGAGCCGTACGTTGTTAATGACGCCGATGCCGAGCGCGGAGACTTCATTGCCGCCGCCAAGGTTGTAAGTAACCTTGCCGAGAAAGTCGTAGTATTCGGGGACGAAGGAAAAGCCGGCGGCTTTGAAAATGAGGTCAAGGTAACTGCGCCGTGCGGAAAAGAGATATTGCCCGTTTTGTGAAAGCGGGGCTTCGATGTTGAATCCGAATTGCGAGGCGGAAAGGTTGAGTTTGCCGCCGGTTCGGTCTTCGCGTCCGTTGCGCAGGTCGAGCGAGACGACGCTTGAAATTTTATCGCCGTATTTGACGCCGAATCCGCCCGTTGAAAAATTCACTTCGCGCACGTAATCCAGATTGACGAAGGAAATCGGACCGCCGCCGAAGCCTTGTGTACCGAAGTGATTGATGTTCGGCACCTCAATGCCGTCGATGAGAAAGAGGTTTTCAGACGGCGCGCCGCCTCTGACGAGCAAATCGTTGCGCCCCGCGCTTGCCACCGAAACGCCGGGCAGAGTTGAAACCGCTCTCACCACATCTTCAAAGCCGCCGGGCAATCGGCGAATTTCTTCGTAAGTGAAACTTTGCTCGCTCGTCGGGGAATCCGCTTTTCGGCGTTTGAAGTAATCCGCCACGACTTCCACTTCCTTCCCTTCAATGTTTTTTTCCGCCAGTTCAACGACGAGAATGTAAGCGCGTGCCGTTGACACAACGACATCGGCGCGAATCGTGCTTTCATATCCGACCGCCGACACTTTCACTTGATACGTGCCAACGGGGATATTTTGAATGGTGAATTTGCCGTCTGCATCGGCGACTGCCCCCAGTTCTAAACCGACAATCCGCGCGGTTGCACCGACAATCGGTTCTTTGGTGGTTTTATCCAAAACCCGCCCCGCGATTGCGCCGCGTTTGACTTCCTGTGAAAAGGCTTTTTGTGCAAGAGTCGAGAGCGCACTTAAAACGGCGACAATGATGAGAATCTTTTTCATTTGACGATTTGAGTTTTTCAATTCAATTAAAATTCTACCTAAAATTTGTTAGGTAAATTCAAAACAATGTTCAATTCGTTCCGATGATTTGAAAATTATTTTTTACGTGCGCCGTTGAGAATGAGGTCGACGGCTTCTTTGGCGAGGGCGACGTCGCCGCGTTTGGCGTATTGTCGGACGTCTTGAAGCGATTGAATGATGGAAAAGAAACCGCCTGCAATCATGGTTTCGTCAATTTCTTTGCGCAGTTCGCCGCGCTTTTGAGCTTCGACGACGATTTTTTCTATCGGCGAAAGAAGGGATTGGTAAGAAATTTCCATAAAACGATTCGCCAATCGTTTTGGCAACTTGGGCATATCGGCATGCGCCATTCGCATCAAGTCCACCGGCGGTTGGGAAAAAAACCAAAGCGCGACGGCGAGAAATTGGTCGTCCAAATTCGGCTTCGCGTTCATTATGGCGTTCTCGATTCCTTGAAAGTGCTTCTGCAAGGCGCGTTCAAGGGATTCTACGAAGAGTTGCTCTTTGCCGTCGGGCGCATGGTAGTAAAGTGAGGCTTGCTTCATTCCGAGTTCGCTTGCAATGTCTCTGAGCGAAACGGCGGCAAAGCCTTTTTCGGTGAAGTGCTTTTCAGCCGCTTCCAGCACGCGCTCTTTGGATTCGGAATGGGCGGGTTTCGCTTTGAGAGAAGCCTTCGGCATTTTGGAACTAAAATTTGTTAGGTTTGCGTATTCGAAGCGGTTGCGTCCATCTCAATGAGTTTGAACCTCGCGCACCTCTTTAATCGTTTTTTTTAGTATCGGCGTCAAGGGCTTGAAGAAGCGTTTGGCGCACGAGGTCGATGGGCATTGGTTTTCCCGTCCAGAGTTCAAAGGATTTGGCGCCTTGAAAGAGGAGCATTTCCAAGCCGGAAAGGGTTTTTGCGCCGGCGGCTTGTGCGCCTTTGAGGAAAGGCGTTTGGAGCGGATTATAGACGAGGTCGTAGGCGATGTGATGTTTCGTCCAAAGTTTTTCGGCGGGAAAAAGTTCTTCTTTGCCAGCGGAAGATTTCGCCGAGCCGACGGGCGTGGCGTTGATGATGAGTTTGCAGTCGCGCAATTTTTCAATTGTTTCCGCGTCGGCGATGTTGAGCGTTTTGAATTTGAGACTTTTGGTGCGTCGTTTGAATTCTTCTTTCAGTGCGTCGGCTTTGGATTCATTGCGGGCGACGATGATGAGGGTTGACGGTTTGAATTCGATTTTGAGGGCTTGAATCGCCGCCCGTGCTGCGCCGCCACATCCAAGAACGGCGACATTTTCTTTTTCAAGTTCCGACTTAAAAGCTTTGAGCGGCTCGGCGAATCCGAAAATATCGGTGTTGTATCCGATTAACGTGCCTTCTTGATTGAGAATCGTATTAACGGCTTGCACTTCGCTGGCTTCGGCGGAAAGTGAATCGAGAAATTTGACCGCGCGCTCTTTGTAGGGAATGGTAACATTGACGCCGGCGATGTTCAAAGCGCGAATGCCCTCGATGGCGGCGGAAAGGTCGTCGGGCGCATGGACTTCGAAGACGTTGTAACTGTAATTCAGCCCCAGAGACTCCGCCGCCGTGTTGTGCATCAGGGGCGAGAGCGTATAGGAGATTTCGCTTCCTAAAAGCCCAAGAACTTTTTTAACGGCGTTCATTTTGAAAATTCTGAAATGCTTGTGGGTTTTATCGCTTGGTAACACCGAGCCGTGCGCACACGCTTTTTTCGGCGTAGAGTTCTGGAAACGCTTTTGGGAAGGTTTGCTTTTTTTTCGCATCAACCTTAAAGGCTTCCATAAGCATGCGGATGGTATTTTCTTTATCGCCGAGCGCGTAATAAGCGAGGGCGAGTTCGTAGTGCGCGTCGATGAAATTTGAATCCAACGCGAGCAGTTTTTCAAGCGCGACCGCCGCTTCGTTCGGCAGTTGTGCGTCGAGGAGCGCGGTTCCGTAATCAAACAAGAGATACGGGTTGTCGGGGTCAAGCGCGAGAGCGTCGCGATACAGCCTTAACGCCTCGTCGATGTAGCCGAGTTGGAACTCGATGCCAGCTTTGGCTTGAAGATAATCGGCGCAATCGGGCGCAAGCATGCAGGCTTTGTTAATGGCGTTGAGCGCGAAGAGCGGCGAATCAATCGTGTCGTAACAGCACGCGAGCGCATACCACGCATCAGCATAGTTCGGCTCAATCGCGACGCATCGCTCCAAGTGGTAAATGCTTTGATGAAAGTCGTTGATTTCTTCAAACGCCGTTGCAATGTTGAAAAGCGTGGCGACGTCTTCCGGCTCATACTCGAGCGTGCGTTTGTAGCTTTCAATGGCTTCTTCAATTCTGCCCATGTTGGCGAGCACATTGCCGCGATTATACCATGCCGACGAAAAGTTTTCACGAATGGCAAGCGCGAGGTCGTAACTCGAAACCGATTCTTCATACTTTCCAAGCTTGTTCAAAATGATGCCGCGATTATACCACGTATTGCTACTGTATGGGTCTAATTCAAGGTGCTTGTCGTAGCAGTGCAAACTTTCTTCCCACTTCTCGAGCATGTCTTTGCAGTAGCCGAGTTCATACCACGCTTCGGGGTGTTCGGGATTGAGCTCGAGGCACAGTTCCAATTCGGCTTCGGCGTCGCGATATTGGTCGAGATGCTCGAGCGTAATGGCTTTGCAGAAATGCACTTCGTCGTCGTTGGGATAGAGTTCAATCGCACGATTATAGGCGTTGAGGGCTTCGGCGGGATTGCCCAGATTTTCGTAACACACGCCGAGATGCAGGAGCGTTTCGGTGTCGGCAGGGTTGAGCACAGCGACTTTCTCGAAGGCGGCGACGGCGTCTTTGTATTTGCCCAAATTGACGAGCGCGACGCCTTTTTTGAACCAGCCTTCGGCGTTGTAAGGGGCAAGCGCAATCAGATGGTCGGAGACGCGCAGCGCGCGAATGTAGTCGTTTTCCTCGATGAGCGTTTGAAGCATTTCCTCGAGCGTTTCGCCATCGTAAATCGATGAAAGTTCACCGCTATCGACGATTTTTTTCACTTTGCGCCACTGACGCGACTTTTCAGGTTGGAGGTTTTCTCCGCCGTCGTTTTCAAAGTAACCGCCTTCAATGCTCATTTATGGAATGAAAATAAGATGTGGTTGAATTTGCCCGCCGAATCAAAAAGTCCGTTCAAAAAGCCTATTTTGCGCAACAAAAACGTAAGTCGTCGTGAATTAAGTGTGATGCATGAATATCGTAAAAAAATACGCGCTTTCCCAAACAAAATCCCAGAGATAAACAGCGAGACAGAATTAAGTATGAAGTGGCTAAACAGCGACGTCATTGTATCGTGGTCATTCCGAGCGACGCGAGGAATCCGAGCAGTTGAGAGTTAAAAGATGAAAGTTGAGCATCTACACCTATCCACGATTCACGGCTTTGGATTCTTCACTACCGAATCATGTGTGTTAATCGGCGGAAGGCTCAGGCGGAAAGCGGCACGGGAGCGAGGGATTTTTCGCATACAGTTCTCCCAAATCCAAATATGAGAGAATTTCTCCGAAGCGGTCTTTGATTTTCAAACGAAGGAGCAAACTTTGCCAATGATAGTTGAACGCGATGTGAGTGTCGCCTAAATGTTTGAGGCATCGCGCAACGATGTTCAGGGAAAGAGCGGTGCCATAGTCGTCGTTCAAGTGTTCATGAATGGAAAGGCTTTCTTTGGCGAATGCTAATGCGGTTTCATGGTCGGACATATCGGAGTAAATGTTGGCGATGTTGTTGAGCGACATGGCGATGCCGCTCGTCTCGTTGATGTGGCGGCGAATGTTTAAGCTTTCCATTTGCACTTCAAGCGCGGCTTTGAGGTCGTGAGTGGTGCGAAAAACGACGCCAATGTTGTTGAGTGCCATCGCAATTCCCGATTGATTGTCGATGCGGCGCATGTGTGATAGACTGATTTGATAAAACTCCGTCGCTTTGTGGTAGTCGCCCAAGTTGAAAAAGATGTTGGCGATGGTGTTTGCGGCGCGTCCAAGCAGTTTGTCGTCGCCATTGGCTTCGGCGAGTGCGTAGCTTTTTTGAAGAAGCGGGAGCGCGTCGGAAAATTGAGAGAGGTAATACTTGGCGAGTGCAAAAAAGTAATAAGCGTTGCATTGAAGGTCGTAAGGGGTTGTGTCGCCTAAGAGGGCGACGGCGCGGGCGGCGGTTTCTTCGGCTTCCACAAATTCAGAAGCGCGCGAAAGGCAGAATGAAAGTCCTGAGTATGTACGAATGAAAAGGTTCTTTTGGGTCAAGGAGTCGGGCAATGTGGAAATGGCTGTAAGCGCCTCGCTAAACAAGGATTGAGAAAGTTTGAGAGCGTTGTTACGCATGTGTTCATGCGCCGAATCGAGCAGGTGTTGAATTTCGAGTTCAGTCATCGTGAGAGTGATTTTGAATTTTAGAACACGAATATATCGAGCGCTAAGATGAGGCGTTGCGAATTGTGTTCAAAATGTTGTCGCACCCGTTTTCACGCAAACGTTCAGCCAGTTCAATGCCTGCGGTTTCGGCATCTGAAATGCAAGTAACGTTTGATTTGACAAGAGTTTGACGAAGCGTCTCTTTGCCATCGAGCGAGCCAACGAAAGCGGAAAGCGTGAATTGACCGGTTTCAAATGCTCCAAATGCGCCGATGGGAATTTGACAACCGCCTTCGAGCGTGCGAAGCAAACTGCGCTCGGCTTTGGTGGCAAGTTCCGTTTCATGGTCGTTGAGCCGCTCGACCATGCTGATGATGTCGGGGTCGTTGTTGCGGGTTTCAATGGCGAGTGCGCCTTGTCCAACAGCGGGCAGAACAAGTTCATGCGAAAGCAGTTCGGAGATATGAGCGTCCATGCCTAATCGGTGAACGCCAGCGTAGGCAAGTAGCATGGCGTCAAAATCGCTGTCAAAAAATTTCTTGAAGCGCGTGTTGAGGTTGCCGCGAATGTCGTGGATTTGAAGGTCGGGACGAAGTGCAAGCACTTGTGAGCGCCGACGCAAACTGCCCGTTGCAATTTTCGCGCCTTTCGGAAGCGTGAGTAAAGTTGTTGGACGTTTGGCGATGAGCACGTCGCGCGTGTCTTCGCGTTTGGTAATGGCAGAAATGGCAAGTCCGTCGGGCGTTTGTGTTGGAAGGTCTTTGAGGCTATGAACGGCAAGGTCGATGTCGCCGCGAAGCAAGGCGTGTTCGATTTCGCGCGTGAAGAGTCCTTTGTCGCCGATTTTTGAAAGAGGGGAATCTAAAATTTTATCGCCTGTGGTTTGAATGTGGTGAAGCGAAAAGTCAAGGGTGGGGAAATGTCGTTGAAGTTCGGCTTTGACGAATTCCGCCTGCCAGAGCGCGAGCGGGCTTTTGCGCGTGCCGATAACGACGAGGGTTTTCTTCATGACCTCGATTCAGACTTTGACGATTTTGGGTCGGCGGCGCACTCTTGGCAGTCGCCGCGAAAGACAACCTGATGAGCGATGTTGCGAAAGCCTGTCTTTTGGGCAATCGCTTGTGAGAGCATGTCCAAGTTGCAGAGTGCAATTTCTTGAACTTTGCCACACGAATTGCAAACGATATGATGATGATGATGTTTGACAAGCTCAAAACGGTCGAATTCATCGCCAAGTTGGACGCGAGAAATCAAACCAGCGTCAGCGAATTTGTTGAGCGAGCGATAGACCGTCGCCAAATCCATTTTCGCATCGGCAAGTTCCTCGTGAAGTTCTTGCGCCGTCAAAGGTTTGGAGGCGTGTTCAAGTTGTTCAAGCACTTTGACGCGCGCGTGCGTTACTTTGAAATCGTATTGCCTCAAAAGTGAGGCATATTTGTTCGTCATCGTTGCAAATGGTTTAGAGCTCAACTTCTACTTTATTTTTTTCATCGGCGAAAACGCGAAAAGTCATTTTTTCTTTTTCGTCTTTGCGTTCATAACCCCAAATCATCGCGAGTTCCTCGAGCTGGGTTTCCATGCTGAACTCTTGGGATTCACCCATATACACGTGCGAGGCGCCGAGTTCTTTGGCGGTATTGACGATGCTGTAAAACGCGTTGTAGCCCGGCACAATCAATGGAATTACGGGCTTGCCGATGTCTTCGGCGAGATTGACGACGTCGGTAAAAAGCCGCCGTTCATCGCGAAGCATATCGGTGTCAAAGAGTTGCCCGTTTTTCGGGTTCAAGATACGCACGCGCATGACAACCACATCGACTTCGTCGGTATCGATATTTTCCAAGCAGTTCAAGAGATGCTCGAGATTCGCTCGATTTTTTACTGCCACCAAAACCCGTTTCGGCTTTTCGGATCCGATTTCTTCGGGCGTAATTTTCAGCCCGATTTCTTGATTGAACTTTTCCAACTTCTGAAGTTCTTCGAGCGAGAGTGCGTCTTTGGAACGGGCGCGTTTGTGGGCTTCTTTGGCGCGTTGATTCAGACGCTCTGAAACGCTAAAGAGCAAAAGAAAAAACAGCGTGAACAAAATCCCTGAAACCGTTGCCACCGATTTTGTAAACAGATTAATCACGGCAACACTGACTAAAACCATCAGCACCAGCAAAATGCCGATAGGGAACTCAACGCGATTGATCTTAAAGTTTAGCGGCACTTTGAATCGTCGCGGTCGCCTATCTTTGAAGCGAAGAACCATCATAGAAAAAGTGTTGAATACAAAACTCCAAATCACGCCAAAGGCGTAGGCTTCACCGAGCAAATAGACATTGCCACCGCTAAGCAAAATCGTAGTGAGTTGAAACACTGTAATCAAGTTAATCACTCGATACGTTGTTCCGAACTGCTTGTGTGGTTCGCGAAACCAATCCGCCAAAATGCCGTCTTCCGCCACGCGATTGAGCACGCCGTTTGCTCCCACGAAGGACGTATTCACCGCGCCCGACAAAATCAAAAATCCAACGACGACAACGAAGGCTTGCAACCCGAGTTTGACTTCATCAGGACCGACGACATTCATCGCCAATCCTGCAAGCAAATTATCGGCATATTGGGAGATGCGCACTTCATCGGGAATAATCATCACCGCAAGAAACGAGAACGCACCGGTAAAAGTGATACTCACAACAAAAATGACGAAGCCCGCCAGTTTGAGATTGCGCAGTTTGGGGGCTTCGATTTCGCGATAGACTTGCGCCAGCGACTCTTCGCCCGACATCGCCAGCATCGAGTGTCCGAGTGCAATCAAAATTCCAATCGTGCCTAAAACTTCACCCGACAAAAGTTGTTCACCTAAGTGAAAATGCGTCAGAAATCCCAGCGATTCTTCATTGAATTGAATCGTGAATTTGGGAAGATTAAACCCGCGCTCGTAGAGCGTAATCCCGCACCAAATCAGCATGATGACAATCATCACAGATGTGATTTGCATAATGCGTAGGGCGTTTTCTGACGATTCGCTCATGCCTTTGGTATTGACGCGCCAAAAGTAGAGCACAATGCAAATGGCGATAACCTGCGCGGAAAAATTGACGGGAAGTGTAATGCCGAGTTGGAACTCAGCCGAAAGACTGTTGAGCAACCCGACGAGATACTGACCTGCGGAAACCGAACTAATCGGACCTGTCAGAATGTAATCAAACATGAGGGCGGAAACGGCGACTTTGGCAAATTTTTCGCCGAGCGAACTGCGCACCACACGATACACCCCGCCCCGCGTGAACATCGAGCACGACTCGATATACACCAGCCGAACTGCATATGCGAAAATCATCACGCTCAAAATGAAATACGGCGCCGCTTCGCCAATCGCCCGCTCCGTGATGCCGCCGATGTAGTAAGCCGTCGAGGCAAGGTCGCTTAAAACAATGGCGGCGGCACGCCAAAACGAAATGAAGGAAAGCATCACCGAAGTGACCACCATCACCTTGACGCCTTGTTGCGATTCGGGCGAAAGTGGCAACCTTCGAGAACGGTCGGATGTGTTCATAGTCAAAGAAAAACTTCTTTTCCCCGTCAAAACAAGTTCAACGGAAAACTTGCAAAGGTATCAAAATCGACGGAGAATTTCGGCAACGCCGTTGAATGTTGCGTCAAACGAAGAATGCGCCGCACAACCTTCTGTCGCAGAATTGCGACGGGGTTTTCTCAACAGCGTCGCTGAAAGCAAACAGTGGGTCGCACAGTTGCTTAAAATCAAGCACTTTTCTGGCATAAAGTTTGTCGACATCTATGAGGGCTCACAAATGGCGTGGGCGGTATTTACCATTAACATTTATCCACAAATGAAAAATGAAACAGGTTGAAAGTAGAAATGTATTCAAAAGAGTATTCATGCTGCTCTTGCTGCTGACGAGCGTCGTCTTTTATGCCTGCAAAGAAGAGAATCCCGCCGACGGCGGCGGTACAAACAGCGACATTCCCCCAGACCCCGGAGGAAGCGCGCCTGTGCCGACACTCAACAACGTCCGCCCAGCGGCGACATTTGCAAAGACTGCTGGAAATCTAAGTCGAATCCGAATCTCGCTTTTGGGCATTATCAATCCTGCTACAGGACAGCCGATTGAATTTTCGGGCAATCAAAACATTTATGTAACCGAAGACAACACACTCAAAGGCGTTAAACTGACGCGCGTGAGCGCAGGCAATTCGCTCGGTGCCGACGTCGTTTTTGTGGTCGATAATTCAGGGAGCATGTTCGAGGAAGCCGATACCATCGCCGCCAAAATCATTACGTTTGCCAATGCATTGCAAGCGTCGGGGTTAAATGTACGCGTTGGGTGCGTCGGCTACAACGGTCCCGTAACCGGTGCGTTGAACTTAACTGCCCCAGAAAGTTTGCGCACGTATCTCAACCGCCCCGGATTCACCGGCACCAGTCGCACGGTAGGCTTTGGCGGAGCAGATGCCCAAGCCCTTCAACAAGCGGCGCAAGGTCAAAATGCTGGTGTCTTTGGCGAAAACGGCATCGTCGCAATTCGCTTCGCCGATTCGCTCTATGCTTGGCGACAAGGCGCGCAGCGCGTCTATATCAATTTCACTGACGAGCCGACTCAACCCGGACAGCGCGTGTGGTATTCCACCAACGGCTTTTTGGACAGTTGGAACAATCAACGCGGAACAATTCACACCGTTTGGAGCGGCGGCGACACGACGAACTTCGGAACCGAAACCCCGCTTTCACGCGAAAAACCATGGCGGCTTTCCTTCGGAACGGGCGGCACGCTGAAAGTGATTCGATCCGACGCACGAGACCTCGATTTGACCAACTTGCCCGTTACCGTCGCACTGCAAAATAGTTGGCTGGTCGAATTCCTGAGCGCAAATCCGAACATCGCACACAACTTGAAAATTACTGTCAAAACCAGCACGGCGGACGGCGAAACGCGATACGAAAACGTAACCTACTGACCGCGTATTTGCGCGACTCCATCAAGCGCGCACATGGAGAACAGCAAGTAACAGAGAGGGGCGAGCGACAGACTCGCCTTTCTTTTTATGTATATTCGCGTCGCATAAAATCATCTCTCTTTTGTCAATCAAACAACTTAAATCAAAATCGCATCACCATGATATTTGACCTTGAACGCGAAAAACTCACCACGCTCTCCGAAAGATTAAACCAACTGCGGAGGTTTCTTTGACATCGATAAGAAACTCGACACCATTTCTGCACTTGAAGCCAAAACGACCGCCGACGATTTCTGGAGCGACACCACCGCCGCCCAGAAAATCCTCAAAGAAATCGCCGAAATGAAATCTTGGACGGAGTCCTACAAAACGCTCGAAGCGAAATTGAACGGCGAAAAAGAATCAATGGACGTCGCCGAAGAACTTGGCGAAGAAAGTTATTTAAGCGATGCGCAGAAAAATCTCGGCGCGTTGGAAAAAGAAATCGCGTCGCTCGAATTCCGAAATATGCTTTCAGGAGAAGACGATAAGCGCAACGCCATCATCACCATTCACGCGGGCGCAGGCGGCACCGAAGCGCAAGACTGGGCAGAAATGCTTTACCGAATGTATATGCGCTGGGCAGAACGCAAAGGCTTCAAGGTCTATACCGACGATTACCAAGAGGGCGAAGGCGCAGGCATTAAAACCGCCACGCTCGAAATTCAAGGCGACTATGCTTATGGCTACTTGAAAGCCGAAAACGGCGTCCACCGATTGGTGCGCGTTTCGCCTTTCGATGCCAATGCACGTCGGCACACGTCTTTTGCCAGTGTCTTTGCGTACCCTGAAGCCCCGCCCGATGTAGATATTGAAATCCGTAAAGACGACCTCCAAGTCGACACCTTCCGAAGCGGCGGCAAAGGCGGGCAGAATGTCAATAAAGTCGAAACAGCTGTTCGCATTACGCATATTCCCACCGGAATTGTCGTTGCCTGTCAGCAAGAACGCTCTCAATTCCAAAACAAAGAGCGCGCGCTTAAAATGCTACGCTCTCAACTCTACCAAAGACGACGCGAAGAAGAAGAAACCAAAAAACGTGAAATCGAAGGCAAAAAACGAAAAATCGAATGGGGCTCGCAAATTCGTAGTTATGTCCTCGATGACCGTCGCGTCAAAGACCATCGCACGAATTATGAACGCTTTGATGTAGAAGCCGTACTGGACGGCGACATCGACGATTTCATCGAACGCTACCTGATGGAGTTCGGGGATTAAACGCAATGAATCATAAGCATCAAGAAACCGTTGCCGAAGTGGCACGCCTGTGCGCGAAGTTTGGCTTCGTTGCAAGTTACGACGGCAACGTCAGCATGCGCACCGAAGAAGGCATTTACATCACGGCGACGCGCACGCTCAAAGCTGACGCAACGCCCGACGACGTGTGCCTCATAAACCTTGAAGGCAAACTCCTCGAAGGCAAGCGTCCTCCCTCAACGGAAAGCCTGATGCATCTTTACATTTATCAATCGCGACCCGACGTGCAAGGCATTGTGCATACGCACCCAACAGCGACCACCGCCTTTGCCGTCGCTCGCAAAGCCCTTGACCTTGCGGTTTTTCCCGAAGTGATTTTAGATATTGGACCTGTGCCGCTTGCCGAATACGCTACGCCCAGCACCGATGAAGTGCCTCGCTCACTGTCGCCGTTTGTCAGTTGGGCAAATGCCATCTTGCTTGCCAATCACGGCGTCGTGGTTTTAGGAAACGAGATTTACGAAGCCTTGTATCGAACCGAAAAGTTGGAGCATGCAGCAAAAACGCTCATCTATGCCGAAACGCTCGGCGGCATCGTACCGCTCACAAAGCAAGAAGTGGATTATCTCTATGAAACGCACAAAGAATTTGAACGGCGCGGCGTCTTTGCCGATTTCCAAGAAAAAGAAATGTGCAAATGCGAAACCGAAAAGCTCGTCTGTAAAACTTGTGACGAAAAATCCGACAGGGATTTCATCAAACACGTTGCCGAGAAAATTCTCAAACGGCTTTAATCTCGATGAGATTTGCACTAAATTCCAATAACTTCATCAGCACCTTTCACTTAAAACATTATCCATAATCAATGGCGGTTTCAAAATCAGATGTCGAATACATTGCAACGCTGGCGCGCCTTTCGTTCAGCGAGAGCGAAAAAGAAGCCATGACGCACGACCTGAACGAGATATTAGCCTATGTTGAAAAACTCAATGAACTCAACACCGAACACGTTGAGCCGCTTTCCAACATGGGCGATAGAACCAACGTGCTGCGCGAAGACGCGCCGAAATCATCAATTTCAAATCAAGACGCGCTCAAAAACGCGCCCGATTTCCAAGACCGATTTTTCAAAGTGCCAAAAGTGATTGGCTAATTTTTCTTACAAAAACTAACTCGCAATCCGTGCTATGAACCGTTTGTCAAAACTTATCGCTTTCCTCTTGCTCATTGCCTCGTCAAGCCTATTGGCGCAAAGCAAAGCTGTTGAAAAAGCTATTTCCGATATGGCGGACGGCGTCGTGCAACTTGCCATTTACAACGGCGACAACAAGCCGTTCACGTCCATGACGGGACTCGTGCTCACCAAAGATGGCGTGATTGCAACCAGCGCAAGCGCAATTGAAAAAGCGACTTGGATTGGCGTAACGATTGACGGCAAAGAGTACTTCGCCACCGATGTCGCCGTCGTCGATGAAGCCAGCGACGTCGCGCTCATTCGCATCAATGCAAGTGGCTTAACGCCGGTGAATTTGAACAAAGTCGGTGCCGCTATTAAGGGCAAAGCCGTGTATGAACTCACCAACGCGGGCAAGGAAATCAGTTACTCCGAAGGCGAAGCAGGGAAGCCTGAAAAGGTCGGCAAGGTGCGCGTTTTGACGGCGTCGTTCAAATGGACGTTCAATCAGAACGGCGGCGCACTGCTCAACGCACAAGGCAAACTCGCTGGTATGATTAGCACCAAACTCGGCGGCGCAACCCCTATCGCCAACGTCAAAGCCCAAACGCGAAAACTCAAAAAATTAAAATCGCCTGTTAAAACCCTCGCTCAAACGAAGCCCGTGCTCGGTCCTGAAGTCAAGAAAACATTCTACGCCAACGGCGTCATTCAATCCGAGCGCACGTACTTGCTCGATAAACTTGAAGGCGTTTCCAAGTTCTACACCGAAGACGGAAAATTGGCGATTGAAGAATTTTACAAAAACAATCTCCGCGAAGGCATTTCAAAAGAATTTTTCCCAAGCGGCAAAGTGCGAAGCGAAGCAACCTACAAAGCGGGAAAGAAAAATGGATCCTTTAAGACCTTTTACGAAGATGGCAATGTGGAATCTGAAGCGACCTACGAAAACGACGTCGTCGTCGGAACGATGAAACTCTTTTCATACTATCCGTCAGGCGCGCTGAAAGAAGAATCAACGGCGAACACCGAAGGGCAACTCGTCGGCAGAAAGCGCATCTTCTTTGAAAGCGGCATGCTCGCTGTGGAAGAAAATTATGCTAACGGAAAATTGGACGGCGTGCGACGCACTTATTACGACAACGGCTTTCTGGAAAAGGCTCAAACATGGCGTCAAGGCTTTCAGTATGGCGAGGAGAAAGTCTTTTTTGCAGACGGCAAGCGCAAAGAGGAAAACAAATACAACGATGCCGGCGTGATGGTGGAAAGCAAAGTCTATGATGAACGCGGCAGAAAAATTGAAGATTTAGATGCAGGCGAAATCGCCGAGCGAAATAGAAAACGTGGCGGCAATTAAATCTGCGCTTAACGAAAGGCATGGTATGCTTTTCGTTTCCGTTCATCTTCAACCGAAAGCGTCCAAGACGGAATTTGCAGGACGACACGGCGATGCGCTCAAAGTGCGCGTCGCCGCCCCAGCAGTGGAAAACGCTGCCAACGAAGCCTGCCTTGAGTTCTTCGCCAAAACCTTTCATCTGCCAAAAAGCAACGTCCGACTACATTCAGGCAAAACCTCGCGCCATAAAGTCATTGCGCTCGAAGGCATGTCCATCGAAAAATTCATAGACATACTTCAACGGCACGCGCACTAATGAACCATGCGTCGATGCGTTTCAACAACGGTGTTCAGTGCCGATTTCAATTCTGCCTCGCCTTCAAAGACTTCAAACGCAATTTCCAAATAAAAGCATGCCGTATTTTTCAAACGATTGAAAAGGGCTTCATTGGCTTTTAAGCGGAAGTAATCTTTTTCGGTTGTAACCACAATGTTGATGCCGTGCCTCACCACTTCGGAAAGAATGAACTCGATGTCGGATTCGGTGTAAGTGTGATGATCGGGGAAATGTCTTTGATGCTCAACGATAAGCCCTGCATATTGAAGCGTTTCCATAAAGTTATGACTATCGCCGATGCCTGAAAACGCAAATGCCCAAGTCCAAAGAAAGGCTTGCGTTCCGAGCGGAATGAGTTCGCCTGAAAAGAAACTGCGCAAGCCGACAATCTGAATGCGCGATTTGATGACGGGTTTTCCGAACGGCGAGAGTGTGCGTTCAAGCGAGGGGAGGTCGGTGTAGCGCGTAACTTTTGAAAGCAGAATCATATCAGCACGATGAACGGTGTCTATCGGTTCGCGCAAGCGTCCAAGCGGCAAGAGCGAATCGAGTGCGGGATTTTGTTCGGCATGAACGACGAGCAAATTTAGGTCGCGTGCAAGCGCACGATGTTGAAATCCGTCGTCAAGCAGAACGACGTCGGGCAGGTGAGTAGCAAATTTTTCCAAGAGGAACTTCACGCCGTCGGCGCGTTTTTCAGCGACAATGACAATAGCGGTCGGATTTCGGCGTGCAAGCATCAGCGGCTCATCGCCTGATTCTTCGGCGCTGACGCGCACCAGCGCACCATCGCAGACGAGAATGACGCCTTTGGACTTGCGTCCGTATCCGCGTGAAATAATTGCCACGCGCTTGCCTTCACGGTGATAATGTTTGACAATCCAATCCACAAACGGCGTTTTGCCCGCACCCCCTACCGTCAAATTCCCGACAGAGACGACGGGAATCGGCGATTGAAACGATTTCAAAACGCCTTTATCAAAAAGCCGATTGCGAAGCATGACGATTGCGCCGTAGAGAAGCGAGGCAAGAGAGCGATGTGGTTTCAAGTGCGTTGAAAGGTTGCAGTGAGCGAATCTGTGAAGGCTTTTAGAGCGTTTTCCGTTTCAAACTTCGGCACATCAATACAAGTGAGATGAATATGCACTTCTGAAAACGGTTTCGGAATTTCAAACTTATCCCAACTTTTCTCTAAACGCCAAGCATTTTCAAACGCCACGTCAATGAAAAGAATCGGTGTTTGCGTTTCAGAGGCAATGCGCACCGAGCCGTATTTGAAGACATGGCGCGCGCCGCGCGGTCCGTCGGGCGTAATGGCAATGGCGTTTCCCGCTCGCAAGCAAGCCGTCATTTCCGATGTAACGACTGCTTTCCCGCGCGAACTCGAACCCCGAATCAAGCCGAAGTTCAGCACTTCAAGCGCATTGGCAAGCATGGTTCCATCTTTTGAAAGGCTTACAACCGCATGGCAACGCTTGGGGCGAACCAGCGACTTTGCCAAAAGCCACCCGACGAGCATCTTGCCATGCCAAAATGCGACAATCGCGTTCTTCCGCTCAGGAATCTTTCCTTGAACGCGCTTGCGAAGCGTCAAATACACAAGCCAAATGAGGAGCGGAAGAAGCGTTCTGCTCAAAAGAATTTTCAAGGCGGTCAAACTTTATGAAGTAATCTAATGTTGCTATTTCGTGTTGTATTCAACTACAAAACCTACAAAATATATCGCGTATTCCGTTAGGTTTTTGAGCGGAGAATGTGTAATTCGTAGTATATCTTTGTATGTCTGAAGAAAGATTTGGTGTGCGTTGTAGTTCCCGCCTTCATATTCAGGAAACGCCGCCAAGAGTAGACTTTGTTTCCGCTTTGGTTTTCAACATTTCTTTTTCCCGTAGTTCAAGCAGTTTGAATTAAGTTCAGCAGTAGGTTGTATCGCAGTTAGATGTGAAGTTCAAGAAGTATGCTTTCGCCGAAACGAATTAACGCGCTCAAAACTTGACGCGTTCAGTTCGCTTTGTTAGAACGCGCTTGCAACAGAAGGCACGACGTTCAACACAACCGTTCAAGCGGAGGCTCAGGACGCGCTTCCGAGTCGGGTTTAGGGCAAATTATCGGATAGAAGTATCGGATAGAATTAACACTCAAAATGAGAGACGATTTTAGAGACGTATTTTTTGAAACCACTCAATCGGGCTTGCTCGATGAGCTTGCAAAGACGTTGCCGCAAGCCGCGTCGGGCGCAGGGGTGCAGTTTGACCTGCCGATGGATTCGCAGTTGCCCGTGTTGCCGTTGAGAAACACCGTTCTTTTTCCGGATATCGTGATGCCCGTCAGCATCGGGCGAAAAAAATCCATCGCGCTTCTTGACGCGCTGGGCGACAAAAAATTCATCGCCTTTGTAACGCAAGCCGACTCCAACATTGATGAGCCTTCCGAAGACGACTTGTTCCGACTGGGGACGGTCGGGCGCGTGCTTAAAATTCTGCGCATTCCCGATGGAAGCGCAAACCTGATTGTGCAAGGCGTTAAGCGTGTACGTTTGGAAAAATTCATACAAACCGAGCCGTTCTTCGTCGCGGAAACGTCCATTATCGCCGATGAACTCAAAGCCGCTTCCCAACTTGACGCCTACTCGCGAAGCATCAAACAACTGGCGTCAAAAGTCGTCGAGCTCTCACAAAATATCCCGAATGAAGCCAGTTACGCGATTCAAAACATCGACAATCCGACGTTTTTAATTCACTTCATTTCCTCAAATCTCAATGTAACGCCGAGCGAAAAGCAAGAACTGCTCTCACTCGATTCCATTGACGTGCGCGCCGAAAAACTCATCGACCTTCTGACGAAAGAAATTCAAGTGCTGGAGCTTTCCAATCAAATTCAAACCAAAGTGAAGATGGATATGGATAAAGCCCAGCGCGAATTTTTCCTGCGCCAACAACTCAAAACCATTCAATCCGAACTCGGCGAATACGACGGGCAAATGCAAGACATAATGAAACTCCGTGACTTGCTTGCCAAAAAACAACTGCCCGACGACCTTCGCGCTCATATCGACAAAGAAATCGATAAACTCTCGCGCATTCCGCAAGTCTCGCCCGACTACGGCGTAACGCGCAATTACCTCGATACCGTGCTTGCGCTTCCTTGGGGCAATTACACCAACGCCAAAATCAACCTGCGCGAAGCCGAGCGCATTTTGAACGCCGACCACTACGGACTTGAAAAAGTCAAGAAACGAATTTTAGAATACCTTGCCGTCTTGAAATTGAAGGCGAACATGAAAGCCCCAATTTTGTGCTTCGTCGGTCCGCCCGGTGTTGGCAAAACATCGCTTGGAAAATCAATTGCAAAAGCCTTAGGTAGAAGTTTCGTCAGAATTTCACTCGGCGGCGTCAGAGATGAGGCGGAAATTCGCGGACACCGCAAAACTTACATCGGCGCCATGCCCGGTCGCATTATTCAAGGTTTGAAAAAAGCCGGAACCAGCGACCCCGTGTTCATGCTCGATGAAATCGATAAACTCGGCAACGACCACCGCGGCGACCCAAGTTCCGCCTTGCTGGAAGTCTTAGACCCGTCTCAAAATCACACGTTCAGCGACCACTATCTCGAGATTCCTTACGACCTCTCGCGCGTGATGTTTATCGCAACCGCAAACACGCTCGACACCATTCCGCACGCCCTTCGCGACCGAATGGAAGTCATCACGATTAACGGCTACACCGAGTTCGAGAAAATGCACATCGCAAAAGAATACCTGATTCCAAGACAAATGGAAGAGCACGGGATTCTCAAAGGTCAAGTTGAAATCACTGACGAAACCGTCTCCAAAGTCATCAACGCCTACACGCGAGAAGCCGGCGTGAGAAATCTGGATAGAGAACTCGCCAGCATCTGTCGAAGCATCGCGATGGATATCGCCCTTCGCCTCGACGAAGACGAAACCAAGCCAATAGAGACGATTCAAGTAAACGTCGATGCCCTCAAAAAATACTTGGGATTGGAAAAATTCTTCCCCGAAGTCGACGAGCCTGTACTCATTCCGGGCGTCGCGGTCGGATTAGCTTGGACGCCTTCCGGCGGAGATATTCTCTTCATCGAATCCACCGTAACCAAAGGAAGCGGACGCTTGATTCTCACAGGGCAACTCGGAGAAGTGATGAAAGAATCGGCGCAAGCCGCATTGTCGTATTTGAAATCGTGTGCGGATTACTTCCGCATTCCCGATGAAGCGTTTCGATTCTGGGACGTGCATTTGCACATTCCACAAGGCGCGATTCCAAAAGATGGACCATCAGCGGGCGTTACGATTTTAACGTCGCTCGCCTCGATATTCACTCAGCGCAACGTGAAAGGCAAAATCGCCATGACGGGCGAAATCACGTTGCGCGGGCATGTGCTTCCCGTCGGCGGTATCAAAGAAAAAGTGCTTGCCGCAAAACGCGCAGGGATTGTTGAAATTTTACTGCCTGAAAAAAATCGCAACGATGTTTTGGACATCCTTGAAACCAACAAAGACGCCTTAGAAGGAATGACGTTCAACTATTTTAGCGAAATGGACGACCTTATCGACCACGCCCTCGATCCCATCGCGTCCGAAGAAGCAGAACGCCGTTATCGCGGATTAGAGCCGACCGACGCCGCTCCGCCATACTCCGACGAAGAAGAACAAAGCGATAAACAACGCGAACCGCTCGCTGCCAAAAAAGGCGATATGATGATTAAGTTCTACTAATCCATGCTCGCCAAACGCATTATTCCTTGCCTCGACGTCAAAGACGGGCGCGTCGTGAAAGGCGTCAATTTTGAATCCCTTAAAGATGCAGGCTCTATTTTGGAACAAGCCCGATTCTACAACGCCGAACTCGCCGACGAACTCGTCTTTCTCGACATCTCCGCTTCAATTGAATCGCGCCGAACCACGCTCGAAGAAGTCCAAAAAGTCTCCGAAGAAGTCTTCATTCCGCTCACGGTCGGAGGCGGAATCCGCACGTTGGACGATGCACGACAAGCGTTTCTGCATGGCGCCGACAAAGTCTCGCTCAACACGGCTGCCGTCCAAACGCCAACCCTCATTACTCAACTCGCTGAACGCTTCGGCGTGCAAGCCATCGTCGTCGCCATTGACATCAAGCGCGTGGGCAATCGCTACAAAGTCTTTACGCATTCCGGCAAAATGCCAACAGAATTGGACGCGCTTGAATGGGCACAAAAAGTCGTCGAGCTCGGCGCAGGCGAAATTCTGCTCACCAGCATGGATAAAGACGGCACACAATCCGGCTACGACTTGGAAAGCCTCCGACTGATTTCTACGTCGGTTTCCGTTCCCGTCATCGCCTCTGGCGGCGCGGGAAATTTAACGCATCTCAAAGACGCCTTCACCGAAGGCGCCGCCGATGCCGCACTTGCCGCGTCCATCTTTCACTATCGCCAATACAGCATTATCGAAGCCAAACGCTATCTTGAACATCACGGAATCGAAGTAAGGTTGTAACAAATCGCTAAGTCCGGCAATGCAATGCACACCGATAAACTCATTTATCTGCTCCTGCAACTCTTGCCGCAGGCGTTCTTTTTGCTGATTGGCAGAAATCCCAACGATGCCGTGCGCTACCAATTCAAATCGGTTGAACTCAAAGATGTCTCTTTCCGCATTGACGGGCTTTTCATTCCCGACACCGACGACGTCACTTACTTCGTGGAAGTTCAGTTTCAACGCGATGAGCAATTTTACGCGCGATTTTTTGCTGAAATTTT
Source organism: Chloroherpetonaceae bacterium (assembly GCA_046719715.1). GTDB lineage: Bacteria > Bacteroidota > Chlorobiia > Chlorobiales > Thermochlorobacteraceae > JANWWM01. The sequence goes on along the minus strand of JBDNCJ010000002.1, from coordinate 65,459 downwards.
TCTTTATCTCAAACAGTATCCGACGCGCAAATGGAAAGCGGTGGTGATATATCCCTCGCGAAGTGTGGAGCAACGGGATATTGAAGCCTATCGGGAATTTCTTGCATTGGAGCAAGTGAAACGGATATATTTGGACGAGTTGCCGCCGACGGATTCCGTTGCGGTGGCGTTGTTTCAGATCTTGATTGTGCCGAAGGAAGAGGTAGGCGCATTGGCGCGGAAGATTGCGGCGAGAGCCGACAAGGTTCAGATGGAATTACTCTTGAACATTTTAGCCTACAAGAACATAACCGAAGCGGAGGTAAAAGCGATGTTAGGGATTGAAGAAGAACTGTTGAAGGATACGCCGTTCTACAAGGAAGTCTTTGCCAAAGGCGAGCAGAAAGGCGAGCAAAAAGGCAGACAAGAAGGTGAGCAAAAAGGCAGACAAGAAGGCGAGCAAAAAGGCAAACTTGCAGCAGTGCCGATTTTGAGAGAGTTGGGGTTAAGCGATGAGCAAATCGCCGAGAAACTTCAACTCCCACTGGCGAATGTGCAAAGCGTGCCGAAGGGGTAAGCCTGCCGAGCAGATATGCACACTGACAAGTTGATATACCTGATTTTGCAGCATTTTCCGCAAGGTTTTTTCGCGCTCATTGGCAGGACTCCCGACGACGCGTTGCACTACACATTCAAATCGGTTGAGCTCAAAGAAGTTGCGTTTCGCATTGATGGACTTTTCATTCCTGACAGCGACGACACGACATACTTTGTGGAAGCGCAATTTCAACGCGACGAACAATTCTACGCGCGATTCTTCGCTGAAATTTTTCTTTATCTCAAACAATATCCGACGCGTCAGTGGAACGCTGTCGTGATTTATTCTTCGCGGAGTGCGGAACAAAAAGACCTTGAGGGATACCGAGACTTGCTTGCATTGAAGCAAGTCAAACGGATATATTTGGACGAGTTGCCGCCGATGGAGTCAGTTGCGGTGAGTTTGTTAGAGATGTTGATTGTGCCGAAGAAAGAGCTAGGAGCATTGGCGCGGAAGATTGCGGCGAGAGCCGACAAGGTTCAGATGGAATTACTCTTGAACATTTTAGCCTACAAGAACCTAACCGAAGCGGAGGTGAAAGCGATGTTGGAAATAGAGGAAGCGTTATTGAAGGACACGCCGTTTTACAAGGAAGTCTTTGCCAAAGGCAAAGCAGAAGGTAAGCAAGAAGGCGAGCAAAAAGGCAGACAAGAAGGTGAGCAAAAAGGCAGACAAGAAGGCGAGCAAAAAGGCAAACTTGCAGCAGTGCCGATTTTGAGAGAGTTGGGGTTAAGCGATGAGCAAATCGCCGAGAAACTTCAACTCCCACTGGCGAATGTGCAAAGCGTGCCGAAGGGGTAAGCCTGCCGAGCAGATATGCACACTGACAAGTTGATATACCTGATTTTGCAGCATTTTCCGCAAGGTTTTTTCGCGCTCATTGGCAGGACTCCCGACGACGCGTTGCACTACACATTCAAATCGGTTGAGCTCAAAGAAGTTGCGTTTCGCATTGATGGACTTTTCATTCCTGACAGCGACGACACGACATACTTTGTGGAAGCGCAATTTCAACGCGACGAACAATTCTACGCGCGATTCTTCGCTGAAATTTTTCTTTATCTCAAACAATATCCGACGCGTCAGTGGAACGCTGTCGTGATTTATTCTTCGCGGAGTGCGGAACAAAAAGACCTTGAGGGATACCGAGACTTGCTTGCATTGAAGCAAGTCAAACGGATATATTTGGACGAGTTGCCGCCGATGGAGTCAGTTGCGGTGAGTTTGTTAGAGATGTTGATTGTGCCGAAGAAAGAGCTAGGAGCATTGGCGCGGAAGATTGCGGCGAGAGCCGACAAGGTTCAGATGGAATTACTCTTGAACATTTTAGCCTACAAGAACCTAACCGAAGCGGAGGTGAAAGCGATGTTGGAAATAGAGGAAGCGTTATTGAAGGACACGCCGTTTTACAAGGAAGTCTTTGCCAAAGGCAAAGCAGAAGGTAGGCTGGAAGGCGAGCAAAAAGGCAGGCTGGAAGGCGAGCAAAAGGGTGAGCAAAAAGGCAAACTTGCAGCAGTGCCGATTTTGAGAGAGTTGGGGTTAAGCGATGAGCAAATCGCCGAGAAACTTCAACTCCCACTGGCGAATGTGCAAAGCGTGTCAAGAACATAACCGTGTTGAACAAAAACGACGATGATAAAAACTTTCCTCATCTTGATTGGCTTGCTACTACTTACGCAAAGCGTGTCGGCACAAAAAGTTTTCTCGTGCAACTATCCCAGCCAAGCCGACGTCAAAGTCTTCGTGGTCGACTACCCCAGTCAAGCCGACCTCCTCGTCTTCAAAGTCAAATATGAAAGTCAAGCGAGAGGCAACGAGGGGCTATGGTTTTTCACCAAGTATGAAAGTCAAGCGCAGGTGAAAATTTTCTTTGTGGACTATCCGAGCCAAGCCGATTTGAAAATTCATTTCGTCAAATACGAAAGCCAAGCACGCTGGCGAGAGGCATCAAAAAAACATCTGCTCTACTGACGATATGATTTGCCGCTCCGATAAACTTTTTGCATCATGCAAGCAGAACCTAAACGGAGTGAAAAATGAACACCACATCAACACCGAATCCGACTGTGCCTCAAAGTGACGGGAGCAACGATTTTAATCACCTCTTCAACATCCTTCACGAGCAACATAAAGGCGAAAAGGAAGAAGAGCTGAATCTGCACCCACAAACCATGTGCCCTGCCTTCGGTGGATTGCGGGTCATTACGCGCATTGACGGCGCACAAGTCTGCATGGCAACCGACAAAGGCTGTATGTATGGCTTAACCTTCGTAACGCATTTTTACGCCGCAAAAAAATCTATCGTCTCTCCTGAACTGATGTCGCAACAACTTTCAAGCGGCACCATGATTCACGACATTCGCCACACGCTCGAAGAAATTGCCAAAGATAAAGCCATTCGACTGATTCCCGTTGTGAGTCTGTGCGTTGCCGAGACTGCTGGAATTGCTGAAGAACTTTTGCCCAAGAAAGTCGGAAACGCCGAAGTCGTGCTGGTGCGCATTCCGGCTTATCTCATCAAATCGCACCCCGAAGCCAAAGACATCGCCGTTGAAGCCTTGCTTAAACGCTTCGCTCAAATCCCAAGCGAAACGCGCAAAAAATCCGTCGCGATTATCGGCGAAATTTTTCCGCTTGACGCCATGATGATTGGACAAGTCTTAGAGCGAATCGGCGTCGAATCCGTCTTGACCTTGCCCTCGCAAGAGTTAGACGATTACAAAGAAGCCGGAAATGTGGGCGTCGCGGTGGTGCTTCATCCGTTTTATGAGCGCGTCGAGCATTTTTATCGCGAGCGCGGCGTGAAAGTCGTGGCGGGAAATCCGGTCGGCGTGAATTCTACTTACAGATGGATTAAACAAATTGGCGACGCCTTAGGGCTTGATGAAAAAACGGTCGAGCAAGTTGCCCAAGAAGAGAAAACAAAAATTAAAGCCGTCATCGATGCTAAGAAAATGAAGGGAACGGTGATTGTGGCGGGCTACGAAGGCAACGAGTTTCCGCTCGTTCGATTGCTTTTAGAGGCAGGGCTTAATGTGCCATATGCCTCAACGTCAATTGCACATACCCAACTGGGCGACGACGACCACAACCTGCTCACGATGCTCGGCACAGAACTGCGCTATCGCAAATATCTCGAAGAAGACCGCCGCGCCGTCCTGAAATACAAACCCAACTTGGTCGTCGGCACAACTTCGCTGGATAGTTACGTCAAAGAACTCGGCATTCCCGCCGTCTATTACACCAACATCATTTCGTCGCGTCCGATTTACTTTGCACAAGGCGCAAACGTGATGCTCGATTTAATTCAATCGCTCATCAGAAAACAGCCCTCGTTTGAAAAAATAAAGCGTTTCTTCGACACTTAAAGGTAGTGCTATAAAAATGTGTTCGTCATTCCAAACGAGTTGAGAGTTAAAAGTGAAAAGATGACCGTTGAGCACCGACGCCATTCCGAGCGAAGCGAGGAATCCAGTGGATTCTTCCCCTTCACTTCGTTCAGGGTTAGAATGACAAATACAAAAAAGTTACATGACCACTGTTTTCGGCTGATAAAAAACAAAGGGGCGGATTGCTCCGCCCCAAGTTATGATGATTAACAAGGACTACTTTGTCAGCAACATCTTCTTGGTTTCAACAAACGATTGTCCATTCGCGCCGCTTGCCTGCAAACGGTAGAAATAAACGCCGCTTGATAGGTTGTAGAGAGAGGTATTCAAGTTGTAATGGTGTATGCCTGCGTATTGTTTGACGTCAACAAGCGTGGCGACGGTTCTGCCAAGCACATCAAAGAGTGTCAGCGTAACGGCGCTGGGTGTTGGCAAGGTGTAAGTGATAACTGTTGTTGGATTAAATGGATTTGGATAGTTCTGCAAAAGCGAAAAGTCTTGTGGCTTTGAAGGCTCTTGGAAAGAGAGCGGCGGATTATCCGACCAGATTTGCGTTGTGCCGTCGAACCAGCCGTCGCGCGTTCTCAAAAAGCCGGGTTGCATCGAGGCAGGAATTTGATTTGAGCCATTGTCGCGGAAAATGACGCGCACGCTATTGACGCTAGCAATCGTGTGTCTGAACCATCCATTGCCGTGAGCGGTCATAGTTGGTGATGTATCCCAAGTGGGCTCGGGCACGCTTGGAGAAGTTTCATAAAAGTAAAGGCGCGGTGTGCCACTCCAAGTGTTTGGCGGTTTGAAATAAACGGTGATGCCATTACCTCCTGACGAGCCGCCCGTTACGCTGACTTGATAATCTGCGCTGTTGTTGTTATCCCAAAGTCCCTGACCGTTATTGAAGACACAAACGAAGCGTTGTTGTGCCGTTGAAGGCACGGTTACGGTAACGCGCCAAGTCGAATCGTTGAGCCGTGTCATTGGCGTTGTGGTAATGTTCTGCCAATTATCAATGCCCCAATAGAGATTGACTTGTGATTGCGAACTCAAAAAGCCTTGATAAGTAATCATGAGTGGGGCGCCGGCTTGTGCGGGGTTCGGATTGAAAGTAACAATGCTTGCACCACTGCCGCCGCCACCACTTCCGGGATTCGCGGAAGTCTGAAAGTATCCCGCACCCAACGCGCCGATGAGTCCCGGTCCATTCAAGACATAAATGCCTGCCGAACTGGGTGCGACTGTAAACGAAAGCGTGCCGTTGGTTACGGTAACTTCCGCGCCCGTTACCGCGTCGCGATAAACGCCATTGGTTACGCCAGTGAAATTGAATGTTGCGTTTCCATCTTTCGCCAAGCCAACAACGACTTCGCTTGTGCCGAAGCGTCGAATGTAGCCGACACCGTTCGGACCAGGATTCCCGCCCCATTGCCACGAGCCTTTTTGCAACGCGGGCACAGCGCGACGAATCGCGTTGAGTTTTTTAAGGTGCTGATAAACAGGGTGCGACGGGGCTTGATGCATCACGTCGCCATAGTAAGCGCGTCCGGTGTTATCAATCGAGCGTTCAATGTCGCTTGCGCTTTGAATATCGGCGAAAGCCCCACGTTTGAACTGCATTTCCGTTCCGTAATACACGCACGGAATACCGCGCCAAGTGAACATGAAATTCATGCACGCGGCGAGATTTTGCGGCGTGTTTCCGAATCGACGATTCCAATCATTATTCGGTCCGAAGTCGTGATTATCCAAGAAGGTAACGAGTTCGGAGGGGTTCGAGTAAAGGTGGTCGTAGCGCGCCGCCGCCGTTACGCCTGAAATGGATTCGCCGCGCTCGAAAAGATGAAAGGTTGCCATCGCATAAAAATCCAAAACGGACATGCGCGACGACGGCGATGCGCCAACGGCTCCGCGCCAAGTATACCAGTGCGGATTGATTTCTTGAACTTGATGCAACTCATGCCGCTTTTGCGCCACTTCGCCGAAAATGAACAAGTTCGGATTGCGGGCTTTGAATTGGTCAATGAAGTAAATCAAACTTCCCTTGCTGATGTGCTTGACGGCGTCGAGGCGCATGCCATCGATTCCCATATCGATGAAGCGATTGTAAGCATTAACGAGATATTGTCGAACCGTATCGCTCTCGGTGTTGAGGTCGGGTGTGTCGCCTGCAAGGGCGCGGTAGTAGAGATTGACGGTATCGTCGTAGCCTTGTGCAAAGCCGTTGCCTGAATGATGATACCAATTCGGGTCGCTGGTATCGACGTAATTTTCTTTGCTTGGAAAGTTAAATGCGGCAAGGTTTTGATTGTAGGGCGGCGGCATCGGCGCAAGATTGGCGCGCGACCAAATTTTATCGTCGTCGGGATTCGGCGTCATGCCGTCGTATTGCCAATTCGGATTCGGTTGAAGCGGGTTGCCGAAGCGGTCTTGTCCCCAAGGCTTGGTCGGGTCGGTGTTGTATTTGATTTCCGCACGATGTTTAATTCCAAAGCGTCCCGCGTGATTAAGCACCACGTCTAAAATCACTTTAATGCCTTTGGCGTGAGCGGAGTCAATGAGGGTTTGAAAGGTGTAGCCCGGTGATTCCAAACGCGGGTCGACGACATTGAAATCCCAAGCGTGATAGCCGTGATAATCGAGCGGACTTCGGTTCTGAACAATCGGCGTAATCCAAATAGCCGTGAAGCCTAAATCTTTGATGTAGTCCAACTTCTGAACCAAGCCTTTGAAGTCGCCGCGCCAAGTGACGTCGCGTGGGTCGGTAATTTGCGGACGAGGGTATGAGCACCACTCGGTCGGACGATTATTCGTCGAGTCACCGTCGTTGAATCGAGCGGTCAAAAGGAAATAGATGGTTTCTTCACGAAAATCAACTTGGGCAAAGAGCGGAGCAGCAGAGAAAATGAAGAGCGAGCAGAGCAGTGTTTTTTGAAGAGCGCGCATAGATAACTTCGGAATTAAACTTGAAAAGAATCGTGCAAAGTTACGAACCGACGTCTGTAAACCCACCGTCTTGACCTTGAAATCGGTTTAAACGGTTAAGTTGAAACGCCTGAACAAAAATCAGAGATAAAAAGGAATGAACCACGTCATCTTCGCGGTGGTGCGCTCGACGACGAGAACCTGTTTTCCTTTCGGTAAATGCGCGACGGGAATGAAACTCACGATGGAAGGATGGTCGGTTTTAGGATTCATGTAAAGCGAAAAAGAGAGGTCGGTGAGCAGGCTGTCGTTTAACGAAATTTTGTAGACGCTTTGAATCGCACTGACGGCAAGTTTGACTTCTTCAAGCGAGGGATTGTAGCGGTTCATAGTTGAAAGCGACGGAGCGCGCGACAAGATGCTGTCGTTGTCGGCGGGGAAATAAGAGAGAACCAATTTGACGTAAGGCTCTGAAATAATTTCTGATTGAATAAACGGCGAGCGAAAAAGTTTTCCCGTCGGGCGCAAACTCTCGTAGCAGAAATACGATACGGAATAATCGCCGCGCCAATCGGGAAAGAAATCAAAGTTGTCTTTATTGCTATCGGAAGTGAGCACAATCCAAACAAAGACGTAGAGAAAGAGAAGCGGAAAGAAAACGACTTTGCGAATATTCGTCAGGAAAGAGTAATAGACCGAGCGATACAGAAAGCTCAGCGTCGGCAAGCCATAAATCCAATAAACAAACATGGCAATTCGCGTTACAAAAGCCGCGTCTTTAAGTGTGGAGAGCGCGGAAAGTTTAAGCGAGGCGAAGTCGAGGAGCATGACGAAGAGAAGAGGCGCGAAGAAAAACAGGAGAAAAATCACAAGAGAATTATCGCCGATGCTGACGTAACCCAGTTGAAGGAGCACATAAACGCCGAGCATCACGGAAACCGTGATAGAAAGAAAACAGAACGCAACGACAAACGTAAATGCGAAAAGCACGCGACAGGTTTTATCGACGCGCTCTGCAAGCGATTCAACGCTCAAAAGATGCCGCCTCATAAAAGTTTGAAGCATCGGGCGGGGAGAGATTTTTTCAATCGCAATCTCGCTTGGATAAACCGATTTGAGACCGACAAGGCTTACCCAAAAGCATCGTAAAATCAAATGAAAAACCAAATTCAGAATGACGATGTAGACAATCCCTTTGATGAGACGATGAAGCGCGACGCCTGCAATGGCGAAAAAGTCGCGACCGACTGAGTTTTGAATCGCAAGGTCGCCCAACGCATCTAAACTTTCCGGTGCGCGAAGCAATAGCAAAATCGCAATTCCGGAAACGAGCATCTCTAATTCAAAACTTCGTTGGAACAGCCCTTTAAGAAATTCCGAAAACTTAAATTGTTCAGGCTGTTCGGTCATAGCAAGCCAAATTGCGTGAAGTGGTGTGTGAAGTGTTTGGAGTGAAACTTTTCCCACTCGGAAAAATTGACGTTGCCAAAAAGCGGATGAAGCGTTGCGCGGTCGGGGTTGCGAGAAAAAAAGTCGTAGTAAGAAGCAAGCTCGGAATTGAACGCCGCTTGTGCTTCAGCAAGTGTGGCGTATTGAAGCGATGTGTTTTTCGGGGCAATCGGACTCTCAATGTTTTTGGGAAGCGGCGTTTCAGAGCCAATCGTGCGCCGTTTGAGGATGGCGGCTTCGCGCTCGCCGACTTTCATTTCAACTTCAAACTTCCCTTGTGAGAGCCTTAAAGCGTTGGTAAGATGCTCGAGCATGGCGTGCGCCGTCATTGTGCCCCACTGCGGCGAGGTTGTTTCTGTAAGTAGGGCGGCTTTTTGAGCGAAACTTAAAAGCGGTGTTTCCATCGTTGAATCGAGCGTTAAGTGAGTTCCGCGAAGGCGCGTTTGAGACTGTGATAGAGTTCCTGCATATCGTTGCTGATGACTTTCGTTTCAGCGATGAGCGGCATGAAGTTCGTATCACCGTTCCAGCGTGGAACGATGTGGAAATGCAAATGCGAGTCGACGCTTCCGCCCGCCGCCGCCCCGATGTTCGCCCCAATGTTGAACCCGTGCGGATTGCAAACGATTTTCAATGCGCGCATGGAAAGGTCAATCAAGTTCATGGCTTCGAGCTTGGCTTCGTCGTCAAGGTCGGAAAGATTCGGCGTAACTTGATACGGAATTACCATCAAGTGTCCAGCATTGTAAGGGTAAAGATTCATGATGACGAAGCATTTTTTGCCGCGATACACGACGAGACGCTCTTCGTCTTCTTCGGGTGGAAGGTCGGCGAAGATGGAGCCTTTGTCGTTTTTCGGTGCAGGCTCTTTGAACGAGGCAATGTATTTTGACCGCCAGGGTGAAAACATCTTATCCATAAGCCACTTTTTCTAAAAAAGTTACGATTGCGACAGAAGTTCTTTGGCGTTGAGAATGTCCATATACTCCCACGCCCGATAAGCCATCACGAAAACTTTGCGGTTTGTAGCCGTGCGAATGAAATCGTCGGGAATAGAAATAGAGGCGAAAATCGGCACGATGCTCATTGACGCATATTCGGGAAAAAGTTGACGGAAAACGCCGATTTTTCTTTCAACAAAATCGGTCAAATAGTCAAAGCGGGGTGTGGATTTCACTTCAATCAAAAAGAGCTGCTTCTCAGAAAGTGCAATGACATCGAATTCTTCTTTCAACTCATTGTTGCGGCGAATGACGCGCATGCTCAGTTGTTGAATCGTAACGCCGAAGACAGACTCAACCACAGGACGGGAAGCAGGAAAAATAAGGTCTTCAACAATCGTTCCAAGCTTATTTGCAAGTCCGCCCCATTGTTTATTGTTCTCTTTGATGCTGTTTTCAACATAGACTTTGAAACTTCGCATATCCTCTTTGAACGCTCGCATATCCTCTTTGAACGCTCGCATTTCCTCTTTGAACACCTGCATATCCTCTTTGAACGCTCGCATTTCTTCTTTGAGGGCTTGGGTATCGCGCCGCACCTCTTCTTTGAAGGCTTGGGTATCGCGCCGTAACTCTTCTTTGAACGCTCGCATTTCTTCTTTGAGGGCTTGGGTATCGCGCCGCACCTCTTCTTTGAAGGCTTGGGTATCGCGCTGTAACTCTTCTTTGAAAGCAAGCATTTCCTCTTTGAGAGCTTGGGTATCGCGTCGCACTTCTTCTTTGAAGGCTTGGGTATCGCGTCGCACTTCTTCTTTGAAGGCTTGGGTATCGCGTCGTAACTCTTCTTTGAAAGCAAGCATTTCCTCTCTGAATTGCTTGGATTCAGCTTCAAAACGACGTTGAGCGAGCGTGTTTTGCGCGATGTACTCGCTTAAAATCGCTTCAAGGTCGGAAATGCGTTGATTGGCGTCCATAAAGCGTTCAACCTAATTGATAACGATAACGCGGATAACGATAATGCATGACTTTTGAAGATAGCCAATTCAAACCAATGTTAAGAAGCGAGGACGTCCTCATAAAGACGCTCGTAGATAGGTACTATTTGCTCCGTATCAAATCGGAGTGCGGTTTCGCGAGCATGACGGGAAAAAGTTTCCCAACGCGCCCGCGACTCGAGAATATGGAGTACGTGTGAAGCCATGTCCTCAATCGCGCCGACGTCGGAAAGGAAGCCGTTGAATCCGTGCGTAACCAGTTCTGGCAATCCGCCAATGTTTGAAGAGACCACTGGCACGCCGCACGCCATTGCCTCTAACGCCGCCAATCCAAACGACTCCGATTCGCTTGGCATGAGCATCACGTCGGCGATGGAAAGCAATTCAACAACGGCTTCTTGTTTGCCGAGAAAGCGCACGCAATCGGAAATTTTAAGGTCACGTGCAAGATGCTCGGCTTCGGCGCGCTCGACGCCGTCGCCAATCAGAAGCAGTCGTGAAGGCATTTGGCGATGCACTTTTTCAAAAATGCGAATCACATCTTTGACACGCTTGAGCGGACGAAAGTTGGAAAGATGAATCAGAATCCGCTCGTCTTTCGTGGCAAACGCCGCACGGAATCGCTCTGAATCTGCCTTGCGTGAAAACTCATTGGTATCAACGAAATTTTTAACGACATGAATCGGGCGCGTCGGAGCGAAATCTTCAATCGTCTTTCTTCTCAAATAATCCGACACCGTTGTTACCATATCGGATTGATTGACGCCCAGACGCACCGCGCCGCTCAAACTCGGGTCGCTTCCGACCAGCGTAATATCAGTGCCGTGAAGCGTCGTAATAATTTTGGCTTCTTTGCATTGTTTCATAAGGCTTGCTCTATCGCGCTGGATTTCTCGGGCTAAAAATGCACTAATCGCGTGCGGAATCGCATAATGCACATGCAATAAATCCAACTCTTCATAACACATCACTTCTGCCATTTTGGAAGCCAGCGAAATCGAATACGGCGGATACTCAAAGAGCGGATAAGTGTTAATATCGACCTCGTGATAGAAGATGTTTTCGGAAAATGTGCGAAGTCGAAACGGCAAGCCGTAACTGATGAAGTGAATAATATGCCCTTTTTCCGAGAGGGCTTTGCCAAGTTCAGTTGCGACAACGCCGCTTCCGCCATAAGTGGGGTAACACGTAATTCCGATTTTAAGCCGTTGCATAATTAAGTGATGGTAAGTTATCCGCCTTGTGTTGCGCGGACGATTTCAAGTCGGTCGCCCTCTTGCACTTTGAGTTTATTCCATTGCGATTTCATGACAACTTCGTCGTTGTAGGCGACAGCGATGCCTTTTTGCTCCGATGTAACGCCGTTCTGAATCAGGATTTCAGACAGCGTGAGCGCATAAGGAAGTTCCGTTGGTTTGCCGTTAATGATGATCGTCATGGTTCATGTCTTATCAAATGCTCGTGATGAAAGAAGCGAGAGGCAAGAAAAGGTTTTGCTTCGTCAGAAAAAACACCGTTCAAAAGATAATTGCTCATCTCGAGTGCAGTAATAGGTGCAAGCAAAATGCCGTGTCGATAATGCCCTGTAGCGTAAAAGATGTTCGGATAAGGCGATTCGCCTAAAATGGGTTCGTTATCGCGTGAGGCGGGGCGCAAACCGACACGCACTTCTTGAAGCGTCATTTCGTAAATCGCGGGCACAGCTTCGTAGCCTTCTTGCAACAAATCGAGCACGCCGCCCGCCGTGATGCTTTCGTCAAATCCGCGCTCTTCGCTTGTTGCACCGACGACCAATCGCCCATCATGCTTCGGCGCAAGATAGACACGCGGCGAGCGGATTACTTTCGAGAGCGTAAGGTCTTGGCTCATTTGAAGCGTCAGAATTTGACCTTTGACAGGACGCACCGGCGGAAGATGCTCATCAGGAATGCCGTCAATGTGTCGCGACCAACAGCCTATCGCTAAAACCAATCGCGAGAATTGAATCGCGCCGATTTCGGTTTGCAAGGTGTTCGCTGAAACATCAACCGAATGCACAGGGCACTGCTCAATGAGCGTTCCGCCTTTGTTCAAAAAGGCTTGCTTCAACGCCGAAACAAGCAGGCGATTATCGATTTGGGCATCGTTCGTAAGCCATAAACCCGAGACAACTTTCGGTGAAAGCATGGGTTCAAGATTACGGGCTTCTATGCCGCTAAGCCACTCGGCAGGCAGTTTGAGCGATTTGCGAAAGTCATAAAGGCGTTTGAGATATTCGCGGTCGTCTCTATCCAATGCAATCATCAGCGTGCCGCATTCATCAAGCGGAACGGCGATACCTGAATCTTCTCTAAGTTCATCAAGGAACATTGGATAAAGCGAGAGGCTTTTTTCGCCGAACTTCAAGAAGTTGATTTCTTCGAAGCCGACTTCGGCGTTGGGCGCGAGCATACCTGCCGCGAGCCAACTTGCCGCTTTGCCCGCTTCACCTTTTTCAATCAGCGTAACTTCAATGCCCCGACGCAAAAGTTGCCAACCGATTGAAAGTCCAATGATGCCGCCTCCGACAATCACCACATCGCATTTTTTAGGCAGAGTTTGATTCATCAGCAGTAGTTGTTGGAAGGTTTCAAAAAATCATTCTAAAAAAGGATACTCGATAGCCAGTTCCTTGCCTGTGAAGGCGTCAATATAAAGCCGCACAATAGGCTTTTTGTAGCCGATTTCAATTTCAACTTCGAACGCTAAATGCACACTCGACTTGCGCAAGCGTCGCTCTATGAGTTCGCCCTGTTCGTTTTCAATCTCGTCGTAATCGCGCACTTCATAAACACACATACGTTTAACCTTGATGACATCAATTCTATCGACTAAATATGAAAAAGATTGCTCGCCTAAATCCACCGTGAATCGGCGATAGAGAAGTGATTTGGTCAGTTGGTCAGGCGAAATAGACGGCTTCTCAACGGGCACCGGTTTCTTACGAATTGAAGTCGACGCCAGAACAGCGAGTTCACCGTTTTTTCCGAGCACAAATTCAATCATACCTTTCGTCTTGCCGCCGGCACGATAGCCGTTGCGATAGTCTGAACACTCAAACAAGATGCTCTTGTAACCGTTTTCCTCAACAATCGAGTTCAGAACAATTTGATTGGATTCGGTATGGAAGAGAAATGCGTTTTCGTCAATGAATCTTCGAACTGCCATCAGCATGGCTGAAGTGGTATCGCGATTTTTCAAATATGGCTTGTAGTTGAGCATAATTGGCTTGGCGGCGTAGGCAAGTTGTCCAATCGTGCAACCGACAGAATCCAAAATTTCTCTCAGATAAATGAATTGATACTTTTGCTTGAAGGCTTGATAAGACGCATAGAAGGATTGAAACGACGTCGAGTCGTAGGTGATTTGCGCGGGGTAAAATTTGGGAGTATGCGCATCGTTAGTGTGGCTCAATGGTTGTCCGGAAAGCATGGTTGAGAGTGAGAGAAAAATCAAAAGAAGCAAGACACGCATAGCGAGAGCATTCAAATTGAAAAAACGCTAAACCGTTTGAACGAGGAAACTGGTCACAAGCGATTCAAAAAGTTTTCGTCCGTCGGTTGAACCAAGCAAGGCTTCGCTGGCGCGTTCAGGGTGAGGCATTAAGCCGAGCACATTTTTCTTTTCATTGCAAATGCCAGCGATGTTGAGAAGAGAGCCGTTTGGATTGGCTTCGGGCGTCAGATTGCCGTCTTTGTCGCAGTAGGTAAAGATGATTTGACGATTGGCTTGAAGTTTTTTGAGTGTTTCATCGTCGGCGTAGTAGTTGCCTTCGCCGTGTGCGATGGGAATGTGGAGCACGTCGCCCTGTCGGTATTGGCTTGTAAAAATGGTTTGGTTGTTTTCAACGCGAATGAACACATGCTTTGAAATAAATCGGCGATTGATGTTGCGAAGCAGTGCGCCCTCTAACAACCCGCACTCCGTCAGGATTTGAAAGCCGTTGCAAATGCCAAGAACAGGATTGCCGCGCATGGCAAAATCTATCACTTCCGTCATAACAGGAGAGAACTTGGCGATTGCGCCGGTGCGCAAGTAGTCGCCGAAGGAAAAGCCGCCAGGCAAAATCACAGCATCAACGTTTTTGAGTGTATGCTCTTTGTGCCAGAGCATCACGGCTTCGGTGTTGGGAAGCGAATTGACGACGACTTGTGCGTCGTGGTCGCAATTTGAGCCGGGAAAAACCACAATGCCAATGCGAAGTTTGGACATAATTCAAAAGTTAAGAAGTTCAGTGAGTTTTGTTTTCAATCTTCGTTTTGCCAGAAACTCTGTTTCAAGCACAGTCGAAAATGGAACGGGCGTATCGAGCGAGCCTAAACGCATGACGGGCGCGTCAAGATAGCGAAAACAATGCTCGCCAATCCATGCGGCAATCTCTGCGCCGATGCCCATTGTAAGCGTATCTTCATGCAAGACAAGGCATTTGCTGGTTTTCCGAACAGAATTAAAAATCGTCTCTTTATCAAATGGCAAGAGTGTGCGCAAGTCAACAATGTCAAGTTGATTTGAAAAGTCGCGCGCAAGTTCCATTGCCCAATGAACGCCTGCGCCGTAAGTAACGACCGTTGCACGCTCGCCGCTTGAGACGGCGTTTGCAACGCCGAGTGGCACGTTGTAGTAGCCGTCGGGAACGTCGCCCTCAATGCTGCGATACAACGCTTTATGTTCAAAAAACAGAACGGGATTTTCTTCAAGCAGGGAAGTCGTTAAAAGTCCTTTTGCATCAAACGGCGAGGAAGGATAAACGATTTTCAATCCCGGAACATGGGCGAAAACTGCCTCTAAACTTTGCGAGTGAAACGGTCCTGCGCCGACGCCTGCACCCGTTGGAAGTCGAACAAGAACTTTAACGCCGTGCCCCCAGCGATAGTGCGTTTTCGCAAGGTTGTTAATGATTTGACTGAACGCGCACGAGACGAAATCGGCAAATTGCATTTCAACAATCGCACGTTTGCCCGCGATTGAAAGTCCAAGTCCGCATGCGATTGCGCCCGATTCCAATATCGGCGTATTGCGAATCCGCGCTTTGCCGAATTCCTCAACAAATCCTTCCGTAACTTTGAATACCCCACCATATTCGGCAATATCTTGTCCCATCATCACGATAGATGAATCGCGCCGCATCGCTTCGCGCAAGCCGTCAGAGATGGCATTGACCATGCGCTTTTTAGACTTGTTGTTGGAACTTGGCGGCGTGAGTGTATAGCGTTGTGGCGCATAAACGTCGGCAAGTTCTTCGTTGGCATTTGCTGTGAGAGGGTGCTCTTTGAAAACGGCGTCCCAAGCGTCGTCAATTTTGTGTTTGAAATCGTCTTTGATTGTCTCAATCATTGAGGGAGTGAGCAAGCCGATGTCGAGCAAGAACTGTTCAAAGTTGTGAACGGGGTCTTTCTTTGCCCACTCGTCAAAGAGATGTTGCGGGACGTATTTCGTGCCGCTGGCTTCTTCGTGTCCGCGCATTCGGAAGGTGAGGGCTTCAACGAGAACGGGCTTTGGATTGCGACGCATCTCGCATGCAAGTTGCGAGATGGTTTGATAGACTTCCAAGATATTATTGCCGTCAATTTGCACGCCGTCTATGCCGTAGCCGACGGCTTTATCGGCGATGGCGTTGCAGCGGAATTGTTCATGTGTGGGCGTAGAGAGTCCGTAGCCGTTATTTTCCACGAGAAAAATCACGGGCAAATCCCAAACGGCGGCGAGGTTGAGGGCTTCATGAAAGTCGCCTTCGGAAGTAGCGCCTTCGCCTGAAAACGCAAGCGCAATGACGGGTTCGCCATCGAGTTGATGAGCGAGTGCGACGCCGTCGGCAACGCCGAGCATCGCGCCCAAGTGAGAAATCATGCCGATGATGCGATGTTCAGGCGCACCGAAGTGAAACGAGCGGTCGCGTCCTTTGGTGTAGCCTGTTTTCCCGCCTTCCCACTGCGAGAAAAGTTTTTGAAGCGGAAGATTGCGCGTGGTAAAAACACCGAGATTGCGGTGCAGTGGAAAAATGTAATCACTCTCGCGCAGGGCTTTTGTTGCGCCAACGGCAATGGCTTCTTGTCCAATGCCTGAAAACCATTTTGAGAGTTTGTTCTGACGCAAGAGCCGCAAACTCTTTTCTTCAATCAAGCGTGGAAGAAGAATCGCGCGATACAAATCGAGCAAGGCGTCATCGGAAAAATTCCGACGGTCGTAGCGGAGTGCAAAGTCGGTTGTCGTGGTCATTGCCAATAGGTTAGGTCGCGCAAAGATAGGTTATTTACGCCGTTCTAAATCTTCAATAATTGCGTCGTGCAGAGCGCGTCGGACCGAAAGGATTTGGCGATTAGAGGCGGTCGGATACACGCGATTGGTGAGGAAAATCACGCAAAGGTTTCGCGAGGGGTCAATCCAGAGGCTGGTGCCGGTGAAGCCGGTGTGTCCGAAGGTGTTCATTGAAAAGTATTTTCCGGTTGAAGTTTTTTCGTTGTTGGTGCGCATATCCCAGCCGAGTGCGCGGAGTTTGTGTTTGGGGTCGCGCGTAGTGAAAATCTCAATCGTTTCAGGCGTGAAGAAGTGAAGGGAATCTACTTTGCCGCCGTTGAGAAGTGGAAGCACGAGGTGCAAAATGCCGCTTGCATTCCCGAACAAACCTGCGTTGCCTGAAACGCCCCGAAGCATCGCCGCCGTTGGGTCGTGGACTTTGGGACGAGGCAACGAAAACTTCCAATGTGTATCGGCTTCGGTCGGCGCAATGCGGTATGAGAGCGAATCGGGAGGAGAAAACATCAGATGCTTCAAGCCCAGCGGACGAGCAAAGGTTTCTGCAAAATGTTCATCTAATCTTTTGCCTGAAATCGCTTCAACCACTTTGCCGAGCAAAACGAAATTTAAATCGCTGTAAATCGTCGTGTCGCCGATGCGCCGTATCAGCGTGTCGCTGTAAATCCTTGATAGGACTTGGGCTTCGGTTGAACAGCAATCATAATATCGCCTGAACGCAATCAAGCCTGATTGATGCAAAAGCAAATCTTTGAGCGTGAGATGTTCTTTGCCGCCGTTAGCGGTTTGCGGAAGAAAGGTTTTGAGTGAATCATTGAGTCGAATTTTACCCTCGCTGTGAAACTTCATCAGCGAAAGCGTAACAGCGAGGGGCTTGGTGAGCGAAGCAAGGTCGTAGAGTGTCAAGGTGTCGGTTTTGCGCGCGTTGCGCTCGTAGGTCAATCGCCCGAAACTGTCGTGAAAAACGATGTTACCGTCCTTCCAAATCAGAAGCGTCGCAGATGGAAAGGCATGTTGGGTGATTGACGATTCAACAACGGCGCGCGTTCGCGAAAAGTCCGTCGCAACGGCTTGAAACCAAACGGCGATTGCAGCAAGGAGCGTCGTCATTTTCCGTTTGATAGTGAAGTTTGTAAAAGCTCTTGTTGGAACGTGCGAGGCGATTTTCCGACGTAGTGTTTGAAGACGCGGTCAAAATAGGCGACGCTGCTAAAACCAACCTGATAACAGACCTCTGAAACTGACAAATGCGAGTAGGCAAGGTATTGCTTAGCAAGTTTAATCCGCTCTTGATTGATGAACTCAATCGGCGTAATTCCTAATTCTTGTTTGAAACTTCGGAAGAAGTGTTGCCGACTCATACAACTTTTTTTACAAAGGTCTTCGATGCAGATACGCTCGTGCAAATGCGCTTTGATGTAATCAATCGCGGCGGCAAGGCGATGATGTTGAGCCCGTTGATTACACTCTTTCAAGAGAAGCAGTTTGGCTTGGGTTTGCATGGCGCGCACCAAGAGTTCGCGCAATTTGAGCGAAGCAAGGATGTCTTTGGCGGGTTCATCATCGACGAAAATTTGAACGAGTTGATGAATGGTTTGGACGATGCGTCGGTCGTCTCCCAAGTAAAATTGGGTCTCGTCTAAATTCCATGGTTGGGAGTCAAGTTTTGGAAATTGCTCGTTGAGGTCGGCGGCGACGGCGCGAATCAATTCAGGGGAGATTGCCAATGCAAGACAACGAGTGGGATTTTCCATCGAGGCTTCGGGAAAATCAATCTTCATCGGTTCATTGGCAGGCAAGATGAGCGATTGATTCGGAAAAAAATCAAAATGATGTTGTTCTGAAAGATGCATGACTTTTTTGCCTTGAATCATCGTAACGGCAATCGGCTCGCGGAATTGGAGTTCAACGGAAAAGCATCGCTGGTAGGTTTCAAAGAGATTGAGTTCAGAATTTTCAAGGGTATAGACGCTTCGATTCTCAATGAGCGTTTGCAAGCGTTTTTCAAGGTTGCGGCGGTGTTGCGTGGAAAACATTGGGTACTCCTTTCTTGATTTAACGATAGCCGTAGAAGGTCGACATCGTTCGTTAATTGGAATATTGAGAAAAGAACTTACGCCAAAATGCGGTCAAAAAAAAGAGACAATCGTGCAAGAAGATGGGACGATTGTGCAATCGGGTTTGAAAACTATTGTTGAACTTCGCCTCAATGCCAATCGGCAGTTCCAATTCTAGAATTCCAATTAACCAAATCTGTAAGGAGAACTTGTATGACAATGCTCGTCGAAGAAGCCGTGAATTCCGCCACACTTCACGCACGTCCGAAGTTCAAATCGCGCTATGAAAATTTCATTGGCGGTAAGTGGACGCCGCCAGTCAAAGGGCAATACTTTGAAAACTTTTCGCCCGTTGACGGCTCGCTCATCTCGGAAGTGGCGCGCTCAACCAAAGAAGACATCGACCTTGCGCTCGATGCGGCGCACAAAGCCTTTCCGAAGTGGTCGCGCACATCAGCAACCGAGCGAAGCAACCTGCTTTTGAAAATTGCGGACATCACCGAGAAAAACCTTGTCTATCTTGCCGAAGTTGAGACGATGGATAATGGTAAGCCGATTCGCGAAACGCTCAATGCAGATTTGCCGCTCGTCGTCGACCATTATCGCTACTTTGCAGGCGTGATTCGCGCCGAAGAAGGCACGGCATCGGAGTTAGACGACAACACGCTTTCGCTCAACATCAAAGAGCCAATTGGTGTCATCGGGCAAATCATTCCTTGGAATTTCCCGCTTTTGATGGCGGCATGGAAAATCGCACCGGCTTTGGCGGCTGGTTGCTGCACAGTTGTCAAGCCTGCTGAACAAACCCCCACAAGCATTATGGTCTGGTTGGAACTTATCCAAGACATTCTGCCCGAAGGGGTGCTCAATGTGGTCAATGGATTCGGCATTGAGGCGGGCAAGCCGCTGGCTTCGTCGCCGCGCGTGAGCAAAGTTGCCTTCACGGGCGAAACCACAACAGGACGCCTAATTCTGCAATACACTGCCGAAAATCTTATTCCTGCCACAATGGAACTCGGCGGTAAATCGCCCAACATCTACTTCAAGAGCGTAATGGACAGCGACGATGAATTCTTCGACAAGTGCTTGGAAGGTGCTGTGCTTTTCGCACTCAATCAAGGCGAAGTGTGCACCTGCCCGTCACGTGTGCTCGTTCAAGAAAGCATCGCCGATAAGTTCATTGAGCGTTTTGTCGCGCGCACGAAAGCCATCAAGCAAGGCAATCCGCTCGATGAGCACACCATGATTGGCGCACAAGCCTCTAACGACCAGCTCGAGAAAATTCTCTCTTACTTCGACATTGCCAAAAAAGAAGGCGCAGAAGTGCTGCTGGGTGGCAAGCGTGCAACAATCAACAGTGGCTTGGAGAAAGGCTTCTACATTGAACCGACGATTCTCAAAGGCAACAACAAAATGCGCGTTTTCCAAGAAGAAATCTTCGGACCTGTAACCGCACTGACGACATTCAAAGACGAAGCCGAAGCCATTGCGATTGCCAACGACACACTCTACGGTCTCGGCGCTGGCGTTTGGACGCGCGACATGCACGAAGCCTACCGCGTTCCACGTGCGATTCAAGCCGGAAGAGTGTGGGTCAATTGCTATCACGCTTATCCTGCACATGCGCCGTTTGGCGGTTACAAGAAGTCGGGCTTCGGTCGCGAAACGCACCTGATGATGCTCAATCACTATCGTCAAAACAAGAACATTCTGATTTCTTACAGCAAAAATAAGTTGGGCTTCTTTTAAGAAGTCAAAATCGGTGGTAGCCTCAAAAAAGGCTACCACTTTTTTACTCATGAACAAAAAGGAAAGGAGAGTAACAATGAATCAGCAAGCTGTGTATCATTTTTCACCGAATAAGTATGTGTTCGGCGCAGGCAGCCTGAATGCGCTTACAGAAGAGGTCAGAAGCGCAAAAGCACGCTCGGTCTTGATAATTACGGACGGCTTTTTAGCCAAGACGGACTTAGCCAAAAAAGTGCAGTCATTGATTGAACAAGCGGGTGCATCATCAACGCTTTGGGGTGGCGTTCATCCAAACCCAACCGATACGAACGTCGAAGAGGCACTGCAAGTCTATAAAGACAACAAGTGCGACCTCATTATTTCATTAGGCGGTGGTAGTTCGCACGATTGCGCCAAAGCCGTCGCAGTAACGGCAACGAACAAAGGTCGCATTCACGACTATGAAGGGGTCAACAAAGTGGTCAATCGTCCGGCACCGTTATTCAGCATCAATACAACGGCTGGAACTGCGGCAGAAATGACGCGTTTTTCAATCATTACCGACACCAGTCGAAAAGTCAAAATGGCGATTATTGACTGGCAAGTTACGCCGCTGTTAGCCATTGATGACCCCGAAACAATGGTCGGCATGCCCAAGTCTCTGACTGCCGCCACAGGCTTAGATGCACTCACCCATGCTGTTGAAGCATATGTCTCGACCGGTGCAACCCAACTGACCGATGCAAACGCCTTAGCCGCTATCAAGCTCATCTTCAAGTATTTGCCCCAAGCCTACGACGACGGCAAGAACATTGAAGCCCGAACGAAGATGGCATATGCGCAATACATGGCGGGGGTTGCGTTTAACAATGCAGGATTGGGATATGTGCATGCGATGGCGCATCAACTCGGTGGATTCTACGATTATCCGCACGGTGTCTGTAATGCGATTTTGCTGCCTGTGGTAGAAACCTTCAATGTGCGCGGCGCGGCAGTGCGAATGGCAGAAATTTACAACGAACTGCATCACTTGAATGGTAACAGTTCGCTCTCGCCATTGGAAAGAGCAATGCGCTTAATCTATGAAATTTCCGAACTCAAACAACGGGTGGAAATTCCGCTGAACCTCAAAGTGCTTGGGGCAGAACCGAAGGATTTTGAGATTATGGCGAAGAACGCAATGAAAGATGCTTGTGGATTCACTAATCCCGTTCAACCTACTCTGCATGAAGTCGTGGAAATTTTCGAGCAAGCCTATGCACAACAGCCCGTTGTGGCAACCGCATAAGCATTGCTAAATGAGTCAATGCTGGCAGTGAGTATGCCTGTCAGCATTGACGTTTTTTAGATACATTCAAACTCAAATTGCCTTATAGCGTATGGTCAAACGCGTGCTCATTACGCCCGAAGCGGAAGCCGTTGTTCAGCAATTAAAAGCCGAGCATGGCGAATTGCTCTTTCACCAAAGCGGAGGCTGTTGCGACGGCTCTGCGCCGATGTGTTTTTCTGTCAACGATTATCGCGTCGGCTCAAACGACGTGAAGCTCGGCGAGATTGTCGGGTGTGCGTTTTACATGTCGCACGAACAATTTGAATACTGGAAGCATACGCAACTCATTATTGATGTCGTCAAAGGAAGGGGGGCGAGTTTTTCGCTTGAAATTCCGCTCGGCGTGCGATTCCTGACGAAATCGCGGCTGTTCAGCGATGAAGAACTGGCGCAACTTGAACCTGTTCAAATCGGCGCAGAAGCGGAATGAAGGTTGCGTTTCAACAGCAATGATTCAAGGAAGTATTTCAAGCGACCTTTGATGTATCGCCACAAAAGGCGTTGCGCAAAAAGTTTGTGGTAAATGTATCGCGTTTTTGAAGGAAGCGCAATCCAAAAGTATTTGGAAAAATGGGTTGCAAAACTCGGCTCAAAGTAGCAATTGACCGTGCAGCCTTCGCAGAACTCGTGCCGACCTTCCATCTTCATCTCCTCTTGAAGCAGCGGCGATTGCCGCAAATCATACAAACGATTTTCAATCGACTGTTTTTTATATCCGGCGTGATAGCACGGCAGAATCATTTCGTTTGACGGCGAAATAACGACGACTTCGGAGACGGCTTTACAGACGGGTTTGCTTGTGCGATTTCCACCATCACGACGAAGCGCGATAAATGCCGCGTTCATATACACCAACGGCTTTTTTGAAAAATCCAGCACATACTCAAACATCGCTTCCGTTTGTTCGGCGGTGAAAAATGTGCCGTATTGAAAAATCGGATTGAGAATGAGCATCAAGCGGTTCGGGCGCGAGAGCGTTTCATACACAACAGGGAGTTCTTCATAGTTGCCTGCTTGAACGGTGAAGATGACATCGGGGTGTTCACCAAGCGATTGTGCAACATCAATGCTTTCCAAAATTTTATCGAAGCATTTGACGCCGCGCGATTGGTCGTGCTTTTCTTGGTAGGCGGAGTCCAACGAGAAGTGTAACAAGTCAATTTTGCCGGCGAGGACTTTGGCGTATTTCGGATAGAGAAGTGTATTGGTTGTAATGCTTGTAACGAACCCCATGCGTTTGGCAAGGGCGAGAATGTCGGGAAGGTCGCGATGCAGGAGCGGTTCTCCGCCGGTGAAGTCAATGAACTTCACGCCAAGCCGCTTGAGGTCGCGAAGGTTGGTTTCAACATCGCTTAGTTTGACAAATGGGCTTGGTTTCTGCCAAATGTCGCAAAAGCCACATTCAGCGTTGCATCGGTAGGTTAGGTAGTAGTTGCAAAGTATGGGCATTGATGGTGAAGAACGTTTTTCAAACGTAATCAATCTTGCAACATCAAACAATTCTTTGTGAAGCTTTGATGAGTTCGTAGAGCGCGATTCCGACGGAGACGGCGGCATTGAGCGAGTGTTTGACGCCATATTGAGGAATTTCGAGCGAGAGGTCGCACTGCGCCAAAACGTCGTCGTCAATGCCTGAAACTTCGTTTCCAACAATCAAGCAAAGCGGGAAGTGCGTTTGTGAAAGCGAATCGTAAGGCGTTGAATGTGTGGTGAGTTCAAGCGCGGCGATGGTTACGCCGTTAGATTTAAGTTGGGAAATTGCTTCAATCGGATTTTGAATGTATTCCCATGCGACCCACTCTGTGGCGCCAAGTGCGGTTTTATCAATTTCTTTGCGTGGTGGTGTGGCAGTGTATCCTGTGATAATGACCTTTTCAATTCGCGCCGCATCGCATGAGCGAAAAATCGCACCGACGTTCCACATCGAGCGAATGTTTTGGAGCAAAACATAAATCGGAAATTTTTCAGCGGAACGGAAGGCTTCAGGCGAAAGGCGATTCATCTCTTCGCCGCGCAACTTTTGAAATGTCATTGAACGCGCTGAACGTCTTCGAGAGGAAGTTTCAAAGCCTCTGCAATCTGCTCATTCGTTAAACCAAATCGGCGGAGGGCTGGAATTTCTGCCAACTTGCTTTCAAGTGCAATCGCAATTGCCATATCCTTTGCGATATCCTTTGCCATATCCCTTGCGATATCCTTTGCCATATCCCTTGCGATATCCTTTGCCATCTCTTTGGCAATTTCAGGCGCAATCGTGTGGCGTGCAATGTCGTGCACGAGACGGTTGTTCGAGAAGTCAAAAATTTCTTCCATTTCAATCATCGTTTCCAGCTCCTGATAGGTTAAAGGTTCGTGCTTTTCCAAAAATAAGTTAATTAATAGGTTCAAGAAAAAGCGTCTGCGGGTTTGAGTCATTTCAGGCTTATCCAAAAGCTGTTTGAATGCTTTTGCGATTTCAAGGTCGGCAGAAAGACTGGACCTTTTTACCGTCAGTTGAAGCAACATCTGTCCAAGATTGCGCATTTCGTCGTTCAGGACTTCATTGAGGTAAATCGGACGAATTGCGCCCGATGAAACGAGCGGCTCAAACATGCCTGCACCTTTATCCAGACTGCGCGAAGCAAACATCACGACCATTTGCGTTTGCGGCAGCTGCCGATTCTGTGCTCTGAAAATCAGAGTCTCCGAAAGAATGCGCTCGTAAATAAAGTCGTCTGCCTGAAATTGAACTTCCAAAATAATGACCGGCAGGTCGGGCGAATCAGGCAAAAGTACGCCATCAATTCGATAAGACTTTTCTTTGACCTCAATCGATTGGAAGGTATAATGCGATGAAAGTGCCTCGTCGTAGCCAAGTAATGCTAATGCCGTTTCTGGCGACTCCTGAAAAATGCTGTAAATAAGTTTGTCAGTTTTCATCAAAAAAGGGCTTTGACTGAAAGGTGAAAGTTCGGAAAAATTTGAACGGTTTGGCTTCCCAATCGTTCAACCTGATACCAGCCGCTTGTTTCAAATTCAACGGATTGCGACGGGCGGTATGAAAGTCGCGCCGTCGGACCAATATAAAGCAAGTTCGGTAGCGGTAATTCAATGATTTCAACCTCATCAGTTTTGGGACGGGTTTGAAAATTTGATTGACTGCGCGCGAAAATTCTAATTCCAAAAGAACTCACAAGCGACGCATATCGAGCCTCTATTTCAAACGATAGAGAGCGGTCGTTGAATCGGCTGAGTGGGCGCTCGGCAAAGTTGTTCCAAAAAAGCTCGCCGCGCTCGTAAAGACGCTGTTCGTAGAGAAATTTCAGAGTAATGGTTTCATTCAAAAAGAATTGCGTAGAATCTAAAAACGAAAATTGTCGGAATGAAAAACTTCGAGTTTGCGAGCCGATTTCAAAATCATAAACCGTATAGTTCGCCAGCACGCCGAATTCATTGACGCTCTCAATTTTTTTCGGGACGCGCCAGACCGTCGTCGGCGAAAATCTCAAAATATAGTTCTTGGTGTTATTTGCGCTCCGCTCGCGGGAAATAAAAACATTGTTCGTTGTTGCAAACGAACCAACAAGACGCAATCCAAAATAACGATTGAGGCGAAGGCTATCGGAAATCGTAAGCGCGTAACTGACTTCGTCGCGGTCGTCGGTGTTCGTGGTGTCGGGCGTATCGTAGCGAAATCCGCGCATCTGTGCGGAAACAAAAAAATAATGCACGGTATCTCCAACAGCATTGAAGTGCCTCCAAATTGACGACAAATAAAGCGTCGCGACTTGAAAAGAATTATTGCGAAACTGCTCCCTAGTAATCGCGATTGGATTTCCAGAGAACGCATTTATCGGACGATAACTTTCAGATTGTTGCTGAAATAAAACGCCTGCAAACGTTTGAAACGATGAGGATTCAAACATAACGCCCGCGTCGGTAAAGAGGCGAAGTTGCTCGATTTCATTGTCATAAACGGCATTGGTTAGGTCGGAAAACTGTTGACTATTTTCGCGAATAATCACTCGCCTGCGAAGTTCTACTTTTGCCCGCGTGGTCAGGTTGGAAAAAGTTCGATACGAAAGGCTGTCAATCGTATAAAAATTTTGCTCTATTCGCCGTTCTACGACGGTCGTCGGCTCTTGTGAAGCCAGAACATTTGAAAAATAATCCCGCCGCTCCTCGCTCATGCCGCCTGAAAGGAGCAGTTCCGCACGATTATATTTTTGATTGAGAGAGAGAATAATGCCTTTATCTTTATTTCTGCGCGGCTCTAAAAACTCTTGTGAAAGATTCACGCGTGAGGAGAGTTCAAAATTAGAAAATTGATAGCCGAGTAACTCTCCCCGAAGTGCGTAAATGAATCCTGAGTTGAACTGATTGACCTGTCGCTCGGCTTTAAATCCGCCGTTGGCTTCGAGAACAGACCAATCGGAAGGACGTGAAGAAACGCCGAGTGCGACGCGATTAGAAACCGCACTGTTACGAAATAAACTGCGATTATCGGAAAGAAAATAATTTGAGCCTTCTAAATGAAGTTGAGACCGTGCATAGAAGGGTCGGGAGAGAATAAAACTAAACTCGTTTTCATCGCGCAAGGCTCGCTCGCTGAGATTGATAAGGGTGGATTGAAAATTGTTATTCGCCGTAAGCGTCCAAACGCCGAGTTGATGAGAGGAAAAATAATTACCCTTCCAAAAATAAGTGTTTAGAAAGCGTTCAAACGAGGTGTTAGAAAGCGTTTGTGCTTTGCAAAGAGCAGGCAGGAAAAGCGCGAAAAAGGCAAGGCGAAAAAACATTGAGCATCATAAAGATAGAGTGAAGGGGAAGAATCCATAAGCGAGCCTCGCCGAGTTCGTCAAGTGGATTCCTCGCTTCGCTCGGAATGACTGTTTTTGAAAAACCCTATCATCTTTAATCAATTTTGATAAAAGTGTCAGGCAGGGTGTTTAAGCTTTTTCGGCTTCTAACTCTCGCTTCAACGCTTCGCGCTCAATTTCAAGGCGGCGGATTTCACGATTGATTTTATCCAATGCTTCGGGAACGCTGTCAATTTCCAAACGCAGTTTTGCAGAGGCTTCATCAATTAAATCAATGGCTTTATCGGGCAAAAAGCGGTCGGAGATATAGCGGTTGGAAAGTTCTGCTGCGGCGACAATCGCACCGTCGGTAATTCTAACGCCGTGATGAATTTCGTATTTCTCTTTCAAGCCGCGCAAAATGGAAACGGTGTCTTCAACGCTGGGTTCGGCGACGAAAACGGTTTGAAATCGGCGTTCCAACGCGGCGTCCTTTTCAATGTATTTTCTATACTCGTCGAGGGTTGTTGCGCCGATACAGCGGAGTTCGCCGCGCGCCAGAGCCGGCTTCAAGATGTTGGCGGCATCGACCGCACCTTCCGCGCCGCCTGCGCCGACGAGCAGATGGATTTCATCGATAAACAGCACGACGTCGCCATTGGAATCTTGAACCTCGCGCACAACGGCTTTTAAGCGTTCTTCGAACTCGCCTCTGAACTTTGTGCCTGCAACGAGTTGGGCGATATCGAGCGCGTGAATTTGCTTCGACTTCAAATTTTCGGGCACATCGCCGCCAATGATGCGCTGGGCAATGCCTTCGGCGATGGCGGTTTTACCCACGCCCGGCTCGCCAATCAAGACGGGATTATTTTTCGTGCGACGCGAAAGAATTTGGAGCACGCGACGGATTTCTTCGTCGCGCCCGATGACGGGGTCGAGCTTGCCTTTGCGGGCGAGGTCGTTTAAATCGCGGGCGTATTTTTTGAGCGCGTTGTATCGGTCTTCGGCGTTAGGATCGGTGATTCGTTGCGAGCCGCGAATCGTGGCGAGGGCTTTGAGCACGCCGTCGGTTGTTGCGCCGGCATCTTTCAAAATTTTGGAAACAGTTTGTCCCGATTCCAGCATCGCAATCAATAAATGTTCCGAACTGATGTAATCGTCCTTCAACTTCTCGGCTTGTGCGGCGGCAAGGTCAAAGACCTTAGCGAGATTTTGCGACATGTATTGTCCCGAAACGGACGCGCCGGAAACTTTGGGAAAGCGGTCAAGCTGACGCTCCAAAACAGCGACCACTTGTTCGGTTTGAAGCCCTAACTTTTCTGAAAGTTGATAAGCGATATTATTCTTATCGGAGAGCATCGCCAGAAGTAAATGTTCTGGTTCGATTTGCTGATGTTGAAGTCCTGCCGCTTTTTCTGCAGCTGTTTGCACGGCTTCCTGTGCGCGAAGTGTGAATTTATTCGGATTAAAGTTCATTGAAATCTCCTTTCAAAGATAATCAACTGCTCGTGCGTCTCGCTTCATCGGCTTGAACCATCTTGCTTGAAGGGGACGAATGAGCAAATGATAAACGGACTTGTTGGTCAAGTTAGTTTCCGAGAAGAATTTGGTATCGCACGGAGGCGATAATGTCAGTTGAACTCGCCACCTTCACGCCGTTGGCTTCTTTTTCGCCAACGATAAAAAAGTTCAGGTCGGCGGTCAAGTTTTGCGTCGGCGTGATGTCGTAAATCGTGCTGACACCGACGAGCGTTCGGCTGAAATCGCCGAAGGTGATTGAAGTGCGAACCGTCGGACGAAGCGTGTTGTTCAGAAAGCCGTAGCCGACGCCGGCATCGAGCGAGTTAAAGGTTTGCGCAACTAAGGACTCGCGGCGCGTAACCTTGCCGAGCGCGGCGTTGGTGTCGAGAAATACACCGGTTACGAATTCACTACTTTGATTGGAAATTCCGCCGTTGATGCGGAGCGAATTGGCAAAAGTCAGCGTGCCGTTGAGCGAAATCGTGCGGCTTGAAAACTTTTGAGACGTAACGGAGAGCAGTTCCGACGGCGAAAAGTAGATGTTACCCAGTAAAATCGCCGTGTTTCGGGTGGTGTCGAAGGTGGTGTTTAACGCACTCAAATCGCGGTTCTCGTCCCGATTCGAGAACACGGTGTTGAAGCCGAGTTGAAGCGTTTTGGAGTTTTTGAGATTAAAGGTTTGTTGCACGTCGAAGTTGAACGTGTTTGTTACGTTATCAATCTGCGTGCCGAGCGCGCTTCGAGAACCGACGAAGGCGGGCGTAACATTATCGATGCGAATGGAGTCGCGGTAGGAAGCCGGAATTTCATTGACGTTGCTTTGGCGACGATACTCCAATCGAACGGAGGGCAAATTGATGCCCGGAAAAACGGAAGCGCCGAGCGAAAGCAAGTTGCGCGTGGTCGTTCCGTCAATCGTTTGACCTAATTGCGTTTCAATGTTTCGTTGCTCGTTGAGGTTGTCAGTCAAGCTTTCATACCCAAAAGAGAGAAGCAATCGGCTGTTGAGCAGGCGAAGGCGGTCGTTGATGCGAATGCCGGCGATGTCGGGCTGATAAAACGCGAGTCCGAGCGAGCGAAAGTTCGCCCCTTGACGCACATACTCCACTTTGAAAAAATTGCCCCAAGAGCCGAAGTTGTTGTTGAGCGTTGTGCCCGTACGCCAAGCGGTTGCACTTCCAAGTGGTGTCGGGAAGGCGAGGTTGGGATTGACCGTGATGAAATTGCGTAGCCGCTCATAGCCGCCGGGAAAACGCTCTAAATCATTCACGAAATTAACGCTGTCTTGTCCCTTCTTTCCTAAAAGTTGTGCCACTTGTCCTGCACTGAGTGAGCCGCCCGTGATATCCGAATTGAATCCGCCGACGGCAATATCGCCATAAAGGTCAAACACATTTGGAACGGGCGTAATTCTCAAACTGCTACCGAAGCCAACACTTTCTTCGGGACGCACGCCGCGCGCATCGAGGCGGGTTTCATTAATTTGGTCTTTGACTTTGAGGTATTGCAGTTCCAAGCGAAAAACCTTGCTGAAAAATCCGCCAACAGCGGTGAAGTAATTACGTCGGAATGCGCCCGGGGCTAAAAGTTGCTTGTAGGTTTTTGTTGTATTGGTTGAATCAACCAAAATGAAGCCCTCAAGTTCGGCTTGGACAATGGAATCGGGTTGAGTGATGGATATAACGCGCGTTGCACCGAACTGCGGTTGAATCTCGCGAGCGGCGTCGCCTTGCGTAGTGGCAAAGCGCATGCCGGCAAGTTTCGCACTCAGTTCATAGCCGCGCACGCGCACACCGTTTGAAAGATAAAAGTTGTAATCGGGAAAAATATCGCCGACTTGAACGTCGAAGTAGTCGGTATTGACTTTGAAGAGGAATCGATTGGCGGGCTGGCGAAGTTTATCTTCTTCGTTGGTTACATAAATGTTCGTTCCGACGCGGAGCCAGTCGTTATAAACCATTTCCGCATTGAGATTTCCGCGTGCGTAGAAAATGCTCGTATCGCCGACATTTTCTTGGCGCGTTTCCACCCAGCTTTGCGTGTTGTAGGTGAGTTGCGACTCGCGCTTGGCTTCATCGAGCGTGCTTTTCGGAGCGGCACTCACTCTGAAAAACGTGCTGGTCCTACCGAGTTCAACGCCGCGTGCGTCGCGAGCGATAAATTCGGCGCGAAGCGGTCCCGGCTTCGGCGGCTCATCGGGAATGTAGGTTACAAGATTTTCGCTGAAAATGGCTTTCTTCGTCACGTCTTTTCCATCGACAAACAACTGTGATTTTTCTTTGCTGACTTTTTCGCTAATCGTGTAATACGAAAACGAAATCACTGCGTCTTCGGGACGCACGGTTTCGTCTTTTGAAGGCGAAATCACCACAAGGTTCGGGTCTTCAGGAAGTGGGCGAACGGTGATATTTGCCGGCGTTTGAATCGGTGTTAAAAATGGAAAAGTTACTTGTGTGTTATCGCGCAAGACTGCGACGACATAAAAATCAATCGAGGGCGCAATGACGTAATTGGCGGGAATCGTGCCGACAAAATCGTTGCCTTGCGGCTGTGCTTCAATAAACCGATACTCGGAAATGCCGAAATTTTTGTAACGAACAACCGCTCGGTCGACTTGCGCCCCGACCGGCGAAGAGATCCGAATTTCCAACGGCTTGCCCTCAACCGCGTCGCCGAACACAACTTTAAGTTGCCTATCCGCAGTGGCTTGCGCCGACGCCGAAAGTGAAGAGAAAAGCAAAAGGACGAGAAGTCCGATTGCGAGCCGAATGGCGGGCTTAAGCAGTGAATTCATAGAGAACCTCCTCATGTGATATTATGAAATAAGTTTTTTTGTTAATTCAACTCGGTTGAACAAGGCTACTCGTCGTCGTCGCCGCCTGTGAGCATCGATAAGGCTTCGCGAAGTTCTTTGTTGGCGTGCGCTTCGCCCCGCTGTGCCGTCAGAGTAATGCCGGTTTGATAAATCTTTTTCGCGTCAGACACTCTTCCCTGCTTTTCATAAACTTTTCCCAAGTGATAATAAGTCGCCGTGTAGTCGGGTGCGTGTGTCAAGAGATGCACAAACTCCTTCACGGCGTCGTCGAGTCGATTCAGTTTGATGTAATCGAGAGCGAGCGCATAGCGAGAGAAGGAATCGTTCGGATCGTTCTCCAAAAATTTTTTGAGAAGTGAAATACGACGCTCTTCTGGTGAAACGTTCATGATTTATGTCGTTGGAAATGGAGGCCAACCCATCGGTTTGCCGCCAATCAAGTGTGCGTGAATGTGAAAGACGGTTTGTCCGCCGTCTCGCTTACAGTTAAGGTTAACGCGGTATCCTGAATCGGCGATGCCGAGCGTGCGTGCAATGTCTTTGGCGGCGATGATAAGTTTGCCGACAAGAATCGCATCGTCGCCGGTTAAATCGTCGAGCGTCTCGATGTGTCGCTTGGGTATGATGAGAATATGAACGGGTGCGACGGGCGCAATATCGTGAAATGCAAAAATCTGTTCGTCGCTGTAAACTTTTTTTGACGGAATTTTTTCCGCCGCGATTTTACAAAAGATGCAATTCTCGTTGTATGAAGAATCGGTCATCTTCCAAAGATAGTTTGATTAGCCGCGCGTATGCTCCTCGCGAAAGGCGAAAGATAGAAATTCTTGACAAGACTTCTCAATTCAATGACGAAGATAATGCAAAGAAGTCACTTGCAAAGAAAAGCGATTGGAAAGGAAAAGTTTGGCGAAGGAATCTGGAAAGCGTAAATTTGCAGGCTTTCTATTAAGAAAGTGTCTTCTATGTAAAGGGCTTTTAGCTCAGTTGGTTAGAGCGACTGGTTTACACCCAGTAGGTCGGGGGTTCGACTCCCTCAGAGCCCACAACTTTCTTCCCGAAGCCGCCGATTGAACGGGCGGCTTTTTTCGTCTTCAATTCCCATAAAAGTTGACGAAAAGCAAATTTTTTTGATTATTACAGAAAACATTCCCGACGAAGCACATTTTCAATTAACTGTATTACGCACACTGAGAAGCCTCTTGAAAGCAACGTCAGTTCAATTTTGTTTTGGAGGAAATCAGCAATGCAATTTCACGATGAAAAATCCGCGTGCGGCGTAGGCTTTCTTGCCAGCCGAAAAAACACGGCAACGAATGCCCATTTGAAACAAGCCCTGTATGCGCTTCGGTGCGTTGAGCATCGTGGGGCGTGCGGCGCGGACGGGGTTTCGTCAGACGGCGCGGGCGTCATGACCGATATTCCCTTTGAACTCTTCGGCTACGAGAAAGGAACGGTCGCCGTCGCCACGCTCTTCATTCCGTTCGATTCCGAAGGGCAACGTATTGCACTGAAATTGCTCACGGAAACATTTGAATTTTTTGATTTGCGGATTGAGGCTTACCGCGACGTGCCGATGAATTTGAGCGTGCTCGGCGGAGAAGCGAGAAAATCCATGCCGGCGATTAAGCACGTGGTTGTTCGCCGTCCCGACCACTGCCGCACCGATTCGGCGTTCAATCGCATTTTGTATATCGCCAAGCAATACACACGCGCGCGCGCCGCCGAGCGAGGCATGAGCGAATTTTATTTTCCGTCCCTTTCCACCAACACGATTATTTACAAAGCCCTCACCACCGCCGATAAACTCGATGCCTTTTACCTTGACTTACAGAATCCCAATTACAAAACACGTTTTGCACTCTTTCATCGCCGATTCAGCACCAACACACGCACCTCTTGGGATAAAGCGCAACCCTTCCGCTTAATCGCGCACAACGGCGAAATCAACACCATCGCCGGCAATCGCACTTGGGCGTTTTCGCGCGAAAAGTCGCTTGGCTTAAAAGCAGGCGAACTGCTGACGCATCACAACATCAGCGACACCGGCTCGCTCAATGAAATGGCGGAAGCCTTGCTCTATCGCAGTTCCATTCCCTTCGTTGACGACGTGATGTCGATTCTCATTCCGCCTGCAAACAGCGACAAACCCTTCTACAAATTTTGGGGCAGAGCGATGGAATCGTGGGACGGACCTGCCTTCGTAACATTTTCAGACGGACAAACCGTCGGAGCGCGGCTCGACCGAAACGGATTCCGTCCCTGCCGCTGGGCAATGACCGATGAACACTTCTACCTTTCTTCCGAAGCCGGCTCGTTCAATCTTGACGAAAGCCTCATCGGGGCAAAAGGCACATTGCAAGCCGGTTCAGGCGTTCGGGTGGATTTGGAGACGGGTGAAATTGACTTTCGCGATGCGAGCGAATCGGCGGAATACTTCGACGCGAAATTTGACCCGCATCTCTTGCCCGCACTTTCAATTCAAGCAACGGCACTGCCGAAAACCCTTGAAAAGACAAGTGTTTTCGGTTACACCGAAGAAGACCTGAACAAAATTTTATTGCCCATGATTGAAACGGGCAAAGAGCCCATCGGCTCAATGGGCGACACCGCGCGCCCCGCGATTTTTTCCGACGAACCGCGTCCGTTCTTCGACTACTTCTATCAAAATTTTGCACAGGTTACAAACCCGCCCGTCGACTACATTCGCGAAACCACCGTTACCGATTTAAGCATTGAACTCGGCAAAAAGCCAAACATCTTTTCCACGAAAGAACTCATTCCGCCGCAAGTGGCGATTGAGCTTAAAAGCCCGATTCTCTCGTTGGGACAAATGGCGTTTGTGGAATCGTTCAAGCGTTGCAATCCTGATTCACCCGATTCGCGCATCATCGCCGAAGAATTTGACACCACGTTCAAGCGCATTGAGGGCGTGGTAGGCTTTCGTGCAAAACTGAATACGTTGCGAAAGAATGTGCTCAACGCCGTCAAGCGTGGCGCAAGCATCATCATTCTTTCGGATAGAAATGCCGACTTTGAAAATTTGCCGATTCCAAGTTTGCTCGCGCTCCGCGCCGTTGTCAATACGCTCAACGATGAAGGCGTGCGATTGGAAGCCTCTATCGTCGTTCATACGGGCGAAGCGCGTTCAACACACCACATTGCAACGCTCATCGGGTTCGGCGCGACGGCGGTTTGCCCTTACCTTGCGCTCGAAGTAGCACGCTTTGGCGACTTCCAACAATTAAACTCACTTTCGCCCGATAAACGCGAAGCCAATCTCATCAAAGCCTTTGAGCAAGGGCTGTTGAAGGTGATGAGCAAAATGGGCATTTCGGTGGTCAAGTCGTATCAAAGCGCGAGGCTGTTTTCCGCGCTCGGCATCGGAAAAAAAATGGCGGAAGAATTCTTCCGAGACCTCTATTCGCCCGTCGGCGGATTGGAACTCGAGCACGTCGTTGAAGACATACTGCACACTGCCGCGATTTTCGAACGCGCAAAGAAACCCATTCACACGTATCAATTCAAAGAGCACAACAGTGGCTTGCACGGCGAAAAACACTCGATGACCAATTCGCGCTCGAAGCTCATTCACAAACTCGTGCGCGAAACACACACGCCAATTTCTTCAATCAACCTTTATGATGAATACTTACGATTGGGCGAAGAGGCAAGTCCTGTCAGCATTCGTCATCTCTTTGAGTTAAAGCAATCGCCAAATCCCTTGCCCATAGAGGAAGTACAGTCGAAGTCAGAAATCTTGAAAACATTCGGTTCAGGGGCGATGAGTTTTGGCGCAATTAGCGCAGAAGCACAGCGCGATATTTTTCTTGCCATGAAAGAAATCGGTGGTCGCTCCAATTCAGGCGAGGGCGGAGAAAATCCGTATTACTTCACCGAAGGCATTACAGCGCATGCAAAGCAAGTCGCATCGGCGCGCTTCGGCGTTACGGCGGAGTATCTTATCACAGGAAAAGAAATTCAAATCAAAATTGCACAAGGCGCAAAGCCGGGCGAGGGCGGACAGTTGATGGCGGTAAAAGTCAACGAAGAGATTGCGCGCGCACGTCATTCACTCACCGGCATTGACCTTATCTCGCCGCCCCCAATGCACGACATTTACAGCATTGAAGATTTGAAGGAACTCATCTACGAACTGCGCCAAACGAACCCCGATGCGAAAATCAACGTCAAATTGGTTTCGGGAGCAGGCGTTGGAACGATTGCAGTAGGTGTTGCCAAAGCAGGTGCAGACATCATTCACATTTCAGGCGGCGACGGCGGCACAGGTGCGGCGGCACTTTCCTCAATGAAGCACGCCGGCATGCAGTGGGAAGTCGGCTTGCTCGAAGCACACATCGCATTGCTTCAAAACAACCTGCGCCAATGTGTAACCCTGCGCGTCGACGGCGGTC
Source organism: Chloroherpetonaceae bacterium (assembly GCA_046719715.1). Classification (GTDB taxonomy): domain Bacteria; phylum Bacteroidota; class Chlorobiia; order Chlorobiales; family Thermochlorobacteraceae; genus JANWWM01. Next base: position 30,275 of record JBDNCJ010000002.1, on the reverse strand, counting down.
TTTCAACCGGCAAAGACATTGTGATGGCGGCAATGCTCGGCGCAGAAGAATTCGAGTTCGGAAAACTTCTCCTCGTTGCCGAAGGATGCGTGATGGCGAGAATCTGCGAGAAAAATACTTGCCCAACAGGCATTGCGACGCACGACCCCAAATTCAAAGCCAAATACAAAGGACACAAAGACCATATCGTCAAACTGCTTCACTTCCTTGCCGAAGACGTCCAACGCCAACTTGCGGCTCTCGGCGTAAGGTCGCTCGGTGAGGTGCTCGGTAGAACAGAGTTTCTTAAAATCAATCCGAATCATCTTGCACTCATCAATGCACGCAATTTGGATTTGAGCTTCTTCACAAAAGACACTTCACTTACACTGGACTCGCAACCTTCCGCTCAAAAAGGCACATTCAGCGAGGAAATTAGCCCACTCAACAAAACGATTCTCGCCGATGCACGTCTGGTTTTGAACCAAGCGCGCGACGGAAAAACTTCAACGCTTGCGCTCTCCTACAACATCTTCCCGACCGACCGCGCTGTGCTTGCATCGCTCTCTGGTGAAATCGCAAAACTCATGCATGAAGCGCGTGCAAAACTTGGATTCGGAACTTATCAACCGAAGTTTGCCGGTCGCCTCGACATCACCTTCAAGGGCAGTGCTGGACAAGGCTTCGGCGTGTTTTTGACCGAAGGCGTCAATGTTCGTTTGGAAGGTGAAGCCAATGATTCAGTCTGCAAAGGTATGTCGGGCGGAAAGGTTGTGATTGTGCCGAGTGCAAAAGCCACATTCGCACCTGAACACAACGCCATTATCGGTAACTGCGCGCTCTACGGCGCAACCGGCGGCACGCTCTACATCAATGGAATAGCAGGCGACCGCTTCGCCGTGCGCAATAGCGGCGCGACCGCCGTCGTCGAAGGCGTCGGACTTCACGCCTGCGAGTATATGACGAATGGGTGCATCGTCGTTCTCGGCAAAGTTTCTTACAACTTGGGCGCAGGCATGACGGGCGGAAAACTCTATCTCTACGGCGAAAAATCTCACTTCATCAACGGCGATTACATCACCGCGCTCGAGCTCTCGCTCGAAGATGAATTGAAACTCAAAGCCTTGCTGGAAGATTACGCCGGCGAAACCCGTTCCAACACGGCAACACGCTTGCTCGCAAATTGGACGGCGGAAAAAACTCACTTCAAAAAATACTTGCCGCTTGGTCTCGCCCAAAAACTAAAAGCTGAAGAAACAACCACTTGAAGAACGAAGAGTGAAGAGCGTTGAGAATTAAAAGATGTACCTCTCAACGCTTCACTCTCCACTTTTCACACTCAACACTTGCGGAGTGCGGATTGGACCTCACCCTAACCCTCTCCTATGAGGCTAATCTTGTCGCGTATCTTTTTGAGATAAAGCCAGAGAGAACCCATCGGTTAAGAATTGCAGCGCATAAAGTCCTTGCCAAACCACTTTCAGACCGGGCGGCGAGTTGCTTTTGCGATAACCGCCCAGTTTGGCAATCTCCAAAACGGCATGCCCGACGGTATCAACGGACTGTTTCGCTTTTGCCGATAACGCCCGATGTTCATCGCTTGCCAAAATGGCACTCGACGGGTGTGTCGGATACAGTCGCGCATAATAAGTGATGAACATCAACCGCCACGCCACAAGACTATAAACCGCCACCGCATTCATCAGTGTTTGAGCATCATCAAATTGCAACGCCTCTACTTTTAATCCTTGCTTGAGCGTATAATGAAATCGCTCCACCCGCCAACGCAAGGTGTAATCGTCTAATCGTCGGAACGCTTCGGCTTCGGTCTCCGTCCGCTCTGTGCACAGCAACGTCCAACTGATGCGCTCGCGGTTCTTGACCGGCGTTGCCGATGATTCTTCCGCCTGAACAATCCATATCGGAATCGTTTTCGGTAGCGCGGATTTTGCGCCGAAGCGCCCAGACCGATGCACCTGTGCCTCGCAGACCCTGACGACCAACGCCACCCTTTCCGAGAACTTCTCTCGCTCCAACTCTATGGTGCGTGTGCCAAGCGTCCGTGCGCTCTTCATCGCGCTGAACACTTGCTCGTGCGCGTTCTGTTGCGGGTCATTTGCCGACCGATACGTCGTTACGCGCCGCCGTTGCGCCGCCCGCACAATCAGACTGACGTTGGCGCGGCGCGGCGCGCTCAAAAATTCATACACATCGCCTTCTCGGTCTCCGACCACGATCACTTTCGTCGCCCGCTCCGACAGCCGCTCCGCCCAACGCAAGCCGTCTATCCATTTGTGACTTTCTTTATCGGCTATCGGCGTTTGATTGCGCCTCTTTTTCTTGCCAAACTCACTATCACGACGCACCCAACTCTTTTGTCCAATGATGCCGAGCGGCAAACCGTCTCGCTCCACCGCCAATGCGGTATGAGTCAGCACTCCGCGACAAAAACGCGTTGAACCAATTTGTCCCAAGCCTGTTTTAGCCTTCTGGCTCGTGTAATTGAGTTCGGTCGTGTCTTGCGCCACCACCACCTCTTTGGCTGAACAGCGCAACGCGGTTTGCTCATAGTGCCCGTGTTGCAATAATTCGCTCGTCGTCTTGGCGTCGGCAAATAACCGTCCGCCGTTCTGACGCAAACTGCCGGCGCACGCCGAAGAAAACGACTGACCGCTCTTTTCTTCGATTGCCGCACATATCCGGCTCAGGCTCGTTTTCGCTCGCTTGTCATACACCTCAGAACCCCTCAACTCCTCTTCCCAAAATTCTATTCGCTCCATCCTTGACCCCCTTATTTTTTACCCTAATCTCGCATTTTTATGCGACAAGATTAGCCTTTTAGGAGAGGGTTAGGGTGAGGTTATTGATTCGTTTGGGCACTCACGAGTTCAACGGCGAGTTGAACGGGGTTGTTTTGTGTGAGGTCGTAAAGATGCTCGGAGCGCACTTTGACGACGGCGAAAATTTGATTGACGGAATCCGCAAGCAACGAGTTCAGCGAGTTCAAATTGAAGCGACGACTTTTCAGAAGCGAGAACACCGTGCTTGGCGAGAGGGCGAGCGTATCGGGAAGCAAGTTTGCACCGAGTTCGTGATAGGTTAAGCCCGTGCGCGAACTGCCGTTCAAGCCGACGTCGGAGAGCGTCAGTGCCAGCGAAGCGGTTTCGGTTTGGTTGGATAAAACGCCTGTGGTGCGTCCCATAGCAATGAACGGCACATCGTCTGAACCACTGCCGCCGCCCAATGTTTGGGATTGAACCTCTGCCTCTGTGCCGCCAGGCGCAACAGGGTCATATGAGAACAGCCTGCAATTGAGTTGCCCCGAACCCGTGTTCCAAGCAATCAAGGCGAATTGCGAACTGGCGGCAACCGTTGGGTTTTTGCCGTCGCCGAGATAGCGTTCGTTTGTCCAACTTGTGCCGCTGTTGGTGGAGTAGGTCAGCCAGATTTTGCCTGCGGATTCATAAACAAGATAAAATACATTGTTGTAGAGCGTTGCACCTTGTGCATTAGCAAGCGTGCGTTGGCTTCCCGAACTTGTCGCGTTAGCCAGAGACGAGAGCAACCGCCCTTTGTAGCGCGCCGTAACGACGGCATTCGGCGCGTTGAATCGGACGGCGGTTTCTAAGTTCGAGGGGTTTTGCAAGGTGGCGTTGCTGGCTTGCCATGATTGAAACTCCGCCGGATACCCGTTCACGCTTTGCGTTTGCGGCGCACGGACGGCGTAAAACACTGGCGCGGATAGCGGGTCTATGCCTGTGAATACACCGCCTGTGTTTTTATAAGTGCCGGTTTGATTAAACGGCGCACTCGAACTGTATGGAATAAAACTGTTCGGATTGCTTGTTCCGTTGTAATACCACGGGTCTTTCATCTCTAAGACCCCTGACCACGAAGTGCCGCTTGATGGCGCATCTATCAAGTCAGGGCGAACCGTTGCGGCGGAAACCGGATTGAATATAGCGACTCGACCTGACGCAGTTGGTTCCAACGCAAAATTTTGATTGATAGTGAATTGTTGAGGATCTATGTCCCAGAATTGATGCTTGACAGACTCAGTAATTGAGATACCGGGATGCCCAGGATTGAATCTCTCGTTGCTGGTGGTGCTGAGATAACTGCTACCCTGCAATATGGATGTTGAATTGCCTGATTGAATGGTTTGTGTCGCGCCGGTATTGTTCAATCGTAATGTTATGCTGCTATTTGGAATCACCGTTGCGCCTGTTCTATTGCTTACGACGATAGATTTCGTATTCGTATTGGCGATGTTGTTAAATGGGTTTGTCTCAAGTGCCCAGTTCATCACACAGGCTTGATCTAAACTAAAATACCCGATACAGGTTCGTGTATTTAAAGTGGCATAAGACATTTGATTGAAAACGCCGTTCAATGTACCCGGACTATACTGAGGATCTCCGCTGTAAGTGCATCCCGATTCGCTTACCAACCCTCTTATCCCTGCATTCGAATTATATGGCTCTGCCGGCGTATCTAAAAGCCAATCCCCAGCTGTGCTATAGTTGGAGACATCAGGCAACTCTTGGGAATTTCCTGGAAAACCATGAGTATGTTGCAAGCCGAATATATGCCCCATTTCATGAGCGACTACTTTTCCGGCTTTTGTGGCACTGAACACACTATTAGAATCGACTGCGTTGGCTCTAATTCCGGATCTTGCAATCACAGCAGATTTATAAGCAGGGCGCGGTACGCCTAAAACTGCGCCTTGCGGTCGTGAGCTATCAGATGCAACAAAAACCGGTACAAAAAAAATATCAATGGCATCTGGCGATTGATACTGATTGAGCATAGCCAATCGCTCATTGAATGATAACACATCACTATAACTATCATTATCAATGAATTCGATACCGACTAACGAGAACTGAATGCGGGTTGAGTTGTACTGAGTGTTTATCGTTGTAAAAAGTTGATTGGCTTGTGCAGTTGTAATGATTCCAGGTTCCAAAGTTCCGTTAGAACTACGGATAATCCAGAATTTGACACGCACTTGCTTCTGAATCGGTGGAAAAAAATTACGAAGCTGCGCTTGAAGCGGACATGGGCTTGGAGGCGCGCTTTCAATTTTACTCGGGACACCCTCAATGCAAATATCCGTTGGTGTTGTTTGCGCCGACACTGCACTAATGCACGATAAATAACCAACTATGGCTAATAAAAGCCTCTGAAGACGCGGTCGAATGAGAAAATTTTTCATTGGAGTAGACATTTTGTTGTTAGAAATCATGGTATCTTTTTCGGCAAACAAAAAGCATGACGTCTCGCATCACTATGCGACTGTGTAAACACACGGCTTTCGTTTGTGTTTTGGCAAGGGTTTGGCGGCAACCAAATCCTTGCTTCTTTATTCTTACTCATGTCATAAACACACTTCCTTTTGAGTTAGGGTTTTCGCCCGATGGTTATCAAGCCCTCGCTTCTAAAAGAAGGAAGTCTTCGTATTCCAACAGATACGATAACACGGCTGGTTACTGCCACGTCTAGGTAAAGATCGTTTTCGCGTTGAAGTTGGGAATAAAAACGCCAGTTGTAACCGTTCCAATGCCATATCGAACTAAAGTCGCCAACGGCTGTGATATCATTATGCGCAGAGCCGCGCAACGAGCGGATGTTGTTTATAAAATTATTATCGTCGAGATAGGCGCCGGGGAATTTGTTGATAGGGTAAACGAGTGATTGCCAAACTGCACGGCTGTTAGAAAAGATGGCGCGATGGTTATCCATCCAAATCGCTTGAGCAAATTCGGCGTCGGGATAGTTGGGAAAAGACGTATCAAATTTCTTGACCCACCGTCCATTTTCCAGACGAAGAACAACACCAAAAGGTAACGCGCCTTCATGCCCGACCGCCCAAACTTCTTTCCCGTCTGGTGTACCGTAAATATCTCGCAAGTCAATCGTCGTCCCGCTTTCCATGCGTTGCCAACGCTGACCGTTGTAATGAACGATTGCCCCTTTTAACCCTACACCATAGATATTATTTGGAGCCGTTCCCCAAAGTTTTTCAATGCTTTGTTCAGGAGATAGGATAAACGCAGGATTAAATCGCAATAGTTCATTAAATGATTGCGTTTGTCCTGTAGTCGGATTAACCCGCCACACGCCAACAGCCGCAACCCAAACATCAGTAGGGCTAAAAGCAAAAATTCCTCTGAACTCTGGAACGATTGATGTGTTAGTTCCATCAGATATTCTGAGTTGAGATGTTCTCCATTGGCGCCCATCCCACGTTGCGAAACAAAAGGGTTTATCCCGATTTATCTGTCCTGTGGAATCCCGAAAAAACATTTGTCCAACAACGTATGCACATGTATCACTAACAATCGCCACGTCTCTCAAGATGCTTGACCCTTCACCGAGCGCGGTGGTTGTCCATGTATAATCATGGCTGGTGGTGTCCAAGGTTCGGGTGCGGAGCGTTTTGCTGCTATCGAGAATCACGCCGGTTTGTTCATTGAGGCGCACCGCTGAAAAAGTATAGTCGCGGTTGGGGCGAATCGACGTTCCATCTTGAAATATCGGCGATGAAAACGCACGGTCGGCAATCAACGTGTCTTTGCTAAAGAGCGACCCACGAATGAGAATCGAGTCGTTTCTCAAAATCCTAAAATCGCGCGGTTGCTCTAAACTATCCGCGAATGAGAGTTTCAGCCATACCTCGTTGGATAACACAGAGATAACAGAGAGGGAAACTGAAGACGAAGGTTCTATAGACCTCATCGGGTTCTCTTTGCAACTGTGGAGAGTGAGCAGGAGCAAGAGTGCGAAAGGTAAGCGCGTGATGGAAAAAGAATACTTCATACTTCATTTTGTTTCGGGCGCGTTTTCTCGTTGTGGGAAAACGGGTCTTTTGTTTTTGAAAATTGGTAAGGAACAAAGTTCGCAACAAAGTTACGGCGGGCGTTTAGGCGATGCAAGGAAAATCGACGCTCGATTTTTTTTTCGTTAATTTTAAGTGCTGATGAAATAAGGCGTTACAGGGGAAATCGGCTGTTTCGGCTTTTGGCGTCGCAAATTTTGCGAAGGTATTATCGGGCTTCAGTAATCAATGCGCTTTGCTGTATTCAAAAGAATAACTGTTCACATTCTGAATGGCGCGGTCGGAAGTATGGCTGGAACATCAGTGGCAAGACTTGTTGAATTTTTTGAGTTTCCAATAATTGTAGGGAAGCGGCACAAGGAATCCTGCGATGAGGGCGATTCCCAATGCAATCCAATAGAAAGGCTCGTGCGGCATGACGGTTCCGCCCGTGAGCAAGTAATCTGTTGCATTTTCGGAAATTTCCATCGCAAGCATCGAGAGGAAACTCATTGAGAAAGCCGTCTGCAAGGCAAGCGACCAAGAAAAACCTTCTCGCACTTTGAGAATCACGGTTTCAAGCATGACGGAAGTCGTCAGTCCGCACAGAATCGCGACGCCCATAATCGCCCACATTGACCACGCCAAGCCGACACTTTGCGCATAAATGATAAATCCAAAATCGCCAATCGAGCAGCCAATCAAGCAGTTGAGCGTGTTAAACGAGGCGCGTTTCCACTTCGGCGCATCAAGCCAAAACGCTTTTGAACGGGGGGCGTTTGAAGTTGGCGCAACCGATGAAGTCATCGGCGCACTGACAACAGGAAGCGAAAAAGGCAAAGCAGAATCGGCATCGCCTTTCCACTCCGAAAGCGTGTAATCGCCGACGGATTTCAACGCACGATTGAGTGTCGAGAGCGGCACATCACCTTTAAGCACCAGCACCGCTTTCGCTGGAAACAGTGAAACCTTTACCGATTCAACCCCTTCCACTGATGAAAGAGCCGATTCAACCGATTGAACACACCCTTGACAGTGCATGCCGCTGACTGCAAACTCTGTAATCGTTTGAGATAAGGGTTCAGTCATCATCAGCATTTATTTTTGGAAACTTAGTGCATAGGTTCTTTTTCGCCGAGAAAGGCTTTGCCGTCGGCACTAACCTTCGCAGAATACTTGGCGGGGTCGGCTTTGAACTTCGGCTCGCAACTGTTGCAACAAAAGCCATACACTTTACCCTCGTGTTCAACCGTTTTTGACTTCGCGCTTACGGGTTCGCCTGAAATCGGACACACTTCGTTAAACATGGGTTTTGCAACTTCTTGCTTTGGCTCGCTCTTCTGGCAAGCCGAAAGTGAAACGATAATCATCAATGATAAAATGGAAAGCGTTTTCATATTTGGATTGAGTTAAAGTGAAAGCCTGCTTCGCTTCGGAAACAGGCTTTCGCAGAAATAAAGTTCAGCGCGAAAAATTCAAAATGAATTATTCACAGCACGAAGTGCACTCGGCGCAAGTAGCACAAGAGGTGCACTCGCCGCATGTGCAGGTGGTGCAACACGCATTCACACAGCACGATTTGGCTTCGGAAACTTCCGACTTTTGCGGTGCAAAACTGAACGTGAATAAAATCGCCGAAAAAAGAATGATGGATTTCATGATGAAAAAGTGTTTGAGTTTAGAATTACGATGTTCAAAATCAATGCGCAGACAAGCGAAAGAACACCGTAAATCCTAAATCAAAAACACTTGCAAGAAAGCCTGTGTCGGTGGAGAGTGTACCGAGAAAGCGTTGTTAAAGGAAATCGATTGGGTAGAAGCAAAAAGCGAAGGAAACTCAATAACTGAAACCAGCGCAGGAGAAGAAAGCGAAACTTGTGCGGATTCAAACGATTTTTCAGTTTTCATTTTTTCCGCGTTGATGCCGTCAGCGCAGCATTCTGTGGCATCGGTGCAAGCCTTATGCGCACCTGACTCCGTTAGGCTTGATGCCGAACAGCACGAAGGTGCCGCTTTTGCCTTTATCATTTCCGCGCATTGGCAAAGCGGAATCGTGTAAAGCACGAATGCAAAAAGAATCGGAAAAATATGGAGCAAGCGTGTTTGCATAACATCAATTTTGATGAAGCGAACTTAACAAAAAGCACACGAATTTCAATAACTTTGGTTTCATTAAAACAATCTCTTGTGTTCCAAAATTCACTTACATGAAAATCACATCTCAATGGCTTGTAAAAGCCTGCATGGCTCTTTTCTTTTTAGTTATTTCCGCATGTGCGTCGTCCAACACGGCAACGGACGAGGATAAAATGAACCTTGAACTTTCTGCCGACACGGTCATAGAGCCAATCCAAATTGTGGGGAGACGTGTGCCATTTGAAAATCAATCCACGTTTCGCCGATTCGATTGGGTGCTTTCGCCGTATCGAACGGGGTCGGGCGCGCCGTCGCATCAGTATTGGCAAAATCGCGCCGACTATGTCATTTCGGCAAAAATTGACACCCTTGAACATGTGCTGTCTGGAATGGAAACGATCACCTACACCAACAACTCGCCCGATACGCTTTACTATGTGTGGGTTCAGCTCGACCAAAATCTGTCCAATCCGAAAATGCGTGCGCGTCTTATCAAAGAAGCCGACGACCCAACCGAGCCGTCGCTCTTCCGCTCTTCTGAATTTGATGGCGGAATGGACATCACTGATGTCGAAGTCATAACAATGCAAACGCAACCCGTCAAAAAAGGAAAACGCGCGCCACAAAAGAAGACAAAATCGAAAGCCAAGTTCAAAATCAACGATACGATGATGCGCATTGACTTGCCCGAACCACTTGTGCCAAATGGGGGCGTGGTGCAACTCGAGATGGAGTGGTCGTTTGCGATTCCCTTTACAGGTCGCATGGGACGCGAAGAGTGCAAGCAAGGCTGGGTATATCAAATTGCGCAATGGTATCCAAGAATGTGCGTTTATGACGACCTTTCGGGGTGGAACACCGACCAATATCTTGGTGCAGGCGAGTTCTACACCGAATACGGTTCGTTTGATGTGAAACTCACGGTTCCAGCCAATCACATTTGTTTGGCGACGGGCACGCTTCAAAATCCGAATGAAGTTTTAACATCAACGCTTCGCGAGCGATTAGCCAAAGCCGCTAAAAGCGATGAAACAGTCATGATTATCGGACGCGATGAAGTTGGCGCGTCGTGGACACGCCCGAAACAAACGGGCGAACTTGTCTGGCACTACAAAGCCGACAACGTGCGCGATTTTGCCTTTGCCTCATCAGCCGCCTTCATTTGGGACGCCGCGCAGTGGAACGGCATTTTGGCACAATCGCTCTACCCCGTCGAAGGGCAACAAATGTGGAAAGAATCCACGCAATATGTTCGATTCTCGCTCAAAGAGTTTTCCGAGAAATGGTTTCCCTATCCCTACAACACGATGATTAACGTCAATGGCTCGGTGCCGGGCGGAATGGAATATCCGATGATGATTTTTTGTCGGGAGCGGTATAACGATTTTCGGCTCTTTGCCGTTACGCTTCACGAAGTCGGGCACACGTGGTTTCCGATGATTGTGCAGAATAATGAGCGACGATATGCGTGGCTCGATGAAGGGTTGAACTCGTTTATCTGCTACTACGGCGAAAAAGAAAAGTATCCTGAACGCAAGGCGCGACGCGGCGAAGCGCGCGACATTGTGCCGTATATGCGCTCCGAAGAGCATCAACCGTTGATGACGCACCCACACGCGATTCGCAATCTCGGTCAAAATGCTTATGCGAAAACGGCGGCGGCACTCGTTGCCTTGCGCGAAGTCGTCTTGGGTGAAGAGCGTTTCGATGCGGCGTTCAAAGAATACATTCGGCGTTGGAAATACAAACACCCTTCGCCGGAAGATTTTTTCAGAACGATGGACGACGCAGCGGGCGAAGACTTGGCGTGGTTTTGGCGCGGCTGGTTCTACACGACGTCGCAACTTGACCAATCCGTCGATTCCGTCCACACGCTCGATTCGCTTGACCAATACTACAACCGCATTTTCCTCGTCAATCGCAAAGAGATGGTCATGCCCGTTGAAATGGAAATCACCTACGAAGACGGCTCTACGGAACGACGCAAACTGCCCGTTGAAATCTGGCTTCGAGGTAATGAGTTTATTGCGCCCGTGTGGTCAGAAAAGAAAATTGTCGGCGTGGAATTAGATCCCGATAAAAAACTGCCCGATGTGAATTTAGCGAACAACAAGCTCTTTGACCCCAAATACAAACAGCCCGATAAAACCGAATCGAGCGCGGACGGCAAAAACCCGTAAGCGTTCCGTAATCCTCGACGACCAAAGAATTCAGTTCAATAAGCCTGTCGCTACGGTGCGACAAGAGCCTAAGTAGAGCGTCTCACAATTGAGACGCTTTTTTGTTTGAAAGTGCGGTAAATCGGCGAAAATCGCACTGGCACAGTTTTCGATTTTTGAGGCTCTCAACTGCTGATAGTCGTCAAACAATTCAATTAACTTTTTCAACTAAAACTTTTTCCAACAATGAACAAAAATTTCAGAGAAACATCTCTCGTGCTGACGCTTCTTGTGATATTTTTGAGCATGCTCGTAACGGGGTGTAAGGAAGAGAACAATCCGTCGGGGAGCGGAAGCGGAACGCCATCGTTGCCCCAAGTGCCGACGAGCTTCGGCGGTGTAACGCCTCAAAATGTTTTAGTGGCGGTGCGCGGTGCGTATTCGGTCAGTTCGGGTGTGCCGGGCATTCCAAATGTAGAGATTGATTATGGGCAAGCGGTTGCTCGTTTTAATCAAGGTTCACCTACCAGCGTGAGCGTTGTAGCGAATAACACAACTCATACGCTCACCAAAGACGGCAGCACGTTTTACTTTGTGCCGAACCCTGCCAACATCACGCCGGGCGCAACCTCAATCGGAATCAACTACACAGGCAACGCGCAATTTACGGTGCAAGGCTACAACTTAACGACGAACACCATCAGCGTGCCGAGCCGAGTTTCAATCTCCAATCTTGCAACGGGCGCGAACCTGAACAAGAACGCCAACTTCCAAGTCTCATGGACGGGCGGCTCTGGTGGAACAACTTGGCAAGTCTTCATCATCGACTCGCGTGGAAATACCGTTACAAGAGAAGGCACATCGGGGTCAAGCACGACATTTCCGTCAAGCGCACTGAGCGGACTTTCGGCAGGGTCGGGGTTTGTCATTGTCTTGCGCTATACCTACACGTTTTCAAACAATCAAGAAACCGTGCTCGTTGGAGAAGCCGTTTCAAGCGTGAGCGTCAACATTCAATAAGCACATTTGCGATTGAGTTCATTTACAACAAAGAAGCGACTCGATTGGGGTCGCTTTTTTGTTGATAAGTAGCAAGACAGATATTAAGTATGAAGTGAATAAACAGCACGGTTATTCCGAGCAGAGCGAGGAATCTACTTGGATTCTTCACTTCGCTACACTTTTCAAATGATTTTGGTGTAAGTAATTGAGAAATTGAAAGTCAAAAGGAAGGAGGAGCGAAGCGCAACATCGCTCCCCGCAATCATTCCGGGAGAGTTACTTTCTACCTGAAATTTTTCGAATCAACTCATAGAGCATAACGAGACCGACGGCAAAGAAAAAGATAATCAAGGCAGTAGAAAAATTATTGTTGTGTGTAGCAAGCCGAAATGAACTGTGCGCCCGCTTCCACATTAGAGCGTTGCGCAAGTAAGTGAAAATTCCGTGCGCCAAGTGAGTGCGACACTCGAGCGGCAATTGCCCACGCGCCCAATCCTGAACCTAACTTTCCATCATGCATCACCGCCATGCGAATGAGCGCGCCGTAATCATGTTCGCGCATTCCCGCCATAAACTCTTCTACAAGCGGCGTGTTTTCCGTTGAAAGATGAAAGTTATTGACGGCGACGACGAGCGCGTTTTTGGAAGTCAAAATTTCGGAAAGCGCGGTTGCCGCTTCGTTGCAAAGGTCAATCGTTTGATTGCCAACAAGAAGCGGAACAATGCGAAGCGTGTGATGTTTGCCAATCGTGCGTTGCAAAAGCGGAAGTTGAACTTCAATCGAAGAGCCTTTCGGCAATCCTAATTCGGAAATGAAAAAGTCGTCGTCTTCATCGCACAGTTCGTTGCGAACATAGTCGCTGAGTTCAATCTCTCCCAACGGTGTTCCAAAGTAGCCGTAGCCGGAAATCATCAAACGGTTGTAGGTATCAACCGTTGGTGCAATGAAAACAACCAGTTCATATCGTGCCGATTCAACATGGCGATAGCCTTCCGCCAAAGTCGGCAAGACGTGCGCGTAGTGTCCATAAGGCACGAGTAGCGTTCGCACGTAGGGAATCAAAGGCTTTTCTGGTGTCGCGTTTGCATCGGAAAGTGCCGCGTCGACTTGGGCTTGTAACGTGAGCGCGTCAGCAGGATATAACTCTCCTGCAAACATCGGAGGGCGAATGGTTCGATTGGGCGGTAAGTGCGACATAGCAACAGGCAAAATAGATTCAATCGCTGAATAAGCAGGCATGTGAAAAGCGTTAATTGGAAAAATGTGAATGTTATGCGTAAATGTTCAAAATGTTGAATACGGAAATGCTCTAAGTGCAGAAAGCAAATTGAGTCGAAGTCATTTGCGACTGCGCCGACGCTTTGGAACAGCGGGACGCTCCGGCTTCACCGAGCCCGGTTTGGCTTTCCGACCACGCCGCCTTGAAGAGGGCTGGTCGGGATTTGTATCATCGGTTGGAAAAACCTCGCCCGTTGATGAATAGATTTCAATCACATTGCCATCTGGGTCTTGCAAAAAGAACGCACGCCCGTCCCGACGGTTCGCGGGTGAAGTCAACAAATGAACGCGCATCTCTTTCAGAAAGGTATGGGCGGCGTCAACCTCCGAGTTGGTCTCAAGGCGCAACCCAAAGTGGTCTAAATGAAAATCACGGTCGCTTTGTGCAGGCGTTTCGGCTTTGACGAGCACGAGCGAATCGCCTTCGGCGACGAGATAGGTCATGTTGATTCCGAGACGATGATGAAGCTGGAAACCGAGAAGTTTCGTGTAAAACTCCTCCGACTTGCGCAAGTCATTGACGCGCAACGTGATTTGGCTGATGCCCGTAAGTTTGAGCATACTCGAGCGGCATTAATTTTTGGATTTGCGTCCACCCTCGCGTGTGTCGCGATAGTCAAAGGTGTATTTCTTTTCTAAGAGTTCTTCGATAGCGGTAACTGTCGGCTTCGGCAATTTTTCAAATCGTATGCTAATACCGACTTGCTCTGGAAAAACGCGGTCGGCTTCGGCTTCATTGGTAGGATTGCGCGATTTCATTTTAAACGGCGCGAGTTTTTCCTCTAATTCAGAGCGCAACTGCTCGTTGATTTCTTTGGCGCGGCGCGACATGGCGACCGTAACCTCGTAAATGTTCGACGACTGATGTTTGAGTTTATCCAAATCGACGGGTTTAATCGGCATAAGTTAATAAGTTGGTTTATGCGTTGAGAAAATTTTCAATAATTCGTTTGACTTCCGAAATCGCACGCTGCAAGTCGTCATTGACGACGCGCGCATCAAAGTGGTCGGCGAGCGACAGTTCGTAGTCTGCGCGTGCAAGCCTCATCAACACTTTATCTGGCGATTCCGTTTTACGCTTCATCAATCGCTCTTTAAGCACTTCAAGGCTCGGCGGCTTAATGAATACAAGCAGAGAGCGGTTGCCGTAATTTTTTTTGACGTTTAGCGCGCCGTCCACGTCTAAATCCAAAAGTAAGTGATGTCCGGCGTTCAAGACCTTTTCGGCTTCGGATTTAAGCGTGCCGTAGTAATTATCAAAGTGCCGCGAGTATTCAATGAACCCATGCTTGGCAATTTCCGCCTCAAAAGCGTCGCGTGTGAGAAAGAAATATTCGCGTCCGTGTTCTTCACCCTCACGCTTTTCGCGCGTTGTGGCGGAAACCGAAAATTTGAGCGTCGGAATGTCGGCTAAAATCGCTTTGGCAATCGTGGATTTGCCTGTTCCCGACGGCGCAGTAAAGACGATAAGTTTGCCTGTCATGTTCTTTCCTTGTTGCTTGCGCACTGATTCAAAGAGAGACAACCTATCTCCTGCGAGTCTCACAAGGCTTATTCAATGTTTTGAACCTGCTCGCGAATTTTTTCAAGTTCTTCTTTGACGAACACGCTCTTTTGAGAAATTTCCGCATTTTGTGATTTGGACGCAATCGTATTTGCCTCGCGGCTTTGTTCCTGCAAAAGAAAATTCAACTTGCGCCCCGCTGGCTCGCCTGAATCTAACGCCTCTAAGAAAAATTTGTTGTGGCTTCTGAATCGGACGCACTCTTCGGTGATGTCCATCTTATCCGTCAACAAAACGATTTCCATTTCTAAACGCTCTTTGGAGAGCGACTCGTCGCCCAAAAGGTCTTTGACTTTTTGGCGCAATTTTTCCTTTGTGGCGGAAAGTGTTTCTTGGGAAATCGCCTCGATGTGAGTGAGAACTTGATTGATGGCGGCGATGCGTGCCTTGAAGTCAATCGTAAGCTGTTCGCCTTCTTTGCGGCGCATCTCGCGAAGCGACGCAATCGCCGCTTGAAGGGCTTGGCTAATCACTTTCCACTCGCGTTCCAATTCGTCGCTTTCATCGGACGAGACTTCAAAAATTTCCGAGAACTTCAAGAGATGTTCAAGCCGAACCGGCTCATCAATGCCAGAGATAGATTTCAATTCCGAAAGCATTGCCATATAGGCTTTAACCGCATCGGGTCTGATTCTAATTGGAACGTCCGACTTGTTCTCGCGCTCCAACTGAACAACCGCAGAAATTTTGCCCCGTTGCAACGCTTTTCTAATCAATTCGCGTGCCTCCAACTCGAAACCGCTGAATTGGCGCGGCAATTTGACGGAGATTTCTATGAAACGACTATTGACAGAACGAATTTCCGCCGTCGCGCGGAGCCCGAACTCGGCATACTCGCCGCTTCCGAAGCCCGTCATACTTTCAATCATCTTTCAAATGAATTCAAATTCAAATGGCGAATATACGAAAGAAACTTGCCAAAGAAACTGTAACAAATATGACTGACGCATTTCGCCGTTTCGGATAACTTTGCATCTAAAGTGCAAACCAACTGTCCAAACTCGTGAAACGAATCGGCGTAATTTTTCTCATCTTTTTTTCTTTGAGCGCGAATGCGCAACCGATTGACGAACACGACGTCGTCAGTTGGACTTCGGCGATGTTAACCTTGCGCTTCGGCGAGACGCCTTACACGGTGCAAACCTTTGCGCAAACACGCTTCACCCAAAACGTAACGCGATTTCAGACGACCGTGTTCAGCGTCTGGGGCTTGTATCGTGTTATTCCATCTACATCTATTGGTTTCGGCTACACGATTCTCACGCCGATTAACAATCGCGTCTTGGATATTCTCTCCGTCCAACTTTGGCACGACACACGCATCAACGAGATGCCGTTGAGCCTTCGCTTTCGCGCTGAAAACTTGACATGGCGCTCTCCAGACGATTTTTTCGTTGAAATCATTTCCGCCTTGCGATTCCGATTCCGACTCGAAATCACCGTCCCCCTTTGGAACAACTACGGATTGCTTTTGAACAACGAAATTTTTTGGGGCGTGAGCGAACCAATTTTTAATCAAAACCGCGCGCAAATCGGAATCCGATACCGAGAAGGCGGAGTGATAATCGATACGATTTACCAACACCGCTTCATCAATCGCATCAAGGGCTTGCCCGACCGAATCGAGCACACCTTGCTCCTGAATTTCTTTTACACCATCAGGCTTTGAATCCAAAATGCAAATTCACTTCCCAGAGAGTGAGCAAGGACGTTTGATTTTGAAAACCATTTCTTAACTTCATTCGAATTGCATTTGCAGCATAATTCCAACAAGAAAACTAAAATGTCGGAAGTAAAACATCATGAAGTCGTCGTTATCGGCTCCGGTCCCGCAGGATTGACGGCGGCGATTTACGCCTCGAGAGCAAACTTGAACCCATTGGTGATAGATGGAATCCAGCCAGGCGGGCAACTAACCATCACCACCGAAGTGGAAAACTTTCCCGGCTTTCCGCATGGAATTTTAGGACCGAAGTTAATGGACGATATGCGCGAGCAAGCCAAACGCTTCGGAACAGAGTATCTTTACGGGAGCGTCACGTCGGTCGATTTATCGCATCGTCCATTCAGAGTAACGATTGACGAAAAGAAAACCGTCATGGCGGAAACGCTCATCATCTCCACTGGCGCGTCGGCGCGACTGCTGGGGCTGGAATCAGAAAAGAAGTATATGGGATACGGCGTTTCGGCGTGCGCCACTTGCGACGGATTCTTTTACAAAGGCAAAGAAGTCGTCGTGGTCGGCGGCGGCGACAGCGCGATGGAAGAAGCGAATTTTCTGACAAAGTATGCCACAAGCGTAACCATTCTGCATCGACGAGAAGAATTTCGTGCGTCAAAAATCATGCTCGACCGCGCCAAAGCCAATCCCAAAATTAAGTTCGTTACAAATGTTGTTGTTGATGATATCATCGGCGACGGCAAAGTCGTAACCGCCGTGCGCATCAAGAATGTGAAAACGGGCGACGTCTCGGAAATCGCTTGCGACGGCGTCTTTGTCGCGATTGGTCATAATCCAAACTCTGCTTTGTTCAAAGGACAGCTGGAACTTGACGAGAGTGGCTACATCATCACCAAAAAAAGCTCGACTGAAACAAGTGTGCCCGGCGTGTTCGCTTGCGGCGACATTCAAGACAGCATCTACCGACAAGCAGTTACCGCCGCAGGAACAGGATGCATGGCGGCAATCGATGCCGAACGCTTTTTGGAAAACCAAAAAAGTCTTGCTCAATCGGAAGCGGAAGCGCATCATTGAAACCCAAAAAGAGTTCTTGTTTTTTTAGAGAGCAATCGTGTATATTGCAAGAGTATCGTTTCAAAATTGCTCTCAACCAATAAAGTCAAGACAAGAGGTTAGCATTCGTGAAGGAACTATGACGCGTTACCGATTACGATAAGACGTTTGCTAATGCAGTATCTCACAAGTTTCAAACCATCTCACGACGCTTGAAAAATCGTTATTTCACAAAGATCTCTCTGTTGCTTGTGTTTGTTTTTGCGCCCCTCTCGGCGTATGCGCAAGATGTATACTCAAACTTAGCGCTCCCAACCGACAGTCTTTTCCTTTCGGACAGGCAATACATCACTGACTTGTTGCGCAAGGAACGTTATCTCAATCTGCTGGCAACCAACATCGAGCTCATGACCAATGAGGCGAAGCGGTTTCCCGTCCGATACAAATTCACCCCGCAAGAAGAACGTCAGATTCTCATTGATATCGATAAAAAACTAAAACAGACTGCTGACGTCGACAGTCTCGAAAAAGTCTACGCCGCTCTGCAAAACCAATTAGATTCAAGCCGAAAAGCATTTGACCAACTTGAACGAGCCACACCCAAAAAGAGCAAAGAAGAACTCGAGCGCGACCCCGTTGCAAAAGCCAATCAAAAACGACTCGAACTTGCAGGAGAAGAAGTCAAAGCCATTGAGGAATTGGCAACCGAAACGAAAAAAATACTTGATAAGATACGTCTCAAAAGAGAAGTAACACGCGAAGCGATAGAGAAGTACATGTTTGAAGGAAAAAAGCGCTTGGTGCTTCTCCTGCGTGATTACTCTCGCCTCAATGTGCAAGATTTCGGCTATCAGGGAAACAATAAGTCCTTTTACAATTTCGCTGATAAATACGAGTATGAACGGTTCGTTCAGTTCGCACGCTTTTACGCCGTCTGCAACGAATACAAAGCCATGCGTAAAGCACTGCTTGATGTCTTTGACGACAACTTCAAGAAGCGTCTTTACCGTCTCGAGTTGTCTTCCGCTATGAACGTGTATAATCGCAAAGATTATGGAACGGCACTGCTTTACCTCAACGACCTGCACGAAGCCTACAAAGAAGAATATGGGGAAATTGAAGACTTGATATACCATCGTGCGGAAGCAAACTTCGGGCTCGGCTACTACAACGATGCGAAGAATTTGTATGAGCAACTTTACACAAAGTATGCGTCGCCTGAATACGCGGAGATGAATTACTTCGACAAAACCGAAAGCGAAATCAAAAAACTCGAGTCGGATTTGAGTGCTCAGAAAGACTCAATGAACGCGATTAAGCGGCAATATCAATCGCTAATGATTGCCGCAAAAGCACAAGCAAATGCCGAACAAGCCAGCTACTCCATACGCCAGATTAACAAGCAAATACAAATCATTGACGAAGAAATCGAAGAGATTGATAAAGGATTGGTGAAAATCCGACGCAGATACGCCGACGCCATCGCCGAACGACAGAAAAACCCAAAAGCCGCGAATATAAGGGTTTCAAAAAGTGCACCGTATCGAGCACAAGCGATGTATCGCATTCTCTTTATGAGTTACGCCTACAACGACGCAAAGCAGTTTCAAGCCGATTTGGAACGATTCAAACCTTACCTCAAAAAAAATAACGATTACGTCGACAAGATTCGCGTTTTGGCGGCAACAATGGATTACAGAAATAAGCAATACGAAAGCGCCGTCGGGTGGGCGAGAGAAGTTCCTGAAGACTCTCCAATGCGCAGTGAAGCCGATTACGTCAAGGGGCTTGCATATTTGGAACTGCAAAATCTTGAGCAGGGAGCAGATGCCTTCGGAAAAATCGTCTCGCGAAGTCAGGGTCTGTTTGAAAAGCAAAGCTACATTCAAAACGCCGCCTATCTTCAACTTGGAAACATCGCTTATACCAAAGGAAATCGTTTGATGCAAGAGGCAAGAAAAATTTTGAGCGACGACGCCGAAAAGCGACAGCGTGCCGACTCAACTTTGCAAGCCGAATTCAAGCGTTATGTGCGCTCCAAACAGGCAAACATTTATGACCGGCAACTTGCAAGGATTTTAGATCGCATTACTGCACAAGACACCGTCATAGAAAGAATTTCCAATCAGTTGGGTTCGGAACTTTTGGAACTCTCTATTTCAGAACGCGATTTTCAGCGGCTCACATATGAACTTCAAAGCAAAGGCACTGAAATTGACAAAGCTGAAAAAGATTTGATGAAAATTCAAAGCGAAATTGAGTTGATTCAGAAAGAAGGTCGTGTCGCATCGGAACGCATGAAGCGAATGAGGGAGTCGCTCTCAAGATTGCAAAGACAAACCACTCAGGCGCGCTTCGACCTCTACAAGAAATTCGCGCAAATTGAGTATGCAAAAGCTGAAGAACTGTTCGAGAAAGTCGATCGCGGATACGTCGGCAAAGACATCGCCCGCACAGGAACGCTCTGGGCAAAGTTTCGACAAAATCGACAACTGGAAGTCGAGAAAGACATTGACCAATACGCACGCAATTTCCGCGGTTCGGACAACCTCTACGAAACCATGTTTCTTTCAGGATACATGAAGCACATCAAAGACCCGACCGACGCCGATATGATTATGAAAGAGTATGACTTCGTCTACAACGGAATGATGGCGTTTGACTTTGCAGATAAATTCTTGGAACAAAAAAGTATTTTGAGACAGCAAAAAACACTGACGGAAGCTATTGTTTCCACTTCAAACAATCCGACAGAAGTTCAACTTGGGGCGCGGCTGAGCGTGCTTCAAGAAAGCGCCTTGAAACTTTTGGTCTTGGATAGAGCCGCGATTGCAAAAGGACAAAAATCGCTTCTTCCCGACGAGAGAAAGGCGATGTTGCGAAATCGACTTGAAGAAATTAAACAAGTCCGCGCTTCAACCCCTGCAACGCTGAAAAATCTTACATCCGCCGCCGAAAAAACGCAAGTCGCCGTTGATAAATTGCTCAAAATGAGCGTTCAAACGCTCTCTGAAGAGCAACATCTTTTCGCAAAACACGCACCAACATTGATTGCCGGAGAAAAAGCGGATTATCAGCGCGACATCGAGTTCTACAAAAAGGTCGCCCGAGAGGAGTTTTTGCGCTCCGATCGACAAGCAAAAGCGATGCAAACCGCTGTTACGGGAAACGACGCCCGTAAAAAATTGCTCAATGCATTTTATGCCGATAACGCAAATCTTCAGAAAAACCAAAGTAACACTGTCGAGACCATTTTGGCTCAACGAGAATTTTTCGGAACACGCATCATTGAACGGTCGGGAACATCAGCCCAATATGCTTTGACCAGCCTGATGTATAACGAAATTCAGAAGAGCAGAACGCAGATTGCCAATTATGAGCGTATCGTCGGCTCGTTTAGAGGTGCGGTCAAACGAAAAATTGGACAATTAGAGTTCTATTTAAGCCAGATTGATTTAGAATCAACGGGAGATGAAAAAGCGCCAATTACGCGTGCCGACCTCCTTCAACAAGAATTTAATTCAAACATCGAAGATTTCAGAAAGGCTTTTTTCATCGGCACGGATTATCTGAAATTTTCAAACACGAGAGAACAAAAAAACATGCAAGTGCCGTAAAAAAGTGTATATTCGCATCACTCAAAGTCCATTAAAAACAAGTGTATCAAACGAAGTTTATTACAATCACTCTGCTTAATCTAACAAAAACAAATCAACTCAATCGGAGGTCATCACAATGAAAGGAAACAATAAGCTTTTTCTATGGGCGGTTATTATCATCTCGACCGTCATCTCCTACGCAATTTTCTTTCTCGTTTTCGCACCAGCTCCAAAAGGAACGCTCTTACACAACTTTTATGAAGGAGGTCCTATCGTTGGATCGCTCATGGCTTCCTTGATGATTCTGATTGTGGTAGTCGCAGAACGCGTATTTTCCTACAACAAAGCTCGCGGCAAAGGAAAGTTTGAAAAGTTGATGCAGGAAGTGAAAAAATACTTGGAAAAAGGAGCGATCAACGAGGCATTGCAAGAGTGTGAAAAACATGGAAGTGCGATTGCATCGTCCATCGCCAGCGGGCTCGAACGATACCGCTCGCTTGACGAAGTTGAGCCGCGCTTCAATGCCAAAATTCAAGAAGTTCAAAAAGCAATTGACGAAGCGGCGAACTTTGAATCCGCTCAGTTTGAAACCAACCTGACGCCGATTAAAACCATTGCAACCATCGCAACGCTCATCGGGCTTTTGGGAACAACCGTTGGTATGATTCGCGCCTTCGCCGCAATTTCCAGTGCAGGCGGAACTCCCGACCCGACGGCACTTTCAGGCGCAATCTCCGAAGCCCTTTACAATACGGCGGGCGGACTCTTTACCGCCATCTTAGGAACGACAATGTACAACTACTTCAAAGCGGAAATCGACAACTTCACTTACTTCATCGATGAAGCCGCCTTCGAGGTAATTCAAACGCTCACGATTTCTCGTAGAAACTTGATTTCAGAGCGCGAGCGAGCGCAATAAGCCAAGATGAACTGAAAGGGGAACGCAAGAATTGTTGAGTCCCCCCTTTCTCCTAAAAATTTCTTACTCAAAACGTCAAAGTCACATGAACTTTTTCGGATTCTTTATGCACGGAGGAGAAGATGGGATTGACCTTGCTCCAATGGTCGATATCGCCTTCTTACTTTTGACCTTTTTTATGATGACGACGACCTTTTCTCCACAAGAAGCTTTGAAGGTTGAGACGCCAAAGTCGTCGTCTTCTCTTTTAGAACCGGTCAAGCAATATATTGTTGTTACCGTCGGCGACAGCACAAAGGAAAATCGAGTTCGGGTTTATATGGACGAGTACAACACGCGGGTGGCGGCTCTTTCAAATAAATATGGTCAGGCGGCGGCGCAAAGCACCGAAGGAGTCGAAATCGGTAAGATGGAAAATCCAAACGACCCTGCCGAAATAGCAAAAGTAATGGCTGATTTAAAAGAAGTTCTGCTCCTTGCCCGAACAGCGGATCCAAAGCAAACGATTGTTCTGAAAGCAGACAAGGCGGTGAAGTTCAGCGTCGTCTACAAAATCATGACGATGATGAAAGAAGTTCGCTTTGAGCAAGTGCAAATGGTAACACTGATGGAAAAATAATTTACCAGAATTGCTAAAACTTTAAAGACCAATGAAAACATCAGAGGGCAAAGGGCATCGCGTTAAGCATGAAATGAGGGAAGGAAAAACAAACGCGCAAGCCCGAAAAACCAAGAAATACAACGAAAAAAGCGATGAAACTTCCCACGTTGACCTTGCGCCAATGGTTGATATCGCGCTTCTGCTGTTGATGTTCTTTATGGTAACCACGTCGTTCAACAAGCCGAACGTATTTCTCATGGGGTTGCCAAAAGAAAGTGCAAATTCAAAGCCTGTTCCTGTTAATCCAAATTTTGTGATGACCGTTCAGATTGCAAAAAGTGGAAATGTCTACATTCAACGGGGGTTGGAAGGACCGAACAATTTACCGAAACGCGTGCCGTTGGATCAGATTGAAAAGTATGTTCAACAAGTTCGCGAGCAAGTGCTGAACGATCCTGAGAATAAGACAAAATCAGAGGTGGTTACGGTCGTGAAAATTCACAAGGAAAGTTTGTATGAATCAATGATCGATGCTCTCGATGAAGTGTTTCGAGGAGGCGTTCAAAAATGGGCGACATCAGAAATGAAGCCCGAAGAAATGACGAAAATTGATGAGTTGGATAAAAGTGCTGGTGGCGCACAATCCCAATAAA
The DNA here is from genome assembly GCA_046719715.1 of Chloroherpetonaceae bacterium. Lineage (GTDB taxonomy): Bacteria > Bacteroidota > Chlorobiia > Chlorobiales > Thermochlorobacteraceae > JANWWM01. The sequence goes on along the minus strand of JBDNCJ010000002.1, from coordinate 6,827 downwards.
ATCGGAGGATAATCACAATGAAGGCTCGCTCAAGAGAATTGAGTTCCCAAATTGAAATGCGATGGTATGCAGCCGAACCGTTTGCATACAAAGTTCGCAAAGAGATGCAGAAACGTCTCTTCATTGGACAATTAATAGCAATTTCATTCTTTGTGATTCTACTCGCCTTTTACTTCATCAAAGAAGCAATTGATGGAACAGGAGATGTAGAGATAAAGAAGAAAAAATTAGTGGTTTTGGAGGCGCAGAACATAGATCCGCCGCCCCCGCCGGACGTCAGACAGCAAGAAGTTGTAACTGACGCAGGCGGAGAAGGTGGATCGGAATCGGCACTTGCGTCTAATTCTGATGCGCGAGGCGAAGCGTCTGCTGAGGCGTCAGCGGCAGTCGAAAGTGCACTTGGAGCGGCATTGGAAGGATTGTTCAGTCAAGCGGAAGGACTCCCGACACCAACCGCTGGTGCGACCGGTACGGGAGAAGGATTGCTGGGTAGCGTTGGTGCTGGCGGTGGTCTTACTGGACTCTCAGGCTCAGGATTCGGCGGAGCTGGTGGACTCGGTGGTGGAGAAGTCGGATTTGGTGCCGGCGGCGGAACCGGACTTGGTGGTGCAGGGCGCGGAACCGGACTCGGAGGCGGCGGCGGACGCGGAACGGGGATCGGCGGACGCGGACTCCGTCTTGCCGTTCGTGCCCAGAATTTGAAAACACAAACGGGATTGCGTCCAGCATCAGAAATTCAAAAAATTGTTGACAAAAATCAAGGTGCGATTGAAGAGTGTTACGCCGCGGCTCGTAGTAACACCGATGCAAAAGGTAAAATGACCGTTCGTATAATTATCGCACCTGATGGCGCAGTTACAAATGCACAGGTCGCAAATTCAACAATCAGAAATGAAAGCCTCAATCGATGCGTCGTCTCTAAGATGAAGCGAATGAAGTTTTCATCAATTCCACAAAAAGTGAATCAAAGCGTTGATATTCCATATGATTTCAGGGAAATGGAGTAAGTGTTTATAAAAAATTGACAAGTTAGGGAGGGTGCGGCTACGCCTTCCCTTTTGTATGTTATCCATAGCCGTGTTTATTACGCCAGCCCTATGTAAATTCTCTGTGATAAACATTTGAAAACGCAATCAACGTAATCAACTTCAAAGGACTTACATCTTACCTCACAGAAAAGAAGTTAAAAAGAGCAACAATGTTGAAAAAAATACTCCATCACAGTAGATACTGCAAAACTGCCTTTTATGGTGCTTTTCTGTTGCTTGGGATATTTTTCTCTGCATCACAAATATCGGCAAAAGAACAGAAACAAGAAGTTGATAGTGCGGCGGTAATAAACAGTCAACAGAGTGCGCTTTCCACTTCACGTCTCGTGCCAAAAGACGTGATGCGTGCAAAAACAGGAAATCGCGAAACAGATAATATATTCTCGGTCTTTACAACGCGGCAAATTCAATTGATATTGGGCGAATATGAAAAAAAATTGGAAAAAACGCGTGACCGAAAACAAAAAATTACACAGACGAGTCTCAATGTTGCAGAGCAGTTTTTAAAAGTTTTTCCAGACAGCAAGGTCGCTGATGAAATTGCTATTAGATACGCAGACCTTTACTATGAAAAAGTAACGGAGGAATACTACGCGCAACGCGCACCATATGATAGCGCTTCTGCGGCATTTCAGAACTCAGATGACTACAAGAACTACCTAAAGCAAATAGATGCTTGGTTTGCTGGCGGTATGGATGAAAAGACAAAGCCTAAGTTACCCGATAGCGCGCCGATTCCTCCCGACCCAAAATTAGATGAAGTTATGGCGTTCTACGACCGAATCGTCAATGATATGCCGCAAAGCCCATATGTTGCCGATGCGCTATATGGAAAAGCATTTATACTCGGAGAGCGATATAGCGATTATTCATCGCTTCGCACATATCAATATGAGCGAAATATGCCCAATGCCAAACGTTGGGAACGGAGAGAAATCGAAGATAAAAGACGGGAAGCCATCGCCGTTCTAGGGCAAATTATTCGTCGATTCCCCGATAGCCGATACGTCGTCGATGCCTATATGCTCACAGGTGAGTATTACTTTACCTCGCGACGCAATCAGCCAAAATCAACGCGAGATGCGATTCCCTACTTCCAAAAAGCAATGGATTTAATCGTCAAAAAAGGAGAGCGTTCTGAGTATTTCAATCAAGCACTCTATAAACTGGGGTGGTCGTATTACCGATTGGCTGAATACCCACAAGCAATTGTGTACTTTACTCAGCTTGTTGATGAAATTGAAAAGGCGGAAGAGATATTTGAGGGAGGAATGTTGCCCGATTATGTTCGGACAGATATGAAAGACGAGGCAATGGAGTATATCGTTGCATGTTTTGTGAAAATTCAGGATCAAATCGACAGAGAAAAGACAGCGATTGCTCTGCTTGACAACTATTTTAATTCAATGCCCCGAAAGAGATATGCGCCCCTCATTTACGAGATGCTTGGAGAAAGCTACGAGCGCTCGCTTCAACCGCCTGAAAAAATCAACGAAGTTTATACGATTCTTTTAAGGCGTTATCCAAACTACGAACGGGCTCCCTTAGTTGCACACAAAGTCATCAGTCAATTGGACTTACAAGCTCGGAATGGTGAAAAACTCGGAAAAGATTTAGAAGAATTAGAGACTACGCTGTATGAAGAACGTAAAAACTTGTTTTACAGGTATGGACGCAATAGTGCATGGTTCAGAGATTTACAACGACGCATGGATGCGGTAAGTGCAGGAAAAATTCTGCCGTTTGAAGAACAAAGTGTGAGAACGTCAGGATTTGATGCAACAATTCTTGCCTTTGCCGATAGTATCTCTAAAAAAGTTCTGTTCGAGAATATACGATATGGAATAGACCAAGCCGCAATTTTAGAGGGAACTGAGCAACCACCTGAAAATAAGACGCATATTTTAGACTATCCGATGGCTTTTCGTCTTGAAAAAGCAAAAGGCTTCTACTTGCAAGTAGTAAAAGACGTTGAAAGCTATACGTCGTTCTTTTCGCGTTATGATGAAAAAGCTTTCTGGGCGCAATTCCAAAGAGCACAAATTTTAGACTACAAATTAGGTAGAACGAAAGATGCCGTTCCTGCATACCTCGACATCGCCAAAAACTTCGCATATGACAGTATGCGATTGGATATAGAAGATGAGTATTCGCCTATCATCTCATTTAGACGCGAATCGCTCAAACAAGCGTTTGGTTATGCGGATTCACTCTGCCAATTAAGCAAATCCGCCATTTACACGCCTTTTTTGGATACGCTTGCACGATTCTCTGGAAAAGTAGACTCCTTGAAAGAAGAAGAAAAGTTGTTTTTGGAAATAGCAGATACATATATAAGACTCTATCCTCATGATTCCGTTTCCGTGAATTTGATTAAGGTCATTTCCGACTTCTATATCGCGAAGGGAATGTTGAAGGAATACCGTGAAGCAAATTCCCGACTCGTTCAATACTATCCCATTCAGACGATTTATTCCGGAACTGTGTATAATCTGATGGATAATGCCTATTTCGTTGAAAAAGATTATGGACTGAGTGAGAGATTAGCTAAAGCAGTTTATTATGGTCCAAACACAGGCGATCCAAGATGGGAGGCGCAAAAAAGAGATGCATATGAAAAAATTGGATATTCTATCGGAGAAAGAGCTAAGTATTACAACGAAAAAGGAAATTATGCGGCGGCAGGACGCGAGTTTGAGCGAGCGTTCAGGGAAGTGAGAAAATGGCAAAAAGCAGACGAGGCTGCAGTTCTAGCCGCTGATAATTATGTGCTTGCTGGCATGACCGAAGATGCTGTCCGAATCAATAACGACCTCTTCAATACGACGAACGATCCCGTCTATAAAATCAAGGCATACACAGGGATTGCATATGCGTATTCAAAAGCAGGAAATAAAGCGGCACTCGCACAAGCAATTGAAAAGATCGCCGATACTTTTCCTGATTCAGTAGGAATTGTAGAAGATAACTTATACAAAGCTATTGATATTTATCAAGGTATGGACAGCCTTGACCAAGCGATTCGTGTGACGGATAAATATCTTAATCGCTTTCAAACGGACTATCTCAGCGCGGTTCAACGAGGAACTGAAACCTCTTATCAAAATCGCTCAGATAGAGTTGCTCTAAACCGAATAGATTTATTTAAAAAGAAAGGTGAGGAACAAGGAATTTTTGAAGCATATGGAATATATGCAGATAATTACACCAATAGCCCCCAAAGCGTATTAGCCTATTTCAAAAGAGGGGAATATCTACAGCAACGCGGCGATGCAAAAGGTGCACAAGCAGAATTCGAAAAAGCAATTGCTCGCAATAGCACTTTACCAGAAGGAAAACAAAACCCATTTTGGACGAGTGAAAGTTTATATCGATTAAGCCAAAACTTGCTGGCAGGCTTGAAGCAAACACCTGTCAATTTAGTCGTTAAACCCGAAGCATTTACTACAACGAATGAGAAGACGAAAAAAACGACAACAAAGAAGAAGAAAAATGAACCTATCGTTGAAAAACAAGAAGCGGTAATTGAATATGATAACAAAGTTGCAGTTGGATACAAAGAGAACTTGTATAACTACTTGGCGCAAATGATTCGTATCGGCGGTTATCGACAGGTAGAAGCAATTTATAATGCTGGATATACTGCCGAATTGATGGCGAAAAAATATGAAGTTTATCCTGACTCGCTTGATAAAATTCGTAATGAGCGAGGAGATAGCATCAATCCTCAAAAGTTGTTGTATAATCAAGTTCTTGCAAATCAGGAGGCGGGCGAGTTCTTCAAGGGCGCAGGAAACGACTATTACCGAACTATCACAAATTTGACGCAAGCGAAGTCTGATTTTACAAAAATGAGAGACCGTGAGCCTGACTCCTTGAAAATGACACGCAAGAAAATCAAAGACTATCCAGATTCCGTATCTTCATATATCGCATTAATCACTCAATATCTCAGACCTGGCACTGGTGGTCCATATGCGGATTCCACAATGGAAGTGATGCGTCCGTTTGTTGAGCAATGGATTACTCAAAATGCGTCCGAAGTGCCCGACGACGTTATTTTAGCGACTCTTGACGGCTCAGTTGAGAAAGCAAGAGATAAAGTATCCGAGATGTTCTATCGCGCAGGACTCATGAAGGAAAAAAGCATTGCGCTCTACCAAAATAAATTTAGAGTTCCGAAAAGCTTATTAGATGAAAAGGGCGTTGTAACAATTAAGAGAAAGCGAATGAAGCCTGTCGTCATTGACGTGCGAGACCTCGTAGAACTCGCGGCGCAAGTTGATGCAACCGCAAGATATATCCGCCCGCTTGCGCAACAATCAATGGAAGTATATGAACAAGGCGTGGTGCGGTCCAAAGAGTTAGGGTTAAAGAATGAATATGTAAAACTTTCCGAACAGGCATTGCTTAGACTGGCAACTGTAACGGTTGATAGAGCCGACTCACTTTCACGTTCTGCATTGAAACTCTTTGATAAGTACGATAAGTCCTATCAAGACCAACTGGCAGATACGAAGAAAGTAACTTTACAAGGTGTTACAGATTTTAGCGTCAAAGCGGCAAAGATGCGCAGTGCCTTACAAAAAAGCTACATTGAATTGATCGTCCCCTCGCTTGTGGAATATGCAGAAGCCTACAATCAACTGAAAAGATTGAACGCGCCGCCCGATCGCTTGCGCGAGCTTGCTAAAAACTCCATGTCGTTCGTTTATGAAATCGGCGTAGGATACTATCGCCGCGCATTGGATATTGAAAAACGCATCGAACTCTATAATAAAATCAACAACGAAGACTTGGAAAAGTCATGGTATGGTGATGCCGCCGTTCAATATGACGACATTAGAAAGTTGTGTCGTCAAGTTGCCGCTGTTGTGTTAGGCGAGGTGATTACGCTCAACGATAAATTTGATGATTATCAAGACGATAATTTTATTGCAAGTCTGAGAGCCTTAGTTGATATTGATGCATCTATCGCGGCAATTCTTGACAAAGAAGCAGAAAAGGAAGCGTTCATTCCAACTGGTTCAGACTGGGCATTTACTGATACGGTGGCAATGGAAGACGACTTCAACTGGTTTAAGAAAGACTTCAATACATCAAAATGGATGCCGGTTACCGTTAACTCCGGCACTCAAAAGGTGAATTATATTATTAAAGTTAACGATACAACTTACTCAGTTGGAGAAACAAGCACGTCGCCGATTTGGTATGCCCCACTTGCACCACCTGCGCCGAAGCCAATTGTGCCGCAAACGCCTGCACCCGTTCAGCAAGCGCCAGTAGAGCCTACGCCACAAACGCCTGCACCAACGGAGCAACCGCCCGTTCAGCAAGCGCCAGTAGAGCCTACGCCACAAACGCCTGCGCCAACGGAGCAACCGCCCGTTCAGCAAGCACCAGTAGAGCCTACGCCACAAACGCCTGCGCCTGAACAACCTGTTCAGCAAGCACCAGTAGAACCTACGCCACAAACGCCTGCGCCTGAACAACCTGTTCAGCAAGCACCAGTAGAACCTACGCCACAAACGCCTGCACCAACGGAGCAACCGCCCGTTCAGCAAGCACCAGTAGAGCCTGCACCGCAAGCACCTGCGCCTGAACAACCTGTTCAGCAAGCACCAGTAGAACCTGCGCCACAAACGCCTGCACCAACGGAGCAACCGCCCGTTCAGCAAGCACCTGACACAACGGGCAGAACAGGATACAAAGGAATAAATTCGCTTAAACGAGTATCGTTGGAATTGAACATGTACTACTATGCGCAAGAGGCTACGC
>JBDNCJ010000019.1:0-50310 GCA_046719715.1 Chloroherpetonaceae bacterium | reverse complement strand
ATGATTAAAAGTCCGCTACGATACCCCGGAGGAAAAAGTCGAGCCGTAAATTTGATTGCGACGTTGGTGCCTCAATTTGACGAATATCGTGAGCCATTTTTGGGCGGAGGCTCTCTATTTCTTTACCTCAAGCAGAAATTTCCAACTAAAAAATTTTGGGTAAACGACTTGCATACGCCTCTCTTTAAGTTTTGGCTGATGTGTGAGCGCGATGTGGACGAGGTCGTGAAAAAAATTTATGAATGGCGACAAGCATTTGAAGATGGAAAAACACTACACAAGTTTCTCACGAATAATCTCTCAAAATTCAACGACCTTGAAACCGCCGCCGCATTTTTCATCATTAATCGCATGACATTTTCGGGAACAAGTGAAAGTGGAGGCTACAGTGAGCAAGCGTTTCGCGGAAGATTTACTGAAAGTAGCATTCAGCGATTAAAACCGTTCGCAAACGTTATCAAGGGGACGCTGATTAGCAATAGCGATTTTGAGCAAGTCGTTGCACAAGAGGGCAAAAATGTATTTATCTTTCTCGACCCGCCCTATTATTCTGCAACAAAATCCGCACTATACGGCAAAAACGGAAATCTTCACAAAAGATTCGACCACGTCCGCTTTGCTGAAACGATGAAGCAGTGCAGCCATCGTTGGCTCATAACATATGACGATAGTCCTTACATTAGAAAGCTCTTTTCGTTTGCAAACGTGTGCTCTTGGGATTTGATGTATGGAATGCGAAACGTAACAGACAATTCTAACCAAAAAGGTAAAGAACTTTTCATTTCAAATTATCTGACGGACTTTCCTGAACGAATCGCACAAGAGCGGCAACTAAGTCTTCTGGAATGAAATTGAGGAGAAATAAACGACATGACCAACTCACATTACGACCACTTGCTTCGGCGGCTTTACGCCGTTTATCAAAAAGCGCGATACAACTATCCTGCCTTTGCGGCGTTTCAAGGGTAAAGAAGACAATGACGCACTACAAAGAATTTCAAGAGCGATTTAAGTTGCTTGTCAGAAAAAAGCCGCATCTTATTGTAACCACACTCTCAAACATTTTTACGATGCGACTGATTGGAAACAAAACACATGGTGATTTGGCGGAAATTGGAATTACCGAGTTCATCAATCAATACATGTATGATTACAAGAGCGTTCATGTGGGAAAGGCACGATACAGAGCAAAGTCTCATGAGGAGGATATTTCAATTATCAACGAGATAACGAAAGAAGAGTTCTTCGTGAGTCTCAAAGCATATGGAGACGGTCCGCTACAACTCTCGACTGACAAGAATTTTACGATGTTCCCTTTTTTGGAGCAGATGGGAAAAAAAGAAATCACAACACGGAAAGATATAGACGCGGTATTCAACTCCGATGCGTTTTCGGAATTTAGAATGTTAAATGTGATGCCGCTGATTTACGATGAGAAGCAGAAACGATGCAACATCATGATTTTTAATCAAGAGCGTGCAAAACAGCTGACGAGAAAAATTATGCGATTAGAAAAAGGAAATGAAAGAAAGCACCCTGTATATGTTTTTGTAGATGAAAGCGAGAGATACATCTGCGAAGTGCGTTATGGAAATGCAATGTCAAATGCGCTTCAGCGGGGGCTATGGACGCATACGAAAAAGGCGATTGAATACTTTGAGTCGATTACAAACGGTTGGATTGATTACTCGGAAAATCTCACCCTTTTAAGGTTATTCAGTCTCGCGCTCAATGCATCTGAACATGGACATCAAGAATCTGTAAAGGCATTACAACAAGACATAGAACAACTGAAGAGACGATGAGAATGATTCAAGAAGAGTTATTTGGACGTTCCAAGTGGGTTACGCCTGAAACAGAAGGTATAAAGTATGCAGGTTCAAAACTGAAATTGATTCCGAGCATTCTCGAAATCATTTCTGATTTGGACGTTCGAACGATTTTAGACGGTTTCAGCGGCACCACGCGTGTCAGTCAAGCATTTGCAAGACTGGGGTTTGATGTTATTTCAAACGACATCGCCGAGTGGTCAGAAGTGTTCGGTAAATGCTATCTCTTAAATTGCTATCCGAAATCGCACTACAAGCCGCTCATTGAGCACCTGAACTCACTAAAAGGTTACGACGGGTGGTTTACCGAGCATTACGGGGGAGAGCCGGGCAAAGACGAGAAGAAACCATTTCAGCGCAAGAACACAAGAAAGTGCGACGCTATTCGCGATGAAATTGAGCGACTAAATTTGACCAATGTTGAAAAAGCGGTTGCATTGACCAGTTTAATTTTAGCACTTGATGCCGTTGACAACACGCTCGGGCATCATGTGTCTTACCTTGCTGATTGGTCAGAGCGTTCCTATCATGACTTATGTCTCAAGATTCCGATGCTCTTTATCAGTGAAGGACGAAACGAAGTCATCAAGGGCGACATTTTTGAAACAGTGCGTCAGCGCGAAGTTGACCTCGCCTACTTTGACCCGCCATATGGGTCGAACAACGATAAAATGCCGCCAAGCCGCGTTCGATATGCTTCATACTATCACATTTGGACAAGCATTGTAAAGAACGATAAGCCAAAACTGTTCGGTAAAGCCAAGCGCCGTGAAGATTCAAGAGACAACGTTGCCTCTTCCGTGTTTGAAGAGTTCCGAAAAGACGAATCGGGAAAATTTATTGCGATTCAGGCGATTAAAAAGTTGGTGGAAGAAACGAAAGCGAAATACATTCTGCTTTCATACAGTTCAGGCGGAAGAGCAACGAAGAAAGAACTCGCTGAAATTCTTACATCATCAGGAAAAATTCTCAAAGTCATGGAGATTGGATATAAGCAAAACGTCATGAGCGGAATGCGATGGACAAATGAGTGGGTCAACACAACTGAAAAACATTGTGAATACCTCTTTCTATTAGAAAAATGACCAACTCGCACTACGACCACTTGCTTCGGCGACTCTACGCTGTTTATCAAAGAGCGCAACTCAAAGCCGCACTCGTCGGCGTCTGCAGACTCGCTGTGCTTGTCTGCGTTGTGATGTTGGCAGTTGCGAGCCTCGAGTGGGCGTTGCGCCTTTCAAGCGCGTGGCGGCTTGTGCTACTGGTGCTGATGGTGTTTAGCTGCGTTGGTGCTGTTGTCTGGTTTGTCGTCGTGCCGCTGATTAAGTATCCATTCAATCCTGATGCGGTTGCCAAAGCAATCGGTGAAGCGTTTCCGACGTTGCGCGACCGATTGCTCAATGCCATGCAAGTGTTTCGGCAGTTGCCTGAAAATCCATTTGCGCAAAGGGAATTAGACCGTGTGGCTGAACAGAGTGCTGCGTTGGATTTCAATCAAGCCGTATCATTTCAAGATTCAAAGAATTGGCTGATGGCAACGCCGCTGGTGTTGATAGCAAGTCTTCTTGCCTTGTTGTTTTCGCCGATGGGCGAAGGGCTTGGGCGCGTCATAGCGTTTCAAAACGACTTTACCCCGCCGCCGCCGTTTCAAATCGTCTCGCTTTCAAAAGATGTTTCGCTCACCAAAGGCAAAGATGCAGAGTTGAAGTTCGCCGTCGTTCCGACAGACTCCAACAAGATGTTTGACGTACGGCGCTTATCGGTGAAGTTTCTTGATGAAAACGGATTTGAGATTCAAGAGGCAAAGGTGTTTCGGGATAGTTCAGGGGCGTTTGCTTACAAACTGCGTGCGCCTGAAAAGCCGCTCATTTACTTCGCCGAATTTTCTGAACTTTCCAAGCCGATTCAATCGCAAAAGCATCGGCTCACGATGATTGACCGTCCGCGCGTTCAAAGTTTTCAAGTCGCCATTGAGCCGCCCCGATACAGCCGTCTTGCCTCGCAAGTGTTGGAAGCAAACTTCGGCGACGCGAGTGCTCTCAAAGGCTCGCACATTTCAATTGTGATGAAGTCTTCTAAACCGCTCGGCACGGCAAATCTCATTGTGAATGATTCGCTTTCAACGCCGATGCGCGTTCAAAATGATTCCGCGTTTTTTGAATTTGCACTTAAAGAAGATTTCGTCTATCGCTTCGAACTTTCCGACACGGCGGGCGTCCCGTCCGACAAAGGCGCGGACTATCACCTGCGCGTCATGCAAGATGAACCGCCGCAGATTCGGTTTGTGCAACCTGCGCAAAAGCAAGTCGACTTGCCCGAAAACTTCCGACTGCCGCTTGCCATGCTCATTCGCGACGACTTTGGATTTTCATCGCTTGGGTTACACTACCGCGTTTCAAAATCCAGCATTAAACAAATTGAAGACGCATTTCGCCGAATTGAAATCGCCATGAACAATGCTATTCAAACAAGCGAAAGCGAAATGGAGCGCGGCATTTTCTACGAATGGAATTTGCTCGAGCAAAACATTTCCGCTGGCGATGAAATCGAGTTCTATGCCGAAGTGCGCGACAACGATGCCGTCTCTGGCTTCAAGCCTGCACGAACTGACCTCTACAAACTTCGACTCCCAACGCTCGATGAACTCTTCGCCGACGTGCAAAAAGAAGAACAGGAAATTTTGAACGAACTCGACCGAAAACTCGACGAAACCAAATCCATTCAAGAAGAATTAGAGCGAATCCAAAACGAACTGCGCCAAAAGCCCCGCTCCGATTGGCAAGACCGTAAAGCAATCGAACTTGCGAGCGAAAAACAAAAAGCACTTCAAGAGCAACTCGAATCCGTCGAGCAAGCCATGTCGGAACTGCTTGAGAAAATGAAAGACCGCTCCCTCGTCTCCGATGAAACCTTGCAGAAGTATCAGGAAATCCGACAACTCATTGAGGAACTCAAATCGCCCGAACTGCAAGAAGCACAGCGCAAGATGGACGAAGCCTTAAAACAACTCAACGAACAGCAGCTTCGCGATGCGCTCAAAAATTTGGAGTTCAACGAACAAGAGTTCCAAAAAAAATTAGAACGCGCCAAAGAACTCCTTGAACGCATGCAACTCGAGCGTCAAATGGACGAAGCCCTCAAACGATTTAGCGAAATGATACAAAAGCAAGACAATCTCCAACAAGAAACCAAACAAACAAATCCCGAAAACAAGAAAAAACTCGACGAACTTAAAAAAGAGCAAGACGCACTTGCCAAAGAAGAACGAAAACTCGAAGAGCAACTGAAAAAGCTTTCGGAGCAGATGGAAAAAAATCCGAAAGCTGAGCAACTCCCCATGCAGGAACTCTCAAAATTCAAAGAACAACGAAGCGAAGACAATCTGCAAAAGGATTTGCAAGAGGCTTCAAAGCACCTGTCCGAATCAAACCCACAGCAAGCCGAAGCCAAACAGCAACAAGCCAAAGAGAAAATGCAGTCGCAACAACAACAACTCTCTGAGATGCGTCAAGAAATGAAGCGGCAAAAAAAACAAGAAATTCTGCAAGCCCTCCAAAACGCCACGCAATCTGCCTTGTCGCTCTCGCAAGAACAAGAAGCCGTGATGGAAGACTTGCGGCAAAAACAAATGACTCAAAACGCCGACGCCTTGCGCCAAAAAATGACCGAACAGAACGACATCAAAGAATTGCTTCGACAACTCCAAGAGGAAATCTCGCAAATCGGAAAGAAGTCGTCGGAACTGCGCCAATCCATGCTATCGCAACTTCAAAAGGCAGAAGCCGAAATGGACGCGGCGATTGAACAGCTCGACCAACGCAACGCGCAACTTTCGGCGCAACGCATGAACAACGCGATGGCTCTTCTTAACGAATTTGGCAACCAAGCGGCGAGCGCAATGGCGCAAATGATGGGGCAACAAGGTCAGCCCCAACCCGGCGAAGGTGGCGACGGCGAAGACATGGAAGGACTTTCACAGCGGCAAGGCAATGTGAACCAAGAAACAGAATCGCTACTCGGCGGAGAAAGAGAAGGACAATCCCCCGAAGAACGCGCTCAACGGCTTTCTCAACTTGCCGCACAGCAACGCCTCATTCAACAACAACTCCAACAACTTGCCAAGCGACAAGCCGAGCAAAAAGCCAAAGGCGAAAAAACAGACCTACTCGGTAACCTCGAAAAACTCGCCGAAGAAATGGAAAAAGCCGCTGAACAATTGGAGCGACAAGACCTTTCGCCTGAACTCAAAAAACGACAACAGCAAATTCTTTCGCGCATGCTCGAATCGAGCAAAGCCCTTCAAAAGCGCGAACAAGAAGAAAAACGCGAAGCCAAATCGGCAAAAGATATTTTCAAAAAGTCTCCTGCTGAACTTTCCAGCGAGCAAACCCGCAATCCAATTCAGGACGGGTTGAATCGAATGAAATCACAAGGTTTCGTCGATGATTACGAGCGGCTGATTCGCCGCTATTACGACGCGCTTGAAAAGCGAGATACGAACTGACACACGTAACGATGGAAGAACAAGAATTGCTCGATGCCGTCAAAAACTTGAACGAAGAGGCATGGCGATTGAGAAACTCCGCACCGACCAAAGCCATGTCGCTCGTCCAAAAAGCCCTCGCGCTAATCATTCCCGATGCAACACTTTCCCGCAAGTCGGCTGAACATCTTTGCATGAGTGCAACCAGCCTTTTGACGAAAAGTTGGATTCATTATCGGCTTGCAGAGGTCGGGGTTGCCGTCTCGCTTGCTGAACAAGCCCTTACGATATTTGAAGAATTACAAGACGACGCCAACGCCGCGCGCGCGCTCAATTTCTTGGGAAATTTCTTCATCAAAAAATCCGAAAATCAAAAAGCCGTCTCGTGTTTTGAGCGAAGCTTGTCAATCTATCAAGACCTGAAAAATGTATCGGCGATTGCACAAGTGCTCAACAATCTCGGCATCTTTTATTACAACATCGGCGCGTATGAAAAAGCCTTAAACCATTTGAACGAAAGCCTTCCCTTGCGCCGTCAAATCGGCGATAAAGACGGTGAATCCTCCACCTTACTTAACATCGGCAATGTCTATTACTTCCTCACTGATTATGAAAAAGCGATGTCGAGCTATGAACAAAGTTTGTTTCTGTTTCAAGACTTGGGAAACAAGCGCGGCGAGTCGGCGGCATACAACAACATCGGGAACATTTATCATGAACTTAAAGACTTTGGACAAGCCATCGAGTTTAATCTCAAAAGCGTTGCGCTTGAAGAAGAATTGGGAAATGCGTTCGGCGTTGCCGCTTCGCTCGATAATGTCGGACGAGCGCATTTAGAGAGCGGCAACTTAGATGAAGCATTAGAATTTCATCAACGCAGTTTAGCGATTCGCACCGACATTCAAGATGAACAAGGTCAATCGGCGACGCTGAACAGCATTGGGCGCATCTATCGTTTGAGAGGCAATGCGGAGCGTGCGTTGCAGTTTCACGAGCAAGCGCTTTCGCTTAAAATTAAAATCCAAGATAAACTCGGCGAAGTGCAATCGTTGCTTGAAGCGAGCGAAGATTTGAAAGTCCTCTCCCGCAACGAAGCACGTGAAGAAACGCTCAAAAATGCTCTCGCCCATTGTAAAGCGTTGCAGTTGAAAAAAGAATTGGCCGAGGTGATAAGGTCGCTGGCGGAAGTCTATGAATGCAAAGGGAACTATGCCCAAGCACTCGCGCAGTATCGCGAGTATAGCTCAATGAGCAACGCGCTTTTTGACGAGGACTCGGATAAACGGCTCAAGAATCTGCAAGTCGCCTTCAAAGTTGAAGAAGCCAAGAAGCAAGCGGAAATCGAGCGCATCAAAAATACTGAACTTGCACATGCGCTTGCGGAAGCGGAGCGACAGCGAGGGATAGCCGAAGAAGCCAGCCGAATTAAATCCGAAGTGCTCAATGTTGTTGCGCACGATTTACAAACGCCGATTAGCGCGATTGTAAATTTTGCTTGGCTCTTGCAGAAGGAAGGTTTGGCAGAGAAAGAGCGGCGACGAGTTTTGCAGGTTGAAGAAATTGCCTGCGAAATGCTACAAAAAACGGTAACTTTACTCGCCGAAGCAAAACCAACGAATAAGTAACGTTCATCACCTAATGAAGACGCAACTTCTTGACAGCGAAAGGAGGTTGCTTGAAACGAGTCTTTCAGACTTTGAACGCACCTTTCGCTCAAAACCCAATGACCAAGAGAAGTTGGAATACCTCAGTGCATTTCTCAAAAAGTTCGTCAACGCCTCGCCACGATTACGTCTCGCGCTATCACAATCTCTCTACTCAAAAGACAACGCTGAGCTTTTTCACGATGTTGCCGCTCGACAAAAAGCAACCATACGATTGCTCTTCACTGTGGCAAGTGCGCAAGCACAGTTAGCCGAGTTTGATGTTGCGCTTGAACTGCTAAAAAAAGTTGTTTCAGAGGCGACTGCACTCGACGACCGCGAAACAGTTGCCGAAGCCGAAAATCTTTATGCAGACGCGCTCATGCGCACTGGAAAAAATACCGAAGCCATTAAGCACTTCGAAATCGCCCTCTCGCTTTTTCGCACCGCGAACGTGTCGTTTGGCACGGCTTCCGTGTTGAATAATCTTGGAATTTTATACGTCAATCTCGGAGAGTATTCACAAGCATTAGCCTGCTACCAACAAGCCTCCGCCATATTGGAATCCATTGAAGAAGAAAAACAGCTCGCGCCGCTCTACAACAACATCGGCCAAGCCTATTTTTTGATGAGCCAATTTGATGAAGCACTCGAGTATTACGAAAAATCACTCGCACTCTGCGACATGGCGACGATGCAACGCGGCATTGCGATGCTCTACGGCAACATCGGCGCGGTGAATGAAAAAAAGGGCAACCTTTCGGAAGCCCTCCGCTATCAACAAAAAAGCCTTCAACTCAAAGAAGAGATTGAGGATAAAGTCGGAACAGCGGTGGCGCATCATCACATCGGGCGTATTTACCTCGACCAAAAAAATGTGGAAAGCGCGATTCTGTCGTTCAAGAAATCGCTTGCGATTGCCGAGAGCATTCAGCATGATGAAACGACGGCGCAAGCGTTGATTGCGCTGGCGCAAACGCTCACGGAGAAAAACAAGCAAAAAGAATCGGAGAGTCCGGCGATTGAAATGCTCTTCCGAGCCTTAGAACTTGCAGAGAAAATTTCGTCGCGACGGCTTCAACAAGAAGCGCACGTCGCCCTCGCCAAGCAATTCGAGCATCTGGGCGAGTTTCAGAAAGCGTTTCATCACTTCAAAAAGCATCACACCATCAAAGCCGAAATTTTCAACGAGGAATCCGATAAGCGAATTAAAAATCTGCAAGTCGCCTTCAAAGTTGAAGAAGCCAAGAAGCAAGCGGAAATCGAGCGCATCAAAAATACTGAACTTGCACATGCGCTTGCGGAAGCGGAGCGACAGCGAGGGATAGCCGAAGAAGCCAGCCGAATTAAATCCGAAGTGCTCAATGTTGTTGCGCACGATTTACAAACGCCGATTAGCTCCGTCATCAATTTTACCTACTTGCTCAAACAATCCTCCACCCTTTCTGAAAAGCAACTTCAAATGCTCTCGCATATTGAGCACGTTGCGAATGCAGTTTTGCGTCAAACCGTCAATCTGCTCAATGCCGCGTCGGAAAAAATCAGCGACGACCTACGCTTTGAGAAAATCAACCTTTCCAACCTGCTCAAATCGGTTGCGGAACAGTCAAACGCACTTCGAAAAAATCAAACGATTGAACTCCGTGTTGAGCCAAGCGCAATGGTGGTGGGCGACGAAGAAAAATTGCGCGAAGTTTTTGAAAACCTCGTCGGCAATGCCGTTAAGTATAGCCCGCGAGGCACGCGCATTGAAGTTTGTTGCGAGATTGTCAATTCAAACCGCGATGTTTCCGAGAGCGGAATCGTGCGAATTACAGTGAAAGATGAAGGACAAGGGCTCACCGAAGGCGACAAAGAGAAACTCTTCGGCAAGTTTCAGCGTCTCTCCGCAAAGCCGACGGCAGGCGAAAACTCAACGGGGCTCGGGCTGTATATCGCCAAGCAAATTGTGGAAAAACACAACGGAAAAATTTGGGCGGAATCTGAAGGCGCGGGAAAAGGCTCGACGTTCGTGATTGAACTGCCGACGCATAAATGACACACGTGTGTCATTTCAAGCGAATGCTCGTCACGTTACTTTTGTGTCGCTGTTCAATGAAAGCCGCAATACATGGCGGCAAAAAAATTATGGCAAAAAATCCATCTCAAAAAAAATCAGCAAAAACGCGCGTCGCCCTTGTGGAAGATAACGAAGCCTTTCGTGAAGGCGTAGGCTATATGATTGAATCAACCGAAGGCTTTGAGCTGGTTGGCAAATATGAATCGCTCGAACTTGCGCTCGCCCTCATGCCTGAACCCGATGTGATTTTGATGGATATTCACCTGCCGGGGAAATCAGGGATTGAAGGCATTGCAGAGATGAACAAAAAATTTCCAACGGCGCAAATCGTTATGATGACGGTGTTTGATGATGAATCGCATATCAGTCGCGCCATTATTGCAGGCGCAAGCGGATACATTCTCAAACGCATGCCGCCCGCCCGATTGATTCAAGCCATTCAAGATACGGTCGAGGGCGGAATGCCGATGTCGCCCACCGTCGCTAAAAAAATTTCCGCGCTTTACACACAATTCGCTCCCGAACCGCTCTCCGAAATCGACCTCACTGCGCGTGAAAAAGAAATTCTCGGCTTGCTTGCCGGCGGCATGAACTTCACCATGATTGCCGAAAAACTCTTCATCAGTTTCGACACCGTGCGCAATCATTCCCGCAAGATTTACGACAAGCTCCACGTCCACTCCAAATCCGAAGCCGTCTCAAAAGCCTTGAAACACGGATTGATTTAAGGAAAAGCCGCGTCGTCATCAAGGGCGGAACGAAGTAAAAATGACGGACATATCTTCGTAGAAAAGAAGCCTCTCCACAAGTTCAACGCTAAAATTGCCAACCCAAAAATGACACATGCGTGTCATTGATACGCCTTCTGCGATTGCCGACCTTTGCTTCGTGAAGGCTCGCCTTCCGCATTTCATCAACTGAATCAATCAAACCAAACAAGGAGACAAAGCAATGACGAATTTATTTCAGCGACTGTTGTGGGTCGCACTCGCGATAATCTTCATCGGCAACAATGCCGTCGCACAAGACAAGAAAGGCAGTGGAGAAGAAACTATCGACCCCGAAAAAGTCGGCAAAATTTTCTTCACTCAACAAATGATTGGCAAGCAAGCACCGGGTAAAAAAATTACCGATACCGACGGTGAAACCTATATCGAGGAATATGAACTCGGCAAGCCGCTTTACGCACGTGCCTTTTACACCGGATACGACAAAGATAAAGGCGGGCTCTCCATTCGTTTCACCATAGACGGCGAAGTCTTTGCTGAAGAAGATATGCGCGAATTTTGGAGATTTTCTGAACTGCGGAATCAAAACAAAGGCATGAGCGGCGTCTCCTCCGCCGGCACTTCGTATTATGCGTGGGCGGGCACGGCGGCAATTCCGCTTATCTCCGACAAGAACATCAACGGAAGATACATTTGGTTAAATATGTATTCAATCCAAGAAGAAGCCTTTCGTATGTTGCTCTCGCGCTTGAAGGATAAAATCAAAGTCGGCAACACCATGACGCTCAAAGCCGAAGTATTTCAGACCAGTCGATTTGCCAATGAGAAGAAAGATACCGATGGTCCTGTCATGGCATCGGGAGAAGTCAAAGTGAAAGTAACGGAATTTTCAAAAGACCTCGCCAATATGCTCTGCCGTTGCGGCGAAAAAGGCATGGACGATAAGAAGCTCGAAGCCGAAATTGCCGAAGCCTTTAAGTTCGGCTATCGCGAACATTGCGCCAAAGTGTATAAAGTCGTTGTCAACGACCGCGATTATCAAATCGTTACCGATAAGCGCACGGGGGTTGTGCGGGGTCGTTATGTCGGTGCAGGCGTCATTTGGGAGACGAAAGACGGCGACTACTGGGTGGCAAAGCATAACTTTTGGTTTCCATTCACCGGCACGGGCTTCGCAGAGAAAGCACAGTTGGATTCTTACATCTTGAACGCCCCGACGGCAAAACTCTGCATCGGCGACGGAAAGGAAGTTGCGCAACCAACCGCCGCCGCAAAAGCAAGCGAAAAGAAAGAGGAAAAGAAAAAGGAAGACAAAAAGAAGAGCGGCAAAGACAAAAAGAAAAAGAGTTGAGCAAGTATCGAGTAGAATGGGTACTGCTATAAGAATGTGTTCGTCATTCCGAGCGGTGCGAGGAATCCACTGCGAGTTCGGTGAGACTCGCTGATGGATTCTTCCCATTTACTTCGTTCAGGGTCAGAATGATAAACACAAAAAGTTACACAACTCAAAATGATATGCATTTCTGGGAACGCAAGCAAATACAGGCTTCCGCGAGGGAGAGTGCCGCCAATACATCTGAAAAACCGGGTATCGAAAACAAAATCACCGCGTTGGATTTTCTCGGGAATCGCTGCTGCTGCTCCAGCGACTCAACCTATCAAAACCCAAGCGGTGAAATTTTCACAGAGGAATCTTCAAAACTTAGTCGGGCGAACTCTAATCGGCGGTTGATACTTTTTTGTATCCGAATCGAATCTCTCTTTTTCACACAACAAAACTCACTTGCTCACACATCAAAAAAATAAGAACCGTCTGAATGCTCTCGGGAATCGCTGCTGCTGCTCCAGCGACTCAACCTATCAGCGTTCAGACGGCAAAGAACAACTTTCAAAACAATAATACCCGAAATCTCTTTACTTGGCTATGATTTATATCACAAGCCTTCTACCTTGAATTATCATCGCCGCTTACGCTTTTGGGGATTCGCAAGACGCTGCTGCTCCATCTCCGACTCAACCTACTCGGCGCAAGCGGCGAGCATTCCTTTCATCAAACGACGCTGAAATAATACGCCGCTCTTTGTGGCGCGATGTTGCGCCGCGCAACGCGGTGTGATAAGCACGCCTTGTGAAGCATAGCACAACGCTTGCAATCCCCGTGCAAATGCGTAATTTCTTTGAACTATCCACAACACTATGAAGCCGTTACTTTCACTTCTTACTTGCGTTTTACTCTTGCTCCCACAATTACTTCTTGCACAGACAAAACCAATCGCCTTTACAGGCGCAACGATTTATCCGATTTCATCTGCGCCGATTGAAAACGGCACGCTTGTGATTCAGAACGGAAAAATTCTCGCTGTCGGCTCGTCAGTTGCGATTCCTTCCGATGCGACGCGCATTGACGCAAGCGGGAAAATTATCACGGCGGGATTTGTCGACACACACTCGCACATCGGCGGCGGCGACGGCGGCGATGCTTCGGCACCGATTCACCCCAGCGTGCGCATTTTAGATGCGATTGACGTTCGAAACGATACCTTCAAAAAAGCCCTTGCAGGCGGCATTACAACGGTCAATGTGATGCCCGGCTCTGGACATTTGCTCAGCGGTCAGACCGTTTATCTCAAACTGCGCAACGCTAACACCGTCTCGCAAATGCTCTTCTGCAACGATGAGACGAAGGAAATTTGCGGCGGAATTAAAATGGCAAACGGCACAAACCCGATGCGCGGCGGCGTTTTTCCCGGCACACGCGCAAAGTCGGCGGCAATGATTCGAAGCATTTTTATCAAAGCGCAAGACTATCAAAAGAAACTTAAAGAGGCGGCGGGCAATCCCGATAAACTGCCTAAACGCGATTTGGAGTTGGAAGCATTGGTCGAAGTCTTGGAAGGCAAGCGCATTGTTCAGCACCACACGCACCGCGCCGACGATATTCTCACCGTGCTTCGCATTGCCAAAGAGTTCGGCTACAAAGTTGTTCTGCATCACGTCAGCGAAGGCTGGAAAGTTGCGCGTGAAATTGCCGAAGCCAACGTGCCGTGTTCCATCATCGTGATTGATTCGCCCGGTGGCAAACTCGAAGCCTCTGAACTGCGCTACGAAACGGGCGGCATTTTGGAAAAAGCAGGCGTCGATGTGGCCTTTCACACTGACGACGGGATTACGGATTCGCGGCTCTTTATGCGCTCGGCGGCGTTTGGCGTGCGCGCGGGTATGTCGGAACAAAAAGCCCTTGAAGGCTTAACCCTTGCGGGCGCACGCATGCTCGGCTTAGAGAAGCGCATTGGCTCGCTTGAAGTCGGAAAAGATGCAGACTTCGTGATTCTTTCTGGCAGTCCGTTCAGCGTTTATACCAAAGTGCTTGAAACTTGGGTCGAGGGCGACAAGCGATTCGACCGAAGCAATCCCGATGACTACAAATATGCGGTTGGCGGCTATCAAGTCTATCGTGGCGAAGTCTTCAATCACTATCAAAGTGTGATGCAAAACGAAGGAGGCGAACGATGAGCATTCGTCGGCTTGGGTTTTGCCTGTTGTTCGTTTTGACTTTTGGTTCATCACACGTGCGGGCGCAAATCGCCATCACAGGCGAGGTGATTTACACCATGTCGAGCGCGCCGATTCAAAACGGCGTGGTGCTTGTGAGCGGCGGCAAAATCGAGCGCGTCGGCTCACAGACGGAAATTTCAATTCCAGCGCATTACAAAATCATTCGTGCCAAAGTAGTTACGCCCGGACTCATTGATGCGCATAGCGTTGTCGGACTTGCGGGGATTTTTAATTACAACCACGACCAAGACCAGTTGGAAAAATCTGACCCGATACAGCCCGAGCTACGCGCCGTTGACGCTTACAACGCCAATGAACGCTTGGTTTCGTTTCTGCGCGACTTCGGCATTACCACGCTTCACACTGGGCATGGCACGGGCGCGCTCATTTCAGGTCAAACCATGATTGTGAAAACACATGGCTCAACCGTTGAACAAGCTCTCGTTCAGCCCGTCTCTACGGTCGCATTCACGCTGGGCGCAACGGTGCGCGAGAACTTTCAAAAGCCAGGCACACGCTCCAAAGGCGTTGCGATGCTTCGCGAAAAGTTTATTGAGGCACAAGAGTATGCCAAAAAGATGAAAAGCAAAGACCCTTCCAAGCGTCCAACAAGAGATTTAAAGTTGGAAGTCCTTGCCGATATTCTCGATAAAAAAATCCCTGCGCTCATGACAGCAAATAAGGCGACCGAGATTACAACCGCATTGCGCTTGCAAAAAGAATTTGGATTCAGAATGATTTTGGACGGCGCCGCAGAAGCCTATCTCGTTTTAGAAGAACTCAAAGCCGCCAACGTGCCGGTGATTTTGCACCCAACGATGGTGCGCACCTACGGCGACACGCGCAACGCCTCGTTTGAGACAGCGGCGAAGTTGAAACAAGCAGGAATCAAATTCGCGCTTCAATCGGGCTACGAAGGCTATGTTCCGAAAACGCGCGTCGTGCTTTACGAAGCCGCCCTCGCCGTCGCCAACGGACTTTCCTTTGAAGATGGGCTTCGTGCGATTACGATTGATGCGGCAGACATTCTCGGCATTGCAACGCGCGTCGGCTCGCTTGAAAAGGGCAAAGATGCCGACATCGTTTGCTTCGACGGCGACCCGTTTGAATACACCTCTCATGTCTGTGAAGTCATCATCAACGGCGCGCTCGTCAAAGAGAAGTGCAACTAAACTTAAACCATCTATGAAACTCAACGGCAAAATTGCGATTGTAACCGGCGGCGCGTCAGGCATTGGCAAAGCATGCGCGGAAAAATTCGCCTCCGAAGGCGCAACGGTTGTTATTGCCGATATTCAAGAAGAGCAAGGGCGCACCGTCGCCGAACACCTTCACGGTCGATTCATCAAAACCGATGTAACCGACCCCAACGCCGTTCAATCGCTGATTGCACAAACCGTCGATGCGTTTGGCTCATTAGATATTTTGATGAACAATGCGGGAATAGACGGGGAACAGAAGCCCATTGCGGACTGCACGCTTGAAAACTGGTCTCGCGTCATCGACCTCAATTTGAACGGTGTCTTTTATGGTATGAAGTTCGGGCTTGCGCAAATGGCAAAGCAACAGAGCGGCGTTATTTTGAACACGGCGTCAATCGCAGGCGTGGTGGCGTTTCCCAACATTGCCGCATATGGTGCGGCGAAAGCAGGCGTGATTCATCTGACCAAAACCGCCGCGATTGAATACGCCAAGCAGCATATTCGCGTCAATGCTATTTGTCCCAGTGTCGTCAAAACGCCGCTTGTTGAACACTTTATCAATTCAACGCCCGACCCCGACGCCACGCGCCAATGGTTTGAAAATTTCAACCCGCTTCCCGGAATGGTAACGGTCTCCAGCGTCGCCGATGCCGCACTTTTTTTAGTCAGCGACGACGCCAAGTTTATCACGGGCACTGCGCTTGCCATCGACGGCGCATACACCGCACAATAAGTTTTCCATTAAATCCAAAAAAGAAAGGAAGGCTTTATGCCATTTATTCAGGAGTTCAAAAAATTTGCGATGCGCGGAAATGTTATCGACCTTGCCGTTGGGGTTGTCATTGGCGGCGCATTCGGCAAAATCGTCAACTCGCTTGTCGCCGATGTGATTACGCCGCCGCTTGGCTTAATTATCGGCGGCGTTGATTTTTCCAGTTTAGCCATTAACCTTAACAGCCCGATTGGCGATTTAAAGCCCGTTACGATTAATTACGGCAAGTTTCTGCAAGCCTCGTTTGATTTCATCATCATTGCCTTCGCGCTCTTTTTGATTATTCGCACCGTCAATCGCTTGCAGAAAAAGGAAGAAGAGAAGCCTGCGCCGCCGCCTGAACCGCCCGCCGACGTCAAACTACTTACTGAAATTCGCGACCTCTTAAAGAAGTAACTTCCAAAACCCTAACAAGAAAATTCACATGAAAAAGAATTTACTACTCGCACTTTTGCTTTTCGGGAGCGCGTCGGTCTTCGCACAAGACACAACTAAAAACTGGACGCTGACAAAAAACATCGGTGCAAACTTCACTCAAATTGGCTTGAAGAATTGGGCGGGGGGTGGACAAAACGCCGTCAGCGTCATCGGCTTATTCAGCGGAAGCGCGGCATACAACAAAGACGACATCGCTTGGGAAAGCACGCTTGAACTCGGCTTCGGCGTTACCAAATTAGATACCACGCCGTTTCGCAAAAGCGACGACCGCATCATTTTGCTTTCCAAATTCACCAAAGGCATCACCACGAAGGCTCCGCTCAATTACAGCGCGGCACTTGATTTCCGAACGCAGTTCGCGATTGGGCGAGACTTTAGAACGGTCGACTCGCTTGGCAACTCGCCGAAAATCTCGAACTTCTTTTCGCCTGCCTATCTCATTCTCTCGCTTGGGATTGAATACAAGCCCGTCGATTACTTCACCATGACGCTTGCACCCGCCACAGGACGCATCATCTTCGTGCTTGATGAGGAACTCTCAAACGCTGGCGCATTCGGGGTTGACGTCGGAAAGACGATGAACGCCGAACTCGGCTGGAACTTCAACGCGCAGTTCAAGAAAGAGATTTTTGAGAACGTCACGCTCCAATCGCGCCTCAATCTCTTTAACGCTTATGAAAACTTCGGGAATCTCGTGGTCAACTCTGAAACGCTCTTGCTCTTCAAGGTGAATGAATACCTTAATGCAAGTTTCGCGTTAGATGTTTTCTACGACGAGAAAGTGCAAGTTTTGCGCGACGACAGGACGGTCGGACCTGCCACGCAAATTCGCAACACGCTTGCACTCGGATTTAGTTACGTGCTGTAAGTTTTCTTGTTGGATTTTGTTCAAAAGGAGAGCTCACGACTCTCCTTTTTTGTTGAAGCTGATTCGGGATAATGGTTAGAGGTCGGTTGCAAGAAGCATTTGAATTTCGCGGAAGGTCATGCCAGAAAGGTCGGCGAGGACTTTTTTCGTGAGATAGCCTTTGTAGGCGTAAGCCCCGTTTCGTAGGCTGGTGCTTTTCCAAAGCGCGTCGGAGGCGCTGGCGTATTGTCCGATTTTAATGATAAACGGAATGAGCGCGTTTGTGAGCGCATATGAAGCGGTTCGTGCGACGGCGGAGGGCATGTTGGGAACGCAGTAATGTGTTACACCATATTTGACGAACACCGGCTCGGAGTGCGAAGTACGGCGACTGGTTTCAAAGCACCCGCCTTGGTCAATAGACACATCGACGATGACCGAGCCTTTGTGCATGGTCATGACGGTTTCTTCGCTGACGAGGGGCTTCATAACTTTTCCGCGCGGGTTCATAGCGCCAATCATAACGTCGGCGATTTTGGCGGCTTTTGAGATGTAGTGGTCGTTGGCGATGGCGGTGGTTACGCGGCGGTTGAAGATGGTTTCGAAGCGGCGCAATCGGTTGAGTTCTTTATCAATCACCATTACGTGCGCGCCGAGACCCAATGCGGCTTGTGTGGCATAATGCCCGACTGTGCCGGCGCCGAGAATGACGACCGTTGCCGGGGGCACGCCCGCACAGCCGCCGAGAATAATGCCTCTGCCGCCGTTGCCTGTTTCCAAATATTTCGCGGCGGTTTGAACAGCAAGCGCGCCGGCGATTTCGCTCATTGAGCGTACGACGGGCAACTCGCCATCTCGCGTCTCAATAAATTCAAATGCTAATGCGGTAATCCCTTTGCGCAGAATGCTTTCAATCAATTCCGTTTTCAGGCTACCGAGATGCAAGGCGGAAATTAGCATTTGGTCGCGCTGCAAGAGGTCGTATTCGCTTGGGAGCGGCGGCGCGATTTTTACAATGAGGTTTGATTTTTTGTAGACCTCTTCGGCAGAATTGACGACAATCGCACCGGCTTCGATATACTCTTCGTTTGTAAAATTGCAATGCATGCCTGCATCTCTCTCAACCGTAATGCTGTGCCCTTGTTGGGCAATAATTTTTACGCCTGACGGTGCGAGTGCGACGCGCTTTTCATCGTTGATGATTTCTTTCGGAACGCCCAAATCAATGTGCATCTTTTTTTCGCTCTTCATCACGATGCGCTCGAGGGTCTCGAGCCCTACATCGAACTCTTGGTATCCGAAATCACTCGTGTATGCCATTATGGTTTTAGGTTGATAGATATCGAAGTAAAAAAGACTATCAGAGGCAAATGAACTCCGATAGCCTTTCACTGCACTTGAAACTCCTATTCTTTATCGCCCACGCAATGCTGTATCGTTTCAAGTTAGTATTGCTCGCTAACCACTTTTCGCTTCAACGCAGAGATGTGCTTGGTAATGTCGATTTCTTTCGGGCAGGCTTGAACACAGTTGAAAATTGTGTAGCACTTCCACAAGCCTTTGTTGTTGTCGATAATGCGAAGGCGTTGGTCGGCGGCTTGGTCGCGGCTGTCGAAGATGAATCGGTAGGCTTTCAGAAGTGCGGCTGGACCTAAATACTCCTCGTCGCTCCATGTTGAGGGACAAGAAAACGAACAAGCCCCACATAGAATACAGCGCGTCGATTCTTCAATGAGTTCTTGGTCTTTGGCACTTTGATAGCGCTCAATTTCTGGTGGCGGCTCGTCATTGCATAGATACGGCATAATGGTTTCATAATTCTTCCAAAACCGCGTCATGTCGATGACAAGGTCTTTCACGACCGATGCGCCCGGAACAGGCTCAATTTTCAGTTTCGTCGTTTTCAAATCTTTCACAAGTGTAACGCATGCGAGACGGTTTTCACCGTTAATCATCATGGCGTCGCTACCGCAGACGCCGTGCGCACACGACTTGCGATAAGTCAATGTTCCATCTTGCTCCCATTTGATTTTATTGAGCACATCAAGCACGCGCTCCATTGGCTCTGCCTCAACCTTGTAGGTTTCCCAACGGGGCGCGTTATCTTTTTCAGGATTGAATCGCTTGAGCGTTACTTCCAACTGCATACTACAACTACTACCTTTCTGTTAGCCTTTTTTGATTTCAACTTTTACGGGCGTGACTTCTTGTGCCGGCGCGCTTGCGCTTTGTGTTACGCTTCCGATTGCTTTCGATACGGTATCCGTTAATCCTTTGACAACGTCCGAAACGCTATTGACGACCGGCTCGAGCGATTTGTTCAAGTCGCCCGACGAGACAGCGTTGCCGATGTTTTTGAGCAAATCGCCTGTGCTGTTGATGACGGGTTCAAGTCCTTTGCCCAAATCGCCAGCAATTTTCGGAAAATTGTTCGCTACATCAGTTACAATTTGATTGATTTCGGGAAAGCGTTCATTGGCGGCGTTGATGGTATCGCTGACTGCTTGCAAGGTGAGTTTTCCATCAATAATACGCTGAACAAGATTCACACTCACAAAGGGGACTGCAGACAAGTGCGACAGCGTTTCTGTTCCGAGCCAAGTGAAGAACTCTCCGACATAGCCTTGCGGGTGCGTTGAGGGTTCTTTGGGTTGTTCTTTGAAGGCACGATTAAAGACATGTCGGGCTTTTTCAGCGCGGGTGATCACTTTGACGGGCTTATCGGCAGTGAATTGGCATTGACACGCGAGGCGATGTCCGTTTTTTTGTTTTTCCGCCGTCAGCCATGCCTTTTCAACATCGTTCATCGGCGAGAGCGCGTCCATACCACTTTCTACAATCACTTCGCAGGTTTGGCACAAGCCGTTTCCACCACAGGCGTAACCGATGTGCGCTTTATTTTTGCGAGCAACCGCTAAAAGCGATTCATCAACAAAGGCATCGTAAGTTTGTCCGTTCATTTCAATTTTTGGCATTGCAGTAATGTTTTAAGGTTTGTGATTAGCGATACATCGCACTGATGAACACGGAACTCTTTTACTACTGATTGATTCTGTGATTGATACTGCTAAGTAGAACTCAACTTAAAAAAATTCCTTTGCTTTCCCAAAATGAACGCCTTTGGGTCGCGCGCTCGGCGTTGGGCGTGGTTTCTTGCACGCTTTCAAGGTATGATTAGGCGGTTTTTTTTCGGGGGGCGGTTTCAAGCGTTTCGCGGTGCGCTTCTCCCCACCGACACATCTGGCGCAAGATGGGTTGCAAGGTTTTTCCATACATCGTCAGCGAATACTCCACACGCGGCGGCACTTCGGCAAAGACTTTTCTCGACACCACACCGTCTTGCTCAAGCTCGCGAAGTTGCTGGGTGAGCATTTTCTGCGTGATGTTCGGAATGCGCCGTTTCAACTCGCCGAAGCGTCGATAGCCTTCCGACAAATGCCACAGAATCGCCGGTTTCCACTTTCCACCGATGACTTTCAAGGTCAAACTGACCGGACAAAATCCCTGCTCTTTTTTCATTGATGGTTTCATTTTGGTAACTACACTACTTTGAAGTGCCTACTTGACAAGATAATACTTAACGCCTACATTGCCCTTCATCACCAATAATCAGAAAGGAAACCGTTATGCGTTTATTTGATGTGATTTCTTCCGACGCCGCCCGCGCCTCACAAGCCTTCGGACAAGAGCAGGGCGACGCGATGCTTTTTGATGCGTATTCGCGTGCCGTCGTTAAGGTCGTGGAAAGCGTTTCTCCGTCGGTCGTATTTATTGAGGCGACGAAGCAGATGAACAATCGACGCGGAGAGAGGGTTGAGCGCGTCGGCTCCGGGTCGGGATTTATCTTTACGCCCGATGGTTTCATTCTCACCAACAGCCACGTCGTCAGTTCTACTTTAAAGCTCTCCGTTATTCTGCAAAGCGGCGCGCGCTATGAGGCAGATATTATCGGTAACGACCCCGATACCGATTTAGCCGTCATCAAAATCAGCGCCGCCGAAACGCTTCCGACCGCCGTTTTCGCCGATTCTTCCGCGCTTCGCGTCGGACAACTGGCGATTGCAATCGGAAACCCGCTCGGCTTTCAAACCACAGTTACGACGGGCGTCGTCAGCGCGTTGGGTCGCTCACTGCGCACCGACGGCGGACGCTTAATCGACGACGTTGTTCAAACCGACGCCGCCTTGAACCCCGGCAACAGCGGCGGTCCGCTCGTCAATTCCGCCGGCGAAGTCATCGGCGTTAATACTGCTGTCATTCGAATGGCGCAAGGAATATGTTTTGCGATTGCAAGCAACACCTCAAAATGGGTGGCGGCGAAACTCATTCGCGACGGGAAAGTTTCCAGAGGCTATTTAGGAATCGGGGCGCAAAACATTCGACTGCCGAAACTCATCGCCCGCAACCTCGAGCGCACGTCGGAGCGCGCCTTGCTCATCACGAGTGTTGAACCCAACAGCCCCGCCGCCCGCGCCTCTTTGACGAGCGGCGATGTTTTGCTTCGCTTCGACGGCGAGGAAATTTCAGGCATCGACGACTTGCACCGCATCTTGACCGAACACCGAATCGGCGTTGCAATCCAAGCCAGCATCTTGCGACGCACCGACTTGTTGCGCGTTCAAATTACGCCCGAAGAAAAACGATGAAACTCAATCTTCAAAACCCTATATGAAGCGCACGCTCGACAATATCTTGCTCTCGCGGCGCGAGTTCTACCGTGAAGCCAAACGGTTGGCTCGCGCCCGTGCCGCCGTCGCTTTTGAACACCGCGCCGAAACTGAAAGCGCATTTTCATTGCTCGACAACGTGCTTTCCCCCTTGTCGTTCCGACAGGTCGGAACGACATTCCACCTTTTTGTAAAAAGGGGGAAAGATTCCGCGAAGCGGAATCAGGGGGAATTTACACGGGCGGTGAACACATTGACTCAATCGCTTGACACACACCTTCAAAATTTTCCAACACGTCGCGGTTGCTGAATCGCTCGACACGAATTCCGTAGCCGTTCAAAACGGCGGTTCGCGCTTCATCTCGCGCTTTGCCTTCATCGGTGAAGTGATGCGCGCCGTCGACCTCCACAACCAACCTGAACGCCGCGCAGTAAAAATCCGCAATGAAATTATCAATCGGGCGTTGGCGCAGCCATTGTTCGGGACGGCGGCGCAAGAACTGCCACAGTTTCTTTTCCGCGTCGGTCATATTTTTACGCAAAGCGCGGGCGCGCTCTTTCAAATCGGGATTGTAGGGCAAGTGGTATGGCGTTCTGACCAAACAGCGGCTCATAGTTTCTGAATGTTGCGTTGATTGATTCCTGCTTTTTGCAAAAGAAAAGTAACGATTCCATTCTATTGTGAAAAGAGAGAATGTCTTTTTGCGCGAGACGCCTGTATGGGACGCTGGCAAGTGTATTGATTCCCCCTTGTCGTTCCGACAGGTCGGAACGACATTCCACCTTTTTGTAAAAAAGGGAAAGATTCCGCGAAGCAGAATCAGGGGGAAATCCCCTCAACAAGTTTAATCTCCTCCGCCGTCAAGCCGTAGAGTTCATAGACCGCCTCGTCAATCTGACGGTCGAGTCCCGCAATCATTCGCTCCAACCGCAACTGTTCTTGCTCCGACATTGCCGCCGCGAGTTTCTCCTTTGCCGAAAGCATCTGCTCGACGAGTTTCACGATTCGGTCGTGCATCGCCTTCTCCGACGGCTTCGACAGGTCAAGAACGCGGATTGGAAATCGCTTGCAGTCTTGAATCAGGATTTTTTGAAACACCTCTTTCTCCTGGTCTAAATACTTCTTGCGATGATAGAATGTGATGAGCCATGAATTGATAATAGCAAGAATGAATTTCAAATCCGTCTTACAAGCGGACTTGCGAAGCAGATTAAAAGCAATCTGCGTATTGTAAAGTTCTGCGTTGGTGTAAGCCGCATAAATTCTTGGCGGCTTTCCGCTCACGATTTGTCGAATCAAAATTCGTTCTGTCGTAAAGAATCGTTTTTCACGTGCCGCGCCGAGCCACTCTCCATATTCAATCCACTCGCTCACATTGGGATTTACTCGATAACGCGAAATGTTTTCCCCAGAAAGAAGAGGCTTATGATTCGGGGTTTTCTTTGAGGGCGAGTGAAAAATGCGCTCTTTGATTTGTTTCGGCGTATGTCCTTTGTATTTGTCGTAGGGCGTAATTCCAAGAGAAAAATCGCAAAGAAGTTCCAGAGGCGTTGCGTTCTTTTCAATGCGAGAAAGAAATGTCCGTTCTCTCTCGTTTGAAAATATGTTGATGAGATAATTTTCGTCTTGTCGCCAAATTTTTTGATTCTCACGCTTGAACGTGCTTTCTGCTTTGTCGACACGTTTGATTTTAGCCTTACGATCGAATAAAAAAATATCGACATTGCCATCGTTGGTTTTTTGATAAGTCTCGAATATCGAGATGAGAGTTTCTGCTTTTACACCTTTGAATACATTGTCAGGAAGCCGAACCAACTTTCCGATTTTGTAATTCTTGAGGATAAGTTCGCGCAGTTTACGATATGAACTTTGTGTCAAGTATGAATTTGGCGTGATGTATGCAAAATAGGTGTTGTCCTCTTTCTCTCCTTTTCTCAACACTCGGAATGCCTTTTCAATGAACGTTGCGTAAATGTTCATTCTGTTTTCAGTGCTACTATACTGCTTGAAGAAATAATCTACTTGAACGCTCGGCATACCTTTAATATCCACCCACGGCGGATTGCCGACAATGGCATCGAAGCCGCCGCGTTTCATCACGGTTGGGAAAGCGTCTTCAAAGTTCATTGGATTCAATTTGCGTTCTTCGTCGGGTTCAAAGAGCGAGCCGTCCAAAATATCCGTTCCAATCAGCGAGTTGCCGCAAATGATGTTGTGTTTCAAATCGGGGAGGATTTTTTCTTTGAGCAGGCTGAATTGGTGCGCGTCGCCCGTCGTGGCGTCTTCCAAGAGTTTGAGATAGAGCGAGAGTTGGGTGACTTCGGTGGCTTGGTAATCGATGTCGCAGCCGTAGATGTTGTTCAAGAGAATTTCGCGGCGTTTTTTGAGCGAGAGTTGCGTTTCGCCGTTTCGAATTTCGGTATCGCCTTTTTTGACGCGGTCGGGGTGTTGGAGATAATACCGCTTGTGATAGTCCAAGAGTTGTTCATAGACTTCGATGAGGAACGAGCCGCTGCCGCAGGCGATGTCGGCGAATGCCATTTTGGAAATCTCGTCGGGCGATTTGCCCTCAATGAGTTTGCCGACGGTTTCAGCGACGATGTAACGGACGATGTATTGAGGCGTGTAATAAACGCCGCCTGCTTTTCGCACTTCGGGCTTCTCGATGACTTTGGCGCGTTTTTCTGAGACCGTAACGACCTTGCCCAAGAAGCGTTCATAAATGCTACCGAGAATGGCAATCGGAATTTCAGCGAAGTCATAGGGCGATGTTGAGTCCGAAAGTTCATTGCAAATCTTGCCAAAGATGGCTTCATCGGGCGGAACGAATGCGTCGTCGTCCAAAATCGGGTGCGCTTTGAAAACAAGCCCGTTGTATTTGGGTTCGAGCGAGCGGCAGAGTGCGCGAAAGGCTTTCCACGAGTTTCCCTTGTCGCCGAAATGTTTGACGCTTGGCTCTTCGATTTGTTTGTCTTCGAGAAAGCGAATGAAGACGAGGCGGTCAAGCGTGCGTTGAACGGCTTCGGTGAGCGATTCGCCATCGAGCGCGGGATTTTTAGATTTGAAATTTTTGGCGAGCGTTTCACGGTAGCCGTCAAGACTTTCGAGGAACGCCTCATCGACTTTTTGAAAGCCGCCTTTGAACATGCCTTTCTGAACGCCTTTGCCTTTGGGCTTCGGGAGCGACTCGGCGAATTTCTCAATTGAACCGTTTGCAACGGCTTCGCGGCTGAAGAGGTAGTAGATTTCCGCGAATTTTTCTTCGTTTAGATAATCGGAATAGTGAAATGATCTCACGCCGCCGTCGAGCGCGTAAGCAATGTTCGGTTTGAATCGGCAATCGAGAATATGAAACTCCTCGAAGTCGGTGAGAACGGCGACGGGCGTTGTGCGATTCCACCCGTAGCGAATGGTTTGAAAATAGTCGTCTTTATTTTTGAGATTGCGCGAGGGCTTTTTGGCTTCGACAAGGAACTTGACATCTTTGAAATTCGGCGCGAGAAAGAACGCATAGTCGGCGCGGCGTTGCGAGCCTTGCACATTAACGCGGTTTTCAATTTTGACTTCCTGTTCATAAGGATTTTTTTGAACCGCGTGCGTCACGTCCCAGCCAAGCGCGGCGAAGAACTTATCGATAAAATCCTGCCGAACTTGCGCTTCGGAATAGGTCGGATTCAAAAAGGCTTGTTCATTCGCCTTAAAATCGGCGGTGAGAACTTTGACGGTTTCAAACGCGGATTGGAGAGACAGGTTCATTTGATTAAGCGTTGACTGTTGAGAGCGAAACGGAACTTGCTTGCGTGTGCATTAGTGTTTTGAACAAGTTTTGAAAAATCCCGCTCATTTCTTGAACGTTTTGAATAACTTTGAGCCTTTGATTGCTCACAATGCAAGAACAGCAACACGACATATCCCGCGAAAAACTGCTCAACGCGATTCTTTTCTTCGCCGAAAAGGTCAAATTTCCGCACAAAATAAAACTCTTCAAACTGCTTTTTTACTTCGACTTCAAACATCTCGAAGAGACCGGTAGAAGCGTAACCCACGCGGATTACGTCGCTTGGAAATTCGGACCCGTTCCAAAAACCCTTTACGACGAACTTAAAAACGAGCGCGTGCCGGAAGACTTCAAACAAGCGCTTGCGATTGAACGCGCCAAAGAGGAAGACGGAACAGAGACCTTGAAGTTCATCGCCAAACAAAAGCCCGATATGAGCGTTTTTACGCCGCGCCAAAAAAAGATATTAGAGAATCTGGCGGAGACGTTTAAGGACGCAACGGCAAAAATGATGATTGAGGCAACGCATGAGCCAAAAAGCCCTTGGCGAAAAACGCTCAATACAAAAGGTGAAGGAGCAATCATTGAGCGCGATTTGGCATTGTCAAAAGAGAGTCCCGTTACGCCGGAGTATGTAAAAGCCTTCGAAAAGGAGCGACAAGAAATACTCAAAAACCTTTCCACCTAACTTTTCCTTCCCCAATGGAGCGCGGCACCATTTTGTTCCATAATCGATTTCAATTTACTGACGGCGAGACGGGCGGAAAACTCTTGGTTGTTCTCAACACGCCCAAACCCAACGAGCCGTATCTTTTAATCAGAACGACCTCGAAGGTAGAAAAACAGTCGTCCTACCACAAGAGGCAGATTCAAAGAGGTTGCAATTTTCATCTTCGGCTATTTTACATTACGCCCGAAGACAAGACGTCTTTCGTGAAACCGACGCTCCTGCAATTCGATGAAATTTTTCCGTTTAACGACTCTCAATTATTGAGCGATAAATTCAAGGGCGTGTTGGAAGTAAAAGGCAAGTTGCCTGAAAACAAGTTCAATGAAATTATGAACTGTGTTCGCGCGATGAAGGACGATATTGAAGAACGGTATTTCAAGATGCTCTTCCCCTGATTCACTTTCCGAAGAATTTATCATACCACATCGACGCCACAAGGAGCGTCCAGAGTTGTTGCCCCCGATTTCTCTTTCCGCTCCGATGTTCATGAAAGAGCCGTTTAATGAACTTCTTCTGAAAAAGTGCTTCTTTCATCAAGCCTGAATTGAGAATGGCGTCTTCGGCAATCGGCGAAAGTTTTCCGCTTCGAAGCCACTCGATGGCGGGCGCAGCAAAGCCTTGCTTTTTTCGGTAAATGATGTTGTTCGGAATAATGCCTTCTGCCGCTTTTTTCAAAATGTATTTCGGCACACCATGTTTGACTTTCAGCGATTCGGGAATTTGAAACGCGAACTCCACTATGCGATGGTCTAAAAACGGCACGCGCGCCTCAATCGAGACCGCCATCGACATTTTATCGACGCGCATCAGAAGCAACTCCGCTAAACGGTTTTTGAACTCGGCATAAATCATCTTGCGCAAGAAGTCTGCACTTTGCGATGGCGAAACGATGGCTTCAAATTCTTTGAAGTATCGTTCTGCTACCTTTGCCGAACTGCGAGCGTCGTTGTAAAAGTAACTCGTGCAGAGTTCGGCTTTTTGCTCTTCCGTAAAACTGACCGCGCCGCTGTAAAACGTCGGCTCATGGTTTCGGCTTCGTCGCGCATATTCGGAAAGAAGCGAGAGCGGCTGAATACGCCGCAGAGCCTCATCAAACAAGGCTTTGAGCGCATCAGGCAAGAGCGCATCGTAATACTTCTGAAACCAAAGTTCGCGCAAGTATTGCTGATAGCCGGCAAAGGATTCGTCCGAGCCTTCGCCAACTTGGGCGACAATCGTGCCTGACTTGCGGCAGAGTTTGCTCACAAAATACAGCGGCACGCAAACGGGGTCAGCGTTGGGTTCGTCTTGATACCAAACCATTTCCGGAAGAAACTCGATTGCGTCTTGCTCGGTGAGCAAAATTTCATGGTGATTGGTTTTGAATCGTTCAGAGATTTGCCGCGCGTAGCCGAGCTCGTTGTATTTCTCCAAATCCTTAAAGCCCACGCTGAATGTTTCAACGGGGCGCGTCATCAGTTCGCTCATCAATGCAACATTGAGCGAGGAGTCGATTCCGCCTGAAAGCATCACGCCGAAAGGCACGTCCGACATCATGCGCAGTCTGATGGAATCGCGAAGCAATCGTCGAAGATGCTCAACGCAAAAGGCTTCAGACGAAAATTTTTCTTTCGGGAACATTTCTGTTCGGTGATTCAAATTCCACCACCGCACTTTTTTCATCTCGCCGTTGCGATTGACGATTGCATAATGTCCTGCCTCTAATTTGTAAATGCCTTTGAAGAGCGTTTCGTTAGGCGGCGAAGTGTAGAAGGTAAGGTAATCGTAAAGTGCTTGCGAGTTGAGCGTGCGCGAAACAGCGGGATGTTCGAGAATGGATTTGATTTCAGAGCCGAAAATGAACGCGCCGCCTGAAAAGGCGTAGTAAAGCGGTTTAATGCCAATTCGGTCGCGAATCAAAAGCAGTTCTTCTTTGCGTGAATCCCACAAGGCGATGGCAAACATGCCATAGAGTTTTTCGATAAAGTCTAATCCGTATTCTTGGTAGGCGTAGAGAATGGTTTCGGTATCGGTTTTTGAGTTGTAGCGATAGCCTTTGGCTTCAAGGTCTTTGCGAATCTCGAGATGGTTGTAGATTTCGCCGTTGAAGACAATCCAGAGTGAGCCGTCGCGGTTGCTCATGGGTTGATGTCCGGCGGGCGAGAGGTCAATGATGGCAAGGCGTCGGAAGCCAAAGCCGAGTTGCTCGTTTGGTGAAAGGTAGATGCCGTCGTCGTCAGGTCCGCGGTGGGCAATGACGCGGGTCATTTGTTTAAGGATTGATTCGGAAAGGAGATGAGGGGATTGACTGTAATTAAAAACGCCTGTAATGCCGCACATTCGCGCCGTGATGGTTATAGCGAGCTTCGCTGTTGAAAATCGAAGTTACTTCCCGACGATAAACTTCACAACAGATTCTTTTGAATGACAACTTTCTTTGAGAAGATGAAGCGGGCGAGTGGAGAACTCGCCCCAAACGTGTTCAATCGCCCGACGCCGTTTCACTTAACCAACAACATCTTTCGCGTTTCCACCCTATCGCCGACTTGGAGTTTGTAGAAGTAAGTGCCGCTTGCCAAGCCCGCCGCATTGAAATTGACTTGATGCGTGCCTGCGCCTTTGCGTTCATTGACGAGCGTCGAGACCTTTCTGCCGAGCGCGTCGAAGACGTCCAACTTCACGAAACTTGCCGACGGCAGTTGATATTCAATCGTGGTGCTTGGGTTGAACGGGTTGGGGTAATTTTGCGCAAGATTGAACGCACTTGGCTTCGGCGCGTCGCTTGGTGCGGAGACGAGCGAATTGACCGTGCCGCTATAAACGCCGTTGCCGTGTGTGGCAACCACCACAAGACCGTCGGATTCGCGCGTCGCAATCGCATTCACAATCCCTCTGCCAATCGTGTTCGGGGCTTGGCGTTGCCAGACGGTCGACATGCCGTTCAGCGTTGAGGTTACATACAAGCCCGTACTTGTGCCGACAAGAAACACCTTGCCGCCCGATACATTACGAATCGCCGCCCAACGACACGACGGACCGTTGCCTGTTCCATTCGAGTTTTGTTCCAAATTGCCGGCGACCGCCGTCCAAGTCGAGCCGCCGTTTGTGGTGTAGTAAAGGCTGATGACTTCGTAATTGGAAAAGACCACCATCGCGTTATTTGAGTTAGTCGGGTCGACGGCGATACAACTAACATAGCCCGACGGCATAGATGCGCCTGTGATGTCAAAGAAGGAAGGCGATGCGGTATTGGCGTTATCGGCGCGAAAGACGCCGCCATCTGCCGTGCCAAAATAGACGCGATTAGCAGGCGTCGTCGAGACGGAAACCGCAGTGATGGTGCTACCCGCATTGATGTTGAAGTTCGTCCAACCACTCGTCGCCGGATTTTGAGACAGCGACGGAATGCCCGTAAGGTTGCTATTGCGCCAGAGCGTGGTGCCGCCTGCAAGATACATGAGGTTTGAATTGTTCGGGTCTAAAGCAAAGGGATTGATGAAGAGATAGCCGGAGCCGCCTTGTGGGTCGACGCGCGTCCAATTTGAAAGGTTGTAACTGCCGTCAGCGTTGAGGAAGAGCCGATAAACCAGTCCGTTTTGTGCAGAGATGTAATAAGGGTTTCCGGTTGATGAAATGGCACAGAACGCGCCGTCGCCGCTGAACACGTTTTGCCAAGCCGCCGTGCTGGTGCTGGAGACGCCGCGATACGTGCCGTTATCTTGCTTGCCGCCAACGATGTTGAGGTCGCCGCTCGCATTGCGAATTGCAACGGTGTAGAATTGCGTGGTGAGGTAGCCGTTATTGAGGTCGGTCCAAGAAACGGTTGTGTTGTTAATGCCGGTGGTTCGGCTCACGCCGCCGTCGTGTCCGCTCAGCAGCCAGTTACTTCGTGCCGCATTGCGGTAGAAGACCAACGCGTGCTGGTCAGGGTGATGATTGGCGTAAAGAGACACGTCGTTTGCAGTGGAGTAGCCTCCAATCCAAGTGGTGTTGCTCATGGTGGCAAAGCCGTCGGTCGAGCGAAAGAGGTTTGTGCCACCGATGACGACGAAGTTGGCGTTGTCGGGCTTGACTTTAATGACGAGATTGTAAGAGCCTTGCGAATTGAAATTTCCGACGGGGGCACCAAATTCAGGCAGATTTGCGGAGCGATTCACCCAACTGTTTGTCGAAGCGTCGTATCGCCAGAGGCTTCCCCACTCGTTATCCACCGAGTTGAACTTTCCGCCGCCCGGCGTTTCCGCCAAGAAATACACGATGTTCTCGCTGGACGGCGCAATGCCGATGACGATTCGTCGATAGGAATTGGGAAAATTCGCCGGCGTGATGTTCGTCCAAGTGATGCCGTCGGTAGAGCGGAAAATGCCTCTCGTGCTTGAACTGTTGCTACTGACGGTTGCATAGACGACGCCCGTTGAAGTAACCGCCACATCGGTTGACGTGGCTTGATTGGGACTGCCCAGCCCGTTGAGTGCGGTATTCCAAGTATTTCCGCCGTCGGTAGAGCGAAGCACCGCACCGTAGCACGCGGCATAGACTTCGTCTTGCGCGGCGTTTGATGGGTCGATAGCGATATTGTAAATGAAATCGGTAACAATGTCAAAGGTTTGTGGCGTGCCTGAAACCGTTGAAGCAAGGGGCGTCCAAGAGAGCCCGCCGTTTGTGGATTTGAAGATGCCGTCGCCTTTGAACGTTGCGTTGCCGCCGCTGGTGCTGTTGCCGATAAATTCGCCCGTGCCGTAATACCAGATGTTGGTTTTTCCCGAGCGCGTGTCTTGCGCCACACAAGTTACGCTTTGCAGTTGCGAGGCGTCGGTTGTTCGAGTCCAACTTGTTCCGCCGTTGGTGCTACGCCACATGCCGCCCGAAACGCCCCCTGCTAAAATTGTTTGCTCGGTTGCATCGGCAATATCGAGCGCGAGTGCGCGCGTTCTTCCGCCGACGTTCCAAGGTCCGCGATGCGTCCAAGTGAATGATTCGAGCGACGATTCATCAACGACGGGCAAGGTTTCGGCATATTCCAACTCGAGGCGGCGAATGTCGCGGGGAATTTGCTTCGTTACAGGATTGATGAGTTTTCGCACTTCGTAGTCGGTGCGTGCTTGTGGATTTTCCGTTGTGCCGAAAAGCGATTTCGGCGAGAGCGGTCTAATCGGCGCGGTGCCCGTTAGCGCAGTTGTTGGAGAATAAAACTTCGTAATCAGCAGAGCGGCAGAGACGAGAAAAAGCGCAGTCCAGAGAAGGGTTCGGTCGCGGTTCATACTTCATTCAGTTTAGGTTGAAAGATGCTTATTTGGCTTCGTAGCTTATGACAGTAAGCGATGGCAAGTCATCGCCTATTCTTTGTTGTGATTGCACGTCGGCTTGAAAGGTATCGCCTTGCTTTAAGCCTTTATATCGGGCGGCAAGGTTGGGAAAAAGTTCTTTCGTGGTTGGCGCAAGGGTAAAGGCAAAGGTCATCTCGACTTCACGACCTTCTGTGAGTGGCGTATTAAAGCCGGAACCGTATCCTAAAATTTTGGTGATTTTGACTTTGGCTTTGCATGGGGCTTTGGCGCAGGGGCTTTCGCGGTCGGTTGAGCGCGTCTCGTCAATCGATGCAATCACGCCAATCATGCGGCAGTGATTCGGCGGAATTTGTTGTGGCAATTTGGCAAATGAGCGTGCGTCTTCTTTTGTCGAGCCGCAAGCGAAAGAGAACGCGGCGAGCAGTAGAAAAAGGTAGAACTTCATGGCTGGCTGTTTTTTGTGAGACTTTTATTTGTGCGAATCGTGATTCACAGCAAATTCATAACAAGGCGAATGTAGCAACTTCCTGCTTGAACGGCAATGCGCTCAATCACTCAACATTTCTCACCACACTTCACTATCAATACGTAGCAAGAGAGAATTAAAGTTGAATAAACCGTAATGTCATTGTTATCGTGGTCATTCCGAGCGAAGCGAGGAATCCCTCTTCAAAGTGAATCCGTCACTTCGCTACGCTCCGTTCAGAATGGCACGCAAACACAATCGTTTATTTTTTCTCGCTACTCATCAAAATGCGCCGACATACTCGATGCGCACCGAGCGACTCACGGCGGGAATGTTCTTGAAGTTATCATTGAGGTTGGTGAGATTGAGTTCAATCATCAAGCCGACGCCGAGCGAGACGCGCACGCCGACGTCCAAGAATCCGTTGCCGTCGCCGAGTGCTTGCGTTTTGTTGTCGTTCAAGCCGAAATCGTATTGTGCATAGAGGCTTACTTCTTTGCCGATGGTTTTTTCCGCGCCGATGTAAAAGTTCAGCCCGCCGTCGTCTTTGCGTTCGAGACTGTAATTCAATCCGCCCGTGAGGGAGAGGAATCCGAGAAACTCAAAATTTTTGGTGGCGGCGGCAAAGAAGCCGGGCGACTTGCGCTCGTAGCGGTCGACGCCCTCGACGAAGTTTCCGCGCCCTTGGGACTCAAAGCCGATTGTAACGGCAGGCATTTGCAGTTCTTCATCGATGAGCCGATAGCGCGCCATGACGCCGGGCAAGGGATTCCAGTTCGGATTGCCTGAACCAATCAAATTTCCCGCGCCGTAAGAAACGCCGAAGGTGAATCGCTCTGCCAGCCCGACCGAGACGGTCGACATCGCCCCGCCGCCCGCAAAGAACCAGCCCTCGACCGAATACGCGCCGCGTCGCAACATGCCTGCTGTCGGAAGGTTGTAAAGGTAGCGCGGTTCAATCGTGGCTTTCGAGCCAGAAGTGGCTTCTTCGGAAGGTTGCGCCTTGACGGCGTGAGCGAAGAGAAAAAGAACCGTGAAGGAAATCAGCGTTGATTTGAATGCGGTCATATCGTTTTGAAATGAGTTGAATTAAACTTTGATGAACTCTTGTGAATACGAATCGTCATCGTAAATGGTAACAGAATTGATTTTGGATTTTGCACTTCTCACCGAGCCAGAGTTCATGAATTTCACGCCGTCGATGGTGTAGGTTTCGGCTTTATGATAGTGCCCGTGCAAGGCGAGTTTGATGTTGAGTTTTTTCATGGTTTTGAGAAACGACTCGCGCTCGATGAGTTCCATTGACCAAATAAAGGCGGCGTCGGCGGCGTTTTTCGGCTCAAAAATTCGATAGGCATGGTGAAAGAGGGCAATGTTGAAGCGTCCGTTCAAGACGTCCATCACTTCTTTTTGCGTCGCCGCGTGTCTCTGTTCGGCGTGAATGTATCCGCGCGAGCCGACGGGATTGCGCCGCACCGACCATTCAAGAACGCTCGAAAACGAAAGTAATGCAACCCCATTTTTGCCGCCGTTCAAAACTTTGACGAAAGGAAAATACATCGTGATTTCGGGCGCGTCGGTGATGGTTTCGTGGAAGATGTCGCAGAATGTTTGCAGTTTCTTGGTGAAGTTGAAGCCTTTGGATTGCAAGGCACGCGAGGCGGTTGCGCCGACGCCGTTGCTTGAAAATTCATATTTGCCGAAAATATCGTGATTGCCCGGAATAATCGTTACGCGCTCCCAATTCAAAATGCCGTTGCGTTCAAAGACGTCGCGAAGCAAGTAAAGGTCGTCGTAATTGGCGACGTCGACGATGTCGCCCGTCATGACGAGATGGTCGTAGCCTTTGTTGAAAAGACGCTGAATTAAAATTTCAATTTCAGAAATGCAATTTGGATTGCGTTGGGAATCCAAGTGTATGTCGGAAATGTGGGCAAGTTTCATTGTGTTTGACTTCAAAGGGTGATGTTCATTCGTCGGTAAATTTCAGAGACGCAAACACCGACTTGCTTTCTCCATCTTTCGTTTTTTGACCGATGCCAGTAGCGACCGCGTCAGTCGCAAACGGCTTCGTGAGCGCGTCGAGACACTCTTTCGTCAGGCTTTCCATCAAGTTTTGAAATCTCGTGATTATTTCGTTTTTAGCAAGCCGCTTTTTTGCATCGTAAAACAACGCCATGGTGTTATTGCGGGCACAATCACGGCGGCAAAGTTAATCATAACCGTTCATTTGAGAATGAATCAAATCACACACCTGTTCTTTTTTCTCTTGGCATTTCTTTTCACTTCGACGAGCGTGCTTGCTGAAACGCGCACCGAAACCCTGATTCGCGGAACGGTTCTTCAGTATAACGGTAAGCCGATTCAAGTCGGCAACGTCATTCTCAGCGAACTGGGCGGCGATTACGAAAGTCCGATTGCGAATTTTTCGGTTGGGGCAGATGGCAAGTATGAATTTCCCTTGAAGGGTGGTGGCTACTACAAAGTGTGGTTCGCCGCGCCGAATCATCAAATTTTTGGGGTACCTCTAATTCTTGACAGTTTGCGCGACGCAGGCGAGACGGTCTCTATTACGGTTCAACT
Organism: Chloroherpetonaceae bacterium; assembly: GCA_046719715.1. Classification (GTDB taxonomy): domain Bacteria; phylum Bacteroidota; class Chlorobiia; order Chlorobiales; family Thermochlorobacteraceae; genus JANWWM01. Next base: position 15,262 of record JBDNCJ010000019.1, on the reverse strand, counting down.
TGCGCCTTACGAGTATAAAACAACCTTCGATACAGTCTTCATCATCGGCGATTGGAACAAGTTTAAGTTCGAGACGGCTTCTCCGATGCTCAAACAGCCCAACGGCACGTTTATTTACGACCTCAACGCCGAGCGTGCCACCTATCAACTTCTGGGCATTACCACGCGCAAGAAGAGCGTCAACGGCACCATGAGCGAAGACTTCATTTACGACAACGCGGGCGACTACTACTCGATTGTTACCAAAAAGCCGAATGCGCCACTCGTCATTGAGTTCAATCCCGCCTTGCTCCCTAAAACCACCGATAAAACCTTACCCAAAGCCACTTTCAACCCCCGATACGCCTACCTTCAAGAACTTTCACGCCTGACCGCTCGCTTCGAGGAACATCTCCTCAAAGCACAAGACGGCTTGGACAACTGGACGAAGAACGGCGGTTTCGCCTCCATCTACATTCACAACTACGGCGATTTCCCCAGCGACTTACTCAAATCGATTCGCAACGAAAAATTGCCCGAACCTGTGCGACAAGTCTTAGCCACAATGCTTCTCGCCCTTCCGTATTTTTCGCCAAACAACACAGGGGAAATTATCAGCGTGGTCGAGCGGCTCTTAGGCATTAAGTATCCGATGTGGTCGCTCTTTCCCGACGCGGTTCTCAATTACGCCAAACTCAAAGGCAAGGACCGTGAACTGGTGCTTAGAAAATTCGCCGCACAAACGCCCGACCGAGGCATTCAACTGCAATGCGTTGCCGAACTCGCGCTGTTAGCAAAGGCAAGTGGCGATACTGCCAAAATCAACGAAGTCTATCGCGGCGCCCTCAAAACGCTTGGCGACATGAAGGAAGGCGTCTTGCTCTTGCAAGAACTCAATCCCAACAAGCCTGTGCTTGAAGGAAAACCTCTGCCACCCATTGAACTTAAAACGCTCGACGGAAAAAAAATCACGAACAAAAGTCTGTTCGGCAAATACACGCTCTTGGATTTTTGGATGTCGTGGTATGCACCGACGCTCAATGAACGACCTTTCCTCGTCGATGCTTACCGACGATTTAAGCATAAGAACTTCGACATCATTAGCATCTCGTTTGACGACAAACCCGCCGACGCCAAAGCGTTTCTTGCAAAACACCCCGATTTCACATGGACACAATGCTTCGCCGAAAAACGCTACGAAAGCGACATCGCCATAAAACTTGATATTCAATCAGTACCCTTTCCGATTTTAATCGCGCCCGATGGCAAAGTGCTGGCACTGGGCGTGAGTTTAAGGCAGTATCAACTTGCAGAAACACTCTCCAAATTGTTGAAATGACCGCCGACGCCTTGAAATCGGAACTTGCCGACCGCTATTCGCTTGCGGAAGCGACCTACAAAGTCGCTGGCTTTTCGCTCCAAATCACCAGCGTGGCAGATAGCTACACGCTTCTCGACCGCATCTCGCCAGAAGAATTTGTCAAAGACGAGCAAATGCCGTATTGGGCGGAAATTTGGCCCTCGTCGTTCGTCTTGTCAAATTATCTTGCTCACGAAATCGGCGTTGAAGGAAAAAGAGGCATTGAACTTGGTGCCGGAGTCGGTGTGGTCGGAATTGCCTTGCGCAAAGCGGGCGCGAGCATGTGCGTTACCGATTACGCCGTTGAAGCCCTTGATTTCATGAAGGTCAATGCGCTTCAAAACGGCGTTGCGCTCGATGAACGCTTTGAAGTCTTTGAACTCGATTGGCGCAACATTCGGCTTGAAGAAAAATTTGATTTCGTCTGCGCCGCCGACGTGCTCTATGAACGGCGCAACCTGCTTCCAATTTTGCTGGCGATTGAAAAACTCTTGAAGCCCAACGGCACGGCGTATATCGCCGACCCGCGCCGACAAATCGCATCAGGCTTTGTCGCACTTGCCAAAGACAATCAGTTCTCGATTGATGTGATTTCATGCCCGATTGACTTCAACCGAAAAACGCTGGAAGTCGACATCTATGCGCTTCAAAAATCTCTTTGCGCATAAGCGTTTTTTAGCGTTATGCCGCTTGAACCGAACTCGGCTTTGGAAGACTCGTCGGATAAAGAATACAACTGACTTCGTGCGTTGGATTACCTTCAATGCTTGCCAATTTCGGTGTGGTGGTTTTGCAACTCTCTTGCACTTTTGGACAACGCGGGTGAAAGTAGCACCCCGTCGGCACTTTGGCAGGTGAGGGAATATCGCCGGTAAGAATGATGCGCTGTTTTTTCTTTTTGGGGTCTGGCTCTGGCGCGGCGGAAAGCAAGGCTTCGGTGTAGGGGTGTTTGGGGTTGTCGTAAAGGTCTTTGTAATCGGCGATTTCCGCAATTTTTCCGAGATACATCACCGCCACGCGGTCGGAAATATGCTCAACCACCGAAAGGCTGTGTGAGATGAAAAGGTAAGTCAAGCCGAATTCTTTTTGCAAATCCATCAGAAGGTTGATAATCTGCGATTGAATCGAGACGTCGAGCGCGGAAACGGGTTCATCACAAACAATGAACTTTGGTTTAACGGCTAAGGCGCGCGCAATGCCGATGCGCTGACGCTGTCCGCCAGAAAACTCGTGTGGGTAGCGGTTGTAGTACTGCTTGCGTAATCCGACGATTTCCAAAAGGTCGCCAGCTTGCTTTTGCGCCTCGTCGCCTTTGGCGATGTCATGGACTTCCAGCACTTCGCGAAGCATCTGCCCGATGGTTAGGCGCGGATTGAGCGAACTGAACGGGTCTTGAAAAATAATCTGCATGTCTTTGCGCAACTTGCGAAGGTCGTCTTTGGGCATGGTCGTTACGTCCTTACCGTCAAACATCACCGTGCCGCCTGTCGGCTCAATGAGGCGTAAAATCGAGCGTCCCGTCGTGGTTTTGCCGCACCCCGATTCGCCGACAAGTCCGAGCGTTTCGCCTTTTTTAATCGTGAATGAAACATCGTCGACGGCTTTGACATAGCCCACAACTTTTGAAAAAAATCCTTTGCGAATCGGAAACCATGTTTGAAGATTTTTGACGACAAGCAGGTCGGGCGCGTTATGTAAATCTTTTCCCATTTGGCAATGAGTTTGAAGTGTGATTAGATGTTTCGGAAAGTTTAGGAGTTTTTAGGCAAAGAACAAAACAGCGGGGCGCACAACAGGGGTTGGGCATCTTGACGAGAAAGCCTATCTTCCGCTTCGCTACATTGTCTTGGAGTAACACACTTCTTGGAGTTCCAATAACCTTAAATTTGTTTTAGACATGAGACGCTCACTTCTCACCCTCTTGCTGTTTAGCTTCGCGCTGCCGCTCGTCGCACAAGATTCCATCAATGTTTTCTTTCGCTACAAAGCGCGACCCAACGCCTTGCGTGCTTTTTTGCCCGGTGCATTTTACGGACCGGGCAATCCTAACAACTGGGGTCCGAACGTGAGCGGACGCATTGCCACAAACGCCATCTCGCTCATGACCTTTGATTCCAACAACGGCTATCACTTCAAAGTCATGCGTCTGCGCGTCGGGGGCGGCGACGCCACACTGGGCGGACAGCCGGCGTATCAATACAAAATGCACGAGCAATACAACCCCGACGGCTCACAGTGGCAATGGTTCACCGATCCTGTGAATCCCAATTCAATTCCGCCCGATAACAACTCGCTGGTGCGTGTTACACACCCCATGATTTTTCAAATTGAGCCGAACAACATTGGTGGTCGGTTGGTTACTTCTGCTTCCGTGCCCGTGCTTGCGACGGTTGCCGCCAAAGACGACGACCCGATTGACCCCGTGCAGTCGCAAGTCTTTCTTAACGACGCATTGCTGACTTCTTTCGGGTCGTTTTACGACGCGTCTCGCCAGTTATTAACCATTCCTTCCATTGTCGCATTGGGCGGCGTGATTCAAAGCGGGTCGAATAAACTGAAAATCGTCGCCGTTACGCAAAGCGGCGCCACACGCGCCGACTCCACCACCTTTCAACAGTTGCAAACGCCGCCGATTGTCAATCAGCCCGTTCCCGCAGGTTTGAAAGACGGCATTACTTACAACAGCTCGAGTTCCGTTACGCTAGTTTTGCTCGCGCCCTACAAACGCTTCGTCTATGTCATCGGCGACTTCAATAACTGGGAATTGCGTCCGGAATTTTTCATGAAGCGCGATTCGCTCAAAGCCGACAGCGTGCGTTGGTGGCTGACGATTGACGGCTTGAATCCGGGTCAAGAATATGCGTTCCAATACCTCGTCGATGGCGAATTGCGCCTTGCCGACCCCTATACCGAAAAAGTCTTAGACCCCTTCGACGACGGCTTCATTCCGCAGAACACCTATCCGAACCTGAAGCCATACCCGACCGGGCAAACCAGTTTTCAAGTTTCTATCATTCGCACTAACGAGCCTCCGTATCAATGGGCTGTTACCAATTTTCAACGACCTGATAAACGCGACCTCGTCATTTACGAACTGCATATTCGCGACTACTTCGCCAATCCGAATCGCAATTTTCAAACTTTGATTGATACGCTTGATTACTTCAAGCGAATCGGCGTCAATGCGCTGGAACTGATGCCGATTAACGAGTTCGAGGGCAATTCAAGTTGGGGCTACAACCCGTCGTTTTACTTCGCACCCGATAAATACTACGGCACGAAATTCAACCTCAAACGCCTTATCGACTCGTGCCACGCCAAAGGCATTGCGGTGATTTTAGACATGGTGCTCAATCACTCGTTCGGGCAGTCGCCAATGGTGCGGCAATATGCGTCGGGCGATTACGGTCCGCCGACTGCTCAAAACTTGTGGTTTAATGTCGAAGCGCGACACCCCTTTAATGTTGGCTACGACATGAACCACGAAAGCAAATACACAAAGGAATTGGTCAAGCGCGTCAATGACTTCTGGCTCAACGAGTATAAAGTCGACGGTTTCCGATTTGATTTGTCCAAAGGCTTCACCCAAGTTTTCTCTGGCAGCAACGTCGGCTTTTGGAATCAATACGACGCCTCGCGCGTGGCGATTTGGAAGAAGATTTACGACGACATGCAAGCCACATCGCCCGGCTCGTATTGCATTTTAGAGCACCTTTCCGACAACCCCGAAGAAACTGAACTCGCAAACTACGGCATGATGCTTTGGGGCAAAATGGTCTCGAACTACAACGAAGCCACGATGGGCTACCACGCGAACAACATCTCAAATTTGAGTTGGGGATATTTCGCTAATCGCGGCTGGTCGCAAAACGGCTTGGTTACGATTATTGAAGACCATGACGAAGAGCGACTGATGTATAAAAATTTAATGTTCGGAAATTCGTCTGGCTCATACAACATTCGCGACACGGCGACCGCGCTCGACCGTATGAAAGCCGCCGGCGCGTTCTTCTTCACGATTCCGGGCGCGAAAATGTATTGGCAGTTCGGCGAACTCGGCTATCACATCAGCATTGATTTCAACGGACGCACCGGCGAAAAGCCCGTCGGCTGGAACATCTTCAACTCGAACCCCAATCTTCGCACCGCTCGCGAAAAGCTTAAAAAAACATGGGCGGCAATGGCGAAACTGAAAACTGAAAACGTCGCCTTCCGCGAAGGCACGCTCGCAATGGACGTCGCCGGCGCCGTCAAGCGAATGAACATTTCACACCCCACGCTCAATGTGACGGTGATTGGCAACTTCGATGTCGTTCAACGTAGCGCCAATCCAAACTTCCAAAGCACAGGCGTCTGGTATGATTTCTTTGAGGGCGATAGCATTACCGTTACCAATACCTCTGCGCCCATTTCACTGCGTCCGGGCGGATTCAAGATTTACACGTCTCGTCGTTTGCCGCCGCCTGAACCCGGCTTGCTTGATACGCCTGAACCGTCTGTTTCATCGCGTCCGCAAGCGTTTGAACTTGCTCAAAACTTTCCGAATCCGTTCAATCCAACAACGGTCATTACCTACACGCTTGCAACCAATAGCAACGTACGCTTGAAAGTCTTTGATATTCTCGGACGCGAAGTCGCCACGCTCGTCAATGAGCGCAAGCCCGTCGGCAATTACACTGTGCGCTTTAATGGCGCAAACCTTGCGAGCGGTGTGTATTTCTACCGACTCGAAACCGAAACCTTCACTGCGACCAAAAAAATGATGTTGATTAAGTAACGGTATAATTGACCGTTGATAAAGCGTTGGAAGTGCGGCGACGTGCTCCACTTTCAACGCTTTACTTGCAATGCTTTACTTTTAGGGTTCAACGCTTCATACTTAATCGGTTTGGATTCCTCGCGCCGCTCGCAATGACGTCGTTTTTTATCCGCACTCAATTCTTTCCTGATATTCATTCGTCTCCTCTCATGACTGCTGAAAAACTTTGCGTGAAGTTTGTGTATCTTTGCCGCCTCAAATTTTCAAACTCACTTTCATGCAACAGTTGGTTCAAAATTCGCGCTCTGGCACGATTAAAATTAAATCCGTTCCCGCCCCGACTTTGAAGAGCGGAATGGTGATTGTGCGCAATCTTTACAGCCTGATTAGTGCAGGCACAGAGCGCACCAAAGTTGATTTTGCTAAAAAGTCTTTGCTTGAAAAAGCGCGTTCTCGCCCCGACCTCGTCAAGCTCGTTTTGAAACAAGTCAAAGAACAAGGGTTGCTCGAAACCGCCGAGCGAGCGTTTAATAAACTCGATAGTGATGCGGCGATGGGCTATTCTTCTGCTGGTGTGGTGCTTGAAGTGGCGGACGACGTCGCCGATATTCGCGTCGGCGACATGGTCGCGTGTGCAGGGGCAGGGTATGCCTCGCACGCGGAAATCATCGTTGTTCCGAAAAACCTCGTCGCCAAATTGCCGACGGGCGTTTCACCCAAAGACGCGGCTTACACGACGCTCGGCGCGATTGCCTTGCAAGGCGTGCGCCAAACTTCGCCCACACTCGGCGAAACCATTCTCGTGGTAGGGTTGGGACTCGTCGGGCTATTAACGGTGCAACTGCTGAAAGCCAACGGCTGTCGTGTGGTCGGCGTTGATGTCAATCCTGCCTCCGTTGACCTTGCCAAAGAACTCGGATGCGACCTCGCCCTCGCACGTTCCGAAGAAACCATCAAAGAGCAAATTCTTGGATTCACCAACGGCTATGGCGTTGATGCCGTTATCATTACCGCCTCAACGTCTTCCAACGACCCGGTCGAGTTTGCCGCTGATGTGATGCGCGAGCGCGGCAGAGTGGTGATGGTCGGCGTTACGGGCATGAACCTTCCGCGCTTGCCTTACTACATGAAGGAATTGGAATTCAAACTCTCGCGCTCCTACGGCGCAGGACGCTACGACGCGACCTACGAAGAAAAAGGCGTTGATTATCCCATTGGCTACGTGCGTTGGACGGAAAACCGAAACATGCAAACCTTCCTCCAACTGCTTGCAGAAAAGAAACTCACGCTCGATAAACTCACCACGCACGTCTTTCCGATTGCGCAAGGCGAAGAAGCCTATAAACTTATCGGCGGCGAGCGCAACGAGCGATACATCGGCATCTTGCTCGACTACGGCGACTTCGCTCTTGGCTCACCGCTCCAACAAGAAGTTTCAAAGAACGGTAGCGCGCGCGTGCGGAAGTCTCAATCAGAGATTCGCATTGGATTTATCGGCGCAGGCAGTTTCGCACAAGGCTTTTTAATTCCCGCGCTTAAATCTCACAGCGTTGCCCTCGAAGGCGTTTGCACCGCAAGCGGATTGACAGCGGAAAATGTCAAATCCAAATTCGGTTTTCACTATGCCACATCACGCGTTGATGATATTTTGAACGATGAGCACATCAACACCGTCTTTATTGCCACTCGACACAACCTTCATGCCGACCTCGTCGTCAAGTGCCTCAATGCGGGAAAGCATGTCTTTGTTGAAAAACCGCTCGCAACCACCGAAGATGATTTACAGCGTGTGATTGATACCTTTGAAAAATCCGATAAACAACTCCTAACCGGATTCAATCGCCGATTCAGCGAGCCTGTTCAAACCTTGAAGCATTACTTCGGAAATTTGAAATCGCCGATTTCCGTTCATTACCGCGTTAATGCGGGGTTTCTGCCCAAAGACCACTGGACGCAAGATTTGGTTGAAGGCGGCGGCAGATTGATTGGCGAAGGGTGCCACTTCATCGACACGATTCAATACCTTACTAATTCAGAGCCGGTAAGGGTTTTTGCTGAACTCGTGCCGTCGGACGTGCGCGAAAATTGGAACATCACCATTCGCTTTGAAAACGGAAGCGTCGGCGTGATTCAATACCTTTGCAACGGCGATAAACTTTATCCCAAAGAGCGCATTGAAATTTTCGGGGGCAATCGCATTGGCATTATGGAAAACTTCAAAGAAGTGATACTTTCCGAACAAGGCGCGAAGCGCGTGCGCGAGTTCGGCGGCGGTAAAGGACACAAAGAAGAAATTGCCGCGTTCCTCGACTCGATTAAAAGCGGCGTGCCTGCGATTGACTTTCGCAGCCAAGCGCTGACGACGCTGGCAACCTTCCGTATCAATCAAAGCATTGACAGCGGATTTGCAGAAGTGCTTTAGCATTTTGGACGAACTCTATAACCCATCACACCATCACCGATGGCTTCTGAACGATATAAACTGTTCGTAATTGACGACGACGCGACGTTCTGTCTTTTGCTCGACAAGATTCTTTCGCGCGATTATCAAGTCCTCACCTTCACCGATCCAATGCAAGCCGTTGAACGCATTGCGACAGAAAAGCCCGACCTGATTTTGACGGATTACACCATGCCCGATATGAACGGACTCGAGCTCACGCGGCTCGTCAAAGAGCGTTATCCGAAGTTGCCAATTATCGTTCTGACGGGCTACGGAAGCGTTGAATCGGCGGTGGAAGTTTTGAAAGCAGGCGCGTTTGACTACATGGAAAAATCAATCTCCGGCGGCGCGTCGTCGGCAAACTTCACCGTGCTTCGCACGCGTATCAGCAATGCCATTGAGCAAGCACGCACGAAACTTGTCTTTGAGCAATACAAACAAGAGAACGAAAAGTTAAAGCGTAAGTTCAAGCAGTTTCGCTCGACCGAACTTTTCGGCACCAGCGAATCGATTGAACGCACTCGCCGAATGATTGAGCAAATTGCACGCACGGATTCTACGGTGCTGATTTTGGGCGAAACAGGAACAGGGAAAAACGTCTCTGCGGAAATGATTCATCGGCTTTCCAGCCGTGCCGGCAAAGGCGAGTTTGTCGAAATCAACTGCGCCGCACTCCCTGAAAATTTGCTTGAAGCTGAACTTTTCGGCTACGAAAAAGGCGCGTTCACCGACGCCAAAGAAATGAAAAAAGGCTTGTTCGAGATTGCAAACCACGGCACGATTTTTCTCGATGAAATTGATTCCACCTCGCCGCTGGTGCAATCGAAATTGCTCACGGTTTTGGAAACGCGCAGTTTCAGGCGCATCGGCGGCAGTCAACCCATTTCCGTCAATGTGCGCCTCATCTGCGCCACCAATGCGTCGCTGACGGAAAAAGTCCAACAAGGCAAGTTTCGAGAAGACTTATTTTTCCGAATCAACGTCGTCTCGCTCGTCATGCCGCCGCTTCGCTCGCTCGGCAACGACATCCTTCTCATCGCCGAAATGTTCATCAAGCAGTTTTCGGAAGAAATGAACAAACACGTCAAGGGACTATCCGACGACGCTAAACGCCTTCTGCTCTCCAATCCATGGCGCGGCAACGTGCGCGAACTGCGCAACGTGATGGAGCGTGCCGTCGTTTTCACCGAAGACGGCGACTTCGTCACCGCAAAGGAGCTCGCGCTTCTCGAAGAGCGTGCCGATACTGCTTGGCTCACGACGCACGCCCCTGCCGAAAAGGCTTCTGCTGAAAAAGGCACTGCTGAAAAAGTCTTCACGCTTCCAATGGGCAAATCGCTCGAAGAGGTTAAACTCGCCTACATCAAAGCCGTGCTCAGCGATTGCAAGAATCATAAGACGGAAGCGGCAAAAATTTTGGATATTACGCCCAAAGCCTTGTGGGAAATTCGCAAACGATACAACCTCGAAGGCGACGCCCCGCCTTCATCTTGAACGATTCAAACGAAAGGAACTTGGATTCAATGTCTAAAACCGTCAATATCTTTTTTCTCGCCGACGTTGTCGGACAGCCCGGCGTAGAAATTGTTACTCGCATGCTCAAAGGATACATTCAAAAATATGATATTCACTTTGCGATTTGCAATGGCGAAAACGCCTACAACGGCAAGGGCATGAGCCTTGAAATCATGCACCAACTTCGCACCGCCGGCATCGACGTCATTTCGGGCGGCAATCACATCTGGGATAACTTCAAGTTTCATGAAATTCTGCGGAACGAAACAAACGTGTTGCGCCCTGCAAACTACCCAAAGGGCACTTATGGCACGGGCTTCGGCACATACAGCCTTCCCAATGGCTTGGGCAAAATCGGCGTGCTCAATCTTCAAGGACGAACATTTATGTATACCATCGACTGCCCCTTCCGCACGGCGGATTGGGTTTTGGAAAAAATGAAGGGCGTCAAATACATCATCGTCGATATGCACGCGGAAGCCACCGCCGAAAAAGCCGCCTTAGCGTGGTATCTCGATGGGCGCGTTTCCGCCGTGATGGGCTCGCACTCGCACGTGCCAAGCGGCGACGAGCGCATCTTCCCCAGAGGAACAGGATTCTGCACCGATGTCGGCATGACGGGACCTTACGACTCCGTCATTGGCATGGTCACCAAATCCGCCGTTGACCGATTTATCTATCAAACGCCGCACAAATACGAATGTGCTAAAAACGACGTGCACTTATGCGCGATGGTCATTAAACTCGACCCCGAAACCGGCAAGTGCGTGCATTTAGAGCGCGTGATTTTTCCTGAATTTGTGAAGTCGACGCTGGGGCGCACACCTGAACCGAAGGAAGAAGTCGTGTCTTAGTCGTGCGCCATCGATGTCGGCGTTGTTTTTGACGAGATGCATTGAAGTAAAAAACCAAGCCAATGCCAACGCCACTCGACGAAATTCTCTTGCTGAACGACGACGCATGGCGCAAGCGCGACCAAGAGCCGTCGCTTGCCCTTGCGCTTGCTCAAAAAGCCGCCTCGCTTGCGTCGTTTCACGGGGAGCACGCGCAATACCTTTGCGCACTACGTACTGAATCTCACTGTGCCTATTTGCTCGCCGATTACGACCGCGCCTTAGCGCTCGCCCAAGAACTTCTGCACCTTGCCGAAGAACAATGCGACGGCACACTCACCGCATTCGCGCTCAACACGCTGGGCAATTCTCACCTGCGATGCGGGCGTTACAACGAAGCCCTTAGTTGCCTTTTCCGCACGCTCGGCTTGCGCTTACACGCCAAAGATAAACCTGGCGAAGCCGCTGTTCTGAACAACATTGGCAATGTTTATTATCATCTTTCCGATTACAAATCCGCACGCGATTATTATCAACGCAGTTTAAACCTCAAAAAAGAACTCGGCGATAAAAAAGGCGAAGCCAATTCCTACACGAATCTGGGAATGGTGCATCACCTCATTAGCGATTATCAAAAAGCGATTGAGTCTCATCAGAACGCGATAGCCCTCTATAACGCACTCGGCGAAGTGCGTGGACTCTCGCACGCACTCAACAATCTCGGCAACGTCCAACGCGACATCGGCGAATATAACGCCGCACTCGAAACGCATTTCAAATGCTTATCGCTCAAACGCGACCTTCACGACAAACATGGCGAAGCCCTCGCCTTGCTCAATCTCGGACGCACATGCGAAAAACAAGGCGACCTCGCACGCGCCACTGATTACCTCGCAAAGTCAAAGAGTCTCGCGATTGAACTCGGCGACCAACAAACAGAACTCTACGTGCTTGAACGCAACGCCGCCATTGCCGAACTCAAAGGCAATTACGAAGACGCGATTTCAACATTGCTTCGCGCACTCGCTCTTTCCGAATTGCTTGGCGCACGCTCCGATACGCTCTCGTGCTTTCATCAAATCGGCAAACTTCAACGGCTCACTTTGCAATTCACCTCGGCATTGGAGTATCACCAAAAAGCCTTGCTCTTGGCGCAGGAACTCGGCGAAAAAGAAAATGAAGCCGACGTCTTGCGGGAAATCGGCGCGGTCTATTTTGCGATGAACGACGCCGTGAATGCGACGAAGTATTTATTTCAAAGTTTAGAACTTGCAGAGCGATTGGAACATCGAGCGTTGATTGCCGACGCCCTTTGCGCCATCGGCGACATTGCCGCCCTGCTCGCCGACACGGAACGCGCCGAAGTTTGCTACACCAAAAGCCTTGAACTCTACGACGCCATCGGGCACGGCTTGCGTCATACTGAAACATCGTATCGTTTAGGATTGCTACGGCTTTCACAAAGAAACATTTCGGAAGCCGAAGCCCTCTTCACACGCGCTTTGAAAGATGCGGAGCGATTGGGGGCGAAGTTGCTTCAATCTGATTTGTGGCTGGCACGTGCCGACATCGCCAAAGCCGAAGGCGACCTTGAACGGCGCTTGAAATTTCAGCGTACGGCGACGCTCTTGAAAAACGATGTTATCAACGCTCCGACGCTTCTGCGCATGAAGTCGCTCCTCGAAGCCCGTGAAACCACGCATCTTTCCCAATCTCTTTCAACGCTTCATGCCTCTGCATTTCAATCGCTCTTCCAAAAAGCGCAGGCGCATGCTTCTGAAAAGTTGATTGAGCAACGCCCGACCGTCGCCCTCGCCTTGCCGCTCCACTCCCATCAGGTCGTGATTCAAACCTTTGGCGCGTTCCGCTTATCGATTGACGGACGTGATATTCCGAGCGATGTGTGGAAGCGCAAAAAGTCGCGCGACGTGTTCAAATTCCTCTTGGTTCATTACAAACAGAGCGTTTCAGTCGATACCCTTTTAGACGCGCTCTGGGGCTCGTGCTCGGAAAGCCACAAAAATTTATTGCTGACCGCCATCTCGCACGTACGCAAAGCCATTGAGCCGACCAAAACGCCGCTCTTTCTGCAAAGCCTTGATAAATCGTATCGATTGGATTTCGGAGACGGGGCGATGATTGATTTCATTCTCTTTCAATCTCATATCAAATCCGCCAAAATGAGTCGGGGCGAAACCGCGCAATCTCACTACGAACAAGCAACCGCGCTTTACAAAGGAAAATTTTTGGTGGAAGACGAAACAGAGGAATGGACGACATTTCTGCGAGAGAGTTTAAGCGATGCCTACCTTTCCGCCTTGACCGCACTTGCGCACACTGCGCTTGCGTCCAATCAACTCGATCTCGCGCTTGATTACGGCAAAACGCTCGTCGCACTTGACCGCACGCTGGAAATCGGCTACGACGTGCAGTTTCAGGTGTTCCAAAAGCGCGCTCAAAGCGGCGACGCGCAGAAACTCTTTGCCCAATGTCAAGACGCGTTCAAGAGGGAACTCGGGATTGCACCGCCGTCTCGGTTCCAAAAGTTCTTAAACAAGTAACTCACACCGACGACGAATCTGCGACGGAACGGTGCGCTTCAATCAATCGCATCAGTGATTCTTTTGCCGCACCGCTTTCTAGCATTTCTTTGGCTTTCTCGAATCCCTTTTCCATCGTTTCCGCTTTGCCACCGACATAAATCGCCATGCCGCTGGCGTAAATAGCCGCATCGCGCTTGGCTTCGGGGGCGCGATTCTCCACCACCTCCCATACGATATTCACACTTTCTTGCAACCCGCCGCCTTGCAATTCTTCCAACCGCCGACGCTTGAAACCGAAATCTTCGGGGTGAAGCGTGTAGCTTGTTACGGACGCATTTTTTAGTTCGGAGATGTATGTCGCGCCGCAGATATTTGGCTCATCGAGCGAAACCCCTTCTTTCGTGATGCCGTTGACGACGACGCAATGCTCCGCGCCGCGCTGACGCAACACTTGTGCGAACATTCCCGTGAGCTCTTTGTCATAAACGCCGACAAGCTGACGGCTGATGAGCGCGGGATTCGCCAGCGGTCCAACCATATTGAAAATCGTACGAATGCCCAACTCCCGTCGTGCTTGCGCCACCGATTTCATCGTTTTGTGATAATTCGGCGCGTAAAGAAACGCATAGCTGGTCTTTTCAAAAATGGCTTTTGTTTGCTCACGATTCAGATTGATGTTAATCCCTAAGGCTTCCAGCACATCGGCGCTTCCGCATTGGCTTGAAATCGAGCGATTGCCGTGCTTGGCGATTTTTACGCCCGCCGCATTGGCAATGATTGAGGCAACGGTCGAGATGTTGAATGTGCCGCTGGCGTCGCCTCCCGTCCCGCACGTGTCAATGGCTTCGGGGTGCAACTCAATTCTTTCTACGCGATTCAGCAGAGCATTGACCGCACCGTAAATTTCTTCTATCGTCTCTCCCTTTTGTCGAAGTAAAACGAGAATTGCCGCAATGACCGCATCAGAGGCTTTTCCTTCCATGATCTCGCTCACCATCGTTTCCATTTGTGCGCTCGTCAAACTCATTCCATTAATAAGTGCCACAACGGCTTCTTTCGGAGTCATTTGCTTTTGAGTTGTTTGAGTTGTGAAATTACTTCATCACACTCATCGCGGGTGTTGTAGAAGTGCGGTGAAAATCGCAAATAATTTTCTCGCAACGAAATCTCAATCTGTCGCTCGGTGAGTTGCTTGAACACTAAGTCGGCATTGTTCAGATTTTTGATGGAAATAATTCCTGACCGATGTTCGGGCGACGGATTGCACAAGAGTTCAAATCCGTTGTGAGTTAAGTTGTTGGAGAGGTATTCCGAAAGCGATAAAATTTTTTCGGTAACCGCCTCAAATCCAATTTCTTCAAAGAGTTCAAATGCGGCGTTCATGCCCACAAGCCCTATCCAGTTGTAAGTGCCGAGTTCGTAGCGCGAGGCGTCCGCTTTGAGCGGCTTATGGTGATGAGAAAAATCCCACGCATCTTCAACGCTCAGCCAGCCAACGAAGACAGGATTGAGCCGCATTAAGAGTTCATCGCTGAAATACGCCACGCCCGTGCCCATCGGCGACATGCCCCACTTGTGCGCTCCTGCTGCCATGAAATCGACTTTCGTGCAGTCCATTGGCATTGCGCCCAATCCTTGAATGGCATCAATCGAGAGCAAACACTGTTTTTTCCGACACACTTCTGAGAGGTCGTCAAGGTTGAGGCGAAACCCTGAAAGAAACTGCACGTAACTTAGCGACACGAGGCGCGTATTCGGGGTAATTGCGTTTTCAATCTCATCAATTCGAATTTCTCCATCGTGGTCTTTCAAAAAATCGATTTCAACGCC
>JBDNCJ010000018.1:0-50943 GCA_046719715.1 Chloroherpetonaceae bacterium | reverse complement strand
GGACCTGGAACCATCGGCGGCTCAATCACCACCGACAATATCACGCCGCTTCACCTGCTCAACATCAAACGAATTGCATTCGAAACCAATCCCGTCAATGATGCAAACGGCAATCCAATTCCAGAAGGTGCGACCAATCAAGAACAGAAAACCGCCGCACCACTCAAGCCGAAAAGCTTCTCCGAAATCATCGACGAGCGTATCCGCCTTAAAGCAGGCAATCCGTCAGTGCGTCCAACACATCATCATACAAGCGATGTCAAATCCACGACCATCGCAAAACTCTCCGACCAAGCCATTGAAGAGCTCGTCAAAAAATTCAAGAAGTGAAAACAAAAAAGGCTTCCTATTTGGAAGCCTTTGGCGTAGTAAACGTGTCGCTTTAAAATTCGCTGAGTGCTTTTCGCGCTTTTGTTTCTGCTAAAAACCACGCTTGCTTTTGATAAATCTGCACAATGCTTGTGAGAATATCGGCAGTGCCAGGGTCGTTGTCTTTCGTGGCAAGTTCAATATGGTCGTGAAGCGTATCGATGATTTTATCTGTATCGGCGTGAAGCATTTCAACCATTTCAAGCGGTGAGAACATCGTGCCATCGGCATCGGTAACAAGCGAGAGTTCTAAAAATTCGCGCGTCGTGCCGACGGGATAGCCGCCAATTGCTCGTGAGCGTTCGGCGAGGTCATCGATAATTTCTACAAGTTGGTCGTAGTGCTCGTCGAACAAATCGTGCAACGGCTTGAAAAATGGACCCGAGACATACCAATGAAACTTTTTGTATTTCACGGAAAGAACTGCCGCACTGGCAATTTGCTGGTCTAATGCCGCCATCACAGCCGGGGTAGTGTGTTTGACTCGAACTTCTGTTGACATAAATACCTCCTGAAAAGTTAGTTGATGTGTAAGACAATTTTGCCGAACTGTCTTGCATCATTCATCTTCTGCAAGGCTTGTTCAGCATCAGAAAGGGAAAGAACATCACTAACAATTGGGACTACCTGATGTGATTTCACAAACTCGAGCATCTGTGAAAAATCTTTTGGCGACCCCATTGTTGAGCCAAAGATAGAAAGTTGTTTCCAAAAAATACGCTGCATTGGAAAGGAAGGCGGCGCACCGTTTGTTGCGCCAACAAAGACAATTCGTCCGCCCGGTGCGGCAAGTTCAATGAGTTTCAAAAACCCTTCGCCGCCGGCGCTGTCTAAAATCACATCAAATCCAATTGATTTTAATTCGGATTCCCAAGCCGCATTGCGATAGTTCGCGCCGCCTTTTGCGCCGAGCGAAATCGCTTTACTCAACTTCTCGTCTGAACCCGATGTAACCCAAACTTGTGCACCGGTAGCAAGTGCAAACTGTAATCCAAAAAGTGCAACGCCGCCTCCAATGCCTGTAATTAAAACTTTCTCTTTCGGTTGTAAGTTGGCGCGAGAAAACAGCGCACGATAGGCGGTCAATCCTGCTAAGGGCAATGCCGCCGCTTCCGTCCAAGAAAGATGAGCGGGCTTCTCGTATAAATTTCCAACAGGAATTTTCACAAACTCGGCGAAAGTGCCGTTATCGGGAAGTCCTAAAATTCGATAAGATTTCTGTTGTGCTTTTTCACTGTCACCCCAGTCTAAACTTGGATTGAGAATGACTTCTTTTCCAATCCAAGACGGTTCGGTGCTTTCAACCACAACGCCCGCGCCATCTGAACCAAGAATAATGGGAAACTTCAAGCCTGCATATTGCCCTTTTTGAATCCACACATCTCGGTGGTTAAGCGCGGCGGCATGAAGGCGCACAATCGCATGGTTGTCGGAAAGACTTGGCGTTTCAACGGATTGAAGTTGAAGGGGAAGGTTAATACCCTCTAAAACTGCCGCTTTCATAAAATGCTACTTCGTTTCGCCATAGAATTCAACCTTGAAGTGCGTTGCCTTAAAGTTTGTTTGTGCGTTGAACTTTGCTAAAAGCTCATCGCCAAGTGTGAGTGCAACGTCGTAAATCCTGCCCGTTTTGGTGCAGATAAAATGATGATGGTCGTTTGTGTTGCCGTCAAAGCGCACGACGCCGTCGTTCAAAATCACTCGTTTCACCAAGCCTTCATCGGCAAGTAGATTCAGGTTGCGATAGACCGTTCCGAGACTCACGCTCGGTAAAGTTTTACGAACTTGCTCATAGACCCAATCGGCGGTCGGGTGAGATTCCGTCTCGCGCACTACGCGCAACACTTCTTCCCGCTGTCGCGAGTAACGCTGTCCGGCGACTTTTTCTTTGATTTCAGACATACCTCTTTGTTGGAAAAATTCAATAAAAATAGAGACGAATGATACTTGCTTTAACGCATTGAGTATTCGAATTGTTCTATTCGTCAAATGCCATGCCGCAAAATGTGAGCCTCGTTGCGCGTCACATCTTCTGCCATATCTTCTGCCAAATCTTCTGCCTCTAATACGAGTTTATTTTCCCATCTCAGTCAAGCCTGAAAGCAACTCAACCACGTCTTTCGCGCCTTTGTGAAGTGCAAGCGCAAGTGCGGTGAATCCGCGTTGGTCAATGGCATTGACATCTGCGCCGTTTTGAATCAGCATTGAAACCGTTTCTTTATGCCCCGCCATCGCCGCAAACATCAGCGCGGTAACGCCGAGCGAACTTCGCGCATTCACATTCCCGCCTTTTTCAATCAGTCGCTTTGCGAGGTCGGTTTCGCCTTTGAATGCCGCGCTCATCAGCACGGTGTTTCCCATGAAGTCAGTCGCGTGAATGTTTGCGCCCCGCTCAATGAGAAAGGAAGATAAGTTAGTTCGCTTGTTGTAGACAGCCAGCATGAGCAGTGTGAAGCCTTTGGCAGTGGCTGTGTCAATCGATGTGCCGCGATTGAGCGCGATTTCAATCGTCTCTCGGTCGCCCAATCGTGCCGCAAGAAAAACATCTTTTGATTGCGCAGGTAAATAGGCATGTGCCGTAATAAAAAAGGTAAATATCAAAAGCCGTTTCATAGAAGTCGTTGTTGGACGTGTGAATCAAAACATTTAAGCCACAGCGGCAAGGTGCAAGTGACTTCTTGCCGCTATGGCAGATTGAACTGACTCAAACCGTTGCAGATTCCTTGGTTTGGTTGGCGCGGACTTTTTCAAGTGCGTTCAAGTAATTTTGGGCATGTTCTCGCTCGACTTTACCGAACGATTTGAATCGCTTTGCCGCCGCCTTGAACATTTCGGCATGCTCGAAAGATTCTTTAGCTTGTTCGCGAAACTCCTCAACGGCAGCTAAGTTTCCTTCCTCAATTGCCTCGCGCTCAAATTGCGGATACATCTGATTCGTTTCGTAAAGTTCGCCTTCTGCCGCAATTTCAAGCAACTTTTCAACCGTCATGCCTTCTTTCGGATAGAGCAACTGCAAGTGCGCAACCGCATGTCCGAACTCATCTTTGGCAGTCTTCTCAAAAATTTGAGCCACTTCTTCGTTTCCTAATTCGCGTGCAATTTCACCAAAATAAAGGTAACGGCGAAATGCCATTGCTTCGCCCGCAAAGGCAGATTCAAGATTTTTGCGTGTTTTTGTGTTGCTGTTCAACATTGTTGGATGTCCTTTCTTATTTTTATTTTAATAATAGTAATGATTACTAATACTTAAAATATAAAACAAAGTTTCAGAAAAGCAAGGCGTTTTCTTTTAATCGCTGATTTTTTAGGCACGCATACCGTAATTGAAAATAATTTTAGAACATTTTGGAATTTTGAGGACAAACTGCTACTTTTGTAGCCCTTTTTTCTACGGAATTAGACTTTTTCATCGTTTCTTATCAAATCTTGCGAACAAGGGTTGCGCCGAAAAGGCGCATTGGAAAAGGGCGCGAGGGCGAAAGAGGCGACGATAGCTGTGAATACAGCGATGAATAAATGCTTGCAAAGCCTAAATGTGTTTCGTGCATGTTTAGTGAAAGATTTGATGAAAAAAGGGAAGTGAAATCGGCTTGCTCGCAAATGTTTTTTGAAAAACTGTATCTGCAAGTGCTGGTGTAGCTCAGTTGGTAGAGCAGCTGATTTGTAATCAGCCGGTCGGGGGTTCAAGTCCCTTCACCAGCTCGGCTTGGGTAGGTAGCGAAGTGGTCAAACGCAACTGACTGTAAATCAGTCGACTCAGTCTTCGGAGGTTCGAATCCTTCCCTACCCACTTGTTTGCATTGTATGTGCTGATGTAGCTCAGTTGGTAGAGCACGTCCTTGGTAAGGACGAGGTCACCGGTTCAATCCCGGTCATCAGCTCGAAGTATTTCTCAAAAGTATTTAATGAGTCGTTAGAAATACGGGCGTAGCTCAATTGGTAGAGTAGCGGTCTCCAAAACCGTTGGTTGTGGGTTCGATTCCTACCGCCCGTGCAAATGCGCAGAAGTGCGTGAGCGCAAAATTAACTCGAACTAAGAAATTCGGAGCGTAGAGATGAAACTGACAGAAAATATTGGCAACTATTACAACGACGTTGTCGCGGAAATGAAAAAAGTGACGTGGCCATCTAAAGACGAACTTCGCGAATCAACGCTTGTGGTTTTAACGGTTGCAGGCGTCCTCGCGCTTTTTACTTTTGTGATTGATGAAAGTTTGAATTTGCTCATTAAGCAATTTTTGAGATAAAGGATTGGATATATGAATTTAGAACACGAGCAAGGTCAAGAGCCAGAACAAAAGGCAGATGTGTTGCCGCAAGAAACGGCGGCTCAATCGTCAGTTGAGGCGGGTGCAGAGGAACAGGTCGCTTTGTTGAAACACCCTGATGTGAAGTGGTATGCTGTGCGCACGTATTCAGGTCATGAGCGAAAAGTGAAGGAGCACATTGACAAAGAAGTTGAAAAACAAGGCGTCAAGGAAAAACTGCCGATGGTTCATATTCCCTACGAAAAATTTGTGGAGGTGAAAGATGGGAAGAAAAAAAGCCGTACAAAAAATGCCTTTCCCGGATACATCTTGGTCGAAGCGTTTTTAGATAAGCAGACGAAGAGTATTATTCTTGACGCTCCATCTATTATTGGGTTTTTAGGTGTGAAAGATGAGCCGATTCCACTTCGTCCTGATGAAGTCAAGCGCATTTTGGAAGACGGACAGGAAGAGAAACGCATGTCCGTTAAAGCTCCGTTTGAAATTGGGAATACAGTTAAAATTACAGATGGACCGTTTAGTTCGCTGACAGGAACGGTTCAAGAAATCAACGCCGAAAAAATGAAGGTGAAAGTGCTTATTGGATTTTTTGGACGAAGCACGCCGACCGAATTTGATTTTTCACAGGTCAAACCGGTTAATGCGTAAGAGACGCACGGGCTAAAATCAACCATCATCGTCTTTCGCAGAATTATTTTCGCATACAACTGATACTGAATAAACAATGGCAAAGAAAGTAACGGGGTTTATCAAACTTCAAATTCCCGCGGGAGCGGCGAATCCTGCTCCGCCCGTCGGACCTGCGCTCGGTCAAAAGGGCGTAAACATCATGGAGTTTTGCAAACAGTTCAATGCAAGAACCGCATCTCAACAAGGTCTTATTATTCCTGTTGTAATTACGGTTTACTCCGACAAGTCCTTCACCTTTATCACTAAAACGCCGCCCGCCGCAATTTTGCTTTTGAAAGAAGCAAAAATTGAAAAAGGCTCGGCACAGCCCAATCGAAATAAAGTGGCGCAAGTAACGAAATCGCAGGTCAAAAAAATCGCCGAATTGAAGATGCCCGACTTAAATACGACAAAGTTGGAGTCGGCAATGTCAATGGTAGAAGGCACGGCAAAAAGCATGGGTATTACCGTTGTAGAGTAACAAGTTTTTTCGTGGGAGATGCAAGAAGCGCAAGCACCTTGCATCGCTTTTTTAACCACAATTTTATTACAACATAATGGCAGGAAAAAAATATAAAGCGGCACTTGCGAAACTGACACCCAACGCCGAATACACGGTTGCAGAGGCAGTTTCAAAGCTCAAAGAAATCTCAAACACAAAGTTTGACTCAACGCTTGATATCGCTGTCCGTCTTGGCGTCGATCCGAAGCATGCAGATCAAATCGTGCGTGGCACGGTTGCGCTTCCACACGGCATTGGAAAGAGCGTGCGCGTGCTCGTGATGTGCAAAGCGAACAAGGAGCAAGAAGCTAAAGAAGCGGGAGCGGACTATGTCGGATTGGCTGAATTTGTAGAGAAAATTCAAGGTGGTTGGACGGATATCGATGTGATTATCGCAACGCCTGACACGATGGGCGAAGTCGGTAAGTTGGGTAAAGTGCTCGGTCCGCGCGGCTTGATGCCAAACCCGAAATCTGGAACGGTAACAATGGATGTTGCAAAAGCAGTCAAAGAAGTGAAATCCGGTAAAATTGAGTTTCGTGTCGATAAAGCGGGAATCGTTCATTCGGGTGTCGGCAAAATGTCGTTTGACGCAGCGAAACTGGCTGAAAACGTGAAAGCATTTTTAGATGCGGTGCTTCGTGCGAAGCCGTCGGCGGCAAAAGGTCAATACATCAAGTCGGTATATCTTTCAAGCACGATGTCGCCCAGTGTTAAAATTAAGCGCGACGAGGTCGCACTGTAAACTTGTGGAAGGAAAACAACCATGAAAAGAGAACAAAAAGAAAAAGTGATTGCCTCTGTTGCTGAAAAACTGAAAAAAGCACAAGGTGTGTATTTAACCGATTTCACGGGTTTGACGGTCGAAGAAGTCAGCAACCTTCGCAACGAATTTCGTAAGGCAGGCATTGAATATCGGGTTGTGAAAAACACCCTGATTAAAAAGGCAATGCAAGAAGCGAAAATCAGCGATAAGGTTTTTCCCGCGCTGAAAAATTCAACAGGGCTGGCACTATCATATGATGATCCGATTGCGCCGGCAAAAATCATTAAGAAGTTTGCCGCGGATAATGAAAAACTCAAATTCAAAGCGGCGACGATTGATGGAGCCGTTTTTGAAAGTAAGCAACTCAACGACGTCGCCGGAATGCTCAGCAAGGCGGAAAACATCGCGCGCGCGATAGGCACCGTCAATACGCTCGTCGCTAGCGTGCCGCGCACCGTCAATGCTGTGATGAGAAACCTCGTCAATGTACTTGACCAAATCGCGAAGCAAAAAGCCGCGTGAGTTTAGGCGAATATTTTTAATTGATAAGTTTATTACGCACTCAAACAACTAACTATTTTCAGGCAATGCACGCTTCTAACATTGCCGAAAAACAAATTTTGAAAGGAAAAGAAACAAATGGCATCAGTCGACACACTCGTTGAAGAGATTGGTAAATTAACGCTTACAGAAGCCTCCGAATTGGTAAAGGCTCTCGAAGCAAAATTCGGCGTAACGGCGTCGGCACCCGTCATGATGGGCGGCGTTATGCCGGGCGCAGTCGCTGGTGGCGGTGCACCCGCCGCACCTGCGGAAGAAAAGACGGAATTCGACGTCATTCTTAAAAACGGCGGTGCAAATAAAATCAACGTTATTAAGGTTGTTCGCGCCGCAACCAATCTCGGACTCAAAGAAGCCAAAGACCTCGTCGATGGCGCACCGAAACCTGTTAAGGAGGCTATCTCCAAAGCAGATGCGGAAAAATTGGCGAAAGAACTCCGCGACGCCGGCGCCGAAGTCGAAGTCAAGTAATTGCTTGTATCACCGTTTTAACGGCAAAGCTCCGCATCTCAAATTAGAGCGCGGGGCTTTTGCTGTTTTCGTATCTCCGACCTTCAAGCGCTGAACATCAGTCGCGAAGAGCATGAGAAATAAAGGCGTCAAAAATGAACGTGATAAAGTAGAGCCAAGTGAGTATTCAAACGAATTGCTGGGTGTTTAAAACCAAAAAAACGGCAATGACGGGTTGTCGGGAGATGAAACGTTTAAGAGTTAAACACGCATCTTAGACTTCTGCCTTAATCAGTCTGTTAGAATTGTCCCAACAGGAAAACTTACCAAACCTTTCCAAAAGCGAGGGAATTGTGAATAGAAAGACCGCGAAAAAGAAAAATGAGAGAATTTCCTTCTCAAAACTTCCTAATATCGTCGAGCCGCCAGACCTCCTCAAAGTCCAGTTAGATTCATTTAAAGCGTTCTTGCAGGACGAAGTGCCGCCTGAACGCCGCCAAAATGTCGGACTTGAAAACGTGCTTCGCCAAAGTTTTCCCGTGACCGACACGCGTGGACTTTATTTGTTGGAATACAAAAGCTACTCTATTGATAAGCCCCGTTACACGATTGAAGAGTGTATTGAGCGCGGGTTGACATTTGAGGTTACGCTGAAAGCCAAACTCCGCCTCTCGCTCAAAGACGAGCCGGAAGAAACGGAATGGAAAGAAACCATTGAGCAAGAAGTGTATTTGGGAAAGATTCCATACATGACGGAGCGCGGAACGTTCATCATCAACGGGGCTGAACGCGTCATCGTCGCCCAGTTGCATCGCTCGCCCGGCGTGGTGTTCTCCGAAGCCACCCACCCAAACGGAAAGAAAATGTATTCGGCAAAAATTGTTCCGTTGCGTGGCTCATGGATTGAGTTCCAAACAGATATTAACAACATGCTTTATGTGTATGTCGACCAAAAGAAAAAATTCTTGGCGACAACGCTCCTTCGCGCTATTGGGTTTGCGAAAAACGAGGATATTTTGAGGCTCTTTGATATTCTCGAAGAACTTGATGTGAAAAAAGCCATCGAAGAAAACGAACATCTGTTAGACCGACAACTTGCCAACGACGTCATTAATCCTGAAACCGGCGAAGTGATTCCCGCCGGAACAATCATTGAAGAGTCTCATATTGAACTTCTGGTTGCAAGCGGCGCGAAGAAAATCAAGGTTAGCCGCAACGACAAAGACGATGTGTTGGATAAATCGGTCATTTCAACAACACTCGCCAAAGATGAATCCAAAACCGAGACGGAAGCCTTAGAGCAAATTTATCGCGAACTCCGCTCGAACGAAGCCCCGGACCTGGAATCGGCACGAAGCCTTTTGGATCGCACGTTCTTCAACAACAAGAAATACGATTTGGGCGACGTCGGGCGCTATCGCATCAACAAAAAATTGCGCAGTGAGTTCAAAGAATTGCAAGATGCTATCAAAAAAGATGCGGAACTTAAAGCCCTTTTTGACCGACATGTTGAGACGATGGGAACGATTAGTTTTGAAAAAGGCAAAGAAGGCGTGAGCTCCGAAATCTCCGTGCTCACGCAGTATGATATTGTGGCGATTATGTATTACCTCATTCGCCTCGTCAATGGAAAAGTGGAAGTCGACGATGTCGACCACCTTTCAAACCGTCGTGTTCGCAGTGTCGGGGAGCAACTCGCAGGGCAGTTTCTGGTTGGATTTGCGCGAATGGGAAAAAACATCAAGGAAAAACTCAACGCACGCGACGCGGAAAAAATTACGCCGGCGGATTTGGTTAATGCCAGAACGGTAACGAGCGTCATTGCGTCCTTCTTCGGCACCAGTCAACTTTCGCAATTTATGGATCAAACGAATCCCCTTGCGGAATTGACAAATAAGCGCAGAACCTCCGCACTGGGTCCGGGCGGGTTGACGCGCGAGCGAGCCGGCTTTGAAGTGCGCGACGTGCACTACACGCACTACGGTCGGCTTTGTCCGATTGAAACACCCGAAGGACCGAACATCGGGCTGATCTCCTCGTTCTGCATTTACGCCGAAATCAATCCAAAAGGATTCATTGAGACGCCGTATCGTCCGGTGAAAAACGGCATGCCTGAAAATAAAGCCGTCTACCTTTCGGCGGAAGACGAAGAAAACAAAATCACCGTTCCTGCAACGATTGCACTGGATAAGAACGGAAAAATTGCAGAAGACCGTGTCCAAGCACGCAAACGCGGCGATTATCCACTTGTGGAAGCCGAAGAGATAAACTATATGGACGTTGCGCCCAACCAAATTGTAAGTGCGGCGGCGGCACTCATTCCGTTCCTCGAGCACGACGACGCAAACCGCGCCTTGATGGGTTCAAACATGCAACGCCAAGCCGTTCCGCTCTTGCGTGCAGAAGCACCCCTTGTCGGAACAGGGCTTGAAGGCAAAGTCGCACGCGATTCACGAACAATGATCGTCGCCGAAGGAAACGGTGTGGTTGAATCCGTTAGCGCGACCGAAATCACCATTCGCTACGACCAACGACTCGATGACGAAGAAGACGGCTCGCTCATTGATGTTAATGAAACCCTGAAAACTTACAGACTCACGAAGTTTTTCCGCTCAAACCAAGATACTTGCGTCAACCAAAAGCCGATTGTTTCGGAAGGTCAGCGCGTTCGTAAAGGCGACATTCTCGCCGACGGCTCATCGACCGAAAACGGCGAATTGGCACTTGGCAAAAACGTCTTGGTAGCGTTCATGCCGTGGCGCGGATACAACTTTGAGGACGCGATTGTGATTTCAGAGCGAATCGTCGCGGAAGATGTCTATACCTCGATTCACATTCACGAATTTGAGTTGACCGTGCGCGATACCAAACGCGGCGAAGAGCAGTTCACCCGTGATATTTACAACGTCAGCGAAGAAGCCCTGCGGAATCTCGACGAGAATGGCATTATTCGCGTCGGTGCGGAAGTCAAAGAAAAAGATATTCTCATCGGCAAAATCACGCCGAAAGGAGAAACCGACCCAACGCCCGAAGAAAAATTGCTCCGTGCGATTTTCGGCGAGAAGTCGAGCGATGTCAAAGATGCGTCGCTTCATGCGCCGCCGGGAATGGAAGGCGTGGTGATTAAAACGAAACTCTTCAGCCGAAAAAAGAAACTTACGGAAGACCCGAAAATCCGCATCGCCAAGCTCGAGAAAGAGTATGAGAAGCGTAAGACGGAGCTGCAAACTAAATTCCTTGACCGCCTTGTGCATTATTTAGGCGATAAAGAATCCATCGGCGTGAAGAACAATAAAGGCGAAACGGAAATCCGAAAAGGTGCGAAATTTAGCCGCGAAAACTTGGAAGGCTTCACCAATATTGCACGGCTGGAGAAACTCGATCTCGATAATGGATTTGTGGAAGCCACCAAAACCAATAACATCGTTCGGCGATTGATTGAAGAGTATCGGCGTCGCATGAAAGGGATTCAAGACGAACTCGAGAACGAAAAGTATAAAATCAACGTCGGAGACGAACTACAGCCCGGCATTGAAGAACTCGCCAAAGTGTATGTGGCGCAAAAGCGCAAACTGCAAGTCGGCGACAAAATGGCGGGACGCCACGGAAATAAAGGTGTTGTCGGGAAAATCGTGCCTGTGGAAGATATGCCGTTTATGGAAGACGGAACGCCCGTCGACATCGTGCTCAATCCGCTCGGCGTGCCAAGCCGCATGAACATTGGGCAACTGTTTGAAACCGCATTGGGCTGGGCGGCGGATAAACTCGGTGTGAAATTCGCAACGCCGATTTTTGACGGCGCAACCTACGAAGAGGTCGAAGAAAAATTAAAAGAAGCCGGATTGCCCGGAAACGGCAAAATCACGCTCTATGACGGACGAACGGGCGAAAAATTTGAGCAAGATGTAACCATCGGATACATTTACATGCTCAAGCTCTCGCACTTGGTCGACGATAAAATTCATGCACGCTCCACAGGTCCTTATTCGCTGATTACACAGCAGCCGCTCGGCGGCAAGGCGCAGTTCGGCGGACAGCGGTTTGGAGAAATGGAAGTCTGGGCGTTGGAAGCCTACGGTGCGGCGAACATTCTACAAGAAATGCTCACGGTCAAATCCGACGACGTCGTCGGGCGCACGCGCACTTACGAAGCCATCGTCAAAGGGCAAAACCTTCCTGAACCCTCTGTGCCGGAGTCGTTCAACGTGCTGGTCAGAGAGCTACAGGGTCTCGGTCTCGAAATTCGCATCGACGACAAAGTGCCCTGACCCTTGGACTTCAAGTGACGCGCGTTCCAGCGTTCGAGTTTGACAGATGTTCATTTTAAGACGGAAAGGCA
This sequence comes from Chloroherpetonaceae bacterium, assembly GCA_046719715.1. Lineage (GTDB taxonomy): Bacteria > Bacteroidota > Chlorobiia > Chlorobiales > Thermochlorobacteraceae > JANWWM01. The sequence goes on along the minus strand of JBDNCJ010000018.1, from coordinate 39,019 downwards.
AGGTGTCGGTGACTGCAAACGCGCCGACACCCACTCAGCGACAGCATCAACATCAAATCACTAACACAAGAGAAGGGAGAAGCCAATATGGCGTTTCTAAGCTCACCAGCCATCAAGCGCGACTTCGCGAAGATAAAAATCAGCATTGCCTCGCCAGAAAGCATCTTGGCGCGCTCTCGCGGCGAAGTGTTGAAGCCGGAAACCATCAACTATCGCTCATACAAGCCGGAGCGAGACGGATTGATGTGCGAAAAGATTTTTGGACCGACGAAAGATTGGGAGTGCTACTGCGGCAAGTATAAGCGCGTCCGCTACAAAGGAATCGTGTGCGACCGTTGCGGCGTAGAGGTTACGACGAAATCCGTCCGCCGTGAGCGCATGGGGCACATCTCGCTTGCCGTGCCGGTCGTTCATACGTGGTTTTTCCGCTCCGTTCCGAGCAAGTTGGGTGCGCTTTTGGAACTTTCCACCAAAGAACTTGAACGCATCATCTATTACGAAGTCTATGTCGTCATCAACCCCGGCTACCCCGGTGAGAAACAAGGCTTGAAGTTCATGGATCGCTTAACGGAAGAGCAATACTACAAGGCAATTTCCGAGTTTGAAGACAACCAAGACCTTGACGACGACGACCCGAAGAAATTTGTAGCGAAAATGGGCGGCGAAGCCATTAAAATGTTGCTCAAAAAATTGCCGCTCGACGACCTCTCAAAGCAACTTCGCGAAACGCTCAAAACCGCTACTTCTGAACAAAAAAAAGCTGATGCGCTCAAACGGCTCAAAGTTGTTGAAGCATTCCGAAATTCCTACGAACCCATCTCAAAGGAAAACAAGAAGAAAGAAGAATTTTCGCTTGAAACACCCGAACCGTATCACTACGAAGGCAATAAGCCTGAGTATATGGTGATGGAAGTGATTCCCGTGATTCCGCCCGAATTGCGTCCGCTAGTGCCGCTTGAAGGCGGACGGTTCGCCACGTCGGACCTCAACGACCTCTATCGCCGCGTCATTATTCGCAACAATCGTTTGAAAAAGCTCATCGACATCAAAGCCCCCGAAGTGATTTTGAGAAATGAAAAGCGAATGTTGCAAGAAGCCGTCGACGCGCTCATCGATAACTCGCGTAAGGCAAACGCGGTAAAATCGGGCGAAAGCAATCGCGCTTTGAAGTCGCTTTCCGACGCACTCAAAGGCAAGCAAGGACGCTTCCGTCAAAACCTGCTTGGTAAGCGCGTGGATTATTCGGGACGCTCGGTCATCGTCGTCGGACCCGAACTTAAACTCCATCAATGCGGATTGCCGAAAGACATGGCGATTGAACTCTTTCAGCCCTTCGTCATTCGACGCTTGGTTGAGCGCGGCTTGGCAAAGTCTGTGAAATCCGCCAAGAAAATGATTGACCGTAAAGACCCTGCAATTTGGGATGTGCTTGAAAAAGTCATTGACGGGCACGCCGTGCTCCTGAACCGAGCACCCACGTTGCACCGTTTGGGTATTCAAGCGTTTCAGCCCGTGCTCGTCGAAGGAAAAGCGATTCAAATTCACCCGCTTGTTTGCACGGCGTTCAACGCCGACTTTGACGGCGACCAAATGGCGGTTCATATTCCGCTTTCAATGGACGCGCAAATGGAAGCGGCAATGCTGATGCTTTCGGCGCACAACCTCATTTTGCCGGCAACCGGAAAACCCGTTACTGTGCCGTCTCAAGACATGGTGCTCGGGATTTATTACATCACCAAAGAAGCCAAAGGCAGAAAAGGCGAAGGCAGAATTTTCGGCGACATGTCGGAAGTCATCGTCGCCTACAACGAAGGCGAAATTGATTTGCATGCGTGCATCTTCCTTCGCTACGAAGGCAAGCGCGACGAAAAGGTCGATGTCGATCAGGCTACTGAAATCCTTAAAGACGAAAAGAAGCGTGCTTGGGTGAAAGAACAACTCAAACAGAAGAAAATGCTCGCCACCACCGTCGGGCGCGTGCTTCTCAATCAAATTATTCCGAAACAAGTCGGCTTCATCAACCGCGTCATCAAGAAGAAAGATTCGCGCGACTTAATTGCAAAAGTGATCGAGAGCACCGGTAACGTTCAAACCGTTGAGTTCTTGGACAACCTCAAATCGCTGGGCTTCACTTACGCAATGAAAGGCGGACTTTCAGTCTCGCTATCCGACGCGATTATTCCGACGAAAAAAGACGAGTTCATCAAAGAAGCGCAAGAGAAAAATAATCGCATTCTTAAAGAATATAGCGAAGGCTACATCACGGAAAATGAAAAGTATAACAAGGTGGTCGACGTGTGGCAAAATGTAACCAACCGCGTTGCCAACGAAGCCTTGAACGCGCTCGAAGAAGACCGAGAAGGGTTCAATCCGCTCTTCATGATGCTTGACTCTGGCGCACGCGGTTCGCGCGAACAGGTGCGTCAACTCACAGGGATGCGCGGCTTGATTGCGCGTCCGCAAAAATCCATGTCAGGACAGCCCGGCGAAATCATCGAGAACCCGATTATCTCGAATCTCAAAGAGGGCTTGTCGGTGCTGGAATACTTCATTTCAACGCACGGCGCGAGAAAAGGACTTTCGGATACCTCGCTGAAAACGGCGGACGCCGGATACCTTACTCGCCGCCTACATGATGTGGCGCAAGACGTCATTATCAACGAACTCGATTGCGGAACGAAGCGCGGCATCACGCTCAATCGACAAGTGGAAGAAGAATCCGGCAACAAGGTCAAATTCCACGAGCGGTTGAAGGGTCGCATCACCGCCTCCGACGTCATTGACACAAACACGGGCGAGGTCGTCATCGAAGCAGGGCGAATGATTGATGAAGAACTTGCGTCCTTAATTGAACAAAATCTTGGAATTGCCGAAGTAACGATGCGCTCCGGATTGACTTGCGAAACGCGGCGTGGCATTTGCGCAAAATGCTACGGCACGAGTTTGGCGAATAACCGCTTGGTCGACGTCGGCGAAACCGTCGGTGTGATTGCGGCGCAATCTATTGGCGAGCCGGGAACACAACTTACGCTTCGCACCTTCCACCAAGGCGGTGCGGCGCAGGGCGGCATTTCTGAAACAGAAATCAGAACTGCCTTTGAAGGGCGTATCCAGTTCGAGAACGTGCGCACCGTAACAACCATGCAGCTCAACGAAAATACCGGCGAGGAAGTGGAAAGCCAAGTCGTCATTCGCAAAAACGGCGTGATAAGTATCGTTGAACCCGGCACGGAAAAAGTGCTCAAAAAATACACAATTCCCTACGGCGCGAAACTGCTTTGCGCCGACGGCGACCTCGTCAAAAAAGATACGACGCTCTTCAGCGTTGAGCCGAACAGCACGCCGATTATCACCGAATTTGACGGCACGGCGCGGTTCGTGCAAATCGTCAAAGGCGAAACTTACAAGGAAGAGTCGGACCCGCAAACCGGCATGGTGCAGCGCATCATCATCAACTGGCGTTCAAAATTGAAAGCCAGCGACGTGCGCGAGCCGAAAATAGAGGTCGTCAACCGCAACGGAGACGTCGTCGCAACCTATCCGATTCCGATTAAAGCGACCTTGCTTGTTGAAAATGGAGACACAATCAAGAGTGGCGACACGCTTGCCAAAGTGCCGAAAGACGCTTCACGGCTCGGCGGAGACATCACCGCAGGATTACCTCGCGTTACCGAACTCTTGGAAGCGCGAAGCCCGTCAGAGCCAGCAATCGTGGTGGAATTTGGCGGTGTCATTAAATTCGAAGGACAAAAGCGCAACACCAAAGTAATCAAAGTGATTTCCGATGACGGCGCACAAAAAGACTATAACGTGCCGCTCGGCAAGCACTTGCTGGTCAACGAAGGTGATGAAGTCAAAGCGGGCGATGCACTGACCGACGGGGCAGTTTCACCGCAAGACATTCTCAAAATTCAAGGACCGAACGCCGTGCAAAAATACTTGGTCGACGAAATTCAAAAAGTCTATCAAACGAACGCGGGCGTCGAAATCAACGACAAGCACCTTGAAATTATCGTGCGGCAAATGCTTCAAAAGGTGAGAATTGAAGGTGCAGGTGATACCTCCCTGTTGCCCGGCGACCTCGTCGACCGCTTCTACTTCGCCGACGTCAATAAAGCCATTGCTAATAAAGTTGTCATTGAAGAACGAGGCGACGCTCCGCGAAGCATTAAAGTGGGTGAACTTTACGCGAAAGACGAAATCGTCAAACTCAACAAGGAACTCAAAAAGAACGGAAAAGAACAAATCAAATTCCGTGAAGCCGTTCAGGCGACCGCACAACCCCAACTCTTGGGAATCACGAGTGCCGCACTGCAAACGGAAAGTTTCATTTCCGCCGCCTCGTTCCAAGAAACGACGAAGGTATTGACCGACGCCGCCATCGAAGGCAAAGAAGATTACCTCTTGGGCTTGAAAGAAAACGTCATCGTCGGAAAGCCGATCCCAGCCGGAACAGGAATGAAGAAGTATCGACAAATGCGACTTTCCAGCGAAACGCGCTATGTTGAAGTAACTTCCAACGGCAACGGCGAAGTAGAGATTGACGACTAAGCACAAACTACTTTGCAGGAAAAAAGGGTATCCATCGTGATGCCCTTTTTTTTTACATCAAAGTTCACATTCAAATACGCTCAACATGAAACTCACCACTTGGAACATCAACGGCATACGCGCCCGCGAAACCGCTCTGCTTCAACGCTTGGCGCAAGCCGACCCCGAAATCCTGTGCGTTCAGGAACTCAAAGCCGACCTTGCAAAAATTCCCGATGCGTTCAAATCACTCACCGATTACGACGTCTTTTGGAATCCTTCCACGTTCAAAGCAGGATACAGCGGCGTTGGCTTATTCGTACACCGCGCCGTATCGGAAAAGTATGGCAAACCGAAAATCACCATTCCTGACTTTGACGCTGAAAACCGATTGATTCAAGCCGAGTTTGAGCAAGTGGTGGTTTTGGGCACTTACGCGCCACGCGGCGAAAAGCCCGACCATTTCGCCTTCAAACTGAAATTCTTTGATGCAATTCGCATACACCTACAAACCCTGATGAACAAAGGCAAAGAAGTAATTTTCACAGGGGACATCAACATTGCGCACAAGGAAATTGATTTGCACCCGTCGCAACGCGATGAAAAAAACACGGGCTTTCGTCCAGAGGAGCGGGCGAAGATTGACGCGCTCTTTGAAATTGGATTGAAAGACGTTTATCGTGAAGCACACCCAAACGAAGAAGGGCATTACTCGTGGTGGAATTATTTTCCGAAAGGCGCGCGCGAAAAAAATATCGGATGGCGGATTGATTGCACCTACGCCTCGCCGGCGCTCGCCTCAAAAGCAACACGTGCAATCATTCAAAAAGAGGAAGCGAGTTCCGACCACTCGCCGGTGAGCATTGAGTTCAAGTTGTAATTTCAAAAGCCCAAGTTCTATCCATACATTGCGAAAAACATTAAAACAAAGTAGGAAACGCCTTCTATGAAAAGTCAAAACGGCGCAGTAACGATTAAAGACGTCGCCGCGATTGCAGGACTGACGCCTGCGGCGGTCTCCATGATTTTGAACGGCAAAGGTACATTCAAAGAAGAGACGATAAAGAAAGTAAAAAAAATCGTCCGCGACCTTAACTACGTGCCGAACATCAATGCGACTCGACTCGTCAAACAAGAAACCAAACTCATTGGATTGCTTGTGCCGAGCATGGCTGAGCCATTTACGGTGGAAGTATTGCGCGGAATTGAATCGCAGATTCGCAATTCAGGATACAACCTCGTCATTCACAGCACGACGGGGCGACCCAAGAGCGAAGAAGAAATTTACAGCGACATCGCTCGTAGCCGACAAGTCGATGGAATCGTCGTGCAGCTCTTCGACCACAATCAAAACCGCACCCAAGAGTTTATTCAGCACAATTTGCCGTGCGTCGTCATTGAAGCAGAATTGAAAGAACTCGATTCCATTTCCGTCAATAATTATGAGGGCGGATTTCGTGCGACGGATTACCTTGTGCGCAAAGGCAAAAAAAGAATTTTACTCGCCTACGGACCAATGCCTTCGAGTGTGATGAGCGAGCGTCGGCGCGGCTACGAAGCGGCACTCAAAAAAAATAAAATCCGACTCTCCCAAAAACTCCTCCTCGAAGTGCCTTACAAAATCAGCGAAATGCGTCAGCAAGGAAGCGAAGTCATCGAGAATTTCATTCGCAAGTCCAAAGAGTTGCCCTTCGACGCCGTCTTTTGTGCGGCGGGCGACGAAATGGCGATTGGCATCGTTACGGCTTTGCTTGAGCACGGGTATCATATTCCAAAACAAATTGCCGTCGTCGGCTTCGACGACCAACCCATCGCCCAACTCATCTCACCGCATCTCACCACCGTTCGACAACCCATTCAAAAAATGGGCGCAACCGCCTTTGATTTTCTTTTGCAACGCATCAAGTCGCCCAACGCCCCGAAGCAAAACCGCCGATTAGAGCCTGAATTGATTGTCAGAGAAACGGCATAGCCAAATGACTATTGAATAACGAGTAATGGAGACTGCTCATCATCTTCGTTGCGGCGAGGCAATCCAGTCATAAGCCCTTATACCAATATAACTTGAAAAGGATAGCGTTTGTCGGTTACTCTGCGAGGAGCGAAGCGGCGAAGCAATCCATCTCCGCCTGTGTTTATCAGGGTTTATAGATGTTGCCTCTTCGCTCGCAATAATCATCTTTGAAAAATCCTATCATGCTTAATCAATTTTGGCATTCTCCTTTCTAATCCATGCCCCTATTGTTCTCCAATGTTCGATACTCCGTGAAAATCTCCGAATCCGTTCAATCCGCGTTTGCTTCTCCACGTTGCGCTCGATGTTCTCGCCTGAAAAGGTTTTGAAACTAAAATTTAATTTGGTAGTATAGTGCTATCAATTTAATATCAAACTAAAACTCAATGAACATGATGGAAAAAACACAGTTTCAATACACGCATCAAGAAAAACCCCTTGTGCCGACGTCGGGCTACGGTATGTTGGCGGTGGTGCTGTTAATGCTGGGCGGGATTGTCTTCTTGTTCGTCTTTCGGCAAATTTTTCTCGGCGTCGCTTTGACGCTCGTGTGGGGATTGCTCGTTGCGGGATTCTTCATCGTCAATCCAAATGGGTCGTGTGTGATTATGCTCTTCGGCACATACATCGGCACGGTGAAAGCCAATGGGTTTTGGTGGACGAATCCGCTTGTTACAAAGAAAGTGATTTCGCTTCGTGCGAGAAACTTGAACGGAGAGAAAATCAAGGTCAATGACAAAGTCGGAAATCCGATTGAGATTGCGGCGGTGATTGTGTGGCAAGTTGAAGAAACGGCGCGTGCGGCGTTTGAAGTCGACGACTATGTCAATTTCGTGAGCGTGCAAAGCGAAGCCGCCGTGCGAAACCTTGCAAGTTCTTGCCCTTACGACAATTTCAGCGAGACCGAGCCAAACGAAATCACCTTGCGCGGCGGTGCGGAAAAAGTCAACAAACTTTTGGAAGATGAACTTTCGGCGCGGCTTGAACGCGCGGGCGTAAAGGTCATTGAAGCGCGAATCAGCCACCTTGCCTACGCGCCTGAAATCGCCAGCGCAATGCTTCAACGCCAACAAGCGACGGCGGTTGTTGCCGCACGCCGACAAATCGTCGACGGCGCCGTCGGCATGGTCGAGATGGCGTTGGAAAAACTCTCCGAAAAAAACTTGGTGCAGTTAGATGAAGAGCGCAAAGCCGCAATGGTGAGCAACTTGCTCGTGGTGCTGTGTAGCGATAAAAGCGCAAGTCCCGTCGTCAATACCGGCACGCTTTACAATTAAAGTGAGATTAAATGCAATAAGGAATGGCGGAACATGAAAAATCAAAAAAAGCCTTCGTCTTACGGCTCAATCCCGACTTGCTGAAAGAGTTGGAAAAATGGGCGGCGGACGAATTTCGAAGCGTCAATGGGCAGATTGAATTTCTGCTCACGCGCGCCGTTAAAGAGCATCGCAATAAAAATTTCAAAGATTCAAAACAAGAGAAAAAATGAATCCAAAATTCGAATACAAATTCGTCCCGATGGAATACAAAAGCACTTGGACGGGCGCGCTCAAAGAAGATTACAAAGCCGTCATCGACGACTACGGACGCAAAGGGTGGCGGCTTGTTCAAGTGCTCTCTGCTGAAATCGCCGTGCAGTTCGGCTTTCAGACCCACGTCTTGATTTTTGAACGATTAGAACGATAAACCCATCTTCAATGAAACTTCTGTTCAGAAAAAAGCCGCATTATCAAGTGGTGTGCGTGCGTCCGGACGGCACAACGACCGCCGCCAAAGTTGGAGCGCAGGTTGCTTATCACGACTTGGCGCACGTGGTCGTCGAGTTAAAGGGCGGATTTGAAAACGGATTTTTCGGACTTGTTGCAAAAGGCGAGTCGCTGTCGACGCTTTCAGACCCAAGCATGGTCAAAAATTTAGGTCGTGAATCGCTCGTTGTTGAAGTGCTTGTGCGCGCGTTGGGTGCAATGCTGATGGGCGCGTGCACACCAAGCGAATACGACGCGCTCGTGCGTGAAGAACTCGGCGACTTGTATGCCGAATTTCATCTCAATTTTTCCGAAGCCGACGCCCGTGCTTGGCTTTCAACCTACGAATCGCTTCTTGCCAAATGGGAGTTGCTCGGAGAGGAAGGCACGCTCGTTATTGACTTCAATCCAACGCGCATCGAGGAACTTATTGCGGAATCAGTTATCGTATTATGACCAATCTCAAAATTTCATCAATCGGGGTCGTGGTGCTCCTCATCATGCACTTTGGACTCATCGCTTACTTTTATCCCATCTTGCCGGAAAGCGTGCCGATGCACTTTGGTTCAAGCGGCAAGGCGACGTCGTTTTCCTCAAAAGAAAGCATGGCGCTTTCGCACTTGGCAATCGTTGCTGTGGTGCTTGTGATTTTCGGAATTGTAGGTGGGCTCCTGAAAAGCGAGAAGGCGATTTACATGAATGTGCCGAACCGCGAGTATTGGTTTGCGCCGGAGCGTAAGGCGCAATCGTCAAGCGAAGTGCTCTCGCTCTTGCTTTGGATTTTGTGCAGCGTGATGCTTCTGATGCTACTTATCTTTTACTCGACGGCAGAGTCGGCGCTATCGGGCAACAACAAACTCGATGCGTTGTTTTACATCGGGTTTGCGTTTTTGATGCTCTTCGATATGTTCATCGTGATTTATCTGATTGTGAGATTTTCAACGATTCCGAAGTGAGATGTCGGAGCAAGGCTACGGTTCAGAGGGAAGTGGAATGGGATTCCAAAAATCAACCTCGATATCGATGCCGCGCGTGATTTGCCCTTGTCGAATTTCAACGGGTGAGCCTAATGCGGAATTGCCGATGCGTCCGTAGAGCCCTACCACGCGCCAATTGTCGCGCACGAAAATTGAGCCAAGTGTCGGCTCGACGATGAACTGTGCGACAATCACATACTCGTATCGGCGCACATTCCAAGCGGCTTCATAAACGATGCTGTCTGTGCCGGCTTGATAGCGGTCGAAGAGCGAGAGCGTATCGCGGTTGTTGACGGCTGTGAAAAAATCATTCGGAAAAGTTTGCGGCGGCGTTGGAAATCCTGCCAGAAATAGAAGTTGCACGCTGTCGGCTTGCGCACGATTCTTGAAACGAATCACGCCTTGCATCGCGCTACGACTTTCAGGCACAGGCTCTAATCCGCCTGAACACGCACCTAGAAGCGAAATGAAAAGCAGAGAAAATAGAAGTTGAAGACGCAAGTGAGTGTGAATTGAACATTGATGAAAATCAAACATATCCGTTTTGGTAATTCATTCCAATAGGTGCGCCCCAATTCCCGCTATCACAACTCGAGAAAATGGGTTGCGAAATCTGCTCTTTGCAGTCTAACTTGACTTCACTGTTGCAATTTGTATCGTCAATATTTAAACAGCCAGCGATAATGAAAAAACAAATTTATCTCGCGATCAGCCTTCTGCTCATCGTCTTCTTTTCTGCTTGCGAAGACGATAACAAGGGCGTCGTCGCCCCAACAAACAATCCGGGTCAAATTAGTGGAATCGTCGTTGACGCCGTTCAACTCTCCCCAATGCCAAGCGTAACTATCTCGCTCTCTACGCAGTCGGGAACGGCGGTCGGAACGCAAGCCACTAACGCACAAGGGCAGTTCAAATTTGAAAATCTTGCGACGGGACTTTACAAACTGACTGCGGTGGTGCCCGGCTACAATCCCACTTCCGCCGATAGCATTGTGGTTAGTGAAAGCCAAGGCGCGCTTGCGCTCATTGACTTATTTCCCGCCGATACATCGATCACCGTCGCGATTGGCGCGATTTCAGGCATCGTGCGCGACAACAACGGCAATCCGCTTCAAGGTGTCAACGTCGCCATCAGTGCAACCAACGAAGCCCTGACAAACGGCTACTTTGCCTCGACGACCTCTAACGCAAACGGAGGATTTTCCATTGGCGCAATTCCTATCACAGCATCGGGCGGCGCAGCGATTCCCTCATTCAAAGTGCGCTTTGTGCGTCAAGGGTTTGTTACGCGCGTGGTGAACAATGTAAGTGTAAATGCGAATCAAACGACCCAAGTTCAAGCCGCGCTGACCCCTGCCTCAACATCGGGTCAAGTCCGCTTCGAAGACGATGTGGAAACCGATAAAAATTGGACGCGCACCGGCTTCTGGCGTCGTCAACAAAACAACCCCAACATTCTCAACAAAAACTTCCCGCGCCAAGTGAGGCTCGCGCCAAACGACAACTCCAATGCGAGACTGCCGCAAGCCTTTCAAGGACAATTCACCTTCTGGTATGGACAAGACACAACGGGCAGTTTCATCGGCAAATTACGCCTTCCGCAAGATTCGCTCTCAGGTGGAACAAGCGAAAGTGCAAATTCAGGCAAACTCACTTCGCCGCTCATCAATCTCACCGCCGACACCGTCGCCACGCTCTCGTTCTGGACTTGGTTTGAAATTGAAAGCGTCAATCCAAATGAATTCGGATTTGACATCATGGAAGTTGAGGTCATTCGCGCCAATGGCGACTCAATTTCGCTTGGTCGGCTCAACCCTTTTACCGACCCGATTTTAGACGACCGAGAGCCTCTACCATTCACATCGGGCGGATTCAATCAAGCACCGGTTTGGCGATTTGAAGAGTTCGATTTGAGTCCCTTCGCTGGTCAGCAAATTCGCCTACGCTTCAAGTTCGACACGCGTGACAACCTTTACAATGGATTCAGAGGTTGGCTCATCGATAACATTCGCGTTACAAACGTGCGAAGCGTTTCAAGTTCAAACAGCGACCGTCGCATCACTCAACCGATGATGCCCGCGCGAGCTTCCGCCATAAAGAAGTAACAGCGTCTCTCATCAATACACAGGGCGTGTTGCGATGCTGTGCAATGCGCCCAATTTTTTCAACATCTAAACCAAATCGAACCATGCAAAATCTATCCGTCAGAGTCGTCGGCGTTCTGCTCCTTCTCATGCTTGCCGCGTGTGGTGGAAAAAAAGAAGGCGACGACAAAGCCAAAACTTCTGCGCCTGCCGAAAGCAAAAGCACGGCGAAAGAGTTTTTAACCGAAGACATCGTCAAGCGCGTGATGGGGCTTGACCCCTCCGTCAAGTTTGAAGAGAATCCGGAAGACGCTTATTACAAAAAATTAACTGAATACAACGAGCGCAGTCAGAAAGCCGCCAAAGAAGGAAAAGAATTGAACGAGCCTTACCCTGAAAAACCGACGCGCCCAACTTACTGCATCGATCGAGGCGCACTGAGCGGAATTACATTCTCCTATCCAAAACCTAACGCTGACGAAATTCGCAAGAAGAGCCAAGAGAGGGGAATGGAAATGGCGATGGGCATGCTCGGCACAGCGACGCAAAAAGGACAAAAAGCCGCTGAAAAGAAAGCCGGAAAAACACTGACCGATGCACTCATCGCACCGCCCGAAAGCGAGAACGTTGAGGTTTCTTTTGAATCCTATTTCAATAACATGGCGAGAGAAACCTTTGAGAGCGGCACGAATCGCTTGCGCAACGGCGGAAATATGATGTCGCAAGAAGCACTTGATAAACGCATCGAGGAAGAGCGCAAAAAAGGAAAAGACGAAGCCACGCTCAAAACCATGCGCAATATGCTTGAAGGCGCAACGAAAATGGACGGCGATGCAACGCTCGAGGACGTCAGCGGCGTCGGCGACTTAGCCACATGGAGTGCGAAAAGCCGCCAACTGCGCGTCTTCTTCAAAAACCAATCCTTTGCAATTCGCATGGATTACAAGGACTCTGAAAACAAGCAAAAAGCCATTGAAATCGCGCAAGAAGTGCTGAAAAAAATGTAACAAGTAACTATAAACAACCGCGAACCATGAAACGCATCATAAACACGACGTTGATCACCATCGCATTTGTGGTAGGCTGTTCTTTGATGAACTTTTCTTCGGCGTCGGCTCAAAAAATCGGCGTATTGACCTTCGAGGACGCTTCCGGCATCGGTGGCGACTTCGGCGAGCAAGTCGCAAAATTTATTCGCTCTGAAATGCTTCGCGATAAAAAATACCTGCCCAAGTTCATTCGCTATCAACCCAAAGACGGTCAGCCTGAGACCGTTGATGTTGAAACGGCGTTGGAAATCGGGCGCAAAAACGGCGTTGATTACGTCGTTATCGGCACGATTCTCGAAGCCGAATCGCGCTCCAGCTCAACAGGCATTGGCGGCATCAGCGTGATGGGGCAAAATCTTGGCACATCAGCGCGAAGCGTCTCGTCTAAAATCACCCTGCAAGGCGACCTCGTTTCCATTAAAGAAGGAAAATTGCTCGAAAGTTTTCGCACCGACGGAAGCGCGACGGAACGCTCTGTGGGCGCAAACGTCTCTACCGAGTGGGGTAGCTTCGACGGCGACGCCGCTCAAAACGACTCGCCGACCGCCAAAGCCTTACGCGAAGCCACCGAACGATTGGTGAAAGAAATGAGCCGCTTCGTGAAGTGATGTCAGCGACAAGCGTTCTATGTCGAGTTAAAAGCAAGTTAAAGGCGATTCAGAACGAGTCGCCTTTTTCTTTGGGCAGTTGGATTTCAAAGCACGTTTCGCCTTCCTCGCTTTGAGCCACAATCGTGCCGCCGTGTGCCTCAACGATTTTTTTGCACAAGTAAAGTCCCAATCCAAAGCCGCCCTCGCTACTCATGCGCACCCTTGCAGAATCGGTGCGATAAAACGGCTCAAAAATCTTTTTCAAATCCTCTTTTGAAATACCTTTTCCATAATCAATCACCCGAAGCACTACTTTGGACGGCGTTTCAGAGAGATGAATTCGAACAAGGCTTTGCGAGTATTTGAGCGCATTAGAGACGAGATTGCGCAAAAGCAAGCGAATGCGCTCTTTATCGGCGTAGAGCCGTATCTCGTGCTCTGCTTCAATAGCGATGCGCTCATGCTCGTCGCGAAATTCCGACCGAACTTCTTCGGCGATTTTTACAAGGTCGAACACCATGCGCTTCAAACTTCCATTGCTCGACTGCAAGCGTTCCGATTCCAAGAGTTCGGTGAGCATGGCGTTGAGCTCATTGACATCGTTTTGAATTTGCGTTTTGCCGACGCCATCGGGGAGCAGTTCAAGCGCAACCTTCATGCGCGTGAGCGGAGAGCGAAGTTCGTGCGAGACGTCGAGCAACAGTTCACGCTCGCGTTTGAGCATCTCGTGAATCCGCGCGCTCATGGCGTTGAACGAGTGCGCCAATTCGCCGAGTTCGTCGCGCCGATTGATTTCAATATGCGTCGAGAAATCGCCCGCGCTGATGCGTTTAGTGCCGTCGATGAGCGTTTGAATGGGCGAAAACATGTGGCGAAGCAGAAAGAAAAGCCCGATGCCGATGAGCGAAAGAAAGAGCAGTAGCCAAAGCACGGCACGTTCGGTCGAGAAAAAACTTTGCGGCGGCGGCAAGTCTTTGAGCTTGAAAGAAAAGACGGTTTCGCCGCGCACAATCAGAACGGCGCGTCGGTCGCGTTGTCGGAACGGACGCACCCGAGGCTTTGAATCCGGCAAAGGTGGCGGTGGCGGTTCAGTTACTTCCCAGTCGGCGTCGCTCGACGACGTCCAAACGAAGTCAGGCGTTTCAAGACGAATGCCGATGCCTAATTTTTCCGCATACTTTCGAGCCATGAGCGTATCGGGCGGCGCGCCGATTTCATCGGCAAGATAATTAGCGATAACACGCGCATAGCCGCGCGGCGAGGGTGGCGGGTCTTCGGGCAAATCAAACGCCAAGCGGAACGCCGTTACAACAGCCGCATCTATCAACACCACTGCCACGACCATCACCGCGAGCAATTTCAAAAAAATGGAAAGGCGTTTCTTCATAATCACAATTTGGAGGGAAGTTACAACGAAAGCACAAAAGCACGAGCAAAGCCAATCTGATTCAATCACAAAGAAGTGCAACAAAAACCTGCACAAAGCGCATTATATTTCCCAACATTCAAAACGACCTGCACGAGGATTCCACTCTTATGTCGCAATTTTTCAAAGACAATCGCCCGCTTCTCTTTACAACCTTCATCAGCCTTCTCCTTATTCCGATTGCTTGGAAATACGCCATGCTTTCCGATGTGCCGAAGTTGGAAAAAAGTCGTGAGGAAATTCTCAAGTATGCCAAAGATTATGCCGAGCGCGTCGGCTTCAATACAAATGGATTTGATGAGGCGATTATTCCTGCTCAACTGCAATCTCCATCCCACACCACAGCCCTCAAAGCCAACCATACGCAGTTAGAAATGCGTCGGCTTATTGAGCAAAAAGAGGTCGATATTCCGATTTGGAAGGTGATTTGGACGAAAGACGTGTCCATACAAAGTTCGCAAGAGTCAATGGAAATCTTGTTCACGGCGAGCGGCGACGTGCTCTCAATGGAGCGGCAATACTATGATACGGCGAGCATTGCGCCGATTCCCATCGATAGCGCCAAAGTGCTGGCAATCGCCTTTCTCGAGCGCGAACATGGGCTCAACGTGCGCGATACAAGCCGCTTCACGTTCATCAGCGCGAAAAGCGACGAGCGAAAGTCGTTCACGATTCAATCGTTTGTGTGGTACGATGAGCATCGGGCGGGCGAAATCGGCGTGAAAAAAGTCAGCGTCGGATTCGTCGGCTCAATGATAAAATCCTTTTCCAATGAAATGCTCATCAGCGAGGCGGCAAAAGAAGAAGCCTTTCAGAATGCGGCGGCGCTCTTCGGTTCACGCGGGTTCTTGACGACGTTGCTGGTGTTTGTAACGCTGATTTTACTCGCCGTCGTTTTTCTGAAAAAGTATCACGAAGGGGAGGTTGGCGTGCGTGGTGGAACGGTTCTTTTTGCCGTTGTTTTCATGCTCGGCACGCTTGCGTTCCTAAACGCGGCGGGCACATCAAGCGTCTATGTTAGTTTTGGGCTGTCGCGGTCATTGAATTACATCTTCTTTCTCTTCTTTGGAATTGTATTCGGTCAGTTGCTTTTGGCGGGCACTGCTTTTTTTGCATGGACGATTGGCGAATCTGATGCACGATTCAACAAGCGCGAGATGCAAATTCTGGGAATCGATGCGCTTTTGCAGAAGAAATTTTTTTCAAAAGCGGTTGGGCGCGAAGTGCTTGTTGGAGCGGCGTTTGGAATCGTCGTGTGTGCTCTGGCAATCGCCACCATCGCGCTCGGCAATCACTTTTTCGGCACATGGTCTGGAACGGCGGGCGTTGCGGTCAGCGAATCCATTTTGCCGTTCAGTCCATTTTGGGAACTTGGAACGGTGGTGAGCGCAAACGTGCTCATTCGGCTGTTTCTCTTTGAGCGGATTTTAAAGAAGTTGAAAAAGAAGTGGCTTGCGATTGGAATAACGGGGCTGGCATGGGCGGTTTATTACCATTACTTTCCACCGGTTTATCCATTCTGGGCATCGTTTGCGGGGTCGCTCGTTATTGGAATCGTGCTGTCGGCGTTTTCCGCCAAGCGGGGGTTACTTGCCGTAATCACGGCGGAGTTTGTTTATCAATTCTTGTTTTCAAACATTCCGCTCTTGCTTGCGCCGTCGGCTGAATTTTGGGGCGCAGGCGTTGCTGATTTAAGCCTATTGGCGGTGGTGGGCGTCGCCGCGGTGTTCGCGCTTCAACGTGGTGAGGAGTTCTCGTTCAAGGGGTCGGTATTGCCCTCGCACGTGCAACGCATTTCACAGCGCGCTCGAATGGAAGAGGAACTCAAAATCGCCCGCGAAACCCAACTCCGACTGCTCCCGCAACACGACCCGACGGTGAGGGGATTGGACGTTTCGGGAATTTGTTTGCCCGCGCTCGAAGTCGGCGGCGACTATTACGACTACATGAAACTCCCCAACGGAAAGTTCGCTGTCGCTATTGGCGATGTGTCGGGAAAAGGCGTGCCGGCGGCGATGTATATGACCCTCGTCAAGGGCGTGATTCAATTCGCCTCTGGCGTCATTGCTGAGCCAAAGCAAGTGCTCACGGAAACAAATCGCCTTGTATTTCAATCCTTCAAGCGCGGCACGTTCGTGAGCATGATTTACGCCATTATCGACGTCAAAGAAAAAAACTTGCGTTACGCACGCGCTGGACATAACCCACTCCTGCTCGTGAGCCGAAGCACGGGGGCAAGTTCTGCGCCGATGCCCAAAGGAATGGCGCTTGGACTCGCTGACTCCCAAGTCTTCGAGAAAACCCTTGAAGAAACAACCGCGTCGCTCCAATCAGGCGATACGCTTGTATTTTATACCGACGGATTCAGTGAAGCAAAAAATGAAGAAGGTGAGGAATATGGCGAGGAGCGACTATTGAAAGCACTGGCATCTTTTGCAAGCAAACCAACGTCGCGCGAAGTCGTACAGGCGATTTGTAAAGACGTTCAACGCTTCACCGGATTCGCCCCGCAGTATGACGACATGACAATGGTGGTTGTAAAAATCTTGTGAAACGCCAATAAAAATCCGAAAAAGAAAAAGGCGGAAACCCTTTCCGCCCGTTGCTTGCAATTCTAAATCTGACCTGAACTCACTTCAAAGAATCGGCTTGACCACACGGCTTCACCGCGTTTAGTTGACCGCTCTTACTTCACCTCTTTATGAATCGTTCTGCGTTTTAAGGCAGGGTTATATTTTTTGAGTTCCAATCGCTCGGTATCGTTGCGCTTGTTCTTTTGCGTGGTGTAGCGCGAGGGCGATTTGCCTTCTTTGCGCGCTTCGGTGCATTCGAGCGTGATGGTGATGCGATTGCCTTTTGCCTTTGCCATTGGTGTAAAATCGTTGAATGTAAATCGTTGTGTGAAAATAATCGTGTTTGTGCGCGATACTAGATTCGAACTAGTGACCTCCACCGTGTCAAGGTGGCGCTCTAACCAACTGAGCTAACCGCGCTTACTTCAAAGTTACCCTTCGAAAAAGGGACGCAAATATACAGGCTCATCTTGAAAATAAAAAATCCTCGCTTCTACTTTTTTCTTTCATTTTATTTGCTTTCGAGGCGCGAGCCGTTTCTTCGCGACACATTTTTTCTTACATTTATTGGCATAATCTTTGTGCAGGCGGCATTGCTAACTCAAATAATTCAACATGATTGTAATAGACGGCGTTTTGATTGACGACGAAGTGATGCAGGCAAAATTCCGATGCGATTTAGCCCGGTGCAAAGGTGCATGCTGCGTGGTCGGAGAATTGGGCGCGCCTGTTACGACAGATGAAGTCAAAATCATTGAATCGTTGTTGGAAAAAGTCAAGCCGCTTTTGCCCGAAGCCAACCGCAAAGCCCTTGACGAGAAAGGTATTTATGAAGTCCATCAAGGAAGTTTGTTTCTCACGACGGTCGACGGGCGCGAGTGCGTCTTTGCCACGATTGATGAACGAGGAATTGCGACGTGCAATTTGGAAAAATTGTATCTGAACGGCGAAAGTGAATTTCAGAAACCTCTCTCGTGCCATTTATTTCCGATACGCATCAGGCGGCGGCTGGGAATGGAGGCGTTGGTCTATATGCAAATCGAAGAGTGCGAGGCGGGACGTATGTGCGGTGCAAAAGAAAAAGTCAATCTCTACGAATTTCTTGCGCCCGCCTTGGCGCGAAAATACGGCGCGAAATGGACGAAGTCGTTTTTGAATGCCTGTCGCAACAACGAAAAAACGCATAAATGAAAAACTCAATTTGAATCAAAGGCAATGAGTGCACACGGACTTTCACAACGGCAAATTCAAACCTTGCGGCTCAGTCCGCAACAAATTCTATACACCAAACTTCTGCAACTGCCCGTCTTGCAGTTGGAGCAACGCGTCAAGCAAGAGTTGGAAGAAAATCCTTTGTTGGAAGAAGGCGAAGCGTTGAGCGAAGTGCAAGAGTTAGATGAGGAATTCAGCGCCGAGCAGTCGCCAGAGCCTAACACGCTCGAAGTCGCCGTGCGCGAGGCAGTCATTGGCGAGGCAGTTCAGTCACCGATTGAGACGCCGACCGCTGAAAATGCACTTGCGGAAAAGCAAGCATCGGAAAAAAAGCGCGAAGAAGAAGAGAACGCTGTTCAAGAGGAAAACGACTTCGATGCCGAACTTGCGGAAGTATTGAATCATGACGACGACGAAGGCTACAAAGTGCAACAACAACGCGACGCAAGCGACGACATGCACGATTACCTTCAACCCACTTACGAAGAAAATCTTTCGGAACGGTTGCTCGCCCAACTTCACTTGCTCGACCTCTCCGAAAAAGAACTTCAAATTGCCGAAGAAATTATCGGCAACCTCGACGACGACGGATACCTGCGATGCTCTTTCGACATCATTCACGACGGACTTTTGACCGCCGGCGTTGAGACGACCGAAAAAGAAATCGAAGCCGTCTTAGAAAAAATCTGGACGCTCGACCCGCCCGGCATCGGGGCGCGAAACTTGCAAGAATGCTTGCTCATTCAACTTGCCGCCCTCGCCAAAGAAGACCTCGATGATGCGCACGAAGAAGCCCGACGCCTCGCCCAGAAAATCTTGACCTACCACTACAACGACTTCGCCATGAAGCACTACGAAAAACTCCTTCAAGAACTCGCTTGCTCGCCCGACGAGCTCAAACGCGCCGTTGCCTTCATTCAAAAACTCAACCCGAAACCCGGCGGCGACGCGCCTTCACGAATTGGTAATTATGTAATTCCCGACTTTACCATTACTTTCAATGGTCAAGACCTCGTTTTAACTTCAAACGAGCGCACAAATATTCAAATTCGCCTCTCAAAACATTACAAAAATTTGATGAGCGATAAGTCGCAATCCAAAGAAACCAAAGAATTCTTGCGCGAAAAACTCTCTGCCGCCAAAGGCTTCATCGGCGCAATTCAAATGCGTCGACATACCATGCAAAAAGTCATGACGGCACTCATGAAACGCCAATACGACTTCTTCGTTTACGGTAAATCGAAATTGAAACCAATGATTCTTAAAGACATCGCCGAAGACACACAGCTCGACATCGCCACCATCAGCCGCGTCGTCAATGGAAAATACGTGCAGACCGATTTCGGCGTCTTTGAATTAAAATATTTCTTCACGACGGCAATGGAAACGGAATCCGGCGACGAAGTCTCGAACCGCGTCATCAAACAAGCCATAAAAGACTTCATCGAAAAAGAAGAATCGGGAAAACCACTGTCCGACGATAAACTTGCCGAACTGCTCAGCGAGCGCGGCTATAAACTCGCACGGCGAACCGTTACCAAATACCGCGAGCAACTCGGCATTCCCGTCGCACGCTTGCGCAAAAAAATTGAATCCATTTGAACTTAAATCCACAAACAACCGTCATAACACTTCCAACAACCTTACTGACTTGTAATCAATCATTCGTAATCAAAGGAAAATGAACATTCACGCAACTACCGTTGTCGGTGTCTTGAAAGACGGAAAAGGCGCGCTGGGGTCAGATGGACAGATGACACAGGGCGCAACGATTCTCAAACATTCTACCACCAAAGTCCGACGCTTGCACGGCGGCAAGGTCTTGGTCGGATTTGCCGGCGCAACCGCCGACGCCATGACGCTCCTCGAAAAATTTGAAGAGAAATTGCAATCGCATAGCGGTAAGTTGGAGCGCGCCGCCGTCGAACTTGCTAAAGATTGGCGTACCGATAAGTATCTTCGACGCTTGGAAGCCATGCTCGCCGTCATCTCGCCTGAAAAAGCACTCATCGTTTCAGGCACGGGCGACGTCATTGAACCCGAAGACGGCATCGTCGCCATCGGAAGCGGCGGTATGTATGCGCTGGCGGCGGCACGCGGCATGATGAAATACAGCGATTTAGACGCGAAAACCATCGTTACCGAATCGCTCAAAATCGCTGCCGATATTTGCATTTACACCAACAGCAATATCAAAGTTGAGGAAATCTAACATCCTATTCAAGCATTTATTCAAGAATTAAAAATGGCACGCAAAAGCACAGAGATTTCGGAAACCGAAAAAGGTCAAAACAACGGAAAACATCATCAGACGGAGCAAGCATTCACCTTGAAAAATCTTACGCCCCAACAAATTGTGCGGGAGTTGGATAAATACATCATCGGTCAGCATGAGGCGAAAAAATCCGTCGCCATCGCGCTTCGAAATCGATATCGCCGTCAGCAGGTTCAAGGTGCGCTCAAAGAAGAAATCATGCCTAATAACATCATTATGATTGGGCATACGGGCGTTGGAAAAACGGAAATCGCTCGGCGACTTGCAAAGCTTTCCGGCGCGCCGTTTGTCAAAGTCGAAGCCTCGAAGTTCACCGAAGTCGGCTACGTCGGGCGCGACGTCGAATCCATGATTCGCGACCTCATCGACCTCAGCGTCAATATGGTGCGCCAAGAAAAATCCGTCGAAGTGCAAGACAAAGCGCGTCAACTCGCCGAAGAACGCCTCTTGGATATTCTCCTTCCGCCCGTCAAGAAATCTTCAAGCCAACTGGCAAAAGCCTACAACGACGACGCCGAAGAACAGAGCGACTCGAAATCCGAAATCGAACTCAACGATAAAAGCCGCGAGAAAATGCGCGACCGCCTGCGACAAGGAAAATTAGATGAACGCACCGTCGAGATTGAAGTCTCAAGCGACCCGCAAGGCATGATGCAAATCCTCGGACCCTTCGGTCCGGCAGAAGACTTGGGCGGAATGCTTCAAGACATCGTGGGCGGACTGCCGAAGAAACGTAAAAAACGCCGCGTAACCGTCGCTGAAGCCAAAACGATTTTCGAGCAGGAAGAAATTCAAAAACTCATTGATATGGACGTCGTTACCAAAGAAGCCGTCTTCCGCGTTGAAGAGTCCGGCATCGTCTTTATTGATGAGATTGACAAAATCGCCACCGCCGACGGCGCGCGCGGCGGACCCGACGTGAGTCGCGAAGGCGTTCAACGCGACCTGCTCCCCATCGTCGAAGGCTCTACTGTCGTAACAAAATACGGCATGATCAAAACCGACCATATTCTCTTTATCGCGTCGGGTGCGTTTCACGTCTCGAAACCATCGGATTTGATTCCCGAACTGCAAGGGCGTTTCCCGATTCGCGTCGAACTCAAAAGCCTCACCGAAGACGACTTTGTCAAAATTCTCGTCCAACCTGAAAACGCGCTCATCAAGCAATACACCGCGCTCCTCAAAACCGAAGGCGTTGAACTTGAATTTACCGACGATGGCATCCGAGAAATCGCCGCCACCGCCGCCCAAGTCAATGAATCGGTCGAGAACATCGGCGCACGTCGCTTGCATACCATCATGACCAGCCTTCTCGAAGACCTCATGTTTGAAGTGCCTGAAAACTATCCGGGTAAAAAGGTCGTCATCGATAAGCAGTTCGTCGAAAATCGGCTGAGCAAAATCGCTAAAGACCGCGACCTGAGTCGATACATTTTGTAATACTTTTAGTAAAAAACTCACAGGAAAAACCGGCGATTCAAAGTCCAAAAAGCAAATCGCTTGTGAAAAATTTGTGAAGAACTGAAAGTTGCGTATATTTGCGCCTACATTTTATTTCCAGTCAAAACGGACAATCCAAATCTGTTCAACTTTTCAGGTTTTTTCTTAAAACATATTCGTCGTGAATATGTTCAATTCTTAACAACAAACCTTTCAATCAAACGATGAAGAACCTCTTAGTCGCCGTTATCTTGACGGTCGCGATTGCCGCAATCGGTTGCGGACCAAGCAAAGAAGAGCTTGAAAAAAAGCGTAAAGCCGATTCTACACGAGTCGCCGATTCGCTCGCCGCAATCAAAAAGGCGGAAGAAGAAAAAGCCGCCGCTGAAGCCGCTGCCAAAGCGAAAGCCGATTCACTCGCCATGGCTGATTCGCTCGCAAAAGCCGCCGCTGGCGCAAAAAAGAAGTAACATTCTCCTGAATTGGATAGCGGAGGAGCCTCGCGCTCTTCCGCATTCAGGATTAGTTGAAAAACAACCAAAAACCTTATGATCACTCCCTCATTTTACTTCGCTCGCCTGAGCACAAGCATGGCTCATCACTTAATTCTGAATGCACCCCTACATATATGTGATTGATTCTGAAAATTGGTATGATTTTTGACTTTAAACTTCAAAGTATAGTCCATTTGAATTCTGACTGTGAAATTGTAGTGAGACAACCATGGA
Organism: Chloroherpetonaceae bacterium; assembly: GCA_046719715.1. GTDB lineage: Bacteria > Bacteroidota > Chlorobiia > Chlorobiales > Thermochlorobacteraceae > JANWWM01. The sequence goes on along the minus strand of JBDNCJ010000018.1, from coordinate 16,376 downwards.
AAACAACATCCACGGTTGAAAGTTGAAGGAAAAGACTTATAAGTCAATCTGATTCAATCTGATTCACTCCTAACAACATTGTTTAATTATATTTTTCAATTTATTATCAAAATCAGCCAAGCGAATATGCGAGTTCCTTACGCCTCAACCACAATAATTTCTGCTGCCAAAATGATAACCAAAAAAAATCTCCTCAAAGCGACGTGTTTGCTGGCTCTGCTCGTCGGATTTGCGGCGCAAGCCAACGCCCAAGCCGTCGGCGACTATCGGTCCGTAGGTTCGGGGGGGAACTGGAATACGATTTTAACTTGGGAACGTTACGATGTCTTACCAAGCCCCAACTGGTATCCTGCGACATCATATCCCGGTCAACTTTCTGGCACGGGCGTGGTAACCATTCGCGATGGTGCAACGGTTACCATCAATGTCTCGCCTGCAAACCCTATCGGCGGATTGGTCGTCGGAGAAGGCGTGAGCGGCACTTTGACTTATGACAACACGAATCGCACGCTAGACGTGGGTGCAGGTGGCGTTACCATAAACGCAGGAGGCACATACAGAACCGCTGTACCTGCAAATCCTAATAATAATACGCACACCTTGAACATCACGGGCGGGGGAAGTTTTACCAATAACGGTACTATCTTGTTCCGAGAAGTGAGTGGCGGAAACACAGATTTGGTGAATATTAACCTCTCAGGCAATCTTGCCGGAACGGGCACCTCAACCTTTAACAACATCACCTTCAACGGCACAAACAACCAAACGATTACGATTGGCGGCACGGTTGCAATCACCGGAACCACCGGAGGCACGATTACTTTCAACAACACGGGAACCGCCCCGAATAATCAAATCACCAATCAATCCGTTGCTTTTACAAATGCGATTAGTGCAACACCCGGACGAACAACCTTTACAGCGGGAAATTATAGACACGATGTCAGTGCGACTTACAACGTGAGCGTAGGAACGGTTACTTTCGGCGGCGCAAATATGACCGTAACCGTCTTGCAAGGCAGGATGGACTTCGCAACTGGCGATAATACGCAGCTCAATCTAAACGGCGGAGATTTAATTATTGATGGAGCAACAGCGGAAGTGAGAGTAGGCGGCGGCGAATCGGTGAACCGGCAGAAACTCCTGACAAATGGCACAACGGCGGATATTACCGTGCAAAATGGCGGCACGCTCATCGTTGGCAATGGTTACTGGGGCGATATTCGCTTCGATGGAGGTGCAGGCACGATGCTTGTTACGGGAAGTGGGACGGTCTGCGAAACGGGACGCATCGTCACCGGAAACGACGCAGGAAACGGCGGCACGCTCTCTGTAACGAACAACGCCACGATGCGCGTGAGCAAAGACCGAACGACTTTCATCGGCGGTTCGGCAACCGTCGTTTTCTTTAGAGGTACATCGACGATTAACATCAACTCCGGAGCGCAACTCTTGCTTGGAAGTCCAACCGACAGCGCGGGAAATATCTCGGCAGACCAAGACAACGGTTTTACAAGAGTGATGACGGTCGACGGCTCAGGATCAGCCGTCCGCGTTTATGGACGATGGCTCGGTAGCGGCGGCGCATCTGCCACAAACACCACCTACAATATCCAGAACAACGCTTCATGGACGGTTGGCGAAAACCTGACGGCGATTACAATTGCGGGGGAAAACTCAAACACGGGTTGCGCGACCATCAACATCAACACGGGAGCGTCGGTACGGTTTTATGAAAATGTAACAACGGTAAATAATATCAATCTTTGCATCATCGGCAATGCCAATGGAGGTGGAATGAACCTCATTGATGGCACATTCGAACTGCTCGGAAATACGAACATGACGAACGTGCTGTTTGCAGGCGCAAACTCTGCCATGAGCATCGCAGGAACGGTAAATGTTGGTGATGGAACTGGCGCGGACAGCACAGCCCGATTGTTGATAGGACGCTTTACCCTTTCTGAGCTGCCAACACCTGCGCAACGAAACTTCTTAGATGTTGAGCCTTTCGGACAACTCACAATTAATAGCGATGGAAATGTAACTGTTGGCGGAGGAAATCGGGGAAATCTCAGATTGATTGCCAATACCGCAGGAGACGGTGGCGATGTAACGGTCAACGGCGGAAAGTTGAATGTTCAAGCACAGTTGTCGTTGGGCTTTGGCGGCGGCGGCGGCGGTTCGGACTTTGTTGTTCAGCCCGGTAGCACCGTTAACATCGGTACGAGTGCAAGCAACGGCACAAACACCATTCAATTTCCTGTAAATCCTGCGCGACGAGTACGCTTCATTCAAAATGGCGGCATTGTCAATGTGGGTGATGGAAACTCCGTGATGAATATTGGAAATGGTAATAATGATCCTGCGTTTCTCTCAGGTGCATTCCAAGAAGTTCAAATCAACGACGGGGTCTTTAATATGTTTGGACGTTTTAATTTGAACGACGGAAATGCACGATTTGTGCAAACTGGTGGTGAGTTCAACATCAATCAAGGCGAGCAAGATCCGGGCGGCGCGGAAGATCTTCTTGCATTTAGACGCGGAATTGTCTATCAAACCGGCGGCTCAATCCGCTTGGTTGACCCTAACCCGACAGGTGGTTCGGGCGTTACCGTTCGCGTCAACCCTCGCGGGAATCCGGGAACAACGGCAGGGGTAATCACGGGCGATTCAACGGCGGCAGATGTGTCAGTGACGTTCCTTGGAACATTCGGATTCGGTGATGGCGTCTCAACAGCAGCAGGCTCGCCCGACGGCTTTGATATGCTCCTCAGCACAAATCATAATTTCGCAAGTTTTGAAATCAATAATCCCTCCGGTACAAATCGGTTCGTAACGCTTGGTTTGATTGGAGGCCCAGGAGCATTTACAATTGCAGGGAATATGAATGTGCTTGCTGGTGAGTTTCGTCAGGGAACCAACACGGTTTCAATTGATGGTGATCTTTTTGTGGGTGCAAATGCAACGTATCGGATAAGCAACACATCAGGTTCGCCGTTTCCTGCCACTCTTGGTGCGGTTACTTTGGTTCACCCTGGTAGCACCATCATTTTTGACGGGAATGGAGACTTAAACGTAACGACGGCGGGCAGCGCGAATTTCAGCAACTTGGTGATTTCGGGAACGGGAACGAAAACCTTAACCGTCAGCAGAACAATATTCGGCACACTTACCTTGGACAATGGTACTTTCAATACCTTTAGTTCACTGCAAAGATTGACGATGGCGGCTAATTCGACGATTCGCTTGAACAACGGCGTATTTTCTGCGTCATCGACAATACAGGGTTCAAATCATTACACGGTGGAATATGTCGGAAGTTCAAAGACAATGGGCGATAGAGAGTTTTCCGGTGCAGGTCCGCTCAAAACCCTTATTGCCAATTTGAATGCAGGTCAGACGCTCACGCTGAATACAAACCGAAATGTGCGTAACCTCACGATTGACACGTGCTTTTTCAACACGAACAATTTTTCGTTGGGCGTCGATAGCAACATCACGCTGAACTCTGGTGAGCATGTTGGGGCAGGTCGTATTATTCTTCAAACCAGCGACATTCACACCATTGCGGGCGACAACAACGGGATTCTGAAGGTCTTGCGAATCACAGGACCTGCCAGCACGGTGAACGTCAATATGACTGCGAATACGACGATTAAAGACTCCATCGCGTTCTCGGCATCTACAAGCGATAGATTCTTTAATGTAACGGGCAACCGTGTTTTAACATTTGATACGTCTGGAACGGCGATTGGCATCAGTGCCGCGTCTCCGAGACGGTTTATTGCAACCAACGGACTGGTGAGTCAGGGCGGCGTTGCGAAAGTCTTTCCGGGAGTCGGCTCATTTACTTATCCGATTAGCGGCGCGACGACGAAATACACCCCAGCCACAATTACGGTCAATACAGGCTCTCCGGGCGGAACGATTACGGTTCGCCCCATCAACGCACGCATTCCGTTTGCAACGGGCGGAACGGATTCGCTCCTCCAATACTACTGGCGTGTGGATAGAACCGGCTTTACGACGAACGTGAATGCAACGCTCGCATTCACCTACGACCAAGCCGATGTCAGCGTCCCTGCCGTTGAGGATTTGTATGTGCCAGCAGTCTATAACCCTGCAACCTTTACGACTTTCTCTGAAACACAGGTTGATGAAGTGAACAACATTATCAATTTTACAGGTGTCAATTTCATAACTGGTCAATACACAGCGGGTCATCCAAATCGCTTCGGCACAGTTGAAGCTCTCTACAGTGTGGCAAGCGGCAGTTGGTTTGACCCAAATACATGGTCCCTCACGCCGACCGGTACGCCTGGAAACGGCGGCACGCCAAACAACTCCAAGCCGATTTTTGTGCAAGGGTCGCGCACGGTAAATGTGCCTTCAAACGGCGCAACGGCGGCAAGTTTAGACATTGCTTCAACGAACGACGTATTGGAAATCGGCGACGGCACAACAGGGCATGACCTCGGAGAACTAACGGGATTTGGAACGCTGAGACTCATTTCAAACTCGACAGCGACGCCAACTTTCCCGACCGCTATTTACGCGACCTTTTTATCTGAAGACGGCGGCACGGTGGAGTTCGGAGGAACAGGGTCTTACACAACACCACTGACGCCTACTGGCGGCGGTGAGTATCGAAACGTGGCGGTCAGCGGATCAGGCACAAAAACCTTCGCCAATGAAGATGTTCTGCTCTACGGAAGTTTGAGAATCCTCAGCGGCACAGCGCAGTTTAGTGCGGCGGCAAACGGAGATATGACGATTGACAGCATTATCTCCGTCGCAAGCGGCGCAACCCTGCGCTTTCAAGGCACAGGAACGGCAAGAAGTATGATTGTCGGCAGAGCAATTGTCAATAACGGGACATTTACCGTAGATAACTCTGCGACGTTAAACCATGCATTGCAAGTGGGCGGCAATCTAGTCAATAATGGAACCATAGATTTTCGTAACCCCAACACGAATTGTAACATCACCTTCTCCGGCGCAAACAACGCAACGCTCTCCGGCACAGGACCGACAACAGAGTTGAATCGCCTCATCGTCAACAAAGGAACTGATACATCAAGAGTGTTGCAAGTAACAGCGTCAAATTTTTCACTTGCCGCTTCAACGCCGACGGGAAACCCAGCCTTGACACTCACGAACGGCACGTTCAGAATGAGCGGAACGGCATCTACGACCATTACCTTGAACAGCGACAATGAAAACTTCACAATTCCTTCATCAGCAAGGCTTTGGATGGATAATCCAAACGCACAAGCTGTCGTAACAACAGCAGGCAACGACAAGATTATTTTGCAAGGAACGCTACAAGTTTCACAAGGTCAAGTTAATGTTGGAAATATCGATGATGGCGGTGTCAATCAAATGCGCATTCTGTATGAAGGAACGACGCCTGCGATTATCGTCAGCGGCGGTGAACTAAACGTCGGTGAAAGAATCCGTCAGAATAGTCTGAGCTCAACCCTACGCTACAATCAATCGGGCGGAATTGTGAGAGTCGCACGATTTAAGTCTGATTTCGCAAGCGTCAATACAACGGATGAAGCCGACTTCAACATGCCGGTTTCAGGCGGGACTTTCACGATGTCGGGAGGCACGCTCGAAGTGGTTCGCCGAAACATGAGTGCAACGGCGACGACCGGTGGAATTGCCATTCGCATCGCCTCTGGAACCACGGCAAATGTTACAGGTGGAACTGTGCATGTGCTTACCGCCAATGCTTCAGGAAGCAGCGGAACCGCAATCAGTTCGAGCGTTCCATTCTACAACTTGATTCTGGGCAATGGCTCCGCATCTTTTGATGTTGGTGGAACACAGGCAACACCACAAAGCCTTCGAGTGCTGAACAACCTAACCGTTGATTTGGGCTCAACGGGGCAACTGCGCCTGTATCGCGTGAGAGCAGGTGGTGCAAATGATAACAATATCAGTCTCACCGTTGGCGGTGATTTGAATATCACATCAGGTAGTTTGGTGTTTGGAATAAATCCCACCGCCACCACGCTAACACTCGACGGTGCTGGAGCAGGCACAGAGCAACTCATCTCCAACACCGGCTCTGCGGCAAACATCACGGTTCGTAACTTTACAATCAACGCCCCCTCAAAGACTGTGCGTTTGGGCACAACGAGCGGCGCAGACTTGGTGGTGCAAAACAACTTTACGCTTACAGACGGAATATTCGACGCGGTTACAAATAATCGCAGAGTAACATTTAATACTGCAACAAATATCAATCAAAACTTAACGATTCCCGTTACGGGCGTCACATTCTATGATTTGAGGTTGGATAAGAGCACGGCTAACAATCAAGTCATTGTCACAGGCGGAAACGTAACCGTAACCAATACGCTTGACCTGCAAAACGGCGTTCTGAACATTGGCGCAAACGCATTGAGCGTTACCAATCCGACGGCAGGCGCGATTACAGGCGGCACATTTGGCGTAACACGACGAATCCTATTGAACGGAACGGTCTCCGACTTGGGGGTTACAAGAACCTATCCAAATACCACAACAACTGGATTTGTCTTCCCGATTGGAACGGGTGGACTTTACACGCCGGCGACCGTGAACGTAACGACCGCCGACGGCACAGGAAATGTAACGGTGAAACCTATCTCAACGCGATTCCCGAGTGCGCCTGCGGCGTCGTCGCTTGAATACTATTGGGACGTCAGCGTTACAGGCTTTGGAGGCAGCGTTCAAACGGCGCATACGTTCGGATATGTCGGCGTGACTTTATCCGGTGCAGAAGCAAACTATCGAGGCAATTTCTTCAACGGATTAACTTGGGCGGTTGTGCCTCAGCCCACAGATGACGACGTCGATGAGGTGAACGACGTTTTTGGCGCGCAAATCAATGCCGCAAGTGTTTTGAACAATGTGGTCGGAACATTTGCGAATAGAGCCTTTACAGCTGGATTCAATTTTGCAGACCCTGTTGTTTTCTACAGCTGGGCGGGCGGCGTCGTTGGCGGCACGATGAACTGGGCTTCCGGAACAAATAATGCGGCGACAAGCCCATGGTCATCACAAGCGGCTGTCTTTAACCCTGCCGGTGTAGACGGTGTTGAACCCACCGCGGCAAATCCCGTGATTATTCAGAACAACCACACGGTAAATGTTACGACAAACGGAAGAACCGCATCAAGCGTGACACTCGAGAGTGGAACGACTTTAAACATCGCCGCAACCACAGGTCACAACTTCGGCGCAGGCATTTCAGGACAAGGCACGCTTCGAACCGAATCGGCGACGCTCCCAACCCTTGCCAGTTCATTTAGAAATACAGGCGGTGGTACGGTTGACTTCGCCGGGGCAGCATACGACATTACAGGTCCTCAAACCTTCAATAACCTTGTGGTCTCCGCAGGCACGAAGACAGTGAACGGTGGAAATTTGACAATCAATGGAAACTTATCGGTTACGGGTGGCACATTGGCAATGACCACGTTCACCGCCAATCGTTCAAGTTCTGGCGGCACGATGTCGGTTTCCGCCGGCGCGACCGTGACTCTGACAGGTACAAGTAACTTCCCCGCTAATTATGGAACCTATTCGCTGGCGCCAACCAGCACGGTTGATTACGCCGCCGGGGCGGCTCAAACCGTAGCGGCAGTTACATATGGAAATCTTACATTTAGTGGCGGCGGCACGAACAACCGAACCCTTGCTGGAGCCACCACCGTTCAAGGAAATTTGACAGTCAACGCAGGAAAAACGCTGGTTACGGATAACCATAACTTAACCGTTGGGGGCAATTTTAATCTTAGCGCTGCAACTTCGGCATATAGTGGCGGAACTTCGACCGTCACCTTCAACGGTACAGGCGCACAAACGATTACACGCACCGGGGGCGGCACGCTGACCTTTAACAACATGACGGTCAATAAATCCAGCGGCAGTTTGACCTTAGCGACGGCGGCAGCGACAACCACGCTCTCAATTCCGGGTACACTCTCGCTTGCAAGCGGCACCTTCACTATCGGTGGAAGTGCATCAGTGCCAAATACGCTCGCCCTTAATGGCACAACTTCCGGAACAGGCACAATTACCGGCTCTGCCAATTCAAACTTGGCCATCGGCGGAACCGCTAATACTTCGGCTGGAACAATCAACTTTACTACTCCGGGCGGTCAAACACTGCGCGACTTGACGATAAATCGCGGCACAACCAACGCGGCGGAAGTAACGATTGGAACAGACCTGAACGTGCAAAACACCCTGACGCTCACAAACGGACGTGTGCTGATGTCGGGAACAAACACCCTGACCTACAGCAACACGACGACCTCCATCGCAGGTGGAAACAACAACAGTTTTGTTGATGGTCGACTTGCTATTCAATTCCCAACGACGGGCGTAACAAGAGCCTTCCCGACCGGAGACGGCTTGAATTTCCGCCCCGTCAGAGTTACGACGGCATCGGCTACCGCTGGCTCAACCGTTCGCGCCGAAATGATTAACACGATTCCGACTGCCGGAAGCTTGGGTGGAATGAACAATATTTCGGGCGTGCGCTATTACAGCGTCGACCTCACAGCAGGGGCTTTGACTTCGCCACAAGTGCGACTTGAATATCAGCCCGATGAAATCGTAACGAATCCAAACGACTTGGTTGTGGCGCGCTCTACCGATAATAACAACTGGACAAATGTGGGACGCGACGCCACTAACTCTTCAACCTCAACGCCGACCGGTTTCATTACTTCAAATGCGACCACCATCGCGGCAACCACTTTCTTCTCGCTCGGCTCGCTCTCGGCGGATAACCCACTGCCCGTCAGTATGCTTTCGCTGAACACCATTGCCAAAAATGGACGCACCGCCGTCATTGAGTGGGAAACCGCTTCCGAACAAGACAATCTCGGCTTCGTTATCTATCGTAGCGAAACTGAAAACGGCACCTTCGAGCAAATTGCCTCTTATCAAACAACAGATAAACTGCGCGGACAAGGCACGAAACTGACCGAAACGAAGTATCTCTATGAAGACAGCCGCAATACGCAGCCGGGCAAAGAATACTTCTACAAACTAACCAGCATTGACTTGGACGGCACGCGACACAATATCTCACTCGGCGGACAAAGCGTCTGGAGCGTTCAACTGCCGTTTGAATACGCGCTCGACCAAAACTACCCGAACCCGTTCAACCCCGTAACGACGATACAATTTTCGCTCGAAAAAGCGGGAAGAGCGACGCTTGAAATCTACAATGTTCTGGGACAAAAAGTGGCGACGCTGGTGAATGGTGAGTTGAGTGCAGGCGCGCATCGCTATCAATGGAACGCCAGCGGCATGGCCAGCGGCATCTACTTCTACCGATTGAGAAGCGACAACTTCGTGGCAACGAAAAAAATGCTACTCGTTAAGTAAATCCGAGATAAGTCAAAGACGAACGGAAGAAAGGGCAAATGTGGAGTTTGCCCTTTCTGTTTTTGAGGAGATTAAACAACAAACAACAGCCCTTCATTGGCACGAAGCCGGACGGAAATTCCGCCCGTCCATAAATCGAATTGTGGACTGTGTCGGGGTTCGGTCGTGATGACTTCGACGTGTTCGTAACTTTCAATCGTGTTGAAGGCGTCGGTGGAGAAATGGACTTCTTTGGGCGAATCGGTCAGATTGATGAGTGTGAAGGTTTGAGCGATGTTGGCGCCGTAGAAGCGCGTAAAGCCAATGACTTCGGGGTCGCCGTTGAGTTTAAGTGGAGCGAAACCGCCGGAGGTGATGGCGGGATTGTGGAGCACGTGGGCAAGGCGTTGATAGAAGTTCAAGATGCGCTTGTCGCCAGCTTCTTCAAAGCGGCGAATGAGTTGAACAGGAATGCGACGTGTGTAGCCTTCAAGTTGACCTTGATGCAACAGCCGCATGCCGGGCATGGTGAGTATGAGTAAGAGCGCGGCACGGATGTTGTTGCCAAATTGCACAACAGCACGAGGCTCGTCGTGATTTTCAATAAAGCAAAGCATTTTGCGTTGAAAGTCCCAACTTGCTGATAAGTGCGATTTCACGCCGAAGAAGTCGCGGGTGTGCAGGCGGTCGTAGAGTTTTTTATCGTAAGTGAAATCGAAGCCCATTTGTTGGAGCGTCCATTCGGTTTCCCAATAAGCTTCGGCGATAAAGAGAAAATCGGGATTCAAGGCTTTCGTTGCGGGAATGGCGTCGGTCCAAAATTCTTCTTTCATCTCGCCGGCAAGCCACTTCCAAGTTTGATTGAAGACGGATTTGAGTTCGAGCATCGCCATGTCGCATCGCACGCCATCGCATCGCTTAGCGATAGAGAGAAGGACTTGAATCATGGCTTTGCGCAGGTTTGGATTGGCATAATTGAGTTGCAGGGTATCTGTCCAAGCGGGGAAGTAAGGGTCTTTGCCGCAGGCAAAAAAGTGTTCGCCATCGGGCGAATAAAAATCTTGACTTTGAAGCGCAAGCGATTTGGGGGCGGAAATGAAATAGTCGGGGTGCGTGGAAAGCCAAGGGTGGTCGAGCGCAACATGGTTCGGCACAAAGTCTAAAATGAGCTTCATGCCGTTTGAATGCAGGCGCTCGCGAAATTTTTGCAAGCCGCCTTCGCCACCCAGCGCGTCGGAAATAGTGTAGTCTGAAATGCAGTAAGGCGAGCAAACGACATCGTCTTCCGTCCAATTCGGCAACGCACGCGAGTAATCTTGCCAAAGTCCACGATGGGTTCGGGCAATCTCGCGTCCCTTTTCGCTCGGCTTCCAAACGCCCATCAGCCAGATGGCATCGAAATGATATTGCTTCCATTTCTGAAACTCGACTTCGGGAACAGAAGCCAGCGTGATTGGTCTGCCATATTTCTTGGAAAGTTCACGCAGCCAAAGGCGCGTGTTGAGTTCATAAACAAGTGGAAACTTGATTTCCGACATATCAGCATGGTTTTTTATTGATGGAAGTTACGTAAATGCTATTTTAGAACAACTCTGCAAAAGCACTCAACACACCTAAAACGTCAGTATGGAATAAGTAGCAATCATCAAAGAGAACATTTTTTCTAATGCATCAAAAATGAGTCGTCAGAAAGAAACCGCGCGCGCCTCAATGAAAAAAAAACTCCCGCCCATATCGACTATACCCTCGCTGTGGCATCTGGCGTTTGAGCAGTTAAGCATAGCCGCCGTTCTAAAGAATCAACATCGCGAAGTCATAGAAGCCAATCAAGCCTTTTATCGACTCATCGGTGCGAAGCCGTCGGAAGTTATCGGAAAACAACTGGAAGACGTACTCGCGCCTGATGAAAAAGAAGCGAGAAAGATGATTCAATTTGAGTTCAAAAAGCGCAAGAAGGGAATTGCTTCCGCATACACGGTGCAAATCGGCAAAGGCGAAACCGCGAAAACCCTGCACGTTCAGGCATCACCAATTTTTGATACGGCGCAAAATTTTCTCGGAAGCGTTGCCATCATCACCGAAGTTCTAAACGAGAAAATTGGACACGAAAGCGACGCAGAAGCCTTGCTGGAAGCCGTCTTTAACTCGGCGGATATTGGCATGTGCGTAACAAATTCGGAGGGCAAGTTTGTCGAGGCAAATCCCGCCTACTGCCGCACATATGGGTATTCACGCGAGGAACTTATCGGGCAACCCTTCACGATGGTTTTGCCGCCTGAACTTCGAGAGTATGCGCAACAACTGCATAGCGACTACATCGCCGAAGGCACGGACCAAAGCGGCGGCGAGTGGCAAGTCTTACACAAAAATGGAAGCATTCGCGACATCTTCGTTACCGCCGCACGATTGATTTTGAGCGACGGGCGACGCTTCAAAGTAACCACCGTCGCCGACATCACCGAGCGAAAGTGGATTGAACGCCAACTCCGCTACCAAGCCAACCTGCTTCAAAACGTCTCCGAAGCCATCATTTCAGTCGATAACGCCTTCAAAATCACCAGTTGGAACAAGGCGGCGGAAACGATGTATGGTTGGAAAGAAGACAACGCCGTTGAAAGGCACATTCATCAAGTCGTTCCAACACGATACCTCAACGGCATAACCGACAAAGAAGCCATAGAAGCGCTACAAAGCACCGGCGAGTGGTCGGGCGAAGTCGTGCAACAGAAAAAAGACGGAACAGAAATCATCGTGCAATCGAGCGTCTCGCTTCTCTATGATGCCAAAGGAAGAGTGATTGGAACGGTGGCAATCAACCGCGACATTACCGAGCAGAAAGCCTTAGAGCGTGAGCGCGCCGAACTCTACGAACAGCTCCAACAGCTCCAAAAAATGGAAGCCATCGGCACACTTTCCGGAGGCATCGCGCACGACTTCAACAACATCTTGGCGGCGATTTTAGGAAACGCCAATCTTATTCTTGAAAAAACAACCGACGAGAAATTGAAGCGATACGCCGAGCGTGTCAAAACGGCTTCAGAGCGCGGCGCCGCTTTGACTCGGCAACTCTTAGGCTTTGCGCGCAAAGGCAAATTTGAAGTTGCACCAGTTGATGTGCTGCAAAGCGTCAAGAACGTGGTGGAGATGTTAGAACACTCCATAGATAAACGGATTCAAATTCGCATGAAATCAGATGAACATCTTCCAAAAGTTGCGGGCGATAAAACACAACTGGAACAAGTCATTTTGAACATCGCCGTCAACGCCGTTGATGCCATCATGCCGACGCTCGATGAGAAGCAGTTCGGGACGCTATCGTTTGCGCTCAAAGTTGAAACGCCTGACAAATTGCGTCTTGTAACACGCCAGCCTTATTTGCACCTTGCTATTGCTGATTCAGGCGTTGGAATTCCGAAAGAAATTCAAGGCAAAATTTTTGAGCCGTTTTTTACGACGAAAGGAGTTGGAAAAGGAACAGGATTGGGACTGGCGATGGTCTACGGCATCGTGAAAAATCATCACGGCAGAGTAGAGGTGGACTCAGAGGTGGGCAAAGGCACAACGGTGCATCTGTATCTGCCGACGCTAATGCAATCCCAATCGTATCAACTCGACGGATTGCCAATGGAAAAAAACAAAAAAAACATGTCAGCAAATAAAAAAATTCTCATTGTTGATGACGAAGAAATGCTGCGGGAATTGCTTGTAGAGCAACTCAGTGAAATAGGTTACAACGTGTATGAAGCAACAAACGGACTTGAAGCCATTGAGTTGCTTAAACATTTAGAAGCACAGGAGATTCGCATTGATAGCGTTATCTTGGATATGAACATGCCGAAGATGGGCGGCGCGAAAGCCTTTGCGGAAATCCGCTCGCTCTTCCCGTCAATGCCGATTTTGATTGCGACAGGCTTTGCACAAGATGAAGTCGTGCAGAAACTTTTAGAAAGCGGCGCAAACGGTATGCTCACGAAGCCTTACAATGTGGAAGAATTGTTCAAGAAACTTCAAGAGATGCTCAACGCGTAAAATTGGTCATGTAACTTTTTTGTGTTTGTCATTCTGAACGAAGCGAAGTGAAGAATCCATAGCGAGTCTCACCGAACTTGTCAGTCGATTCCTCGCACCGCTCGGAACGACCAGTATAATGACGAACACGTTTTTACAGCACTGCCGTAAAGTTTGAAATACAGAATTTTAACATTGATGATTTCTCGACCGCATCAACAAGGGCGATTCAATGACCTACTCCGAAATCATTTACGAAGTAACTGACCGCATCGCCTATCTGACACTTAACCGTCCCGACAAGCGCAACGCGCTTACGCCGACGCTCATCGCCGAACTGACTGATGCACTGGAACAAGCCGAACGCGACCGTTCCGTCAAAGTCATCATTCTGCAAGGTGCGGGCAAAGCCTTCTGCGCGGGATTGGATTTGGATATACTTGGCAAACTTTCACAAAACAGCACGATGGAAAATCTTTATGATTCCGAAGCCATCGCACGCCTGTTCAAAAAAATTTACGCCAATAAAAAACTCACGATTGCCAAAGTTCACGGGGTTGCCGTCGCAGGCGGTTGCGGCATCGCGACCAGCGCCGACATCGTTATAGCCGATTCTGAGCACGCACGATTTGGCTACACAGAAACGCGCATTGGTTTTGTTCCAGCGATTGTCGCCGTCTTGATTCTTCGCAAAACGCGCCACGCCGGCGTGCGCGAACTTCTGCTCCGTGCCAACATCATTTCCGCCGATGAAGCCCTGCGGCTTGGATTAATCAATTACAGCGTTCCTTCAAACGATTTGAATAAATTTACTCGCGAGTTAGCCGAAGAACTCTTGAACAACGTCAGTGCCACATCGATTGAACTGACAAAGAAATTACTCACAGCCACTGATACCATGAGCCTTGACGATGCGATAGAATTTGCCATCTCGCTCAATGCACTTTCGCGCACGACCGACGATTTGAAAAAAGGCATCGGCGCGTTTCTAAACAAAGAGAAACCACAATGGTAAAGACCTTACTCGTTACATTTTTTTTAATGCTCTCGACTGAACTTTTTGCTCAATCTTTCACGAAAGAGATTTTGCAATTTGCTACTGCTGGAAATCGCGGTGCATTGGAAGCCTTACGTGCTCAATCGTTGAACGAAGAAGAAAAACTCATCGTCAATGCACTCTTGCAAGTCGATGGCGCAGTTGCGGCAAAGATGTATCAATCACTGATTGCTAAAAATCCCTCGTCGCCGTTTGTTCGCCTTGCCGATTCACGCTTGCGCGAATACAACCTCGCCGTTGGCGGCGGATACGCCTCGAGCGCATCGATTTCTCTTCCCGCACCGAACCCGATTGAATCAACACCCATTGAGCCAAAACCAACTCAAACAAACCCATCAGAATCGAAGCCGACTGAACCGCAACTTTCTGACATCTTGCCGAAGCCTGTTCCGAACAAACCCCCCACTTCGGGCTTGATTCGATTTACAATTCAATTCGGAAGTTTTTTTTCACGTGCGCAGGCTGAAACGTTGCAAAAGCAATTGCGTTCAAGAGTAGCAACCCGCATCGTTGAACTCGACGATGGTTCTGGCAGAACGGCTTACAAGGTGCGCTCCGAAGCGTTCTATGATTCAAAATCAGATGCCACCAGCGCAGCGAAGAAATTAAATCTTGATTTTTACGTGGTCGCTGAATAACGCATGGTAAAATCATTAAGCGGAAACAGTGTGACATGAAAAACGAGACGGTCATTATTGGCACATCGCCGAAAATTCTTGAAGCCATTGCCTTTGCTGAACAAGTCGCAAAAACCGACGTCAATGTGCTTCTCTCGGGCGAAAGCGGCACGGGCAAGGAAGTCTTTGCGCGATTCATTCACGAAAAAAGTTTGCGCGCCGCTGAAAAGTTCATTCCAATCAACTGCGGCGCGTTGCCCCAAGGCGTTCTGGAATCGGAACTCTTCGGACACGAGAAAGGCTCATTTACAGGCGCGATTGCACAACGCAAAGGCTACTTTGAAAGCGCAGATGGCGGGACGATTTTTCTCGATGAAATCGGCGAAATGCCGCTCGAAACCCAAGTCAAACTTCTGCGCGTTTTAGAGACGGGCGAATTTTTGCGTGTCGGCTCTTCCGAAACCCGTCATACCAACGTGCGCATCATTGCCGCTACCAACCGCCGATTAGATGAAGAAGTCCAGCGAAAACGCTTTCGCGAAGACCTTTACTTTCGGCTTCGAACCGTTGAGCTTAAACTTCCTGCGCTGCGCGAGCGCAAACAAGATATTTTAATGCTCGCCGAAAAGTTCATTCGCGATTTTGAAAAAAAACATCGCCTCAAATTTGTTGGCTTCACTTCCGACGCAACCGAACTGCTTCTCGAATACGAATGGTTTGGTAATGTGCGCGAACTGCGCAATGTGATTGAATCGCTGATTGTGCTTGAACGCAGCGAAAAAATCAACGCTTCCACATTGATGAAGTATTTGCAACCGCCGCCAACGTCGAGCGTTTCATCGTCGCTTGTTCCCATTTCGCAATCGGTTCAAAAATCCGCCGACCATCTCATTCAACAAGAACTCATCTATCGCGCCTTGCTTCAACTGCAAGCCGATATGAACGAGGTCAAATCGATGCTGCTCAAACTTTCCGAACGCCAAGATGCGATTGAACATAACGCAAAAGCACCCCTGCTGCTGCCCGAACCCGAGAAACCACGCGAGGAAAGTCTGCGCGAATTGCTTCAATCCTTTTACGACCGACGTGCCGATGAAGGCACTCCGCCTTCGCTTCAAGAATTAGAGCGATATGCGATTGAGCAAACTTTGAAGCGCGTCGGCGGCAGTCGTCGCAAAGCCGCTAAACTTCTTGGCATTACCGAGCGTACGCTTTACCGTAAAATCAACGAATATGCGTTGCACAACATCCATTCAAAGGAGTAATACCCAAATGATTTGAAGCGGATAGGGCTTTCAAAATTTGTCATTCCGAGC
>JBDNCJ010000017.1:0-51226 GCA_046719715.1 Chloroherpetonaceae bacterium | reverse complement strand
CGATGATGCGGCTATGATTGTGTCTTATCATCGCCTTGCGTATCGCTTTGAACAACCTTATGTGCGCAACTACCCGATTAACGCCATGGACCGACGCGACTACCGGGAGGTGTGGTTGGATAAGTAATTGAGATTACGCAACCTTCTGAATGTAAAATGAGCCCGGCTCGCGGGCTTCTGTCAGAAATGGACAAACCGCTTTGAGTTCATTGAACGCTCGATGTTTAAGGTAATTGACAGCGGCAAGCACTTTCCATTCAGGATTCCCCGTCAAGAAGGCTTCAAGCAAGTATTGCTCGTTCCAAAATCGCACTTCATCAATTACCCACTTTTCAGGATAATCTCGCGGCGTAAAAATATCGTGTATGTGAACTACCACACCCTTTTTAAGCATCGGTAAAACTTCCAAAAATTCAAACAACACATCGCCCTGCGGACGAATCATGTGGCTGGAATCAATGAACAAAATATCGTTCTCTTCGAGCTCTTGGAAGAGGGTTATGTCAAGGTCTTCAACTTTTTTTCTCACTACTTCGACGGGGGTTTGTTCAAGCCATTTCATTTCAAACGGCTCAATACAACGGTGTCGGCATTCGTAGGCAGGGTCATCTTGTTTGTTTTGCTTGATTGCTTCAATGGCTAAAATGGTCGAGTAGCCGCTCCCGATTTCAATGAGCCGCTTCGGTTTGAAGTGGCGCACAATGCTGAACCACATTTCCACGTCGCCGCTTTGAAAATTGATGTTATTCAAGTCGAAGGCTTCGGGCGTTTCATTAAAAAAGCGCAACAAGCCCTCTTGATAGTGAATCGTTTTGAGAAATTGAATTTGCGCTTCAAGATTAAGCGCGATGCCCGGAAGATGCCTTTCTTGGGAGAGCGGACGCTTGAAGTTGAATTCAATCAACGGCTCGTAGTAGTGATTGCGAATCGGGAACACGCCGATTTTCCCGAGCATTTTTTTAGTTCTTGGCAATTCGTGAATGCCGAAGTAACGAATCGCTTTGAGCAATGCGCCTGCCGGAAAAGCAATCAACGCAATAAGCGGGTCAAGCCATTGAACGAGGGTGCGTAGTTTTTTTTTCATGATTTCGATTGGAAGTGGATTTCAACCGCCCCGACGCTCGAAGGCGGAAATTCCCATAAACACAAGTCCCAACAGCAAATTGACGCTCACCAAGCGCGTGTAGGTTTTGTGAAGCGCATTGAACTCATCGCGAAAGGCTTGTTTGGAGACATCAAAATTATCGAAGTCTTTGATTTCAACGACGCGCAAAAATTCCAATCGGTCAGTAACGACTTTGCCATACACCACCAGCAAGCCAATCATAACAAGCAGAATTGCCGTCTTAATCAGCCGCGCCGTCGTGCGTTCATCAGATTGCAGGAGAAAGTAAATCGCACTTACGGTTAAAAGCGCGGAGGCAGTGGCTTCAAGCAGATTGAGTTTGGCTAAAATTTTTCCGTTCAGATGCCCTGCCAAATTGATACTTCCCGCCTCTTTGAAGACGGTACCAGCAACAGCAAAGGCGAACATCACGATTGCGCCAATCCAGAGAGCGATGCCAAGTTGCTCAATGAAGAGAAATGCGGAGTGCGCGATGGATTTGTTCATTTGGTCAGTGAAGTGGTTGGTTGAAGTTCTTCGTCTTGGGCTTCGCGCTCGCGTCGCTTTTGCACGGCGGCGGAAATAAAAATGCTGATTTCATAGAGTATCACCATTGGAAGCGCAAAGAGAAGCATGGTGAGCGCGTCGGTCGAGGGCGTGAGAATGGCGGCTAAAACGACAATTCCAACAATGGCATATTTGCGATAGTGCCGCATGAATGGCGGCGTGAGCAGTCCGATGTTTGAAAGCAAATACACCACAAACGGCAGTTCAAAGATGAACCCCGTGGTGAAAATCATTCCCAGAAAGAAACTCGCGTAATCCGTTACGGCAATGTTGTTCTCAATTTGCGGCGAGCCAAAATTCGCAAAGAAGTTGAGCGAAAACGGAATGACAATGAAGTAACCAAACGCGACGCCCGCGAAAAAGCACAAACTGACGAACAGCACGATGAATCGCGCCGACTTTCGCTCTTTGGGCAATAAGCCGGGCAAAACAAACTGCCAAATTTGATAGGCTAAAAACGGAAACGCTAAAATAATCGCCGAAAAGAGAATGGACTGAACATACAGCGTGAGTTGACCGTAAGGCACAAGATTTTGCAACTTGACGTTCGGACTGCTTTTGAGAAGCGGCGCAATTAAAATTTGATTGACAATAAAATCGGAAAAATAAGCGCAAACACACACAGCGACGACCAACCCCAACAGTCCTCTGAACAAACGCACGCGCAGTTCATCGAGGTGGTCGAGAAATCCCATTTCATCGGTCGGTTGTTGCTTTGGCATTGGTTCGGTCTTTGTCGTTTTGATTGGTTGTTACAAACTTCAATGAACATGGTTGTATTTCATTCCAATGCATGAAGGCTACAAATTTGCGACAATGTCGGCGTTTCGCCAACGCTTGACGCGGAAAATCCCTAATTTTTACCTATTATTACAGGCTTTGGCACAACCAACAAAGCATTTTCTTTAAGAGTTGAAGAAAAAAATTGTTATTGCAATAGACGGTCCAGCGGCATCAGGCAAAAGCACGACGGCAAAATTGCTCGCTAAAAAGCTCGGTTATGTTTACATCGATACTGGCGCGATGTATCGTGCGTTCACGCTCAAAGCGTTATCGGGCAACCTCTTGGACGATTTGCTTACCGATGAAGCACGACTTCGGCAATTTGTCGAGCATACCGATATTCGTTTGACCGATACGCAAGTCTGGCTTGATGAGCGCGATGTAACGGAGGAAATTCGTTCAAACGATGTTTCAAAGTTTGTCAGCAAAATCAGCGCGCTGAAAGCCGTGCGTGAAAAACTTTCCGGGATTCAAAAAAAGTTGGGCGAAAACAAAGGCGTGGTGATGGACGGGCGCGACATTGGCACAGCGATTTTTCCAAACGCGGAACTGAAAATCTACATGATGGCTTCCGCCAGAGAACGCGCCAAGCGACGCTATGCGGAATTGAAATCTAAAAATGCCGACGTGAGCCTCGATGCGCTCGAAGCGGAAATTAAACAGCGTGATGAAGAAGATATGAATCGCGCCGTTTCGCCGCTCCGCAAAGCCGACGACGCCGTTGTCTTGGACACCTCACCGCTCACGATTGAGGAACAAGTTGAGCGCATTTATCAGTTAGCATTAGAGAAAATTAATAGTCTTCATTAAACAAGGAGTGCGATTATGAAAGTCAATGTTGATTCACAATCAGGATTTTGTTTCGGTGTTCAATTCGCCGTTGAGATGGCGGAAGGCGAACTTGCCGAAAGCGGCTCGCTCTATTCGCTCGGCGACATCGTCCATAATGACGTTGAAGTCAAACGACTTAACGAGATGGGCTTGAAGACCATCACCAAAGAGGATTTGAAATCGCTCTCAAATACAAAAGTCTTGATTCGTGCACATGGCGAGCCGCCCGAAACCTACAAGTTCGCGATGGAAAACAACATTGAACTTATCGATGCGTCTTGCCCTGTGGTGCTTAAATTGCAACGCCGTGTCAAAGATTTTTACGACGAGGGTTATCAAATCATCATTTACGGAAAAAAAGACCACGCAGAAGTTATTGGCGTCAATGGTCAATGCAACAACGAAGCCATTGTGATTAAGCACGCCGATTTGAGCGACCCAAGCGAAATTGCGCCGATTGATTTTTCACGCAAAACTGTGCTCTTCACGCAAACCACGCAAGACACCAAAGGCTTTTACCAACTACGCGATAAGCTCAAAACGCTTTTCGCTGAAAAAAACGCCAGCGAAAAATTTGACGAAACTGCCACGAATCAAGAAGCGGCGGAGTTTCTCGCCAAAGACACGATTTGCAGACAAGTGTCGGGGCGCGACGAAAAACTGACCAAGTTCGCTCAGCAAAATGAAGTCGTCGTTTTCATCGCTGGCAAAAAGAGTTCAAATGGAAAGGTTCTTTTTGGAATTTGTAAATCGGTCAATCCGCGCACCTATTTTGCTGAACACGAAGGCGATTTGCAACCCGAATGGTTCGTGCGCGCGGACGGCTCGCCCGTTGAGAGCGTCGGTGTTTGCGGTGCAACCTCTACGCCGATGTGGCAAATGGAACTCGTCGCCGATGTCATTCGCAAAACCTTTGCACCGAAAAAGCCTGTTTCCGTTTAAGTTTTTTTGTTGTTTCTATTAACCTAAACCCGCCCGATTTTACTCTCTGAATCGGAAGCGGCAAAACCAAGAGAGAAGGAAAAATAATGTCAACTCAAACATCAGAAGCGATGCCGACGCTGAATTCGGCAAACGGCAACGGCGCGCCTGTTGCCAAAAAGCAGAAGCCTGTTCGGTTCTTCGCCGAGTATAACGACGAAGAATTGAAGCAACTTGAGGCACTCTATTCCGGCACGTTCAACGAACTCACCGAAGGTGAAATCGTGAAAGGTCGCGTGGTTTCCATCAACGAAAAAGACGTCACGATTGACGTTGGATTGAAATCCGAAGGCATTGTGCCTTTGATGGAATTCAAAGACCCAGCATCGGTTAAAGTCGGCGAAGAGATTGAAGTTTTCCTCGAAAGTATTGAGGACAAGATGGGGCAACTCATTCTTTCCAAGCGCAAAGCCGATACCATGCGCGTTTGGGAAAAAATTTACGAATCGCTCGAAAAAGGCACGATTATCAGCGGCAAGATTACCACGCGCGTCAAAGGCGGCATGACGGTTTCGCTCGGCGGCGTCGAGGCGTTCTTGCCCGGCTCTCAAATCGATGTGAAGCCCGTGCGCGACTTCGACATTCTCGTCGGTCAAACGATGGACTTCCGCGTTGTCAAAATCAATCCGCTTACGCAAAATATCGTCGTCAGCCATAAAGTCATTATCGAACAAGAATACGAAGCACGTCGCAAAGAAATGCTCTCCAACATCAAGGTGGGCATGGTGCTCGAAGGCGCGGTTAAGAACATCACCGACTTCGGCATTTTCGTCGACTTGGGCGGACTCGACGGCTTGGTTCATATCACCGACATTACTTGGGGTCGCATCTCGCACCCGTCGGAAGCCGTCAAGCTTGACGACCCGATTAAAGTCGTCGTCATCGGCTACGATGAAAACAAACAGCGCGTCTCGCTCGGCATGAAACAACTCACGCCGCGTCCGTGGGATAGCATCGAGGAAAAATTCACGCCCGGCACCCGCGTCAAAGGCAAAGTGGTTTCCATTGCCGACTACGGCGTGTTCATTGAAATCGAAAAAGGCATCGAGGGATTGGTTCACATTTCCGAAATGTCTTGGACGCAACACATCAAGCACCCCAGTCAATTCGTAACGATGGGTCAAGAGGTCGAGTGCGTGATTCTCAACATCATCAAAGACGACCAAAAACTTTCGCTCTCGATGAAGCAAGTGGAAGAAGACCCTTGGGTGAAAATTGCTGAAAAATATGCGCCCGATACGATTCACAAAGGCGTCGTGCGCAACCTCGCCGACTTCGGCGTTTTCGTTGAGCTCGAACCCGGCGTCGACGGCTTGATTCACATTAGCGATCTTTCTTGGACGAAGAAAATCCGACACCCCGGCGAACTCGTCAAAAAGGGCGATGAAATCGAAGTCAAAGTCTTGAAAGTCGACACAAAAGCGCGTCGCATTGCGTTGGGTCATAAGCAAATCACCGACGACCCTTGGAACGCCTTTGAAACCGTTTATACCGTGAGCACGGAACAAAAAGCCAAGATTACGCAAATCATTGAGAAGGGCGTTATCGTCGAACTTCCCATGGGCGTCGACGGCTTTGTTCCCGCCTCGCATCTCTTGCAAGGCGGCGTGCGCGATATGAACGCCTCGTTCAAGATTGGCGATGAACTGCCGCTCAAAGTCATTGAGTTCGACAAGGAAAATCGCCGCATCATTCTTTCCGCGCTTGAGTATTTCAAAGGCAAAAGCAAGGAAGAAATTGAAGCCTATATGCAACAGCACCCCAACGAAAAGCAGAAGATTAAGGAAGCCACTGCCGCCCTCGATGCCGCCGTGCCCGACGTTCCTGCCGACGTTGAACAGCCGAAAGCATAAAGCGATTATTCAGGTCTTGACAGAAAGGGGCGGAGATATTCCGCCCTTTTGTATTTTAGACTTCGCTTCTTCAACGATTGTTTCTCAAATTTTGTATGCGCAACATGCCGTTTATGAAACGCCTTCCCTTTGTTTTCTTCTCGCTTGTTTTCTTCTCGCTCATGTCACTCTCGTGTGCTCAATCGCCAAAAGAAACGGTGATTGTTTATTCGCCGCACGGCAAGGAAATGCTCGGCTACTTTGAACAAGCCTTCGAAAAAGAAAATCCGACGATTGACGTGCGCTGGTTGGATATGGGCGCACAGACCGCTTTTGACCGACTTCGCACCGAAAAAAGCAATCCCCAAGCGAGCCTTTGGTGGGGAGGTCCGAGCGATTTATTTGAACAAGCCGAAGCCTTAGATTTGCTTGAATCCTACAAACCTTCATGGCACGATAAAGTTGACGCCCGCCATCACTCGCCGAATGACCGTTGGTATGCGTCGTTTCTGACCCCGGAGTGCATTATGTTCAACAGCGAACTGCTCACCAAAGAAACCGCGCCGCAGGATTGGGACGAGTTGCTCTCGGAACAATGGAAGGGAAAAATCGTCATTCGCGACCCTGTTCAAAGCGGCACAATGCGCACAATTTTCTCTACGCTCATCGCAAAAGAACTCGCTCGCACCGGCTCGCTGGATTCCGGCTTCCACTACCTTGCACGACTGCACCGCAACACAAAAAGTTACGCCGCCGACCCCTCGCAACTCTATCTCAAACTCTCACGCGGCGAAGCCCTTGTAACCCTGTGGAATTTGACCGACGCGCTTCTGCAAGCAAGGCGGAATCAATTTCCATTTGGATTCATTGTTCCGAAAAGTGGGACGGTCGTCGCTGTTGAAGGCGTCGCGCTGGTGAAAGGCGGGAAAAATTTGGAGAGTGCGAAAAAGTTTTACGAGTTCGTAACCAGCAAAGAAAGTTTGAAGGAGCAAGCGGAAAAATTCTATCGCTTGCCCGTGCGCACCGATGTTGAGGTTCAGTCGGATTGGGCGAAAGAGGCGACTTATACGCTTCTGGATATTGACCACAACCTTGCGTCTAAAAAGCAATCCGAGTGGCTTTCGCGGTGGGAAGACTCCATCAAGAATCAATGATTGATTACAAATGCTTTTTCATCGCCGCCGTTGTTTCGGAATAAACGCGGTTCAAGGTTTCAAGGTATCGGGCAACGAGTTCGAGGGCTTGCGACTGCGCCGCTTGTTCAATCGCGATGCAAATGCTCGACATGCGCGCCGCGCCGATGTTCATGCACGCGCCTTTGAGTCCGTGCGCCACTTCTTTGAGGGTTTTGTAATCTCCCGCCTTGACCGACGCTGCCAACTGCTCCAACTGTAAGGGCGCGTTGCGCATAAAAATCTCGACCAATTCTTCCAGCACGGGCGATTCTGTCGCGCCGCCTAATTGGCGCAGCATCGCAATCGTTTCAAGATTCAAGATGGCGTCGGAGAACTGTTGCCCCGACATCATTTCATTTTTTTCAGATGAAAATGCGCCGCCGCTCCATTTTTCAAGCATGCCTCGTATGGCATCAATCGAGACGGGCTTTGAGAGGTAATCGTCCATGCCGAGCGCGAGATATTTTTCGCGGTCGCCTTTGAGCGCGTGCGCCGTAACGGCGATGATTTTCGGTCTCGATTCAGGTGGATATTCGGCGATGATTCGCTGGGTTGCTTCCACCCCGTCCATTTCCGGCATTTGAATATCCATCAAAATGACGTCGTAGCGTTTTGATTTTAATTTCTCCAACACTTCGACGCCGTTATTGGCAAGGTCGGGCGAGTATCCGAGTTTTCCGAGCATCGCCATCATCAACTTCTGATTGACGAGATGGTCTTCGGCGAGCAAAATTGAAAGTGCTTTGGCAGGAGGAGTTGGCGTCGCGCTCTTTACGCTTTTTTCTTCTTGCTCCGCCTCTGGTTCAGTTTTTGTTTTCGGAGAGAGTGCTGAAACGATGAGGTTCAAGAGTTGATTTTTCCGCACGGGTTTCAGCATAATGCCTGCAAAGAGCGACTCTGCGCCTCTGATTCCATCTTGCTCCGACTTGCTGGCGGAGCTGAGGAGGAGTATTGGAATTGTGGAATTAGGGTATCGCTTGCGAATGAATTTCGCGAGTTCAACGCCGTTCTGCACGGGCATATTCATGTCGAGCAAGGCTAAATCAAATGGTGCGGAAAGTGTCTCCGCCGCATCCATCAGTTCAATTGCATCGCTGCCCGACGCCGTTGCGGAAGCGACCATTCCCCAACGCTCCGATTGGAGCGCGAGCAGACGACGGTTCGTCGCATTATCATCGACGATAATGACGCGCTTGCCTTTCAAGAGCGATTCGGCGGCTTGTTGTCCAACGGCGCGCTGTTTCGGCGCAATCGGTGCGGAAAGCGTAAAGTGAAACGCTGTGCCTTTTCCGACTTCACTTTCAAACCAAATTTTCCCGCCCATGAGCTTCACCAATCGCTCGCAGATGGCTGTGCCAAGCCCCGTTCCACCATGTTTGCGGCTGGAATAGGCATCGACTTGCGAAAAGGGTTGAAAGATTCGATGGAATTTATCCGACGGAATTCCGATACCGGTATCGCGCACGGTAAAGCGAAGTTCGGCAATCAATCCGTTGATTTCCATCAACTCGACCGAACAAACGACTTCGCCCTTTTCGGTGAACTTGACGGCGTTGGCAAGCAGGTTGATTAAGACTTGGCGCAAACGTGAAGCGTCGGATTTAATGAACGGCGGCACAGTTGAGGGAATATCGCAAATCAGTTCAATGTGTTTTTCCGCCGCTTTGGGCGAAAAAAGATTGCATGCTTCTTCAACACACTCGGCTAAATCAAAGGCGTCGACGGAAAGTTCAAGTTTGCCTGATTCAATCTTGGAGAAATCCAAAATGTCGTTGATGATTTCTAAGAGCGCGTCGCTGCTGCTGTATATGGTTTCAACAAATTCTTTTTGCTCGTTGGAAAGCGGCGTATTTCTGAGCAAGCTGATCATGCCGATAATGGCGTTCATCGGGGTTCGGATTTCGTGCGACATCATGGCGAGGAATTCCGACTTGGCGCGGTTGGCGGCTTCGGCTTCATCGCGAGCGAGCATCAAGGTTTCTTCCGCCGCTTTGCGCATCGTGATGTCCTGCGCAACGACCATTCCGGCATAGACTTTCCTATCGCGGTTTCGGACGGGTAAAATTTGAAAGGTGTAAAAATTGCCGTCAATTTGATGTTCCAAAATGGAGGTGTGTCCCTCAAACGCTTTTTTGTAGAGCGGGGTAAAAATCTCAGCAAGATGCGGGTGAACTTCGGCTAAGGA
The DNA here is from genome assembly GCA_046719715.1 of Chloroherpetonaceae bacterium. GTDB lineage: Bacteria > Bacteroidota > Chlorobiia > Chlorobiales > Thermochlorobacteraceae > JANWWM01. Next base: position 41,767 of record JBDNCJ010000017.1, on the reverse strand, counting down.
CTTTCCCTCAATGCCGACAGAGCGTAGGCGTTGTTGGTCGTTGAGCGAGCCGTCAACGAGTATGTATTTGAGGTCTCGATCGAAAAGCATCACGGAAGTTTGGGGCAGATTTGCCGTAAGGTATCGATATCGTTCTTCGCTTTCTTTGAGGCGCGTTTCGGCGTTTTTCTTATCGGTTACGTCTTCACAGACGATGAAAATGAGTTCTTGGTTGTTTCGGTCTTTGAGCACGCGCGCCGTTTCTCGAACCCAAATCACCGAGCCGTTTTTGCGCACTTTGCGAAGTTCCCAATTCGTAATTTTGTTCGGGTTTTTCAGCGCGTTTTTAATGAACTTCATTGCCGACGCTTGGTCTTCGTCGAGGACGACCTTCGTCAATAAACAGCCGACGAGTTCCGTTACTTTGTAGCCCAACTGCCCTGCACCGGATTGATTGACCGCGAGAATCGTGCCGTCTTGCGCAAGGGTGAAGAGCATGAGCGGGTTGTCGTCGTAAGAGGCGCGGTAGAGCCGCTCGCGCTCCTCGAGCGCGGCAATGATTTGCTTGCGCTCCGTAATGTCGCGAGCAATTGCCTGAAAGCCTATTACTTCTCCATTTTCTATAATCAGTTGCGCATTTTGCCCGACCTCAATGCGCTTGCCGTCTTTGGTGTAAAAGGCATATTCAAAATATGTGTTCAGTGTCCTGCGATGAAATTGAACGGTATAAAAGCGCTTCGCCGCCAGTCGCCATTCAGGTGCAATCAGTTCAGTGAAGTGCTTGCCAATGACTTCGTCTAAGTCGTATCCTGAAATGCGCAATCCCACAGGATTCACATAGGTGAAGTGTCCATTTTTATCGGTGAGAAACACAATATCATTGGCGTTGATGATAAGTTCTTTGTAGCGTCGTTCACTTTCTCTGCGCGCTTCTTCGGCGCGTTTGTAGCGGGTAATATCCGTGATGCGAACAAAATTGATGACCTCGCCACCGACTTTGAGTTGCTTTGCTGTAATGTTGCCTAAAAACGTCGTGCCGCGATGCGTTTTGTAGGTATGTTCGCGGGTAATAGTTTCGCCTTGCGCCAAAAGCCATCGGTCTTGCTCAATCTGCTTATCAGGTGTTGGGTCGTTCTGTAAGTCTGTAAGGGTTTTTCCAATCAAGTGGGCTTTTGAGGGGACTTCAAACAGTTCAACAGCGCGGCGGTTGCAATCATAGATGATGTTGTTGTGCGCATGAACAAGCAAAATTGCGTCCGCTGATTCATTAAATACGGCGGAAAAGAGTGCGTCCCGTTCTTGAAACACTTCCAACATCTTAGAGAAGGTTAAGGCTGTAGAGCAAGCGGCGATGAGTGGCTGAAAGATAGGCATAAACATAGAGATATTCCACCTTAAAAGCAACCAGTTCCGAAGAAACTTCACGATGCATAAAAGAAAAAAACGCGCTTCGTTGAGCGTTGAAAGCAACTTGCCACTTTGGTAGTGCTATAAAAATGTGTTCGTCATTATATCGTGGTCATTCCGAGCAACGCGAGGAATCCACTGACGAACTCGGTGAGACGCGCTGATGGGTTCTTCACTTCGCGGACGCTCCGTTCAGAAGGACAAACACAAAAAGTTACATGACCCGCCACTTTCAACGCCCATCGTTTGAATTTGCCGCTTACTTTTTGCCGATTACTTCGCACTGAATACTCACTTCTGGCTGAATTTTCGTGAGGCTAAAAATTCGTAGAGGTGATAGCGCATATCCGCGTCGTGCTGGGCTTCGGCGAAAAGTTTTTCGGCTTCGTCGGGGTGCAATTTTTCCAACTGTTTGAATCGATTCTCGGATTCCAAGAACGACTTGACCGTTGATTTCGGCGGCTTGCTATCGAGCCGAAGCGGGTTTTCGCCTTTTGCAATCAGTTCAGGATTGTATCGATACAATAGCCACTGTCCTGAATCGACCATCGACCTTTGATGATGAAGCGCGTCGTGCATTTCGATGCCGTGCGCGATGCAGTGTGCATATGCGATGATAAGCGAAACGCCCTCGTGGGCTTCGGCTTCTAAAAATGCGCGAAGCGTATGTTCGTCGCGCGCACCGATGGCGATGCTGGCAACATAGACATTGTCGTAAGTCATTGCCATTAAGCCTAAATCTTTCTTGCGAGCGGCTTTGCCCGATGCAGCGAATTTGGCAATCGCACTACGCGGCGTGGCTTTCGAGGCTTGTCCGCCTGTGTTGGAGTAGACTTCGGTATCGAGCACAAGGATATTGACATTTTTACCGCTGGCGAGCACATGGTCTAAACCGCCATAGCCAATGTCGTAAGCCCAGCCGTCGCCGCCGACAATCCAAACAGATTTTTTGACGAGCATATCCGCAATTTCCAAAAGCCGCTTTGCCCAATCTGTATCAAGGTCGCGCAGTCGCACTTTGAGCGCTTCAACCCTTTGACGTTGGTCGTAAATTTCGGCTTCGGTTTTTTGCGTGGCGGTAACGATGTCTATCACCAAATTTTCACCGATGTCGACAGCGTGCGCTTTGAGCAGTTCGATGGCGAACTCCCGCTGTTTGTCAATCGAGATTCGGAAGCCGTATCCGAACTCGGCGTTGTCTTCAAAGAGCGAATTTGCCCATGCCGCGCCGTAGCCGTCTTTATTTTTTGACCAAGGCGTTGTAGGCAGGTTGCCGCCGAAAATTGACGAGCACCCTGTTGCATTGGCAATGATGGCTCTATCGCCAAAGAGTTGCGTGAGCAGTTTGAGATAGGGCGTTTCGCCGCAGCCTGCGCACGCGCCTGAAAACTCAAAGAGCGGCTCTTGAAGTTGCTGTTGCTTAATCACGCTGGTGTTGATGTGGCGTCGGTCGTATTCGGGAATGTCGAGGAAAAACGCCCAATTCTTTCTTTCTCTCTCGCGGATTGGGGCTTGTTCGACCATATCCAATGCTTTATGATGTTCATCGCTCTTGCTTTTTGCTGGGCAAATATCGACGCAAAGCGAACAACCCGTGCAATCTTCGGGCGCCACTTGAATCGTGTAGTTCAACCCTTGCCAACTGCGGTCTTTGCCCTCTGTGCTCTTGAACCCTTCGGGCGCATTTACCAACACACTCGGCTCATAGACTTTGACGCGAATTGCCGCATGCGGACAAATCATCACGCACTTTCCGCATTGAATACACAGGCTTGAATCCCACGATGGAATTTGCTCTGCCAAATTGCGCTTTTCATAGCGCGCCGTGCCAACGGGATAAGTACCGTCCACTGGAAAACAACTCACCGGAAGCGAATCGCCTTCGCCGAGAATAATTTTCCCAAGCACATCGGCGACGAAATCGGGCGCATCGGACGTTACAGGCGAGTGCATCTCAATCGTGCTTGTCGCCTCGTTTGGAATTTTCACTTCATACAAGTGCGCCAGCGTATCATCAACGGCGGCAATGTTTTTGGCAACAACTTCCTCGCCTTTTTTCTTGTAGGTCTTACGAATGCTGTTTTTGATTTCGGCAATTGCTTCTTCTCTTGGCAGCGCGCCTGAAATGGCAAAGAAGCAAGTCTGCATCACAGTGTTGATTCGCCCAGCCATGGCGTTTTCGCGTGCGACCTTGTAGGCGTCAATGACGAAGAACTTCGCTTCTTTTTCAATCAATTCTTCTTGAACGCGGCGTGGCAATTTATCCCACACTTCATCGGGGGCGTAAGGCGCATTGAGCAAGAATGTGCCACCTTTCTTCAAGCGTTTGAGCATATCGTAACGCTCAATGAATTGCCACTGATGACATGCCAAAAATTGCGCTTCCTTGATGAGATACGGCGCGTGAATCGGCTCTGTGCCGAATCGCAAATGCGAAATGGTCATTGAGCCTGATTTCTTCGAGTCGTAAACGAAGTAGCCTTGTGCGTAGTGGTCGGTATTTTCGGCGATGATTTTAATTGAGTTCTTATTTGCGCCCACCGTTCCATCAGCGCCAAGTCCGTAGAAAATCGCGCGCACCACATCGTCGGATTCAATCGTGAACGATTCGTCAACTTCAAGGCTTGTGTGCGTAATGTCGTCGGTGATTCCGACCGTGAAATGATTTTTCGGCGTCTGACTTTTGAGGTTATCGAAAACGGCTTTTACCATTGCGGGCGTAAATTCTTTTGAGGAAAGCCCATATCGACCGCCGACGACGAGCGGCAATCGCTTTTTATCGACGCCTTCGTAGAGCGCGCTCATGACATCAAGATAGAGCGGCTCGCCTGTTGCGCCTGATTCTTTCGTTCTATCGAGAACGGCAACGGCTTTTGTGCTCTTGGGTAAGGCTTCTAAGAAATGCAGTGCACTGAACGGGCGGAACAATCGCACTGAAACAACGCCGACTTTTTCACCCGACTTGATGAGATGCTTCGCCGTTTCTTTTGCGGTTTCCGCGCCAGAGCCCATCAAGACAATCACGCGCTCGGCATCGGGCGCACCGAAGTAATCATAAAGGTGATAGCGTCGCCCTGTAAGCGAAGCAAATCGCTTGAACATCTCATCGACCACATCAACGGTGGCAATGTAGAAGGGGTTTGAGCGTTCGCGCGCTTGGAAATACGTGTCGGGATTGTGCGCCGTGCCACGAATGACGGGGTGTTCGGGCGCCAGTCTTCGGCGACGATGTTCGGCGATTAAATCATCAGAAATCATCGTGCGAATGACTTCGTCCGAGAGTTCTTCGATTTTGTTGATTTCGTGCGAGGTTCGAAATCCATCGAAGAAATGCACGAAGGGCACGCGTGCGCCGAGCGTTGCGGCTTGTGCAATCAAGGCAAAGTCGTGTGCTTCTTGGACGGAGTTGGCGCATAGCATCGCGAAGCCTGTGGCGCGCGCCGCCATCACATCGCTGTGGTCGCCAAAAATCGACAGTGCATGTGTTGCTAAGGAGCGTGCCGCCACGTGCAAGACGAAGGGCGTCAATTCTCCTGCAATTTTATACATATTCGGAATCATCAACAGCAAGCCTTGTGAGGCGGTGAAGGTCGTAGTGAGTGCGCCCGTTTGCAATGCGCCGTGAACTGCGCCTGCCGCGCCGCCTTCGGATTGCATTTCAACCACGGTTGGCACCGTTCCCCATACATTCTTGTGATGCTGACTTGCCCACTCGTCTGAAAGTTCGCCCATCGATGAGGCTGGCGTAATCGGATAAATCGCAATCACTTCGTTGGTACGATAGGCTATGCGCGCAACGGCTTCATTGCCGTCTATTGTGATGAATTTCTTTGTGGTTTGAATCTTATTGGAAGGCTGAATGAGTGCGGACATTGTTACTACTCCTTGTGATTACTTAACGAAACGACTTTTCTCGCGCTCTGCGTGGGTTAATGAAATGTATGCAATCACAAGGAGAGAGAGGAGGACAACGGCGTTTTCAAAGAGCCGTTTTGGACGATTTTCTATCGACAGCCATTCGAATAAAAAAGGCGACCGTGCGTCGCCTTGCTTATCCCATATAAAGATACGGTTTCCAGGAGTCGGAAATGTTGCCGATGAAGCGTTGCATAAACATAATGTGCGTCGGACGAATGGGTTTTCGGCGCAGGTGCATGCCGGCTTGTTCGGGCGTGCGATTGGCTTTTTTGTTATTGCATTTGGTGCAAGCCGTAATCAAATTTTCCCAAGTGTCGCCGCCGCCTTGCGATTTTGGAATGATGTGGTCAATCGTTAGCCCGTCGGTGCGTCCGCAGTATTGGCATTGATTGCCATCGCGGCGCAAGATATTTCGGCGCGTGAGCATGATTTTCTTATACGGCACCGCAATAAAGACCATCAGCCGCACCACCGACGGAATCGGAAACTCCGCCGAGACCGAGCGGATGAACTGGTCTGGATATGCCGCTACCATCTCTGCTTTGCCTGCAAAGACGAGAATAATCGCCTTTTTGACGTCGCAGACGCTCATCGGCTCGTAGCTTTGATTCAGCACCAACACTTTTTGCGAGATTCTGCCCATATCAACAACAAAGATTATGATTAAAGAATGATGTAAGAACAAAACACACTCATTCTGTGGGGCTTGTTTCGCCCTCAAACGCTCCAACTCATCGGATAGTTCGCATCGTCAAAGCGCATGGCTTCAACCGTCAAGTGCAAGGGTTTGAACGTATCAATCATCACGGCGTATTCATTGGTTTCTTTTGCGCCGATACTTTTCTCGACTGTTCCCGGGTGCGGTCCGTGCGGAATTCCGCCCGGATGTAAGGTTAATGATGCCACATCAATACCTCGTCGGCTCATAAAATTTCCATCGACGTAGTAAAGCACTTCGTCGGAATCAATGTTGCTGTGATTATACGGCGCAGGAATCGCTTTTGGGTGATAGTCAAACAGGCGTGGCACGAAATTACAAATGACAACATTATGCGCTTCAAAGACTTGGTGCACGGGCGGCGGCTGATGAATGCGCCCTGTAATTGGTTCAAAGTCATAGATGCTGAACGCAAACGGAAAATAGAATCCGTCCCAACCGACCACATCAAACGGGTGGTAGTCGTATTCGTATCGCGCAATCAAATTGCCTTTCTTGACGCGCACTTCAAAGTTTCCTTTTTCTTCCTTCGTTATCAGATTTTGGGGCGGACGAATATCGCGCTCGCAATACGGACTATGCTCCAACAACTGTCCAAACTCGTTGCGGTATCGCTTCGGCGTTTGAATCGGCGAATGGGTTTCAACGATGAAAAGTCGCGGCAACTCTGCAAAGACAAAGCGGTGCACAATGCCGCGCGGAATCACGACGTAATCCCCTTGCTTGAACGGCACTTCGCCAAGTTCGCTTTCCAGCACGCCGCTTCCTTCGTGAATGAAGACGACTTCGTCGGAGGCGCCGTTGCGGTAGTAGTAACTTGCTTCATGTTCGGGCAAGGCAGTATAGAGTGTTACATCGGCGTTGAACAAAATCGGAACGCGCGACGAGAGATAATCGCCCCGACGCTCTGCCGCTTTCATGCGCAAGTGATATACACGCAGTTCATCTTCGCGATGCGCCACAAGCGAGAGCACTTCCGTTTTTCCGATTTGTTGGATTTTGGTAGGGGGCGACTGCCTATAGGCGTTGGTGTAAATGCCTGAAAAGCCTTTGGTCGACATCAATTCTTCGGCGTAGAGCGACCCATCGGGCTTGCGAAATTGAATATGTCGTTTCGGCGGGATTGCTCCCAACCTGTGATAAAACATATCGCGTTTGGGTTAGTTGCCTGCAATGCGACGAATTTAATGCGCATTGTTCAATCAAGCAAGATAAGCCTTGAAAAAGTCGCGCCTTGTGTCTGCTCTTGAACTTCGGCTTTGAGCATATTTGGCATTGCGTTCAATCGGCGGCAACCGCAAGCATTTTCTCGAGCGAGACTCGACTTTCTTCCTCAAACTTTTCAATCGAGAAGCGCGGCACCATGATTGTTGAAATCGTGAAGGCAAAGATGACGATGGCGAAGAGAATCCCGTAAGCTGTCATCGGCGACCCAATCTGAAGCATGATGTCGCGCATCGCTCCCATGCCAATATCGCCCGAAAACATTGCCATACTTTGCGCCGTGCCCCAAAGTCCAATATACAAGCCTGTTCTTCCCGCATGCATCGAAATCATAAAGACAATGTTCCCAATGGTGCAAAATCCGAGCCCGATTCCCACCGTAATCAAGGCGGAGTACAGCATCGGCACACTTTGCAAAACGCCTGCACTCATTAACATCAAAAATCCAACGGTTGCAATCGCGTTGCCGATAATGACGGCATTTTTAATTCCAATCCGATTGATGAAAAATCCCGTCAGAAGCATAAAGAGCAACTGCGACGAGCCGAGGTATTGACGAAACTTCGTCGTCTCAGCAACGGAAAGTCCAAGCACATCTGCACCAAACGGCTCCATGATAAGTTCATGACCGAAGGCGGCGAAAATGGAAATGAAAATGTAAAACGCAAATGCTTTGGTAATCGGCGACGTGTTGATGAGCTGTATGGATTGAAGAAATGTGAGCGATTCCTCTTCTTTTTTGTCAATGTTTTCATATCGGCGTTCAAGTCCAATTACCATCAGGAATCCGATTCCGAAAGCAATCATGCTTGCGGTCGTCATTGCGGTTGCGAGTTTTTCGTTTGTAAAATCTTTGAGATAGGTTGACATCGCCACTGCGGTGAAAATGCCCGTTAGCACCATTAAACACCAACTTACAGCGGCGACTTTGCTCAAATTTTTCTCGCCCGCATAGTCGGAAATCAGCGCGTAGTAGGTTGTCAGTGATGCATGGTAGCCGATTCCGAACACGGTGAAAATGATCACTAATTCAATCAAACTCACCCAAAAATTATCTTGCATCTTGAACGCCGCAGGGGCAATGAGCGAAAACGAGACGGCGCTAATCAGCAAGCCGCCCAGCACAAACGGCGTGCGTCGGTAGCCGAAGAAGTGCGTTTTATCGGAGAGATTTCCCGCCCAAATTTTCACGCCTAAAAATGCCATCAATTCCCGAATGCCAATCAATCCGCCGACAATGAAGGCGGCAATGCCAAGTTCAATCGTCATGACGCGGTTGAGCGTATCGGTGAGAATCGCGTAAATGATTCCGAAGGAGATTTGAAAGAGGGAAAGTCGGACGAGATTGAAATAATAAACGGCTCGATTCATTTTGAAATGTTCAAATGGATTGCAAGTGTGAGTTCATTTGTTTCAGGGAAGTTACGCATCACGTTTTGAGGAATCAAGCCTTGAAATAAAAAAGCAAAACTGCGCACGTAAGCCGAATTCTGTTTTCGCCTTTGCACGTAGGGCGCAAGGGCGAAGGCAATCATTTATCTGTGCGGCGCACCCGAAGGCGTTGAGTCAAAGGCTCATCAGGCGAGCAACCTTTCAGGCAAGTGCGACTGCACTTACCAACGCCTTCCTACATCGCCTTGCATCAGGGAGGCTTGCCTCGCGTTTGTATCGCTACAAACGAGGGTGGGCTTTTACCCCGCCGTTTCACCCTTACCCCGCTTTGAGAGCGAGGCGGTCTGCTTTCTGTTGCGCTATCTGTCGAGCGTGGATTGCTCCCGCCCGCCTGAACTTGTGCAACGCCGAAGCCTTGCCTTGTTCAGCACCTTGCTCTATGATGTTCGGACTTTCCTCTATGCACATACAGCGCATAGCGATTGCCTCAGCGCAGTTTTGCAGTTTGAAAGTTACGCATTTTCAACTGCACGCGTTGCACTTCGTCATCATTGCTTTACAGTTCACTCGTTTGGATTCCTTGCTTCGCTCGGGATAACCACGATATAATGACGAGCACATTTTTATAGCGCTACCATTCCGTCGCTATGCTTGCAACAACGTCGCTCTAAAACCTACGCATTCTTAATCAGTTTCGGCACAAGCGCTCAACTTTGAACGCTTAATGCGGCATTCTCAATTTGATTTCAGCACGGCATTAAGCGGCGTTGTTCAAGAAGAACGCGCTTTTTTTGGCGATGCCTTTTTCGCTTTTGACGAGGTCGGCGGCGTCGGCATATGGGTCGTGCTCAAAAAAGAGAATCCAATTTTCGTCAATCGCTTGTTCCAAGAGTTTTTTCTTTTCGTTCATAATTTCAAGCGGGTAGAGGTCGTAGCCCATCACCCAAGGAAGCGGAATATGTGTCGCCGTTGGAATGAGGTCGCCACAGTAGCAAATGGATTGATTGTCGCCTTTGACGCGGACGAGTTGCTGTGCGTGCGTATGCGCGTTGGAAATAATCAGGTGAATATCGGGGAAGAGTTCAAGTTCGCCATCAATGAGTTTGAGTTTATCGGCTTCCAAGAGCGGGATAAAGTTTTCCTTCATATAGCTGACGCGCTCGCGTGCATTAGGATTCATCGCCCATTTGTAGTTGGCTTCTTGCACATAGTATGTCGCGTTCTTGAACGTTGGCACAAGTTTTCCTTCAACGCTTTTAACGGCACCGCCAGCATGGTCGAAGTGCAAATGCGTGAGAATGACGTCGGTAATATCATCTGCCGTGACGCCGGCTGTTGAGAGGTTCTGCTCGAGGAACGATTCCGAGATTTTATACATGCCTTTGGATTTTTCGTCCCACTTTTGTCCCATACCGGTATCGACGAGGATATTTTTGCCGTTGCCTTTGATAAGCATCGCGCGGGCGGACATATCGATGCGGTTTTTTTCGTCGGCGGGATTGGTTTTTTCCCATAGCACTTTCGGAACGGTTCCGAACATCGCGCCGCCATCGAGGGCGAATCGCTCACATTCAATCGCAAAAATTTCGTATTGACCGATTTTCATATCGAGTTGCAGTTAGGTTTAACAATTAGGTTTAGATGATAAAACAAAAAAGCCGCAAGAAAACTCTTGCGGCGCGTGAAGACGTGTGTCGCTCAAAGTCCGAACACGTCCTTGACTTTTTCAAACGGCGAGGCTTTGCCGTTTTGCTTGCCGGTGGGGCTGAGACTTGGCGACTGACGAAGTTGCTTGAGCAGTTCTTTATCGGCGGAACTGACTTGGCTTGGCACGTAGATGTTGAGCCGAATGATTTGGTCGCCGCGTCCGTAACTGTTGAGATGTTTAATGCCTTTTTCGGTCAAACGAATTTCTTTTCCTGAGGCGGAGCCTGGCGGAATTTCAATGGTCATTGAGCCTTCAAGAGTGGGGACGGTGGTTTTCGCGCCTAAGACGGCATCAGCAAAGTTGATGTTAAGATGATAGACGATATTATCGTCTTCGCGCGTGAAGTATGGATGTTCTTCTTCTTCGATGACGACGAGCAAATCGCCCGGTGCGCCGCCGCGCAATCCCGCGTTGCCTTGTCCGCGCAGTGGAATGTAGTTTCCTTCCATGACGCCGGCGGGTATAGAGACTTTGATGGTGGCTTCGCCCTGAACGCGCCCTTCGCCCTGACAAGCACTGCATTTATCTTTGACGATTCTGCCTTCGCCGTTGCAAGTGGGACAAGTGGTGATGTTGACGAACTGTCCGAACATCGTGCGCGAGACTTGGCGCACTTCGCCCGCACCGTTGCAGGTCGGGCAGGTGTCGTAACTGCTGTTTTTGGAGCCGGTGCCGTTGCAGACTTCGCAGGTCTTCAGTTTTTTGATTTTGAGCGTTTTATCGACGCCGTTGGCGATTTCCTCGAGGGTAAGTTTAAGGCGAATTTTAAGGTCGGAGCCGGGCACGCCGCGTTGTCGGGAGCGACGCCGTCCTCCGCTTGTTTCGCCGAAGCCGTCGCCGAATTGGCTGCCGAAGATGTCGCTGAACGCGCTGAAAATATCGTCCATGTTTCCGCGTCCGGCAAAAGGATTGCCGCCGTCGGAAGCGGCAGATGTGCCGACCCCCGCGTGTCCGAATCGGTCGTAGCGCGCACGCTTTTCCTCGTTGCTCAACACTTCATATGCTTCGTTGATTTCTTTGAACTTTTCCTCCGCCGCTTTGCTATTCGGGTTGCGGTCGGGGTGATACTGCATCGCCAATTTGCGATAGGCTTTTTTGACGTCGTCGACGCTAGCTGAACGCGGAACGCCTAAAATTTCATAGTAATCCCGTTTGGACGTTGCCATAAGTTTTCGATGTTGATTAGGTTAGTTTTCTATTTCTTTGGCGACCACGACTTTGGCGTGGCGAATCACCTTATCGTGCAAGACATATCCCGCTTCAAATTCATCGACGATGGTGTCTGGCTCGACGTCGCTTGTCGGCATTTGCGTTAAGGCTTCGTGATAGGCGATGTCGAACTTTTTGCCGAGCGATTCAATGCGTGTTACGCCGCGCTCTTCCAACGTTTTGAGCAATTTTTGCTGAACGAGTTTCACGCCGTCGACGTAAATTTTGGCATCGGGATTGCCCGCTAAAAATTTATCCGCGCTTTTAATGACGCGCTCCAAATCGTCCAATGTCGGAAGCAGTTTTTTGATAATGCCTTCTTCTGCGAATTTGAGAAACGCCGCCGCTTCGCGCTCTTTTTGGCGACGGAAGTTTTCGTAATCCGCCGCCTTGCGGTAGAGTTGGTCTTTGAACGTGTCGCGCTCTTGCTCAACTTGCGCAAGTTTTTCCTTCAAAATATCCAACTCGGATTTCTCCGTTTCTGTGGCGGTGGTTTCCGAGACTTCTATTTTCACTTCGCCGTCTCCGACTTCAAGTTTCATTTCTTCTTTCAATTCTTCGGGCATAATCGCTGTTAAAAAGTTTTATAGTTAAAAGGTGAATAAATTCAGTTCTTCAAACTTCTACGACGAGAGCGTCTGTGAAAGCCGCTTGGCGATGTAATCGATGACGCGGACGACTTTGGCGTAGTTCATGCGCGTCGGTCCAATCACGCCCACCGTGCCGATGGTATCGCCGACGCTGTATTGCGCCGTAACGATGCTACACTCCTTTATCTTGCTCTCTAAATTTTCTTTGCCAATTCGAATGCTCACGGAATCGTTCATGTCCATCGACACGGATTCTTCAAGCAGATGCACAATGACCTTTTCATTTTCTACGAGTTCGATAATCCCGCGCACTTTTTCGAGTTGTTCGAATTCGGGATAGGCTAAGATGTTTTCTTTGCCCGCGATGTGAATCCGCTCAGTTTGAGGCGGTTCGTCGAAGACTTTATCAGCGGAATCCAAAAAAATTCGGAGCAGTCCGGAATTGTCTTCGTAGTCGGCGACGCGCTCGGCAAAGGTTTGCCTGATTTCTTCGACGGTCAATCCAGAAAGCCGTTCATTGAGGACTTGGGAGAGTTCGTCCAACTTTTGGCGCGAAATTTCGGCGCGAACTTCGAGCATAATCGTTTTGACCAAACCGGAGCGAATCGAGATAATGACCATAATTTTGCTCGATGACAGCGCGACCATCTCGAGCTTCTCGAACACGCCCGTCGAGAGTTTGGGCGAGAGCACGATTCCGATTTGCTTTGAGATTTGTCCCAAAATTTTAGACGACATTCTTAAAATATCGTCGGATTGGGTCGTGCGATTGGCAACAAGTTGCTCGATGTTTTGGTCAATCTTGAAGCGTTCAGTTTGCGGCAGTTGCCCGACGCGCATCATGTCATTGACATATAAGCGATAGCCTTTATCGGTTGGGATTCTTCCCGCCGACGTGTGTGGGTGGGTGATGTAGCCTTCTTCTTCAAGGTCTGCCATCACGTTGCGGATAGTGGCATCGGAAAGTCCCAAGTCCGAATGTTTCGAAAGGAAACGCGACCCAACGGGATTCGCCGTCAAGATGAAGTTCTGAATAATGAGTTCGAGAACTTCTTTTTCGCGTTCATTCAACTCTCTTGCCGCCATTCCATTTAACTTCTGTTTAGTGTTAAACTTTAATTCAAATTTTTTTAATTCAAGTTTCAAAGTTTATGCCGAAGATAACTTATCGGCGAAATTTTCAGAGGGTTATGACAAAAGTTCAGATGCGTGGCGCGGTTTCAACCCCCGAGACCTAACTCTTTAAGCATATCCAAGTTTGCGCCGCCCATCATGCCGCCGGTAACTTTGGTGATTTCTTCTTGCGCCATTTTCGCCGATTCGGCAAGGGCTTTATTGGCGGCGGCGACGATTAAATCTTGAAGCATATCGACTTCATCAGGGTTAATGAGGTCTTTTTCAATTTCAATTTTGACGAGTTCGTGCTTTCCGTTCGCGGTAACTTTCACCATTCCGCCGCCCGCGTCTGCCGTTACGCTCTTTTTTGCCAGTTCGCGCTGAACCTCTTCCATCTTTTTGCTCATTTCTTGAACTTGTTTGAGCATTCCCGCCATGTCTTTGAGTTGCATATTGATTTGCTGTTTAATCGTTTTGAGATGCGTTTTGAAAACTTGGCAACTGCACGAAAAAGGTCGTGCCTTTATCTTTGCCGTCTGACTCCGCCCAGATTTTGCCGCGATGCAGTTCAACGAGTTCTTTGACAATCGCCAGCCCCAATCCGGTTGAACTTTCGTTGCCCGTAGGCTTTGCCGAAAGCCGCTGAAATTTTCCAAAGAGTTTAGATAGGTCGTCTTCCGTCAAACCTTGCCCCTCGTCTCGAACGGCGATTTCGATTATCCCGTTAGAAGCCAAACGATGCAGGCTCAATATGATGTTTTTTTTGCTCGTGCTATATTTTATCGCGTTGCTGAGCAAGTTTTCTATAATTTGGAACAGGTATTGCTTATCGGCAAGCACAATGCAATTCGGCTCAATCTTCGTTTCTAACACTTGTGATTTTTCTTCGGCGCGTGCACGATAAAACTCAACAACCATCTCGCAAAGTTCGCTCACATTGACTTCGGCAACATTGAGTTCGATTTTGCCTTGCGACATCGCCGCGTCTTGTAAGAGGAGCGTAATCATTTCCACCATTCGCTCCGACGCGGCGCGGATTCGCTGGGCGTATTGTTGCGCAAAAGCATCTTTGGCGCGCTCCTTGATGAGTTCAGCAAAGCCCAAAATCGATTGAAGCGGACTTTTAAGGTCGTGCGCGGCAATGCCCAAGAGTTCCGTCTTCAAGCGGTTTGCTTCCGAAAGCTCCTCGTTGAGCCGTGTGAGTTCCGCGTTCTTTTGTTTTTCCAATTCCATTTCGCGCTTGCCTTGCTCGAGCTCAAAGGCAAGTTGCATGTTTCGGATTTTACGATTCGATTCTTCATTGAAGAGTTCTTTTTCGAGCTCGTAAAAGCTTTCATGCGCCGAAAGTGCCGATTCAAAGTCGCCGAGTGCGCGATATGCCTCAACCATGAGCCGATAAACTTGCAGGAGAATGTTTTTCAGTTGCGCTTTTTTTCCGATTCGAAGCGCGTTGCGAAGCAAGTGCAAGGCGTCCTCTTTTTCGTTGCGTTTAAGAAGCAACCCGGCTTGCTTTTGCAACACCTCAACTTCTACTTGCAGATTGCCCGATTTTTTTGCCGCCTTTAAACTCTCTTCATAAAAAAATAATGCTTCATTTTCCATCTTCAACGCCTCGTAATTTCCGGCAATGCTCGCCAGTGCCATTGAGAGATGATAAACATGATTGATTTCCTCAAAGGCGCGCTTGCTTTGATAATTGGCTTCGAGGGCTTCTTCATAGCGCTTCATTTCATAATACACAATCCCAACATTTCCGAATGCCATTCCAATCCCCTCTTGTGAACCGACTTCCTCCGAGAGTTTGAGGCTTTTGAAGTAAAATGCAAGTGCCTGCTCGAGGTCGCCAATTTTTTGATAGACCGTGCCGACCGCATTCAAGGCTTGCGCCAAGTCGGCTTTATCGCCCGACTCTTCGGCGATTTTTTGACATTTGAGATAGTAATCCAGCGATTCGGCGTAATTCCCGATTTTGAAATGAAGCCAACCGATGTTGTTGTAGACCGAGCGCAATCGCCCGCGCTCTTGCATCGTCTCAAATTTCTGCATCGCTTCCAAATACAGCATCATGGCTTTTTGCAGATTGTTGAGATAGTGATAGGCATTGGCAACATTGTGAATCGCGTTGGCAAGCGACAGTTCATCGCCGAGTTGACGGCGAATTTTTTCTTCTTGTAAAAACGCGTCTAACGCCTCTTTGAACTCTGAGAGTTGAATATGGTGAAAGCCTTTGAGTTTGAGGGCTTCGGCTTTACCCGCGTCGTAATCTTCGCTTGCGGCAAGGCGCACGGCTTCGTCGCATGTCTTCAAGGCGGCACGTCGCTCGCGCTCGCTTGCCGTTGCAGAAAGCTTTGCCTTTTTAATCAAGTCTTGAACCTGTTGCTTGATTGCGTCGACCGTTTTTGGCACTTCTTCATGCTGTTCGAGATTCATTTTCGTCTGCCACATATCAAATGAGGGTTTTAGCAAATGCAATCATTTCTGCTGTTTCTTTTTCAGAGGACGACTCGGCATAGAATCGGACGACGGGTTCAGTTCCGCTAAATCGTACCAAAAGCCAAGAGCCATCGGTGCACATCATTTTCACGCCGTCGCGTTTATCAAGCGTTATTACTTCTTTGCCTGCAATGTGTTTCGGTGCGTCGTTTTGAAGTCTCGTGAGCAAGGCGTTTTTCTTTTCATCGGTCAGGCGCAAGTTTTCGCGCACAGTGTAAAATGTGCCGTATTCTTCATACAACCGTTTCAGATAAGCCGAAAGCGGCTGTTTCGTTCTCGCCGTGATTTCCACAAAGAGCAGACAAGCCAGCACGCCGTCCTTTTCGGGAATATGCTGATAGACCGAGAGCCCGTTGGATTCCTCGCCGCCCACAATCATGTCTTCACGCATCATAATTTCGCCGATATACTTAAAGCCAACAGGCACATCATAAAGTTTGATGTTTTCTTTTTTTGCAATCGCATCGATGAGGTGCGTGGTTGCAAGCGTTCTGACCACACAGCCTTTCCACGAGGGTTTGTGTTTAATGGCGTAATGAAAGAGAATCGCGAGAAGTTGATTGGCTTGAAGATACGTGCCCGTTGAATCAATGGCGGCGTAGCGGTCGGCATCGCCGTCGTTGGCAATACCGATAACGAATTCCCCATTTGCGCCGCGTGCCTTGACGCGCTCGATGAGTTCGGGAATGCGTTCTTCGGAAGGCTCTGGGGCGCGTCCGCCGAAATAGACGTCTCGATAGCCGTGCATGGTTTCGACTTCAACGCCAAGATTGCGCAAAAATTTATCGGTGTAATCGCGCGCCGTGCCATACATCGCATCATAGACGACTTTGATTCCCGACTCCGCAATCACTTTTGTATCGATGATTTCAGCGACGCGTTGCAGATACGTTTCGTTTGGGTTGATGAGTTCAATCTTTTTTTCAGCAACGAGTTTTTCAAAAGATTCCAACGATTCAGGGATTGGCTGTTGCTTGTGTGCGGCGTAGAGTTCATCGAAATACTGCTCAAATTTTTTCGTGATTTCGGGAAGCGCAGGTGCGCCGTCGGCTGTGGAAAATTTCAAGCCTTGATAATCGGGCGGGTTGTGCGAAGCGGTGAAGTTGATGCCGCCGCCAGCTTTGCGTCGCCGAATTTCATAACTGATGACGGGCGTCGGGGCGTCGCGCTCACAGAGAAAGACTTGAACACCGTTGGTCGCGAAAAATTGCGCCGCGAGTTTTGAAAATTCTTCACCCATAAAACGTGTGTCGCGTCCAATAACCAAACTATTTAGCTTTTCTTCGCGCAAGTATCTCAAAATCGCTTTGAGCACCAGCGTGAGATTGTCAAATGTAAATTCATCGGCGATAATGGCTCGCCAGCCCGATGTTCCAAATTTGATTTTCATCATTCCGTTAAGGTTTTAAGGACTTCATGAAGACTGATACTCATATCGCTTGAAAAAGATAAGGTTCGTCATTCTGACCCTGAACAGAGTGAAGCGGAAGAATCCAAGTGGATTCCTCGCTTCGCTCGGAATGACATTGGGGTTTATTGATAGTTAAGAGTGTAAATGCTCAACATTCATCTCTTCACTTTTAACTCTTCATTCTTCATTTTCAACTCGTTTGGATTCTTTCGGCTTTTGCGCCGCTTCATCGGAATCGGCTTGAGGGATTGCAGGTGTTTCGACATGCGTTTGAATGTGCTCCGACGGCACTTGTTCCGCTTGCGCCTGTTCGTGTTCGAGCCGCTTCGTTTCAGAGAGGACTTCCTGTTGCTGAATGCGCGCCTGTTCTTCGATGCGTTTCTGTTCGTTAAGAATCGCTCGAACATCTTGATACGTTTTCAACAGCGCGCCGACCGTCGCCACGCGCAAAAAGACGCGACTTGCAACCAACGCTTGCTGCATCAGCACCAGCATGAACACACCGACACCCGTTTCGCCTTTTGGTGCAAGCACATGCAAAAGTCCGCCAATCGCACCAACAAAGACAAGAAATACCAACACAATCCCAAAGAACGCCGCGAAATTTTTCAGCACGATTTTGAACGCGCTCACAAACGCCTGAAACGGCTTCAAGGATTCGCAGACGACTTCGAACTTTGCCACTTCAAAAACGAGGTAAAAAAACGCGAGTTTTATTGACGCAATTCCAACGCCTGCCGCTGTCCATATCACCATCGGCACTTCGCTGATTGCACTTTCAGATTGGGCGTTTCCAATCGCAGAAAAAATCGCAACTACCACAATCGGCACGAGCAACGTGAGCGCAAAAAACAATCCTAGCACGATGAACCGTCCGACATAGCGCGCTGAATCAGCAAAAAAATCGGGAAACGAAAATCTTTCCCGCAACAATGAAGCAATGATGCCGCCCGATAAAAAAACGCTCATCACAACATAGCCCACCACCAGCCAGTTGAGCATTTTGAGCAGTGAAGCAATACTTGCGCTGGCGTAATTCAAGTCGGAAAGAAAAGTGAAGTCGAAGCCGTCTAAAAGTCGGGTTGAGACATCGCGAAATGCAAACTCATCGGCGAGCAAATTTTTGAAGGCGAGTGCAAACCCCAGCGCGAAGACAAGGTTCGCCGCATAGACCAGCACGCTGATTTGCCAATGTGTTTGCGCGCGTTTCACGCCTGTTTGAATTGATTGAATCATGTCTCGTTTAGTGTTTTGGTTAGGCGAATATGAGCAAGAAATTTTGGAGCCAAAACATCGCATTCATCGCCCACTTCCAGAAGCCTGCGGTTTGGGGTTTCGTTGTCAGCGCATTGTTGTTGCGATTGACATCGAGCAGATACTTGTTTTCGGAATCGATGTATGCGGCGACGGCTTTTTCGGGCTTATCAAATTCATAGACTTTGTATCGTGCCACACCGTCCCACACGTCGCGAAACTCCGTTCCGTCTGAAAATTTGATGAGAATCTCCATTGGCGCAATGGCTTCTTCTTTGCGTTCAAAAATGACCTTGCTTTTGAATGTCCCCTCTTTGTTTTTGGTGTCGGTGCTTACGCCTTCGGATTCATCATCGCTCGATTCGCCGACGGTGATGGCTTGAACGGCGTAGTCGAGCGCAACCGTTGAGTAAAGAAATTGATTGAAGAACGGCGTGAAGTCTTTGCTTGTAACTTCATTGACGGTGCGAATAAAATCTTGCGTGGTCGGGTGTTTGAATTTGAATCGTTCGAAGTAAGTGCGCATGACGCGCTTCATCATTTCTTCGCCCAAGATGTTCTCGAGCGTCGTCATCATGGTGCCGGGCTTGTTGTAGGAAAAAACGCCATAGCCGCCGCGCTGATATGTCCAAACGGGTTTGACGATGGTGTCGCGCTTTACGCTTGCGGGCGAGGTATATCCAACGCGCGATTGCTCGGTGTTGCCGATGCGGAGTCCCGCAAAATCAACCGCCGATGTTTTATCGCCGAGCGCAGATTTTTTACCCGCCTCGCCGCCGTAGTATCGGCGCATCACGGAAATTTCCAGCCAAGTATTCATGCCTTCATCGAGCCATGCTTCTTCGAACTCATTGCTGGCAAGCATTCCATAAAAGTATTGATGACCAAATTCGTGAACGGTTACGATTTCCGTTGTTTTAATGCCGAGCGGAATTTTCCAAAACGTGCCAGCAGTGATGAAGGTTGGGTATTCCATTCCGCCCGCGCCGAATCCGCCATAGACGGGGTCGACAATGGTGAGTGTCGAGTAGGGATAGACGCCGAGCCATTCTTCCGCCCATTCGAGCGTGTGCTTGACTGCGGTAAAATGTCGCTCGGCTTGGTCGGCGTGTTGCGGTTGCGCAAGGAACGTGAGTTTGATGGTGTGTCCGTCTTTGCTTTGGTATGCGTCTTCAAAGACTTCAAAGAGCGGCGAGGCTGTCCAAGCAAAATCGTGCACGTCTTCTTGGTAAAAGACGAGCGTTTTCAAATCGCCTTGTTGGGTTTCGGATTGCAGAACGCCCGTTGCTCCAACAACATAACTTTTGGACAAAGTAATAGACACGCGATAGACGCCGAAGTCGGCGAAAAATTCCGAGTTGCCATGAAATTGATGGCAGTTCCATCTGCCTTTTGAAGCCGTGAGCGGCACGTATCGCTCGCCGGGACCTTCATAGACGCCGATTTTCGGAAACCATTGCGCCACAAGGAAAAACTTTCCATCGGCGGCGTAGCCCGTGCGCGCAAAAATTTTCGGCAATTTGCTTTTGAACTTGATTTCTAATTTCACCTCACCCTTCGGCAAGACGGGCGAAGGCAAGAGAACTTGCGCGACAGTTTGGTCGTCCTTGTTGTTATCGTCGGGTTGAATGAATTGCAATCGGTTAGTTAAATCTGCGTTCAAGTCTTTTTGATTGAGCGAAAGCAGTTTGATGGATTCAATCTCGACGAATCCCCAGACATTTTCGCCGTCTTTGCTTTCGAGTTCAATGCCGCGCAACTGCCCGCCCGACTCTTTGAAGAAGGTTGATTTCTCGTTTTTGAACGCATTAAGGTAAAGATGAAACTGCAAGTCGGGGACGGTATCGTTGGTGTGATTTTTCCATGTGAGCATTTCGGTTGCGGTGATAGTTCTTGATTCGGGGTCGAGCGTGGCGGTGATGTCGTAGTTGGCAAGTCGGGGCGACGCAGGTTGAGCGTGCGCATTACAGATGCCAATGAGCAATAGGGTTAGAAGTGATGTAACGTGTTTCGTCGTATTTTGAAGCATATCGCAACGTATTGAAGAATGAACGGCAAATTTTTTGTGAATATACGCCAAGCTAACTCAAAGTTTTTTCGCCGCTTGCCTGCATCGGGAAAGGTTTTGAACGGCTTTGCTTTTGTCGTAACTTCCGCGCTTAAACTATCATCACAAACAATGCTATGGAGACGCTTCACCATCAACCTCCTTTGACCGTGGATGAATGGCGAGAGTTAAGAACGCAAATTAATGAACTCTTTGACATCACGTTTCGTTACGCCGAGTTGGTCGCCAAAGAGGGTGACGCCATTTGGGACAGAGATCGCCCGAAATTCTACAAGCCTGCATCTAAAACCATAGATGAAGCGATTGCTGAATACGAGGTGCGTTTAGCGGCGTTTGAAGCCGAACGTAAAAAGGCTTACATGGAGATTTATACAAAACTTAAAGCCGATAGTGTCGATCGCGTCGCTATCATTGAAAAGCTTGTTACTAAACTCGCTCAGACCCAAGGCGTTGACTTTAAATCGCAGTAGCAACCTTTTTTATGAATGCCAAACCTTTATCTGTCTGATATTGCTTCAAACACATCGATTAGCGATAAACAGCACGCAGTTCAATCGCTCATTCAGCAGTCATGCAGTCTGGTTAATGCAGACGTGCAAAAAGCTCTTTCTTTATCTCAAGACGCACAGGTTTGCGCGCTTGGTCTTGACTTTCCATTTGGGGTTGCGTGCGCGCTGGTGCAACAAGCCATTTGCCGTTTCCACTTGACCGAATACGATGTTACGCTTCAACTCGCACACGAGGCTATGGAGCGATTTAATATGCTTTCCGATGATTTTGGAAAAGCCGTTTGTCTTAAAACCATGGGTTGCGTTTATGCTTCTTTTTCGCAACCCCAAAAAGCCTTAGAGTACTTTTTGTCCTCGCTTTCGCTCCTGCTTCCACTTTCAGAAGAACACTTACTCGGCAAGAAAACCAACGAACTTGGCATTGTTACAACCAATATCGGCGCTTGCTATCAAAACTTGCGTGACTACGAGCAGTCGCTTTCTTACTACCTCAAAGCGATGGATTATCTTAGTCAAACCACTGACACGGTTAAAATGTCCAGTTGCGCCACGAATCTGGGGGCGTTGCACTCTACCTTGAACTTACCTGATAAAGCCATTGCTTGGCTCGAGCGTGCGATTGAGTATGCCCGGCAATCCAACAACACCAGTGCCCTTGTTGCGGCACTTATCAACATCAGTGAAGTTTATAGAAAGGACGGACACCACCATAAATGCCTTGCCTTCTTGCAAGAGGCGATTGATGTCGTCAAAGAAACCGGCGAACAACGACACCTCGACCATCTCTACATCGCCCTTTCAGGCATCTATGAGCAACTGGGCGATTACCCACAAGCGCTTGCTTATCACAAAAAATATGTCGAGGTCACTGAGAAACAGTTCGGCAAACAAATGGCAGAAAAAATTAAAGCCCTCGAAATTAAGTTTGCGCTCGATGAAGCCAAGAAAAACGCGCAACTTGCTGAACAAAGTGAGAAGATTAAGCAACTTGAAGAAATGGTTACCATTTGCGCATGGTCAGGGAAAATTAAAATGGGCGATAAGTGGGTTCGAGTCGAAGAGTTTTTGCAAAAAAAATTTGGCTTCAAAGTCTCTCACGGCATTACCGAAGCCATGGCTGAAAAATTGCGACAGCAATACAATATGGGCAAATCTCTCTAACTACGCTTTGAGTGCCATCTGTAAAGCCGTTGCCAAATGAATCGCCTTCGCTTTTGCACCTGATTGTTTCAAACCATATTGCAGTTGAAGCAAACACCCCGGATTTGCCGTTACAACAAAATCCGCCTTTGTCTTTTGAATGGCTTCGACTTTCAGTTTCAAAAATTCTTCCGACCAATTAGGCTGCAAGAGATTGTAAATTCCCGCACTGCCGCAACATTCGGGAGAATTGAGTTCAATCACTTCCGTAAATGCCCGTCGCAAAAGCGTTCTCGGTTGAAGTTTGATTTTTTGCCCATGCTCCAAATGACAAGCATCTTGATAGGTGATTCGTGCATTCCGTTTTCTTGTTGGAGCGAAGTTTGATTCCAGAAGAAATTCCGACAAATCGCGCACACGCGAGGCGACTTGAACGGCGCGTTTGTGCCACAGGCTTCCTTCTTCAAAGAGTTTCGGATAGTGTTTCATCATCGCACCGCACCCGGCAGAGTTCGTAACAATTGGCGCATCACTTCCCTCAAAGGCAAGAATGTTTATTTCTGCCATTTTTTGGGCTTCGTTCAAATAGCCATTGTGCGCATGCAGTGCGCCACAACAGATTTGACCTTTCGGCATTTGAAGCGTTTTTCCAACGGCTTCTAAGACGCTCGCGGTATGAGAATGCACATCGCTGAACGCCGTATTCATCAAACAGCCAGAGAGAAATTGCACCGATTCAAGCACGGGATTTGGAGTAAAAACTTCATCAAAAAAATGTTCTGAAAACAGAGGCGCAAGTTGATAGGCGCGCTTTAATCCATCGGGAAGATTTTGCGCTAACGGTGACTGTTGAAGCACATAGAGCAATCGTGAAACCGCTTTGAACCGTGACGGATAAGGGAAGATGTGCTTCATGACGATGTCTTTGACGATGGAAGCGGGCTTCTGTTTTTCAAGCGTGTGAAGGCGGTCTTTGGCAGATTCAAAGATGGTTTCGTAATCGACGCCGGCGGGGCAGGCGGTTACGCACGCTAAACAGCCTAAGCAAGTGTTAATCGCGTCGCTAATGTCTTTGGCTTCTGATTCGTCGTTCAACTTTCCTTCAAAGATGGCGCGTGTGAGTTGGATTCGTCCGCGTGGCGAGTAGCGTTCTAAATTTGTGAGGCTGTATGTTGGGCAGGTGGGTAGGCACAAGCCGCAGTGCATGCAGTTGAGCAAGGTTTCGTCCGAGACGAGCGGCAGTAGCGGCGAAGGGTTATCGACCGTTTTTTCGTTCATATCGAGCTTTGGCAAAAAATTCTTTGAGGAGGGCAGTGGTGCGCTCTTCCATTACGCCGCCAATCACTTCGGCGCGATGATTGAGTTTGGGATTATCAAGCAAATTAAAAAGCGTTCCTGCTGCGCCCATTTTTGCATCGTAACTGCCGAAGACGACGCGCCCGACTTTGGCAAGCACGATTGCACCCGCGCACATTGGGCAAGGCTCGAGCGTTACGACTAAGGTGCAATCTTGCAGATACTTCGAGTCCATCGTCGCCATTGCCGCCGTGAGCGCAATCATTTCGGCGTGAGCGGTGGCGTCACCGAGCATTTCGGTTTGATTAAAGCCGCGCCCAACAATGCTTCCGTTTGAATCTAAAATC
Organism: Chloroherpetonaceae bacterium; assembly: GCA_046719715.1. Taxonomy (GTDB): domain Bacteria; phylum Bacteroidota; class Chlorobiia; order Chlorobiales; family Thermochlorobacteraceae; genus JANWWM01. The sequence continues at coordinate 17,988 of JBDNCJ010000017.1, read as the reverse complement.
ACAGCACCGACGGGCACTTCGTTTTTCTCAAAGGCTTTTTCGGCTTCGCGCAAGGCGAGCGACATCCATCGTTCAAGCATTTTGATTTGAATTTCTTACGCGAAACTTAACACGGTTTTGGCGTTACGCCAATTTCACTTTCGGATAGTTTCCGTTGAGGAATTTCTCAAAGAGCGATTTACGCTTGGACTTGTATTCATCGTCCAAGAGCGCAAAGGTGTTCAAATCTTTCCATCGTGATGGCGCAACTTTACCTGCCAATTTCTGCACGCCCTCGAAACGAAATCCAATTTTTTCAATCACGCGATTGCTTGCGATGTTATCCGTCGCCGCCGATACCGCAACACGATGCAATTTGAGTTCCATAAACAAGCCTTCTAAAATCAGCACAACGGCTTCGGTGGTATAGCCCTTGCGTGAAAATTCTGTTGCAATCCAATAGCCGATGCTTGCCGATTCGTTCAGCCAATCAATGGGGTGTGTTCCGATAACGCCGATGAGTTCTTTGTGTGGTTTAAGCGCGATTCCAAAGTGAAGGGCTTGATTGAGGTTCATTTCTTGAACGGCGCGAAGCAAAAATTCATCTTCTTGTTTGTGCGTGATTTTTCCTTGCATCCAAGGCATAAATTCGCGTAGGTCGTTTGCCGAGGCATTGATGAGCGAAACGAGCCGCTCCGAGTCAGGCAGATTTAGCGGGCGAAGTAAGACGCGCTCTCCAAGAATTTGCATTGTGATTATGTGCCTGAAAGTAAAATTGCTTCCGCTTCTTTGAGTTGTTCGGGCGTATTGATGCCGCGAATTTCATCAAAGTTTGTAGCAGAAACAGCCGCAATTCGCTCGCCATTTGAGAAGAAAATTTTGAAGACGTCGGGCAAGTAGTATTCGCCTTGTGCATTGTTGTTGGAAATTTGCTTCAAGGCGTCAAAGAGTTTTTGTTTATTAAAGACATAAATGCCCGAGTTGATTTCGTTGACGGCAAGTTCAGCAGGCGAGGCGTCTTTATGCTCGACAATTTTAAGCACGTCGCCTTGTTCGCCGCGAATCACTCTGCCGTAGCCCGTAGGGTCTTCGAGGACGGCGGTTAAGACTGTAGCAACGGCTTTCTTTGTGCGATGTGTCTCGAGTAACCGCATCAGTGTTTTGGCTTGGGTGAGCGGCACATCGCCCGAAAGTATCATTGTGTCGCCCTCAAAATCCTTCAAAGCAGATTCCGCTTGCATGACGGCATGCCCAGTGCCCAGTTGTGGCGATTGAAGCGCATACTCTACGCAATAAGATTGAGTTGCCTCTTTGACGGAATCGGCTTGATGCCCGATAATCAGCACGACTTTTTGGGGATTGAGTGCGAAGGCAGTGTCGAGAACGTAATGAATCATTGGGCGGCGATTGAGCACGTGAAGCACTTTGGCTAAGTCGGACTTCATTCGCGTTCCTTTGCCCGCCGCCATAATTAAAACGGACAATGACATTTTAGAAATCGTTGAGATTGATAACAAGGGGGACGAGCTCAGGTGAGAATAAACGATTCTTCTCCCACACGGTAGAGTTTCGTCGGGCGGTTTTGCTTGTCGACGAGCACGACAAGCGGTTTATGTTGCTTGGCTTCTTCGCGCGACATTTCGGCATACGTCATAACGATGATTTCATCGCCGACGGCGGCAAGACGCGCACACGCGCCGTTGAGTTGCACGACGCCCGACCCGCGCTCTCCTTCAATGATGTAAGTCTCGAAGCGCGCGCCGTTGTTGTTATTGACGATTTGCACTTTTTCATTTGGCATCATGTCTGCCATTTCAATCAAATCGGCATCGAGCGTGATGCTTCCTTCGTAATACAAATCGGCGTGAGTAACCGTTGCGCGATGAATTTTTGATTTCAAAATGTGTAAGTGCATCGTCTTATGTTTCTTCTCATTGAAAACTTCAAAAGGTAGGCGTAAAGTTAAAAGAGTTTGCTGAAAAAGCAATTCCAATTCCCATGCGAGGATTCCGTTTCAAGAAAAGGTAAACGTTGAGCGAGACGCGCAGAGCAACTACGACTTTGCCACACGTTGAACGTCTGAAAGCGGCACTTGAAGTTTTTCCGCGATTACCTCATCACTTAGCCCCAACTCTCGCAACAGCGGAACGGTGGCAAGCTTGCCTTCTAACTTGCCTTTTAAGATGCCTTGTGCTTCGCCTTCCTCAAAGGCTTCTCGGTAAAACGCCGTCTCTTTCAATCCAAGTTCTTCTTGAATCTTCAACATCTTTCGTATCTCAACCTGCTATTTCGCCACACGTTGAACGTCTGAAAGCGGCACTTGAAGTTTTTCCGCGATTACCTCATCACTTAGCCCCAACTCTCGCAACAGCGGAACGGTGGCAAGCTTGCCTTCCAACTTGCCTTCCAATTTGCCTTTTAAGATGCCTTGTGCTTCGCCTTCCTCAAAGGCTTCTCGGTAAAACGCCGTCTCTTTCAATCCAAGTTCTTCTTGAATCTTCAACATCTTCTTTATCTCCTCTCTGGTTAAGGTTCTGAATTTGTAACTCAATATCTGCTCAATCAAATCAAGTTCCACCACGCTCGCGTTTTCGGCAATCCGCCGCGCCCGCTCTCCCGCTTCCTCTTCTCTCGCAATCAATAGTTCATAGAGCGCAACCGCTTTGAATTTCAATTTTGATTGAGGCAATTCATCTAAATATATCCGTTTCACGCGTTTCAGCGCAAGCAACTCCGCATATGGCTCGATTGCTTTTTGCTCCGCGCTTCGCGAAGGGTAAATCACAACGGCAGTCCACTTTACGGTCGGATACTGTTTGAGGTAGAGGAAAATTTCAGCGAAAAGTCGGGCGTAGAAGTGCTCGTCGGGTTGAAATTGCGCTTCAACGAAGTAAGTAACATCGTCAGGCGAATTGGGAATGAAAACGCCGTCGATGCGGAAGGCGGTTTCTTTGAGTTCAACGGATTTGAATTGATAGCGCGAGGCATCGTCGGGATTTCTTCCAATCAACCTAAAAAATCCTTGTGGCAAAAGTTGGAGCAAAAGGTAGATAAGTTTATCGGTGTGCATATCGGCTTGTGGACTGTTAAATGTTGGGTGCAAAACGACTTTAACAAAAAAGTCCGCCCTTGTTGAGCGGACTTTCTAATAATGTCAGGTAATTTGCCTTTATGCTTTGGCGACTTCTTTATGCACGCCGTTTGTTTTTGGCTTCTGTTCAGGCAGGAAGGTGAGCCAGCCGTATTTGTCATTTCCGTTGTGAATAACGTCGAAGTAGGCATCTTGAAGGGATTTGGTTACTTCGCCGCGCTCGCCGGTTCCGATTTTGTATTTATCAATGGAACGCACAGGCGTGATTTCTGCCGCCGTGCCAGTTGCGAAGACCTCATCGGCGATGTAGAGGCTTTCGCGGCTGATGAGGGTTTCGCGCACTTCGTAGCCAAGCGATTTTGCAAGTTTAATAACTGCGCCGCGCGTAATGCCGGGCAAGAGCGATTGCGCCGTCATGGGCGTATAAATGACTTCGTCGCGCACCAAGAAGATGTTCTCGCCGCTTCCTTCGGCGACGTAGCCGTTCATATCGAGCGCGATGCCTTCCGAATAGCCGTCAAGCACGGCTTCCATTTTGATGAGCGCGGAGTTCAAGTAATTTCCGCCCGCTTTCGCGCTTGACGGAATCGTGTTCGGGGCGATGCGTCGCCACGAGGCAATGCGCATATCGACGCCCTTTTCAAGAGCTTCTTCACCAAGATAGTTTCCCCATTCCCAAACGGCGACTGCAATATCCACTTTGGATTTGAGCGGATTAACACCCAACGCACCTTCTCCACGAAATACAATCGGACGAATATAACAGGCTTTCAATCCACTTGACATCACCGTTTCTAACACGGCTTCCCGAATTTCAAGTTGGGTGAACGGGATTTCCATGCGATGGATTTTCGCCGAATCATACAAACGCCGCACGTGCTCTTTGAGAAACAAAACCGCCGACCCTTTTTGCGTGTGATAGCATCTGACGCCTTCAAAAACCGACGAGCCGTAATGAACGACGTGCGATAAAATGTGAATCTTTGCGTCTTCCCATTTTATCAAACGTCCGTTCATCCAGATTTTAGGTTGCATTTCTTTTCCTCCTGCTTTTGAGTGTTGTGAAAGATTCTTGATGAAGGCGCAATGCCGTCATGATGTTTTGAATATAAATTTTTTGTAAAACAAATCGGTTTTCAGTGCGAAGTTTTACACTTTCATAACCTTGTTTTGCCTTACTTTCAAAAACAATTTTAACACTTTTGCTTTAATTCTCACAAGTGAAACGGGATTTTTTCTTAATTTTTTTAGCCTATCAAAACGACGTGCAATTTTTAGCGATTTCAATCGTTTTCATCAATTTTGCACCTTTTTGATGCAATTTTCGTCTCGCACAACATCAAATTGAGACGCACTGCAACTTTTCTCATTCGTCAAATTCAATGTCTGCTTCAGTGATTTTCAAAAAATCCCTTTTGCTTGCCGTTCTGCTTATTCTGCTCTGTTCATTTTTTGGGTGTCGGACGGTACAAGATGTCTCAAAACCCGACCTATCGGCTAAAACAGAGACACAACTTGATTCATCACTTTTGCGCTTATTTGAACGCTCAATGGAAAGCATGGCAACGCTGAAGACCATGCACGGATATGGCTCCATGCAGATTCGCACGCCGGAAATGAATCAACGCTTGAACTGCACGATGCGCATTAAGCGCGGCGAAGCCATGCAACTCACTGGCTCAATTTTTCTGGGCATCACGGCGTTTGACGCACTCCTGCGCATTGATAGCGTCTTTCTTTACAGCCCGCTCGAAAAACGCTTGTATGTCGGCGCAAACTCTCCCGCCAATCTTCAACGCATTACGGGACTCTCATCTAATTTTTCTGATTTGCTCGATGCCTTTTTGGGATTGCCGCACATTGATACCTCGACGGCGTCGCTCTACAAAGCCAGCGTCGGCGAAGGCACGGTCGCATTCTTTTTGAAGAACGGCGAATTAGACGAAGTGATTGAAGTTGATTCTGCAACGGCAACGATTGAATCGCTCCGATTAGTAAAGGGCGATGGAAAAACACTCGGCGCAATGTTCTTTAGAGCCTTTGAACCGTTGCAACCGTTGCCGCGTCCGCTTCCGAAAGAAGTCGAGCTCGTTGCTTACGATTATACGTCCGACAGCACCTACACGGCACGGCAAGTCTTCATTCGCTATGGCGAGCGCGAAGTCAACCCTGATGATTTCACCTTCACGTTTGCTCCGTCAAAAAAAGCGACGGTTTATCGAATTGAACAAATGCAACTGCGATTCAGATGATTGACTTTTACTTTCTTGGAATCGGCGGCACGGCGATGGCAAGCGTTGCGGTCGCACTGTCCAAATGCGGATACAAGATTTCAGGCGTCGATGCGAATGTGTATCCGCCGATGAGCCATTTTCTTGCGCAACACGGGATTGAGTATTTCAACGGCTATCAGGCTCAACATTTAGAGACGCTAACGCCTGAACGCGTTGTCGTTGGCAATGCAATTTCGCGCGGCAATGCGGAGTTGGAAGTTGCGCTCAATCGTCGCTTGAAATTGGTCTCCATGCCTGAAATCGTGCGAGAATACTTGATTCAGCGTCATACCTCGATTGTTGTTTCAGGCACACACGGCAAAACGACGACGACCTCGCTTTTAGCGTGGCTTTTAGAATCGTGCGAGGCATCGCCCGGATTTTTAATCGGCGGCATTCCCGAAAATTTCGGTGAAGGCTGTCGCACATCTGGGCGTGAAGAGGGCGGCTACTTCGTCCTCGAGGGCGACGAATACGACACCGCCTTTTTTGACAAACGCAGTAAGTTTCTTCACTATCGCCCCGACATCGCCATCGTCAATAATCTTGAATTTGACCACGCCGATATTTTTAATTCCATCGCTGAAATTGAACGCTCGTTCAAACGCTTTCTCAATCTTGTGCCGCAAAACGGGCTTGTGCTTCTCAATGCCGATGACGCCCGCGTGATTCATCTTGCTGAAAAGTGCCTTGCATCCGTTCAAACATTTGGCTTTGGAGAACGAGCCGATTGGCAAGCCCGCGAAATTCAATACGGCACAACCGAAACGAATTTTTCGCTTTTCAAGAACGGCGATTTCGTTGCACGGTTTTGTTCTCCGCTCTTGGGAGAGCATAATGTTCGTAACGTGCTTGCAACGCTTTCAGCGTGTCTCTATTTGGGATTTCAGCCAGCCATGCTTCAGCGTGGATTAAGTTCGTTCAAGAATGTCAAGCGTCGCTTGGAAGTGGTTGCAGAGATGAACGGCATCACGTTGATTGATGATTTTGCCCATCACCCGACAGCGATTCGCGAGACGCTGAAAGCCACGCGGCAAAAGTATCCGAATCGACGAATCGTCGCCTGTTTTGAGCCGCGCTCCAACACCACCACGCGCAACATTTTTCAGAAAGAGTTGGTCGATTGCTTCGAACTCGCCGATGTGGTTGTGCTCGGGAAAATTGACCGTCCAGAACGCTATGCGCCTAATGAACGCTTGAACACGCAGCAAATCATTTGCGAACTTGAATCACGCGGGAAGGTCGGATATGCCTCGCCCGTGCCTGCACCAAAAAATTATCCGTTGGATATTGTAAACTTTTTATCTTCCCGTTTGCATCGTGGCGATGTCATTCTTGCGATGAGCAACGGCGATTTCGGAGGATTGAAGTCGCATTTCCTCGAAACTCTGAAAAACTCGTGAGCGATGTCCATTCCTGAATCCATCACTGACCTTGAAACCAAGTTGCTTTCCACGAAGAGCGATGTTTTGCGCATTCCGATTTTGCTTGCTCTTTCACGCAAACTTGCTAATCGCGACGACCGCCGCGCTTTTTCGCTTGCTGAAGAAGCCTATCACTTACAAATTCGCCACAACCGTCAAACGCCCGAAGCTCTCTCGACGCTCTCACAGGCTTTGAACTTGATGTCGCTTTGTTTGTATCGCCTTTCCGATTTCCATCACTCGCTTCAAAAAGCGGAAGACGCGCTCGCCTTTGCCGCCGAAGCCAACAATGAAATTCAACTTGCCGAAGCGCAGATGAATATCGGTCGGGCGATGTGGAGTTTTGGCAGTTACGAAACGTCGCTCAGTGCTTACAGCGAAGCCCTTTCGCTCTATCACCGCAACGGCAACCGCGACGGCACAGCGCAAGCCTTCAACAACATCGGCACCGTTTATCGCTCGCAAGGCAATTACGACGACGCCATCGCCGCGTATCAAAAGTGCTTGAAAATTTGGGAACTCGCGAGCGAAGACTACGGCGTGGCGCAAGCCTTGAACAATCTCGGCAACGTCTATAATGAAATCGGCAAATACAACGACGCGCTCGACGTCTATCAGCAAAGCCTCGCGCTCTTCAGAAAATGCAACGATTTAATCAGCGAATTGGGCTTGATGCACAACATCGGCAACATCTTCGCCAATCTCGGAGACTACGCCAAAGCCTTAGAGTATTACCAATCGGAACTTTCACTCAGCCGCGAGCATCATCTCGCCCAAGGCGAATCCTTTGCGCTCGACGGCATCGGACAGATTTACTTCAAACTGGGTGATTACGCTCAATCTCGTTCTTTTTTTGAACAAGGTTTAACACTTGCTGAACAAATGGGCGATAAAGTCAGCATCGGCGAATCGCTCATCAATATCGCGTCAGCACATCAAACGCTTGGCGACTTGGAGAGTGCCAAAGCCACATTTGAGCGAAGCCTTTACCTCTTTCGCGAAATTGGACATCAATTTGGGGAAGGACTTGCCCTGCACGGCTTGGGCGCAACAAATCGCCACTTGGGCGACGCAAAATTGGCACATCGCTTCCTCAATGAGAGTTTGACGCTTCGCCAAAAATTAGGCGACCGGCGCGGCGCATGTGAAGACTATTTAGAAATCGGTAAGTTTTATCAAGCCTTCCCTGACTTCCGTCCGCCCGCCGATTAAACCGTTTGGAACTGAATTTTAATTTTTTAACTTTGTAGAAATCTTAAACGCCGTTCATTTTTTTTAATTCAACATGGGGAGTTTAGAACGCCGAGAGCGAGAGCGCGAAGAAACGCGACAACTGATTTTGGACGCCGCGATGCATTTGTGGATTGAATCCGGCTTTGAAGCCGTTACGATTCGCAATATCGCCGATGCCATTGAATACACACCGGGCGCGATTTACTCTTATTTCAAAGACAAAGACGAAATTTTCTACGCACTCCATTTTCAATCCTTTGAACGCTTTTTTGAGATGCTCCGCAATGCCGCTTTGTTCGGCTCTCCAATGGAACGACTTAAAAACATCGGCGAAGCCTACCTTAAATTCGCCTTCGAAAATCCCCAACGCTACGACTTAATGTTTATTTCCAGAACTTCGGGCAAGAAAATCGTCGAGAGCGATGGCTGGCATGTGGGCGAAAAAGCTTTTGAAGTCTTGCACGCTACCGTCAAACTTGCTATGGACGAAGGCTACATTCCCAAAGGCGACTCCAAAGCAGCGAGCATGATGTTTTGGGCGCATGTTCACGGCATCGCCTCGCTCATTTTATGCGACCGATACGTCTATTCAATAGACATCACCAAAAAACTCATCAAAAAAAGCATGGAATACCTGATGAGTGCGCTATCGCAAAAAGAACTCGCGTAATTTTTTTTGAAATTTTATTAAACAATGTTTAATTTTTATTCAAAATTTACTCACAACTTACTCATTATACCGATTGCCTATGCCGTTCATCTATGAAAAACAACCGTTCATCAGAAAGTTCGCCCGCTTATCCAAGTGTGCTTCACTTCGCAAGGGGATTGCCGTAAAATTGTAAAAAAATTTATTTGCTTATTAAACACTGTTTAATCTTTATTCAACACTTAAAATAAAATTATTTATGAAACAGGTCATTTTTGTTTTCGCTCTTGCCGCAATGTCGCTTTCAATGCAGGCGCAACCCAACACGTCCGCCACCGACGTCGTCGGCGTTTGGATTACGGGCGATAAATCGGGAACGATTGAAATCTACAAGACGCCAAACGGGAGATATTCGGGGCGGATTCTCGGGGACGGTCAGGGCGTTGCCGATACGACCGACTTGGATAAAAACAATCCTAACCCCGCGCTTCGCACGCGCAAACTCGTCGGCTTGGATATTCTCTCCGGCTTCGTGTATGAAGGAGACAACGATTGGTCGGGCGGCACGATTTACGACCCCAACAACGGCAAAACCTACAAATGTCTTCTCGCGCTCGAGGACGACGGCAGAGACAAAAACAAACTTCGCGTGCGCGGCTTTATTGGTGTCTCGCTCTTTGGGCGCACCGATGTTTGGACGCGCAAACGATAACATCACTTCAACCATTAAAACGATCACAACAATGACGATGAAAGAATCAGAAAAGAACCGCTTAAAGTCGCGCTATGGCACTTGGGCGTTGGTTACGGGTGCATCATCGGGCATCGGAAAAGAGATTGCCGTTCAACTTGCATCGGCAGGCTTCAATCTTATTCTGACCGCGCGTCGGAAGCCTTTATTAGACGAGCTTGCCAAAACATTGTCGCAGACTTGCCGCGTTAAAGTTCAGACCATCAGCGCGGACATGGCGGAAGAGCGCGACGTTCAACTGCTCATCGAATACGCCAAAGCCTTTGAGATTGGCTTAGCCGTGCTTAATGCAGGTTTCGGGACGTCGGGCAAATTTCTTAACGCCTCGCTTGAAACCGAATTGAACATGCTCGATGTCAATTGCGCGTCGCTTCTTTCGCTGACGCATCATTTTGCACGGCGATTTTCAGAGCAAGGGCGCGGCGGCATCATTCTGATGAGTTCATTGGTTGGATTTCAAGGCGTTCCCAACGCGGCGCATTATGCGGCGACGAAGGGCTATGTATTGTCGCTCGGCGAAGCCCTTGCAGTTGAATTAAAGCCGAACGGCGTTGATGTGTTGGTTGCCGCTCCGGGTCCGGTTGAAACCGGTTTCGCCGCGCGCGCCAACATGAAAATGAACGGGGCTTTGAAAGCCGAAGACGTCAGCCTTTCAATTTTGGAAGCACTGGGACGAACGGACGTCGTTTTGCCCGGCACACTGACCAAGCTTCTCATCTACTCGCTCCGCACCGTGCCAAGATGGGCGAAGGTGCGAATCATGAACCTCGTCATGGGCGGCATGACGAAGCATCAAACATTGTCAACGCATGCCTAATTCAACAACTATGCACACCACCGTTTTTATTCGCAGGCTTTATATGCTCTTGACGACGCTCATCGTCGGAGCGTCCGCATTGCCGGCGCAAACGCTTGACGATTACATCTGCGAAGGCTTGGCGAAAAATCTCGCGTATCGCCAACAGCGACTCGCGCTCGCTCAATCCGATGAATCCGTCAGCGAAGCGCGCGGCGGATTTCTGCCTTCCATTACCTTGAACGCCAGAGCGACTGAACTCTACGGCAACGTCATCAATCTCGGCAACCTCATCAACCCTGCATATGCAACGCTCAATCAACTGACGGGTTCAAATGTGTTTCCAACGAACCTCGATATTCGCTTGCCGCTTCAACGCGAAACGAAACTCGAACTTCGCCAGCCGCTCATTCAGCCGAAGGTTCTGTTCAACTATCAAATCAAAGCGCACTTGCGCGACGCAACCGAAGCGGAGACGGAGGCAAAAGCCCGTGAACTTGTTGCGCAAATCAAAGTCGCATATTTGAACTACGCCAAAACGCTCAAAGTCGTTGAACTTTACGCCGAAACCGTCTCGCTTCTTGAAGAAAACGTCCGCGTCAATCAAAGTTTGGTGAAGAACGAAAAAGCCACCTTAGACGCGCTCTATCGTGCCGAAGCCGAACTTGCCGACGTCAAACAAGGGCAAGCCGACGCACTTCGGCTCAACGAAGCCTCGAGACAATTCTTCAACTTTCTGCTCGACCGCCCGCTCGCCTCGCCGATTGCACTTGTTTCCGACACCGCTTTCGCATCGCTTTCGCTTGATGCCTTGCAACGCAGCGCAACAAAGCGTGAGGAATTAAAACAAATTCAATCAGGAATTGCGGCGACTGAAAAGGTCGTGAGTTTGAGCACGGCGGATTTCTTTCCGACGCTCTCGCTCGGCGTGGATTACGGCTTTCAAGGCAATCGCTATGATTTCAGTTCAGACCAAGATTTTGCGACCGTTTCCCTCGTGGCGCAGTGGAACATCTTCAACGGCTTTCAAGACAAAGCCAAGCGCGAGCAAGCCAAGATTGAGACGAATCGTCTGAACACTCGCTACAAAGAGTTGGAATCTCAAATTGCGTTGCAAGTGCGCACCACTTACGACGACGCCACCGTCGCTCAACAGAACATCGCCGTCGCCGAAGCACGTCTTCGTGCGGCGGAAGCATCGTTCAACCTTGTTTCAAAAAAATACGCCCAAGGTCAAGTCTCACAAGTCGAGTTCTTGGATTCGCGCACGGCTTTTACCAACGCCAGCATCAACGCCGTGATTACGCGCTACGACGCCTACATCAAACAAGCCGAGTTGGAGCGCGCCGCCGCAACGCTCAACCTTTCACAATTCACAACGAAACTTAACGGAGAAAAACAATGACGACGATTCACTGCTTCAAAAAAAACACCCTCGCCTCTCTCGCGATATGCTTTGCCGTGCTTTCAGGTTGCGGCACGAGCGACAAAGAGACGACCGATTCCGACCCAAGCCACAACCCACAAAGCGCGCCTGTAACGCTGGTCAAAACCGCGAAAGTTGAGCGCGTGCGCCTTTCAGAACCCATTTATGCAAGCGGCATTCTTTTCGGAAAAGAAGAATCACGCCTCTCGTTCAAATTGAGCGGCATCATCGATAAAATTTTCGTCAAGGAAGGGGAGAGCGTCAAGCAGGGCAAGTTGCTCGCTACGCTCAAACTTTCGGAAATCAACGCACAAGTGAGCCAAGCAAAAAACGCGATGGAAAAAGCGGAGCGCGATTTGAAGCGCGTCAAGAGCCTTTACGACGATAAAGTCGCCACGCTCGAGCAGCTCCAAGATGCCACCACAGGCTACGACGTCGCCAAGTCTGCTTTGACGATTGCGCAGTTCAATCAGCAATATGCCTCGATTTACGCGCCGACGTCGGGTAAAGTCTTGAAGAAATTCGCCGAAGAAAATGAACTCATTGGTGCAGGCTCACCCGTTCTTCAACTCTCAAATGCGGCGCAAGGCTTTGTGCTCAAAGTCGGGATTGCCGATAAAGACGCTGTTCGACTTCGCGTCGGAGACTCGGCAAAAGTTTCCATCGACGCCTTTCCGTCGCGCTCATTTTCCGCAGTCGTTACTCAAATCGCCGGTGCATCATCAATGCAAACGGGCACGTTTGAAGTCGAGCTCAAACTCGCACCAAGCGGCGTTGTGATGATGTCGGGCTTGATTGGCAAGGCGGAACTCTATGCGTCTGAAAGGGAAAGCGTTTGGCTTGTTCCGATTGAAGCAGTGGTTGAAGGCGACGGCACGAGAGGCTTCGTCTTTACGTCCTCGCCCGACGGCGCGCACGCCAAAAAGGTCGCGATTCAAATCGCGTTTATTCAGCCGAACGGCTTGGTCGCCGTCAGAAGCGGATTAGATGTTGCTCAATGTGTGATTACCGACGGCGCGTCGTATCTCTCCGACGGCTCACGCATTCAAACTGTAGCAGGCGACATGAGAGTTTCAAAAGTCCAACAATAATTTTAACGCTCAAAGCCATGAATCTGATAGAATTTTCCGTCAAGAAATACCAATTCACGATTGTGGTATTTCTCGCGCTCGTCGCCGTCGGGGTCAGTTCCTTTATGTCAATTTCCCGCTCGGAAGACCCGCAAATTACCTTTGCCGGCTCCGTCGTAATCGCCGTTTATCCGGGCGCAAGCCCCGCCGATATTGAAGAATCGGTCGTCGATAAAATTGAGAAGAAAATCGGCGCGCTCGATAATCTCAAAACGTTAAAGACTGAAATCGAGGACGGCATCGCCGTTCTGCGCATTGAATTCGATGCCAATGAAGACCCCGATAAGAAGTTCGACGAGGTTGTCCGTGAAATCAACTTGGTGCGTCCGGAGTTGCCCGCCGATTTGTTGAGCCTCGAAGTCAATAAAATTTCGCCGACCGATGTGAACATCGTCCAAGTCGCGCTTGTCTCCGAATCGGCTTCTTACAAAATTTTGGAGCAAGTCGCCGATAAGTTGAAAAAGAAATTTGAAAACATTGACGGCGTCAAGGAATCCGATACGCACGGCTATCCCGAACGCCAACTTCGCGTCTCGCTCTCGCTTGAAAAACTGGCGATGCTTCGCCTGCCGCTCAATCAAGTGCTCGGCGCGATTCAATCGAACAACGCCAACATTCCCGCCGGGAGCGTCGATATCGGCTCAAAAAAATTCAACGTCAAAACCAGCGGCAATTACAAAACCCTCGACGAAGTTCAAAACACCATTGTCGGCGGCGCACAAGGCTCGATTGTGTTTCTTAAAGACGTCGCCGACGTCGCGTGGGATTACGAAGACCAAAATTATCACGCCCGATTCAATGGCAAACGCGCCGTCTTTGTAACGGCTTCGCTTAAAAAGGGACAAAACATTTTCGCCGTCCGCGAATCGCTTGGCAACGCGCTCACCGATTTTCAGCGCACCTTGCCCGACGGCGTTGCGATGGAATTGGGATTCGACCAAGCCGAAAACGTCGCGCACCGTTTGGGCGGCTTGAATCGAGATTTCGTTTTGGCGATTCTGCTTGTGCTCGTTACGCTCTTGCCGCTTGGGATTCGCGCCTCGCTCGTGGTGATGGTCTCGATTCCGCTTTCGCTGTTGATGGGCGTTTTTATGCTTGATGCCTTTGGATTCAACATCAACCAACTTTCCATCGTCGGCTTTGTGATTGCGCTCGGCTTGCTTGTTGATGATTCTATTGTGGTCGTTGAAAATACGACGCGCTTTTTGCGAATGGGCTACAAGCCCGTTCAAGCCGCTGTGGAAGCCACGAAGCAAATCAACCTTGCCGTCATCGGCGCGACGGCGACGCTCATTTTCGCTTTCTTGCCACTTCTCTTTCTGCCCGGCGGACCCGGTCAATACATTCGAAGTTTGCCCGTCGCCGTTGTCGTTACGGTGTTTGCTTCCCTTATCGTTTCGCTCACGATTGTGCCGTTTCTTTCAAGCCGATTTTTGAAGGAAGAAAAAGACGAGCACGGCAATGCGTTTTTGCAACTGCTCAATCGTTTTATTGACTGGTCGTATAAGCGCGTGCTGATGTGGTCAATCGCGAATCCCTCAAAAACCTTGCTCATCGCGCTGGGCTTGTTCGTCGTGAGCATAGGCGCGTTTCCGTTTATCGGGTTCAGTTTATTTCCGAAAGCGGGCATTCCGCAATTCCTCATCACGATTGAAACGCCCGACGGCACGAGCCTTTCAGAGACCGACCGCGTTGTCCGTTTTGTCGAAGCCACCTTAGCTGAAACGGGTGAAATCGAGTGGTATCACAGCAACATTGGAAAGGGCAATCCGCGCATTTATTACAATGTGTTTCCGAAGGAAGAAAAGAACAACGTCGCCGAAGTTTTCGCAAAGGTCAAGCACTATGAAGAAGAAAAGACAGTGAAATTTTTTGACGACCTTCGCGCCACATTCAACACGTATCCCAACGCCAAAATTGAGTTGAAAGAGTTTGAAAACGGTCCGCCGATTGACGCGCCGATAGCCATTCGGCTTATTGGAGAAAATCTCGATTCGCTCAAAGCCATCGCGGCGAGTGTAGAGAAACTCTTTGAAGAAACCGAAGGCACGATTTACGTCAATAATCCCGTCAAAGTTTCTAAAACGGATTTGAAAGTTCGAATTGACCACGAGAAGGCAGGACTATACGGCGTTCAAATTGCGGAGATAGAGCGCGCCGTGCGCATGGCGATTGCCGGCTTGAACGTCGGCAAGTTCCGTGAATCAAGCGGCAACGAATACAACATCACCGTTACGCTTGCGCACGGGCAAAAGCAAACCCTTGATGCGCTCGATAAAATCTACGTCGCGTCGGTTACGGGGGCGCAACTTCCGCTCCGACAACTGGCGTCGTTGGAATTTCAATCCTCCCCGACGAAAATCAACCACTTCAACGAAGAACGCTCCGTAACTCTGACGGCATACACGAAAACGGGCTACAATACCGATAAAGTAACCCAAGCGATTTTGGCGAAACTCAGCACCTTTCCCTTTCCGAGCGGCTATTCGTTTATTCCTGCGGGCGAAATTGAAAGTCGCAATGAAAGTTTCGGCGGATTCGGCTCGGTGATTCTCATTGCGATTTTCGGAATGATGGCGACGCTGATTTTAGCATTCGGCAATTTCAGAAGCACGCTCATCGTGTTCAGCGTCGTGCCGCTCGGCGTGGTCGGCGGCGTAATTGCGCTTTTGCTTTGTGGCTATACGCTTTCTTTTACCGCCGTCATCGGCTTCATCGCCCTGATGGGGATTGAAATTAAAACCTCGATTCTCTTGGTCGATTTCACTAACCAACTCCGTGAGGAAGGCATGGGCATCGACCAAGCCGTCTTGAAAGCGGGCGAAGTGCGATTCGTGCCCGTGCTGTTAACCAGCGCGACGGCAATCGGCGGCTTAATTCCCATTGCGCTTGAAGGCTCGGGTTTATATTCGCCGCTTGCGCTCGTGATTATCGGCGGCTTGATTTCTTCTACGCTCCTTGCAAGGCTCGTTACGCCCGTGATGTATAAACTTCTGCCGCCCGACCTTGAAACGCCTTCTACAAATTTAGGTTTAGAGCCGTCGGTCAAACTCGCCGATTAAGCCGCACCGTCGATAATAAAAATTGTAACTGGAACATCAACCGCATTTCCAAACACTTGCTATATGAAACATCTTTTTTTAGTCGTTGCCGCATGCTGGGCAACTGCACCGTTTCTTTTTGCACAAGAAACCGCCGCAAACGGCATCTATTTCGGAGCGATTTCAGGCATTCAATTCAACCGCTTTAATCAGCAATTCGCCGCCGAAATTGACCCGAAAATATATTCGTTTTCCATCGGGGCGGGTAGTGCGTGGACGCGCAATAACTACGTCGTCGGCTTTGAATTTCTGTATTCATCGGGAAATAAAGGAAACGGCGACGGCTCGATTCAATATATCGGGTTCAGTAATACGCTTTCGTTTGGATACAATCTCGCCGTCGGTCGCACTTGGGTTATTGAACCGACTATCGGCGTGAGTTTAGACGACAATCAGTTGATTGTTCAAAATAAAACGAACAATGTGTTCCAAAACTTAACCAACAATCAATTAAGCGGCATCATTGGATTAAACGTCAAAATCGTCGGCGCAAACGGACTTTTTAACGGCTTGAAAATCGGTTATCGGCGACCGTTCGGCGGAGAGAGCCAGTGGAAAAATACCGTCGACGGGGCGGGGTCGGGGTTGAACGATAGCGTAAGCAGTTTCTATGTCCAAATTAATCTCGGCGGATTTTTAAAATTAGGCGGCAATTAAATGCGCTTCCGACGCTTTCTTCAGAGTTGATTCTAAAACGGCGTAGGAGATTGCCGCACTCTTGCGCCGTTGATTACGTTTGGAAAAAATTCGCCTTTTTACTAAATTCGATTTAAAGAGTGCGCGGTCAGACCAAGAAATTGAAATCAGAATATCATCGATAACTTGGAGAAAAGATGACTAACGCTATCAGATATGAAATCGGCTCACACAAGGGCAAGAACGTGATTTTCTTGCGTTTCGCGTATCAGGCTGAACTTCAGGACCAAGTTCGGCAGATGCCTGGCGCAACATGGAGTGCCTCTAAAAACTCTTGGTATGTCGCGGACACGCCGCAGTATCGTGCGAAATTCGGTTTGCCGCCAAGGTCGTTGATAAGCAAGGAAAGTTTGTCAAAGATTAATCCAGTTAATCAGCCCGTCCTCCAACAGTATATTGAAACCTTGCAATTAAAAGGCTACAGCCCGAACACCATCACAACATATCGGAACGAATTCGCGCAACTGCTTTGCGCTTTGAAAAGCGTCAGCGTCGCAGAAATAGATGCAGAGCGGCTTCGGAGATATTTTCTGTATTGCACGAACACGCTGAAACTCTCTGAAAACACCCTGCACAGCCGTATCAATGCGGTCAAGTTTTATTTTGAGCAAGTCTTGAAACGGGAAAAATTCTTTTTTGACATCCCGCGCCCGAAGAAGCCGTCTATTTTGCCAAATGTGCTGGCAATTTCCCAAGTGGAGAATCTATTTTCTCAGGTAGAAAATTTGAAACACAAAACGATGCTGTACTTGGCATATTCAGCCGGCTTGCGGGTGAGCGAAGTGGTGAATCTTCGTGTGCGGGATATTCACTCGGAGCGTATGGTCATCGCTATCAAAGGCGCAAAAGGGAAAAAGGATAGAACCGTGCCGCTCTCGCCGGGCATTCTGGGGTTATTGCGAAAATACTATACCGCGTATCAGCCGAAAGAATGGCTGTTTGAGGGACAGTATGGAAATAGCCCATACAGCACACGGAGTTTAGAGCAGATTTTTCACCGAGCCAAAAATGCCGCTAAAATCAGCCAACAGGTTACTTTTCACAGTTTGCGACACAGCTACGCCACGCATTTACATGAGCGAGGAACCGATATTAAACTTATTCAAGAACTTTTGGGGCATAACGATTTAAAAACGACATTACGCTACACCCATGTCAGCAACCGAACCCTGCAAAACATCGTCAGCCCATTTGACCAGTTGAATCTCAAAAAAGAATGACAACTCGGAAACTACGACAAACAATATAAATACTACGACAAGAAAATCTAAAATAATCCAAAAATTACGACAAAACTTTCGCATATTTGAGAGTTAGCTGCAATGTTAGAAACCCCCTTAACGCAATAAAACAACTGACAGATGAATAACGATAAAGACATAGAAAGCATAAAAGTAGCCGCAGGTAAGCGGACATATTTTGTGGACGTTAAACAAACA
>JBDNCJ010000016.1:0-51363 GCA_046719715.1 Chloroherpetonaceae bacterium | reverse complement strand
CATCATGTCCCATAGCGATTGATTGAGCGGCAAGACAAGAAGCCAATGCTCGAGCCACGCCAACACCGCCATCATGCCCGTGAGCATATATCCGACTTTCCTCCAAGTCTCCTTTTCCGAAAACGCCAGTTGAATCAATCGGTAGGAAAGAATCGTGCAAATGGTAATTGAAATGGGAAACAGCCAATTGATGTGCGCAATCGTCATGTAGGTCGTCATGTCGGAAACCGATTCCGGCACAAATTCTTTGCCCGTGTTCGTCACCCCGAGAAAGATGTTGAGCTTCGCCGATTGATGCATGAGCCAAAAGAGCAAAAACGTGTAGAAGCCGAATTTGTTTTTCGCCCTCCAAAACACGATGCCCATCACCAGCGCAATGCCGAGCACAAGTCCTTCGTGATACGCGCTTCGATGAACTGCCTTGAAAAAACTTATCCACGACGGTCCGACGCTGAAAATCGGACGCACGGCAGGACCGACGATATACCCCGTGTAAAAACTCACCTCCACAAACGCCCACACGAGCGAGGCGGCAGTGAAACTCAAATACGCACTCTGAACGGTATCCACGTTTCTCAATCGATACAAATACCACGCCGAACCTAACGCAATCGCCAGCGACGACCAAAACACAACCCCATAAAACTGCGGCTGAAAGTTGAAGTAGATGATGATGCCCGTCGAGAGCCACCAAAACGCGAGCGAATATATCGCGGGAATCCAAAGTTGCGAGGGTTTCGCGTCGTTGCTATAAGGTTGCTCGACGGCGAGGGAAGACGACTCTTTGCGAGCGCGTCGTTCAAGTTCAAGAATGTTCATACTGCGTCCTTTTTCAATTCTCTAAACACACTGAATCAATTTACGCCTTGCTTGTGCAATTCTCAAACATCACCCAAATAAAAACGCCCCGTAGAGGACGGGGCGACCGACTTGATGACCACCTTTGCCGGCATCTTGGAATGCCCTGCATCAAAGCGATTCGCGAATGACGTGCGTAACGACGCCCAACACCCGAAAATTCATTTCAGGCTTGATTTCGATGCTTTGATAATTCGGATTCGCGGGCACAAGGTAAATTTTGCCGTCGTGCTTAACGAGCCGCTTAACGGTTGTGCCGTCGTCAATCGCGGCAATGACGATTTTATTCTCGACATGGCGCTCAAGCGAATCGACAATCAACACGTCGCCCGGCGAAATGCCGGCGTTAATCATTGAGTCGCCGGAAACCTTGACGCAGAAGACGCCGCTGGCGCGCTTGACGAGCGAGGCATCGAGCGCGAAGTAAGTGTCGATGTGTTCATCAGCCCAAGTCGCCGCGCCGGCTTGCACCATCGACGAAAAGAGCGGGACGCGAACCACCTTTTCAGACACTTCACAAAAATCAATCATATAATGCGTAGAAATCGCCGTTTTCATGTGTTTTATGTTTGCGTTATGGAAAATTGGTAACACGGGAGCCGCGTCTTCAAATGGTGTGCTTTCGTGAATCTATGAAACCCGTTCAGACTTCCCAAATCGATGGGATTTTTTCTCTCGACAATCCATGAAACCATGTTCTGCACTTGTGCTTTCATACACCACCCTTCAACACGAAAGCCCGATGTTTGGTCGGGTTTTTTGCTTGTATTGGGAATGTGCGCGGGGCTTGATGAATTAATTAAGCGAGGCGACGGCTTGGTCGATGTCGTCGAAAGTTTTGAAAAGCAGATTGAGTTTTGTGATGACGAGCAAACTTTTGATGCGCTCGGCGGGATTTGCGAGCGCGAGGTTTCCGCCTGCACTTTTCACGGTTGAAAGTACTGACGTCATCATTCCCAAGCCGGAGGAATTCATATACTCGACTTTGACGAGGTCAATGACGATATTCTTTTTGCCCTCGTTCAAGAGGTCGCGCAGTTTGCTGTGAAGTTCGTTAGCGTCTGGTCCTCCGAGCACGTCGCCGTTGAGCTCAATGACGGTTACAGAGCCGAGTTGTTTTTCGCCGAAGGTCATACTCACACAAGGTTTAATTCCGCCGAAGCGTTTCGGTTCAGCGTTCTAATTTAGCCTCTCAACTTGAACTTTCCGCCTGTTTTTTGTTGCCAATCCAGTACAATCGGTGCGGCAACGAAGACGGAGGAATACGTGCCGATTAAAATTCCGGCGGCAATGGCAAAGGCGAATCCGCGAATCGTCGGACCAGCAAATATGAAAAGTACAATCGCCGTAAGGAGTGTTGTTCCCGACGTGATAATTGTTCGGCTGAGTGTTTCATTCAGGCTGTCGTTGAAGACTTTTTCGTAGGGGTCGCTCTTTCGAATTTTCAGATTTTCACGAATACGGTCATAAACGACGACGGTATCAGTGATGGAGTAGCCGACAATCGTGAGGAATGCGGCGATAATGCTTTGGTCGATTTCCAAAGGCATCACGTCAAAGACGCCGCCGAAAATACTGAACAGGCCTGCGACAATCAAAACATCGTGGAAAATCGCAATTACCCCTGCTGTTGCAAATTTGAATTCAAAGCGGATTCCGACGTAGAGCAGAATCATCACCAACGCGCCGAGCAGCGCGCTCACCGCCGACCATTTCAAATCGCCAGCAATGCTCGGTCCGACGGCGTCGACTTTGATAATCTCGCTTGGATTGCTTGCAAAATCTCGCTTCAAGGCACGCTCAATCGTGGCTTGAAGGTCGTTGAGTTCGCCGCTGAAATCCGTCGTAATGATGACTTCTTGCGCCGAGCCGTATTCCTTGATTTGCCCCTTGACGCCTTCGTTGGAGAGCGTTTTGCGCACTTCGCCGATGTTAATCGGCTCTTGAAACTTCACCACGAGTTCCGTTCCGCCTTTGAAATCAATTCCGAGTTGGAAACCGCGCACGAGCATTGAAACAAGCCCAACGCCGATGATGACGGCGGAAATAATGTAGCCCGTTTTGCGCAAGCCGACGAAATTAAAATTTGCCTTTTCTAAAAATCTCATTTGAACTTGAACAGTGAGTATTATTGTTGGATTTGATACTTTCCGACGAACCGCTCGGCTTTATCAGCCGAAACTGGTTTCGGTAACGCTGTTGCGCTCAATCATCCAATCAAGCACGACTTTGGTAACGACTATCGCCGTAAAGAGACTTGCGGCGATGCCAATCATAAGCGTAACAGCGAAGCCGCGAATCGGTCCAATGCCGAACGTGTAAAGCAGTGCCGCTGCACCGAAGGTGGTGACGTGCGAATCTAAAATCGCCGAGAAGGCTTTGTCGTAGCCGAGTTCAATGGCGAGTTTCAAATTTTTTCCTCGCGACGATTCTTCTCTGACGCGCTCAAAAATCAGCACGTTGGCGTCGACCGCCATGCCAATCGTGAGCACCAAGCCTGCAATGCCCGGAAGCGTGAGCGTTGCGCTGAATCCTGCCAGAAAGGCAATCACAAACAAGATATTGAACACCAGCGCAAGGTCGGCAAGAATGCCCGATGTGCGATAATAAATGAGCATGAAAATAGCCACCACCACGAAGCCGAGCGTAATCGAGAAGAGCCCTGCACGAATGGAATCCGCGCCGAGCGACGCGCCGACCGTTCGCTCTTCTGAAATTTGAACCGGTGCAGGAAGCGCGCCCGCTTTCAAGACGATTTCCAAATCTTTGGCTTCTTCAATGCTTCCAATGCCGTTGATGACTGAACTGCCGTTTGGAATTTTGGATTGCACAACGGGCGCGGAATACACTGCCCCATCTAAGACAATCGCAATTTGCTTTCCGATGTTCGCGCCTGTGGTTCGTGCCCAAATTTTCGTGCCTTCATCGTTCATTTTCATATTGACTTCGGGTAGAGATTGGTCAATGCTGAATGTAGCGTTGGCTTCTGTAATCACGCTGCCCGTAAGCTCCGCCTCTCTTTTGAGTGCATAGAGACGATAAAATTTCAGACCATCGTTTTCGCTGACGGGACGGGCATCGAGGGCGAATTCCAAATCAGAAGGAATGCGAGACTTGACGTCAGAGCGATTGAGCAATCCCATCACGATTGATTTCCCTGCATCAGTTACAAAAAATCCTGCACGCGGGTCAATGATGATTTTATCCGTTGTTTCTTCATCAACAGCGAAAAGCGGATTGACGAGGCGACGCTGTTCTTTGGTTTTAAGCGAATCGGGAATCGTTCGGATTGAAT
Organism: Chloroherpetonaceae bacterium; assembly: GCA_046719715.1. GTDB lineage: Bacteria > Bacteroidota > Chlorobiia > Chlorobiales > Thermochlorobacteraceae > JANWWM01. The sequence continues at coordinate 47,210 of JBDNCJ010000016.1, read as the reverse complement.
CAAGTTGCGCTCGCGCAAGAATTGCCGCTGAATCGACGGTGCTGGTATCACGTGAAGGCATCACAGGATAACGAGCGAGATAGTCATTAACATCTTGCAAGACTTTGAAGGCGAGTTCAGGGTCGCGCACGAGTTTGAATTCCATTTTCGCCGTGCCTTTGAGCAATTTGCGCACGCGCTCTTTATCGGAAACGCCGGGGAGTTCTACAATGATGCGTCGCCCGCCTTGGGTGAGAATGGTCGGTTCGGCAACGCCGTATTGATCGACGCGATTTCGGATAATCTCTTTGGCGCGGTCGACGGCTTCGAGTGCTTCTTTGGAAAGTTTCTCGACGATTTCTTCATCGCTGTCGCGAATTTCGTAGTAATAGCGCGAGAGCCGAACTTGTCTTTTTTGGAATTCTTCCGCCAAGAGTTTCGGAATTTCCGCACTTTCTTTTTTGGCGCGCTCTCTGACGGCGAGCATAAGGCTATCGAACTGTGCGTCGCGATTTCGCGCACGATTCTCCAAGAGTTCAAGTACATCGACTTCCAAAACCACGTGCATGCCGCCTTGTAAATCCAGCCCTAACTTCAAGCGTTTTTCTTGCGCCTTGTCTATGGCTTTACGATTTTCGCGCACGTAGGCGAGGCTGTCGTCGGTCGACGAGAAAGATTTGAGTTTTGACGTGTGGCTTGCGTCTTGAAAGGTTGGAAGTAGAAACCACGCAGAAAGAAGCGTGAGAAGAACAATTAAAACCAGTTGAAAGCGATTCTTTTGCATTGATAGTTTTCGGAGAAGACTTGCTTCTCGCTGAAATTGAATGTGAAATTTAGTTGCTGTTGCAAAAAAAGGGTTGCAAATATAAGAAAGAGCGTTTGCAAAGTCAAAGCACGGCGTCGTAAGTTTCAGTTTGCCTTTCAAGTGTTTTTCAATTCGCACCGATGTCAACGGTTCTCATTACACGCCCGAAAGCCGACGCAGAAGCATTTGCAACAGCACTTGCGCATTACGGGCTTCGCGCTGAATTTTTTCCGATGATTGAGATTGTTCCTCTCTCCGATTGGGCATTGCCCAACCTCGCAGGCTATGACGCTTTGATTTACACAAGCGCAAACGCCGTGCGCTGTTTTTTATCGGAACTGCTCGCGCGCGCGCCAGACCTGTTTGCAAAACTCAGAGCATTGAATCACTATGCTGTTGGCGTTAAAACCAATCGCGCGTTGCAAGAATACGGCATTGACTCCGCGCTCTACTCCGACAAAGGCAACGCCGAAGATTTGGTCGAGCTTTTGAGACGCTTCGGCATTAAAGGCAAACGATTTCTCTTCCTTCGCGGCTCACGCTCGCTCGGCATTGTTCCAGAGGCAATCAAAAAATATGGCGGCAGTTGCGAAGAACTCATCGTGTATGAAACGCGCGACCTTTCAGAAGAAAAGGCGCGAGACCTTCCGACTTTGCTTTTGCGCGATGATGTAACTTGGATTGCGTTTTTCAGCCCCTCCGCCGTGCAAGGATTTTTCAAATCTCTGCCAAGCGAGTTACTTCCCTTGCGCCAACGCCTCGCCGCGATTGGCAATACGACGAAAGAGGCTGTTGAGCATTTCGGATTTTCCGTTCAAGCCGTGCCCGACGTTCCGACCGCCGAAGCCTTAGCGCACACGATTGCAAAGTTTACTTCACCATGAAGGTTTCTTTCAAACTTGCTCTCGAATCACTTCCGACATAGACTTCAAACACACCCGATTCTACAACGGGCTTGAAGTTCTTATCCAGCGTTGCTAATTCTTCTTTGCCGATGTTGTAGGTGATGGTTTTGGCTTCGCCTGCGCTGAGTTCGACTTTTTGAAATCCTTTCAACTCTCTGACGGGGCGCGTGAATGTTCCAACAAGCTGTCTCAAGTAAAGTTGAGCGGTTTCAACGCCCTGACGCTTGCCCGTGTTTTTCACCGTTACCGAAATCGTCAAGGTCTCGCTTTTGCTGATTTCGTTTTTGGAAAGTTTGAGGTCGCTGTATTCAAAGGTGGTGTAGGAAAGCCCGTAGCCGAAGGGATAGAGCGGCGAATCGGGCAAGTCGACGTATTTGGATTTGTATCGGTCTTTATCGGTTTCAGGGCGGGAAGGTCTGCCGGTGTTTTTGTGATTGTAATAAATCGGAATTTGTCCGACGCTTCGCGGGAAAGTTACGGTGAGTTTTCCTGTTGGATTCGCGTCGCCGAAGAGCACGTCCGCAATCGCGTTTCCGGCTTCAACGCCGAGATGCCACGCGCAAACAATGGCGGGGAGATGTTCAGCCGCCCAAGAGATTGCGAGCGGGCGACCATTCGTCATGACCATTACGACGGGCTTTCCGAGTTTGTGGAGTTCTTTCAGCAATTCTTCTTGTCCTCTGGGCAATCCGATGTCGGCACGGCTGTGGGCTTCAGCGGTGATGTCGGCGGTTTCTCCAACGACGGCGATAATGACATCGGCACGTTTAGCAATCGCAACCGCCTCGTTGCGAAGCGCCGTTAATTCTGCTTCGGTTGGCTCTTTGGCTTCACCCTTGTTTTTTTTCCATGCGGGCGACGGCAGTTCGTAGCCTTTGGCATAGAGCACAGACGCATTTTTCAACGTTGATTTGAGCGCATCGAGCGGCGTAATCACATCGTCGGGCATTCCGACCATTTCCCATTCGCCGAGCATATCGCGTTTTGAGGTTGCAAGTGCGCCAACAACGGCAACGGTTTTCAGCGACTTTGTGAGAGGCAGAAGATCGTTTTCATTTTTAAGAAGCACGATGGATTTTGTTGCGGCATTGCGCGCTGATGCCCGATGTTCCGCTTTGAGCATCGTTTCTTTTTCTCGCGCTTCATCGATGTATTTGAAGGGATTATCGAACAAGCCCAATCTGAACTTGACGCGCAAAATGTTTCGGACGGCTTGGTTGAGCGTTTCCTCGCTTACTTTTTTTTCTTGAACGAGTTTGACGAGGAATTTCGGATACGATTCGCCTTCCATATCCATATCCAGCCCTGCGGCAATGGCTTTCTGTGCGGCATCTTCATAATCTTTTGCCGCACCGTGCGCAACGACTTCATCTATTGATTCCCAATCGCTGACTACGAAGCCATTAAACTTCCACTCTTTGCGCAAGACATCGGTGAGAAGGTATTTGCTGATGGACGACGGCACGCCGGCAACTTCGTTGAACGAGGTCATAACGGTTTGCGCGCCGGCGGCGACGGCGGCTTTGAACGGTGGAAAGTAGATTTCGCGCAAGGTGCGTTCCGAGATGTCGACGGTGTTGTAGTCTCTTCCGCCTTCTGCCGCGCCGTAAGCGGCGAAGTGTTTGACACACGCGGCGATGGTGTTGCTTGCGCTTAAATCGTCGCCTTGAAATCCACGCACTCGAGCGGCGGCGAACTTCGCGCCGAGATACGGGTCTTCGCCCGCGCCTTCAATGATTCTGCCCCAGCGTGCGTCGCGCGCAATATCGACCATCGGCGCAAACGTCCAATTGATTCCCGCCGATGAAGCTTCTATCGCCGCAATGCGAGCGGCTTGATAGGCAATTGCCGTATCCCATGTGCACGATTCAGCGAGCGGAATCGGGAAGGTGGTTCGATAACCGTGAATGACATCGAAGCCGAAGATGAGCGGAATTTTGAGCCTCGATTGCATCGCCGCTTCTTGCAACTTCTTTGCGACCGCCGCTTCCGAGACCATTAAAAACGAGCCAAGCCCCATTTTCGCTTTTGACAAATGCTCATTGTTGATGTTCGTTTTCTTGGTTTTGAAATCAAACCATGCGGCGGTTTGAGAGACTTGCATCACTTTTTCTTCCAACGTCATCAACGCCAAAACGGAGTCGACGCGGCGATTGATTTCGGTTTCGGCATCTTGTTTTTTGGGCGAAGAGCAAGCGACGGAAATCATCGTTGCAAAGGTGAGCAAAAGAGCGGTTGTGTAGTTCATTGATTTGAGAGTTTTTAGTTTAATTGTTGGATTTTTTAGAGATGGGCGACGGCGGAAGTTCTTTGCTTCCCCAGTCGGTCGGCATGCTTGTCATTTCAAAATCGAGTGTTGCGCCGTTTGCAATTTCGCTGTGGCGAATCCACGCCCGCTCAATCGGCACGCCGTTGAGTTTGAGCGATTTAACGTAGATGTTTTTATCGGAGGCATTCGGCGCATTGATGATGAGCGCATTTCCGTTCTCGAGTTTCATCACAACTTTTGTGAAGACGGGACTTCCGACGAAATACCAATCCTGCCCTGCATTCGGGAACAATCCGAGCGACGCCCAGACGTACCACGCCGAAAGCGTTCCCGAATCATCGTTTCCTCGATAACCGTTGGGTGCGACGCGAAAATCTTTTTTGAGCACGTCTCTTGAAAAGAGTTGGACTCTATCGGCTTTGCCGGCATAGATGTATTGCCAAAGCGCAAGCATATCGGGTTCGTTCCAAATCGTGAAGTAGCCTTCTTTCTCGCGGTTGGTGAACATCGTATCCCACTTGGCGATGAATTTTTCTCTGCCGCCCAGCAACGCGATGAGCCGATAGAAGTCGTGCGGCGCATAGCCCAAGTATTGCCACGCCGAGCCTTCGTAGTAATGCACTTCGTAACTCCACACCTGACCTTCGGGAAAAATCATGGTTGGTTTGAATGGCTCAACCCATTTTCCATCGGAGCGTTTCGGTCGGAAAAATCCCGTCGTCGTATCAAAGAGCGTGAAAACTTTTGAGGCGCGTTCCAAAGCAAACTTCGCCGAATCGCCTTTGCCGAGCACGTTTGCGAGCGCATAAACGCAGTAATCGTTGTAAGCGTATTCAAGCGACTTGCTCACAGATGCCCACTGCTTATCGGCATAGAGAAATCCTTGTGCGAGATATTCGGGAAAGCGTCCTTTTGAAGCGTTTTGACCGGGTTTGTCGCCCGTTGTATCGGTGGCGTTTTTCATTACATACTTAAAGGCTCTTTCGTAATCAACGCCTTGCAGATTTTTGACGGCGGCGTCGGCAAAGAGCACGTCAGCGTTTGTGCCGCCTTGCATTGGCGTGAAAGCATTGCCCGTAAATCCGTCGGGAAGCCAGCCGCGATGGTCAGCAATATCCAAGAGCGAATTAAGCAAGTCTTTTTGAAGCGACGGAAGCCAAAGCGTGAAGAATGGGTTTTGCGTGCGGTAAGTGTCCCAAATGGCGAAGTAGTTAGTAAATGCTTTACCGGTGGTTTTGAAGCCGTCGGGCGTTTCGCTGGTGATGTCGGTCGGCATGAGGCACATGCGGTAGAGTGCAGTGTAGAAGAGTTTTTGTTCCGACTCGCTTCCGCCTTGAATTTGAATTTTGTTCAAGAGTTCGTTCCAGGCAGTTTCCACTTGCTCGGCGATTCGATTGAAGGTGGTGCTTTTCTCTTCAATAGCGCGAATGTAGGCGTCGCTGTTTTGAAAACTCTTGTAGGAAACTGCGCTCGTCAATTCAACGACTTCTTCGTCTTTATTGGCAATCCAGCCGAGAATCGCGCCGCACTCTTCGTTTTCTCCCGCTTGAATGGATTGAAGGTCGGAACGCATTTCAGATTGCTTATAGAGGGCGATGAAATCAGGCTTTTTAGAGGGCTTTGCAGAAAAGAAGGCTTGCATCTGGCTGGGGTCTGAACCAAATCCGCCGTCGTAAATTCCGAAGCCGTGAATGATTCCGTCTTCGCCGATGCTTGCTTCGGAGCGTTTCGGCTTTTGTGGAAACGAACAGCGCGACATGTTCAGAATCAGTTTGAGCGTGTCGCCTTTTGCATTTTGCTTGAAGGTGTAGCGGTGATGTGCGGTTCTTGCAGTTGCGGTCAGTTCCGCACGCACGTTGGGTTTTGTGAGCAGAGTTGAGTAATAGCCCGTCTTTGCGCGTTCATCTGTTCGCGGCGATTTATAGCCGAAGTTTTCAAGCGTGATGGAATTGCGTGCGGGCATGACGAGAAAGTTTCCATATTCGCTGCAGCCGATGCCACTTACTTGATTGTGAACGAATCCGATGATGAATGAATCGGCGTGATTGTATCCCATGTTCACCCAATCTTGAGTCTCGGTGTGCGGCGAAAGTGCAATCGTGCCGAAGGGCGTGGTTGCGCCGGGGTGCATATTGCCGCCACCCGTTGTACCGATAAAGACATCGACTTGTTTAGCGACGCGGTTTGCCAGTTCTTTCGGTGGCGGTGCGCACGAGAGCGCGAGTATGAAGAGAAGTGCAAGTAACGCTATTTTCATTTTTACATCATTTTTGCATAAAACAAACTCACCCTGCTCGCTGGCTTTTCCGAACAAGCAGGGTGAGCATCTCTCAATCAAACTTCTAAAACAAATGGACGCGCAGAGGACATACTTCCCCCACACGCCCCAACTTGTTGTTATTTCACCAACATCATTTTCTTCGTTTGCACAAAGTCGCCCGCTTGTAAGCGATAGAAATAAATGCCGCTTGCAAGGTTTGCCGCATTGAATTGCACGGTGTATTCACCGGCGGCTTGGCGACCATTGACAAGATTGGCGACTTCGCGACCCAATACGTCGTAGATTTTCAAACTCACGTTGCCTGCATTGGGAAGTGCGTATTGAATCGTCGTCGTTGGGTTGAACGGGTTCGGATAGTTTTGCGCAAGTGTATAGGACTTGGCGTTGTTGCTCGTCTTTTGAACGTTCAACTGTGCCGCAAGCGGGTTGCGCGTTGTTTTTGTAGCAATCGCAAATTGTCCAAACTCGTTGCCTGCCAAGTTGAAGGCTTTAAGGTAATCGCCGTCGCGGTAGGTTGTGAGCGGTCTCCATGGCGACGATGTATTCGGACGGTACGCGATGTAGAGGTTTTGCGGGCGGACAATGCCCGTAAGCGCACCGCAGTAGATTGAAATATCGAAGCGGGTTGATGCGCTCAATCCCGTTTGGCTAATTGTCCAAACGCGACCCGGCACAACGAAGTGCTCGTTGCCGTCGCCGTCGTTGATGCGATAGACGTTGTGAATACCGACCGTATCGTTCACTGCAAAGACAGGTTCGGGCGCGATTGCTCCAACCGAGGCACTGATGCTTCCCGCCGTCGTCGAGCCGCGACGCACTTCGAGGTAGGCGTTGGTATTGCCGAGCACGTAGCCACCTTCACCCGCAACACCTGCCGCGACGGTCGGAGTCGCCGAAGTGCTCACGCGATTGGTTGGGAACGGGTCGTCGTTAGCGATAATCGAGCGAATGAAGATGTCGCCTACAAAGCGCGGTGCAGACGTGGTATAGACGGGAATGAAGTCTCCGCCAACACCGTCAGAGCCGCGATTTCCAACGACGCGTGCTTCACGGTCAGGGTCGTCGAAGTTGTGGCGATATGTCATGCCAGCAATCAATCCAGGATTGACCGTGATGTCCATATACTCGATTTGCGTGCTATCAACCGAGTAAGCCGCATTCGCGCCGAAGCCGAAGACGCTTCCGAAATCCAATCCTCTAAAATTATTGGTGAAGTCGACGATATACTCGTGATACTTGCCGTCAGCAATAAGCGTAACCATGCGTTCAGGTTCGTTGGAGAAGCGTCGTCCGCCGTTGGTAGCGCGACGTTGACGTAGCGTATCGCCGTTCGGGAAGACATAAGGCGGGCGAGTTGCATCGGTCATGATGATGCTCAACGTCGGCGCGATGTCGCGTTGGAATCGGTTGGTATTTTCAGCGTCGGTTTTCGCAATGATGTGCAACACTTTGGCACGGCTCAAATTGACGGGCGTGGTGTCGGTCGCCGACGATTTGAAGAATTTGCGAATCGCGTCGCGTCCGCCGCCGAGCGTATCGGGAAGGTTGCCCGGAAGGTTGGTTCGTCCTTGCGGCAATCCGTTAATGCCAATCGTTCCGCTGGTTCCAATTTTCAGCGCGGGCTGACCGCCATCTGTAACCCAGTTGAGCGTGTATCGGTCGCGCGTCGCCACTCCACCGATACGGTCAAGAACGCTCCAACCGTTGAGCAGGGTATCGCTGACGGTGAAGTTATCCAACACCACGCTTTGCGGCGCATTGTTCACCGGCACGCCGATGTTGTATTTGAGGCTCAAATACCGCTCGACTTGTGCGATTTCAGGCGCAGTCAGCACGCGATTATACACTAACACTTCGGCAATGTCGTTTTGACCGTAGCCCGTGTTGTCGATGAGCGAGCCTAAGCGAACCCGCCCTGTGTTTCCGGCACCGGTGAGCGTTGAAGTTAAAATCGCAAATTGGTTCTGTGCCAACGATGGGGTTCCAGTTTGACCATTGGTCGACAGTGTTGACGACCCAGAACCCCCAACGACGTTGAATTGACGCGTTGAACCATTTGACATGGCATAGTAGCCTGCTTCATTTGAAATCAGTCCTTCTGGTGAATTGGGATTGATGTTTTGACGGCGGTTTGCGGCAACGGCAAACACAGTTGCATTACCCGATAACGGAAGTGCTGTTCCCATCGTATCATTGGCGCCGTCGAAGCGCATAGTAATGAAGCCTCTGCCCGTTGTTCCGTTGTTGGCAATGGTTGGGCGGGCATCGCCTGCGGCACGCATGTGGTTGCGTCCGCCAGATTCATCAAGCCAGAAATCAGCCGGCTGTCCGGTAATTGTTTGGCTGTTTGTTTCCAATTTGAGCCAAAGTTGCAATCCGTTTGATGGAATGCCCGTGATGGTCGGACGCACCAACGGGATATTATACTTGTTGCTCAGATAAAGTTCAAGTTCATCAATTTCCAGTTGGCTGAGTGTGCGTCCGTAAATAATGATTTCGGCAATGTCGTTTGAACCTGCGCGCAAAGAGTCGCGAAGTGCGCCAATGATGAGCGGCGAGCCGCTTCCGCCGGAGTTCGTTACACCGCGCAGATTATAAGTGGCGATTGCAAATTCATTTGCGGCAAGGTCGGTAGATGTGGTTGAGCCGTTTTTGCGAATGGTCGTGCTGCCGTTGTTGCCTTGTCCGCCTTCGGAGCGAATCGCACGCCCGCCTCTGGAAGCAAAACTATTGTAGGTAGAAAATCCAAAGCCTGTGGTTGGGAAATCGTTTTTGGTTGCCAAAACCACATCGACGGTGTTATCGGGAAGTGGCGGGTCGCCTTGTCGGGTGTTGGCGAGCACGACGAGAGCTGTTACGTCGGCACCGGTTTCCACATTGGCGCGCATGAGCGGTTGGTCTTTCGTTAAACCACCGTTGCCTGTGAACCGCACGACGGGCAAGCCATTGACGCGATTTGTTACAAAGGTCGGGCGGAAGGAACCGGTTGAGGTCGCGTTGGGTGTGTTATCGAAGCCTGTCCAAGTTGAGACAAGGTCGCCGTTGTTCAGTCCTGTGATGTCGTCGGCTTTCAACCAAACGAGCAAGCCGTCTTCGCGCGGCGGCGGCGGCAAGGTAAACCCGTATTTGGAAGCGAGGTAGTTTTCAACTTGAATGGTTTCGGTTGAATTAAGAATGCGGTCGTAGATGATGATTTCAGCGATGTCGTTTGAGCCGCCGCGCACAGAGTCGCGAAGCGCGCCGATTACAAGCGGCGAGCCGCTTCCGCCGGAGTTGCTCACGCCCGCGAGTTTGAAGGTCATGATTGCAAATTCATTGGCTTCAAGATTGGTGTTCGTCGAGCGATTTTTTGTAATCGTTGCCGTTCCGTTGTTGCCTTGTCCGCCTTCAGCACGAATCGCACGTCCGTCAACGGAGGCAAAGCTGTTATAGGTTGAGATTCCGAAGCCTGTGGTTGGGAAGTCGTTTTTCGTGCCCATCAACACATCGACGGTATTGCCCGGCAGTGGCGGCGTTCCTTGACGGGTATTGGCAAGCACGGCGAATGCCGTTACGTTTGCGCCCGTCGTGATGTTTGCAACCATCAATGGTTGGTCTTTTGAAGTGCCTCCGTTCCCTGAAAAGCGGACGACAGGAAGGCTGTTCACCGCGTTGGTTACCAGCGTTGGTCTGAATGAACCGGTTGAAGTTGCATTGACGCTCGTGCCCGAAGCGGCAGGCCAGTTGCCAACTGGCTGTCCGTTTCCGACACCCGTAATATCGTCGGCTTTAAGCCAGAGTTGAAGCCCGCTGGTCGGAACTTGTTGAGCGAAAAGGGATTGTGCGAAGCACAACAGGAAGGCAAGCGCAGTCAGCGTTCCAAGCGTTTGTCGTTTCAAGACTGAAACCGACTTGGACGCACGAAAAAACGTAGCGTTTGTCATAGTTTGAAATAAGGTTTGTCGTTAATTAAGGAAGATGACTTCAAAGAAAACTCTCAAATGTTGAAAACTGTAGCGATTTAACAGTTGCTTGTATTTAATCGTTTAACAGCATTGCAAGTTAATTTTTTTCGCTTCAATTCCAAAAGCGATTCCAAATGCGATTTATGTTGCAGTGAGCATTGCCGCGCCGAACACGCCGGCACTGTCGCCAAGTAACGGTTTGACGATGTTTGTTTCGAGCGTGTGATTGAAGATGTATCGCTTTGTCGCTTCAACGCCGTCGGCGTAGAGCAAGTCGATGTTGCCCACGCCGCCGCCCAACACAATCACATCGGGGTCTAAAATGTTCATGACTGCGGCGATGGCTTTTCCAAAATTTTCAGTTAGCCGTTTCACTGTTTTTGTTGCGTGCTCGTCTTCATGACGCAAGTGCAAGTCGACGATGTCTTTGAGTTTTCTGGTTTGACCGCTTTGTTTTTGGTAAAAGCGTTCGAGCCAGACACCAGAGAGGACGGTTTCTACACAACCGCGCTTTCCGCAGTAGCATCGTTCGCCGTTTTCTTCGAGCGGGTTGTGCCCCCATTCGCCTGCAATGCCGTGTTTGCCGTTCAAGACTTTTCCGTTCACGACGATTCCGCCGCCGACACCCGTGCCCATAATCACACCAAAGACAACGGACGCGCCTTTTCCTGCGCCGAGCCTTGCTTCCGCCAAGGCGAAGCAATTCGCATCATTTGCGATTTCAATCGGCAATCCTAAAACTTCTTCCAAGTCGCGTTTGAAGGGTTTTCCATTAAGGCAAGTGGTGTTGCTGTTTTTCAGCATTTGTGTTGATGGTTCGAGCGTGCCGGGCGTGCCAATTCCGACGCGCATCGGTCGGCTTCCCACTTCTTTTGCAACATCATCGATGAGGCGTTTGATTTGCGAGAGAATATGCGCGTAGCCGTTTTCAGATTCCGTCGGCATGCGTTTTCGCGCGAGCGTGAGCGTGCTGGTTGGATTTTCCAAAACGGCGCACTCGATTTTCGTTCCGCCCAAATCAATTCCCCAAAGCATCTTCAAACCTGTTCGAGTTTTCCGTGTGCTGAACCCTTGAAGCCGTAATAAACAATGTAGAGATAGCAAATCGCCGGAAGGAGAAACGCGCTTTGCAAGCCCGACGAATCGGCGATTGCGCCCATCGCAACGGGCAAGAGCGCGCCGCCGACAATCGCCATAATCAAGATACTTGACCCTGCATTTGTCAGTTTTCCAAGTCCGTCAATTCCAAGTGTGAAAATGGTCGGGAACATAATTGAGTTGAAGAGTCCAATCGAAAGCACCGTCCACATGGCGAATGCGCCCGACGAAAAGGTGGCAAGGAGCGTCAGGAGCGTCGCCAATCCCGCAAACGCACCGAGCAAAACGCCCGCTCGAATTTTCTGCAAGAGTGCCGAGCCGATAAATCGCCCGACCATTGCGCCGCCCCAATAGTATGACACATACTTCGCCGCATCGGCTTCCTTCAAGCCTTGAATTTCAGGCAAGCCGATGAAGTTGATGAGAAAACTTCCAATAGAAACTTCCGCGCCGACATAGACGAAAATGCCCAACGCACCCAGCGCGAGATGAGGCACTTTCAGAGCGTCGCCAAACGAACTTTCCTTCTTTACATCTTTTTCGGAATCGCCCTCGACAGTTTCAATTTTGGGAAGATTAAAAAGCGCAATTACCCCTGCAAGCGCAAAGAGCGCAAGGGCTAATCCGATATACGGCAACTGCACCGACGCCGCTTCTGCCAACTTATACGCATACAGTTCATCAGGCGAAAGGGCTTTGAGTTCTTCTGCGGTTTTCGCCGCGACGTTTAAAATGAGCAATCCGCCGAAATACGGCGCAATCGTTGTGCCGAGCGAATTAAAGGCTTGTGCCAAATTCAATCGACTCGACGCGGTTTCAGGCTTGCCGAGCACCGAGACATATGGATTCGCCGCCACTTGCAAAATCGTAATACCCGACGCCAAGACGAACAGCGCGCCCAAAAAGAGCGGATATGCCAATGTTGCCGCCGCAGGAAAAAACAACAGCGCGCCCACGCCCGCCGTGCATAGCCCGACGACGATTCCGCGCTTGTATCCGACCCACGCTATCACCTTTCCCGCCGGAAGCGACATGATGAAATACGCCGAAAAGAACGTGAACTGAATAAGCGCGGACTGGACATAACTGAGGTCAAAGACGGCTTTCAAATGCGGAATCAAAATGTCGTTGAGGCATGTGAGAAATCCCCACATAAAGAAAAGCCCTGTAACGACGATGAATGCGGGCGTGTAGTTTTTTTCGGTCGCATTTGAGAGGCTTGTCGGTTGAGGCGTCGCGATATTTGCCATGTCATTTTATGGTTTGAACTCTTGCGAAAATTAAAAAAGGAGCGAGAGCGAAAGCCATTGCGGGGCGTTCAATCGTCCGTAAGATTGATAGGTGTAATCCAATCGAAATGCAAGGTAGCCGAGATTGTATTTCAAGCCTGCGCCGAGCGTGAAGCCTGCTTCGGCAAATTCCACGAAGAGTTGATTGTAACCGGCGCGCAGAAAGAGCATGTCGCGCCAGCCGTATTCCATTCCGATGTTGGCGTGCGGTTGCATATCGTTTGGGTTGACGGCATCAAGCGCGAGCGTGAGCCGATTGCTTGCGTCTTCAATCACTTCGGTTGCAATTCCCACTCTGAAGACGAGGGGCAAGTTCCAGCCGTCGGTTGAAAGTTCGGCAGGAATGCCGTTGTTGTTTCCGTTCAAGCCTGTGCCTGTTGAAGCCGTGATAAGCAAGGCGTTGCCGCGCACGCGCATGGTGCCGCCGAAGTTGTGCATCGTCGCCGCCAATCGAAACCGTTTGGTTACGTCAAACAAGACGCCCAAATCCATTGCAACGGTTTGCGCCGACGATTGATAAAGCGACTGTGAGATAAGTTTCGCCGTGATTCCAACCGAGAAGCGGTCGGTAAGCGGACGCGCGTAGGAGAGATTAAACGAGAGGTCTGAAGTTGAGAAAAATTCGCCTGTGCCGTCGGGTTCAATTTCGGTGGTGCGTTCGATGTCGCCTGATGTAAGCAATGTAACCGAGCCGCCGAACGTGCCGCCGTCGCCGAAGTTCGCCGTTGCGCCCGCCCAAGCAATGCGCGTATCGACGAGCCAATTGGAGTGAATGAACGACGTTTGCACGCGCTCATTGCGAGCAATCGCGGCGGGATTCCAATAGAGCATGGACGCATCGTTTTTCATCGCGGTAAATGCGCCGCCCATCGCGACGGCGCGCGAGCCGATGCCAATGCCGAGAAACTGCGCGCCCGTTGTGCCGACTTTGGATTGCGCAAATGCGCTTGGGCATAGTTCCAACAAGAGCACTAAAAGAATCGCCGAATAAAATTTTCTCATTGTCCGTGTCATTTAATCAAGACGAATTTTCCTGTTTTTGTGCCGATACCCGGCGCGTCCAAATGGTAAAGGTATAATCCGTAAGCGACGTCCAGCCGTTCGCGCGAGCGCAAATCCCAAGTAACATCGCCGTCGAGCGAACCGTCATGCGTCAGGGTTTGGACTAAATCGCCGCGAATGGTGTAGATGCGAATCGTAGAGCCTTTGGGCACGTGGGTAAATCGAATCACGCGCTCGCCGCGCCCGCGCGTTACGCCCAGCGGCAACGGCTGTTCGTATTGGCTTCGGGCGATGTAAGGATTCGGAACGACTTTGACCCTATCGAGCGCATTTCTTGCGCGGTCGTTGTCGACAAAAACGGCGCGAGTTTCAAACTGAAAATCGTCGCCTGTGCGGAAGGGTTTATTGAATCGCACGATAAACTTATCGCCAACGCGCGGCACCACGCGATTTGCGCCCAAGCGCGGCGTAAAGGCAAACGTCCAAGTGAACACGGAATCGGCAAAGTCTTGATTTGGTCCATATCGGCGTGGGGTTTGGTAGAATGGCAATCCGATTTCAACCGTGCCCGAATTTTGCGTCGCAACCGTATCGAAGACGTTCGCAGTGCCTTTTGTGAGAAAGAATCGGACGGTATCGCCCGTGCTTAAATTGCGAATGATAAAATTCGTCGGTCGCCCGATGAAGCTTTGCCCAATCGTCGTCGGCAAACCCGACGCCCTGATGTATCGCACGGTGTCGCTTCGCCATGCGCCGAAGGGGACAATCTCGATTTCGTAGTCATCGGGTCGCAAGACGGTCGCAAAAACGCCGAGCGGATTGACGAAGTAATTCCGTCCCGCCGTATCCGTGGCTTGCACCCGCGCCTCGTAGCCGTTGATTTCTTCTCTCGTCCATTTCGTCTCGCCTTGATTGAGCTCGCCGCGAATGAGGTTGCGAATCGTCAGAAACGCGCCGTTGAAAATTTCATCGTCGGCGATGTAGAGTTGTCGGTCGCGCGTGGCGTAAGAATTTTGCTGGTTGAGCGGTCGTCGATTGCGTTTGATGACCGTATCGGGCGCATTAGGATTGGTTACATCGATGACGGAAAAAAACGATGTTGCCGCTAACTGCTCCTCGAAGTCGTCGTCGTCAATTAAGCCGTTGCCGTTGTTATCCAATCCGTCGGTTGCCGTGTCAAAAAATTTCAGCGCGTAGGTTTTATCCTGAACAACTTTTGGGTCGACGATGGTGTATTGCGCCGTTCCGTTTCCGACGATATTGCCAAGCGGTTGAAGCGTGCCGCCTTGCGAAGGAATCGTAAAGCCGCCGACTTTCGGTTGCGGCGTAACGGCGACGACATTTGTTCCCAAGATGAAATTGCCTTGTCCGTCGGGTCTTGCGCTCGGCGTGTTCTCGGCAGGATAAAGACTGAGCGATGTGTCGCCTCTGGTGTAAGCCAAAACGGCGTAAAAGTATAGCCGCCCGTTGACGACGTTAGAATCGGTAAAAGTGCGTTGCAAGCCGGAATTGTTTCCCAAGAAATAGGCAATGCCGCGAGACTGTTGCAAGAGTTCGCGCGTCGTGAGCGGGAAGTTTCCAAAGACGTCGTTGTCTAAATCGAATTGCGCCAACGCTTTGAACTGTTGCGCTTCTTCGCCGCGTGAGCCGGTGATGAGAAGCGCGTCGGCGAAATTCGGGTCAGTGGCTTTAATGATTTTGTAACCTTCGAAATTTTTGACGCGCGGGTCGTTCGTGCCAACCGGCAAATTCAAACGACGGCGGATAAATTCATCTCGATATTCTTCGGCGACGGCGTCCCAATAGAGCGTTACGCGGCGGTCGTCGGTGTAGGCGCGAAGCGTCGGCGCAGTCGGCGGACGGGCGAAGTTGTAATTGGCGTCGTAAATCGCTTGCACAATGTCTTTCGTCTCCACAATCGATTGCGCGTCCGTTCCGAAGAGCAATGCAATCGAGAGCCGCTCGGTTTGTCCCGACGCAAGCGGGAAGTAGCCCGTGCTGTAAAGGTAGTCTTGGTCAATGGTTTGATTAAGGTCGGCGACGATGTCATATGTTCCGGGTAAGGCGAATTGCGGAATCAAATCGACGGTCTGCGGACTTGAAATCGGCAATCCTGCGTTCGGACGTAGCGCGAATCCCGTCAGCCCGATTTGGTCGGATTCTTTAACATCAACAGCATCGATGAATCCGTCGCCATTGTTGTCGAAGCCGTCGTCGCGACGCTCATCAATCATTGGATAAATCGTGCGATTGATTTCGAGCGGGTCATAGATGCCGCTTCCGGCGGGAATGCCGGTTGGAAAACGCTCTGCAAGTTGAATGTAATTGACGAAAGCAAGTGCCGGTTGCTCTCTCGGAATGACGATGCGTTGAACGAGGTCATATTCAATACGGCGACGTCCGACGTGTTGGTTGTAATTTTCATCGATGATTCCGTTGAGATTATCATCGAGGATATTGTTATCGATTTCGCGAAGCGCCGTTCCCGACGCGCTCAATCGGTAGGGAGTGCCGAGCGAAACGACGGTGGTATCTGTATTAGGCATTCTTACCACGCGGCGCACGTATTTGAGGATTCGGCGATTATTGACGAGGGTATCGCGTTGTTCAATCAAAACGAGTGGACTGCCGGGCGTGATGGTTCGGCGAAACGCCGTATCGCCTGTAACGATGCTATAATCATATGCTCCCGTTCCCGGAAGTTTGCTGAAAATTGAGGGTTGTTCGGTCGGCTTGTCCGTCTCTTGCCAATCGCCGTCGTTGTCAATTCCATCGAAGGGATTGCCTGGACTTTCCAGAAACGCGCCTCCTGCAAATCCGGGTGGATAAAAATTGCGATTCCAAGTTCCCGACACCTGCGGATTGTTGAGCGTGCTTTTGAAACTGTAAGTAATTGAATTGGCTTGGTCGAAAGCGGAAACGCCGTCGACCGCGCCGGTGCCTGCGCCGCCAATGTCCGTTCCGACGACAGAGCCGAAGAAGACTTTATCGTAATCGTAAATCGAGTTGTTCTTCACTTCATAGAGCCAGAAAATCACGTCTTGCGCAAAGAAACTTGAGAACTGCAAGCCGCGCATTCTCAAATCAAGTCCGAAGCCGTAGCGCGTGGGTTGAGCGGGGTTCGGCAGGAAGTTGTAGCGGTTGAAATACTGTCGGTCTTTGCCATCGGTTGCGGCGAAGTAGCTTTCTTGGTCGGCGTTCGTTACGCCCGGTCCGAAGTAGCCGTTCCACAAAACGCGCCCGGTAACTGGGTCGGTGGGAAAGTTTTCATTGCCAGGCCACGACGAGGGCCAAGAGTTTGGAATATGGCTCATGGCGACACTGTTTTGAAGCGGATTCCAAAATCCTTCGTAAGGCGTGATGCCCCAAAATTCGCCGGTTCCTGATTTGCCGCCCGGTGCTTCGCCGAAGCGCACCGAGGGGTGGCTCGTTACATACCACTCTTGATAGCGCAACGCCATTGCAAGCGTATCGCCTTTGAAAAATCTGCCCACTGTATCTCGCAACGCAACGCCCACCGTGCGACGGTCTCGCAATCGAAATCCTCTGACGCTATCCGCGCCGACGGTGAAATTGATGAGCGTATCGCGCACGCCTTGAATGCCGATGACGATGTTGATGTCGGGCAAGTAAGTGTTCTCTTCAACAGGCCACGCGCCAGTCGGCAGTTGTGTAAAACCTGCGGGCTGTCCGACGAAGCCCGTATTGGCGAAAGCGGTTTTAACGCGGTTGCCGTTATGCAGTCCAATGCGCGTAAAGCGCACGTCGTAATTGGCGTTGATTGTTCCGGCTTCCTGTTGCGCGTGAATCGCTTCGATTGGATAGATGAACAAGATGCCTGCGACGGCGCAGAGAAGCGAATAGTGGGCAAGGTGTTTTTTCGTGCGTGCGTGTTGCATCGTCTTTTGCATCATCTTAATGTCTCGTCAATTTGGTTTAGAAGTTAACTGACATTCCGAGCGTGATTCGGCGCGGCTCTGAGAAGAAGTCTGGACGCACGAAAAAGTCGGGCAGTGAATTAAACGCTTGATTTTGTTCCGACGTCGTGTAGCGGTAGAGGTCGTAGGTGGCGCGCCCCGTTGTAGCGAAGACGGTCGTCTCGTTCGCCGCATCGAAGAGGTTAAAGACTTGGGCGAAAATCGCCACGTTCATATCGCCGATTTTCAAGTTTCTTGTTGCGCGTAAATCCACCGTAAAGGTTTGCGGACGCAAGCCGCCGTTTTGGAAGAGCCTCGCCAACCCTTGTGTGGGCGGTTGTGGCACGGTGGTCGGCGAATAAGGAAACCCTGAGCCGTATCGACCGATGACGGAAAAGTTCCATTCGCGGTCGTCGTAGAGGGCTTCGGCGTTGAGCGTGTGCGTTTGGTCCCAGTCTAATCGGAGCAACTGTGTTTCAGGCTCGTTACCGCCGGCGATGGCGGCGATAGCGGTTCGTGGGTCGGGCGCGTTGCCTTGTGCAAATTGAAGCGTGTAGTTGATGTTGAAACTGATGCTTTGGGAAAGTCGCTTGCTGAGGGTTGCGACAATGCCGCGCACGAAGGCGTAGTCGGTGTTTTCAAACACGAAATACTGCCCGCCTGTGATGAGTTGACGCGCAAACGCCGACCCGGCAAGGTCGCGAATGTCGCGGTAATACGCGCTCATCGTCAGCCCAATCGTCTCGCCGATTTGCTGTTGAATCCCGATTTCCCCTGAAATGGTGCGTTGCGGACGAATGTCGGGGTTTCCGAACGCCGAATTGATGCGGCTCGTGATGTCGGTTTCTCGAAACTTGAAGAGCGCGTTTTCATAGAGCAAATTGAAATTCGGAATTTGGAAAAACTGCCCGTAAGAAAAGTAAAACACGCCGCGCTCCGTGATGGGAAACGACACACCGACTCTTGGGCTGAACGCAAACTTCGGCGTTGCATCTTTGCGACGATTGCTGAAGCCGTTGCGAGCGGCGAAAACGCTGTCGCTATCAATTCTGAAAAAGAGACTTGGGTCTAAGGGGTCGGTTGGCACTTGGTCGCGCGAGTTGAAGTAATCGAAGCGAATGCCGAGATTGATGATGAAGTTCTCGAACTCCAACTTGTCTTGAATGTAGGCGGCAAATTCAATCGGGTTGCGCGTGTAGCGGTCGTGTCCAAATTCCGTTTCTGCATCAGGAATGTAGGGTTGGAAGCCGTCGCGAATTTCGCCGGTGCGGTCGCGAATTTCAATGAATTGAAAATCCAAGTTATGATGCTTGACGTCAATCCCCGCTTTGATGAGATTGTGTTTATTGAACTGCGTGGTGAGGTCGAGTCGGAGTTGGTTTGTGGTGGTGGTGCGGTCGACGCGCGAATTTTTCGTGCCGCCGTGAACGAAATTGACGCCGCGCGTTACGGCGCCGGGCACACCTAAATCTTGATAACGCGGGTCAAACGGGTCTTCAAATGCGAAGTTTTTGAACCCTGTTCGGAAGAGCGAATATCGCCCGTCAAGAAATGTATTCGAGTTGATTGTGTAAGTAACCCCCAAAATGTTTGTGAATCCGCTTCGAAAGTTTTGCAGTTCGCCATCGGGGTTGAGTTGCCAAGCGTGGTCGTATCCTCTGAAATTTTCATCTTCGTAATTGAAACTGTAAAACGCCTTGAACGTGCTTGTGGGGCGGAAGGTGAGTTTACCTTGAATCGAGTATCGCTCGTATTCGTTCAGTGGAATGGAGGCGTTGTCGCCGCTTCCGAAGTTTTCATATCGGTTGAAGCGTTGCTCTAATCCGAATTGGTCGTTGACGCTGAACGGAATAAAGACGCGCGTTCCATTTTGTCGGTCGATGATGGCTCGTCCGTTTTCATCAGTCGCAATGAAAACGGGGTTTCCGCGCTCATCAACGAGTGAAATCGGGATTCCTTGCTCGTTTCGGAAAGTGCGAATGGCGTTGGGGTCGTCGGGCGTTGTTTGTCGGAATCGTCCCGCGATTGCAGGGGCGTTGTATGGATTTGCGGGGTTGCCTTGTTGAAGCACGTCGTCGGTTCGAAATTGCCGCCGTCCAAAGAGATAGCCTTCGTTTCGGAAGTATCGCCCTGCGACGTAGAACGAGAGTTTATCGCGCAGAAATGGAACAGGTCCGCCAAGGGAGGCTTGCATATTGGGTGTAGCGAAAGCGGAAAAGTTGTTGAGGTTGCGATAGAGGTCGCGTCGCCCTGTCAGGTAATCGCCGCCGTAAATCTGAACTTGTCCGGCATAATTCTCGCCGCCTTCTTTGGTTACGATATTGACAATGCCCGACATCGCCTGCCCGTATTCGGCGTTGAACGCGCCCGTAATCACCTGCACTTCTTGAATCGATTGCGGGTCGATAAAGGTTGAGCCGCCTCTGCCCGCATTGCCGTCGAAGACGTCCGTTACCGTTACGCCGTCGACAAGATAGCCGACTTCGCCGAATCTGCCGCCGCGAAAACTTCCTCCTACGATTCCTGACTGCAACCGAATGACTTGACTGACGTCTTCAACCGGCAGTTTTTGAATTTGCTCGCCGCTCACCACTGCCGATGAAAACGTTTGGTCTTTGACAACAATCGGTCGCTCAGCACTGACGACGACTTCCTCTGCTTGCACCGATTGAGAAGAAAGTTCAACATCGATGCGCGTGGTTAGGTCGACGCGAATTGTAATCTTTTCAATGGTTTTTGCTTGGTAGCCAATGTAGGTAACGCGGAGTGAGTACTGTCCGGGAGGAATGTTGAGAATCGTGTATTCGCCGTCGAAGTTGGTTTTCGCGCCGAGTTTCGTGCCTTGAAGAAGAATTGTTGCACCGATGAGCGGTTCGCCTGTTTGCGCGTCTTTGACGACGCCCGTCAATTTTCCCGTTGTTCCAAAGTATGCTGGTGCACTTGCACTGCTCATTAAGAGTGCAAGAAACAGGGCAATGTGTTTCGTTCTCATTCGCAAAGTCAGGTATCCGATTTCAAGCGCGAATGGCTCACGCTCATTGTAATTGGAAGACGATAAAATTTTGCGACGGCAAATTTAATCGTTTAATAACAGGCGAATATAAAACCTTTGCGATGTAAAACAAATGTTGCTCGAAGTTTGAGTATAAAAATTCACAATAATCCTTCCGAGAGGGTTTTTCACGATTTCACGTCGCTCTCCTGTTTCCAATACGTGCTCAAATCGCTTTCCAGCGTTAAGCCTTCGCCGATTAAAACCGCATCGTAGCCCGCCGATTCAATCGCCGTCAAATCCGCTTTGGTTTGAATGCCGCTTTCCGAGACGGCAATCACGCTTTTTGGAATTTCCTTTTTCACGCGAAGCGAGGTTTCAAGCGAGACGGAAAAATCGTGCAAGTTGCGATTATTGACGCCGATGATTTTTGCATCGTATTTCATGGCACGCTCAAGTTCCCACTCGTCGTGCACTTCGGTAAGCACGTGCAATCCGAGTTCAGTCGCAAGTTGTAAGAAGGCTTCGAGTTTGGCGTTGTCTAATGCGGCGACAATGAGCAACATCGCATCTGCGCCAATCAATCTTGTTTCCAAAATTTGTGTTTCGTCAATGATGAAATCTTTGCGCAGTACGGGCAGTTCAAAGCGTGAGCGCACTTGTTCGAGATAGGCGATTTTTCCTTGAAAGAACTTTTCATCGGTCAGCACGGAAAATGCTGATGCACCAAGATTGAGATACTGTTCGGCGCGTTCTACGGGTTTGAACTCTTCGACCATCACGCCGCGCGAGGGCGAGGCTTTTTTGAGTTCAGCAATCAATCGAAGCGGGTCTTGCTCACGGCGAATGGCTTGAGTAAAGTCGCGGGGTTTGTTCAAATACTTTCGCTCCGACTCAAACGTTCGTGCAATGCCACGCAGTTTAAGCGCGGCAACTTCGCTACGCTTCTCATCTAAAATTTTATCAAGGTAGGTCATTTGAGTAGTGATTTCGGGAGATTTTCAAATTTTTTGATACGGTAAAGATTTTTTGCAATCGTCGGAATATCCTTGAAGGGAAACGTGATGCACATTTCCCCATCGCCCATGCGTGCCAGTTCTCGTCCTGACAAATCACCGGGCGAAAAGACGGGCTTTTGTGCCAAATACGGATGCGGCACCACCAACGCACACAGCGACAGCCCCGCAAACCCTTGCACTAACTCACCCGATTCAAAACTGTATGCGTGGCATAGCCACTCCAACTGACGTCCATTACAGAAAAACATTACCACATCGGGAGTTTCCACTTGTTCAAGTCGCCCCATGACGGTTGCTTCAAAATGTTTTTCTTTTTTGAAACTGAACGGCACACTTTCTTGGCATTTCGTAACCGACTCACGCGAGTAGTAAATTTTGCCTTCACCGATTAGCATGTTCCAGCCGTGTTCAACCATTTTCGGCGGCAAGTCTTTTTGCCCCATGCCGGTGTAACTTGTGCCACCAGCACAAATGTGGTCATCGGGAACGGTGTAGAAGGGCGTCGCATAATTCGACACTTCTTTCCACATGCCGCAATAAATGCCTTTGCCTTGATAGCGCACGGCGTAAGGCGGAACGTCGGAAAGCGTCGGACAAAATTTCAACGCAACGAAGTCGCGTTCAATGCCCGTAAAGGAACGAATCTGTTTTGCCCACTCAATTTGATGCTCCAACTGCATTACTTAATGAAGAGCATTTTTTTGGTTGATGAAAACTCCCCTGCTTGTAGTCGATAAAAATAAACCCCTGATGAGAGCGACTGTTGCGCCGCATCAAAAATATATGTGTAGATGCCTGCCTCTTGCTTTGCATTCAGCAAGGTAGCCACTTTTTTTCCTAAAATATCAAAGAGTTCCAATCGTATTTCGGTCGCCCTTGGCAGTTGATATTTGATAATGGTCGTTGGATTAAATGGATTTGGATAGTTTTGCTCCAAGATAAAGTTGACCGGCTTTTGCACATTTCTCTCTTGGGTAGCGACAAATGACTCGCCGCCCGATAAGCACCAAATTCTGCCATCGCGCGAGGTTACAACAAAATCAGCCGTGTTGTCGCCTGCAATATCATCAACGACACTGACTTGTTCAGCCGCCGTGCTGTTCGAGCCTGTTCCTGTGGTGAATAGGAAACGTTGCTGTCCGGTTTGAGCATCATAGACGAGTACGCGATTATCAAGCGTTGCAAACGCAACAGCCGAGCCACTTCCCTGAATGCTTCGGTTGCCCTTGCGAATTTCAGCAACGCCCAGCGTAATGCTCCCAAGTGGAACTTGCCAAAGCATTGAACCCGTGAGCGCATCTGCCACAAATGCGCTGTATCCGCCAGCGGCTATCACTTCTGGTGCACCGTTGTTATTTATGTCTTTGATAAGTTTGACATCGGTGTAAAAGCCATTGTCTGTTGCGCCTGTCCATAGCAGTTGTCCCGTCTGTGCGTTCAAGGCTTTCAGCGAAACAGTTGCAAAGACCGATGTGCCTTCGGCAAGAACGACGGTTTCATTTGTTGGAGCGTTTTTGAATGTTGCCATTTCCCACACTGGACGATTATTGTTGTAAGACCATCGCACCGCGCCAGTGCTATCGAAGCCGTAGATGATGTTATTGGCATTGGCTTGCGAATTTGTTGCGACGACACCACCCAGCCAAGTCGACACAACGCCATCAACAAAGGCATTCAGTGGCAGTTGCCACAACACTTGTCCATTCAGACCATTTAAGCAGTAGAGCGTGCGCCGACCTTGTGTGCCTGATGAATTGGTTGCTGACGAAGTCGCCAGAATATCGACCACCCCATCGCCGTTGAAGTCGCGACGGGCGTCAATGCTATTGATGTCGCCGAGTGCAAAATTAACGCTGTCGAAGAGTGCCCACTGCCATATCAATCGTCCATCTTTGCCTGAAATCGCATAGACTTCTTCGTTACCGCCGCCGCACCCAATCACCACGTCAGCAACGCCGTCATTGTTCAAATCCGATGCAATTTGCAATGCCCCAACACGGTCAACAGAGCCTGTGTTGTTATTGTTTGTGCCTGTGTTAAACAGCCAAAAAATATCCATACTATCCGACCCGTTTCCATTGATACACATTGTCCAATAATTCTCTGTTGCTAAGACAATATCATCAACGCCATCGTTGTTGATGTCAGGAATAGGCTTCATGGAAACTGGGGAATAGTCTTGAAAACTGGTTTCAGGATTGGCAGGAACGCGCCCTTGCCACAATATCGCCCCTAACTGACGATTCACATTAACGCCTTCGCCTTGCAAAGCCAGCCGTTGAACCACGCCGTTTTGCGCATCAGAAATCACATAAAGCGTATCGCTGACGATGCCCGGCGTTGGCGGCGCTTTGAACCACACGCGCACTTGGCGCGACAGTTGCGGCGCAATCGTGAGCGGAAGCGATAGCAGACTGACGCTATCGACATAAAAAAACTCACTTTTCGTTGTTAATCCCACCAGTTGTAGCGTGTCGGTGCCTCGATTTTCCAGCGTCAGCCAATAACTCGAGCGTGCATTATGGCGACGCTGACCAAAATTATGAACGGTTGCTCCAAGGTGTAAATACTTGCCTTCATAAACCCCTTTGCCTTTGAGCGTCAAACGCTTTTGTGGCTCTGTGGGGTCGTTGGAGTTGATGAACATGTCCACTTCTTGTTGTCCGAACCCAAGCGGTTGAAAGAACGCATGGTAGGTTTTGCTTGCGCCCGGTGCTAAGGTGTCTATGCCTATTGATACACTGAAGTTATGATTCGTTGGGCTTGAAACCCCATTGAGCCGCAGGGGTGCTGAACCAATGTTACTGACCGTGAACGCGATAGAGTCGGTTGAATTAATTATGACATTGCCGAAGTCGATTGTGTTCGTGGACAGTCCGATTTTCGGTGTTCCGCCGCCATCGATTCGGAAGCGGTATAGCACCCTGAAGCGGTTGATATTATTGCCGACGCGAAACGCAATTGACCACAGATGGTTTCCGTCCCAGTATAAGCCGCGTGGGTCTTGGTCGTTGTCGGGGTCGGGCATTGGAAAACTGAATAGGGTGTCTTTGGTTGGCGAATTCAGATTAACGGCGTAGATGCGTTCGGGCTGATTGTTGTGGAAATTGTCGCCAACATAGAAAAGTGTATCACCTTTTATTGCAATACCTTGTACTTGTCCATTGTAAAGCGGAACGGTATCGAGCAGGGTGTTATTGAGGTAATCCCATTTGTAGGCATATGCAAACGGGTAGCTTCCGCCGCCACTGGACGGAATGTTATCGGGTTCATAGACGGCAAACCACAGATGTCCATTTTTATCCAGCGCAATATCGCCGATGCCGCCAGCGCGTATGGGAGGTCCGTTATTATCGCCAATAACAAACGGGAATTGAATCGAGTCAATCACTTGCCCTTGCCGTGTGAAGCGGTATAGTCGCGCTCCTGCCAGCCGGTAATCCTGTGCAACAAGAAAGCGCGTGCCGTCAAATTCCAAGCCGCGATTGAAGTTGTAAAAATTAGGAAGGTCAATTCTGCCGAGCGTATCGCCTCGCACAGATACTCGGATGATGTCGCCGAAATTATCATCGCCCAGAAACAAGGTATCGCCAATGCGTGTGATGCCCCAAATGAAGTTCCATGCATTTGAGTTAGGCAGAGCAATGACGGTATCAATGGTTTGCGCTTTTGCCGCGTGAAGCATTCCACATGTTAGCAACAGGCATAAAACTTTTCTCATGGTATGTTGTTTTAATGGTTGAAAAAGCCAATAAGTGCGTCTCACAACCTGAAATTTACTTTGATTTTTGCAAAAGTGCTTATATGTGTTAAATTTGCGCCCCTGTTTTTTGAAAGAGATAATTTTGGATAATTTCCGAAACCTATATTGTTTTGAAAAAGTATTAAGTTTCGGGCAAGTCCTATACAGCGTCCAGTAACTCAACCATGTCAGGTCCGGAAGGAAGCAGCATCCAGTTATTTTGGGCGTGTGATATAGTCCGCTTGCCCTTTTTTTATTTACCACCGTTCTCACGGCGACCGTTTTTTTTCTTTAACCATTACTAACATCTAAACGACCATAGTGAAAATGTCAGACCAAAAGACTTTTAGCAAAGCGGATTTCTTAAAAGAGACCATCGATCACATCGATATGAAGGCGCACAATGTAGTGCCGATGGTTTCGGCAATGGAGAAAATGGCGTTCCAAGCGCGCAACCTCAATCGTGCGGCGCAGATTTACGACATGATGCTCGCCGAAAAAGAGTGCGCCGTGATTCTGACGCTTGCTGGCTCGCTCATCAGCGCAGGCTTGAAACAAATCATCGTCGATATGATTGAAAACAACATGGTTGACGCCGTCGTCTCCACCGGCGCGAACATCATCGACCAAGATTTCTTCGAAGCGCTCGGCTTTAAGCACTACATCGGCACACCCTTCGTTGACGACGCCATATTGCGCGACCTGCACATCGACCGCATCTACGACACCTACATCGATGAAGACGATTTGAGAGTGTGCGACGACACCACCGCCAAAATTTTTGGCTCGCTTCCGCCAAAGCCTTATTCTTCACGCGAATTGATGATTGAATTCGGAAAGTATTTGGAAAAGCACCACCCGAACGCCAACTCCATCGTGCTTTCCGCCTATCGCAAAGGCGTCCCGATTTTTATTCCGGCGTTCAGTGATTGCTCGGCAGGTTTTGGTATTGTACATCATCAATGGAACAATCCCGATTCGCACATTTCGTTTGATTCAGGCAAAGATTTCTTGGAACTGACGCGCATCAAAATTGAAAATCCGACGACGGGCATTTTCATGATTGGCGGCGGCGTTCCGAAAAATTTCACACAAGACATCGTTGTGGCGGCGGAAGTCTTGGGCTACGAAGACGTTTCAATGCACAAATACGCGATTCAACTCACGGTTGCCGATGAACGCGATGGCGCACTGTCAGGCTCTACCTTGAAAGAAGCCAGTTCGTGGGGCAAAGTCGATACCGCCTTTGAGCAGATGGTTTTTGGCGAAGCAACCATTACTTTTCCGCTTGTTGCTGGCTATGGCTATCACAAAGGCTCATGGAAAGGTCGCACTGCGAAAAATTTCAACGCGATGCTTGCGACTAAACACACTGTCGAGGCGAACTAACTTGATTTCATAAGATTCGGGCAAACGAGGTGAGAGGGGATTCTCTCACCTCTCTTTATCTTGACACTATCTTTTTAACCTTTTAACTCTTACCGACGATGCAATTTTTCATTGACACGGCGAATTTAGATGAAATCAGGGAGGCGCAAAGTCTCGGCGTCTTGGACGGCGTTACGACCAATCCGTCGCTGATTGCTAAAGAAGTTAAACCGCTCACCTACGAAGCGTTCCGAGACCACATCAAAAAAATCTGCGAGATGGTTCACGGTCCTGTTAGTGCCGAAGTAACCACGCTCAAAGCCAATGAGATGATTGTCGAGGGCGAAGCCCTTGCCGAGATTCACGAGAACGTGGTCGTCAAATGCCCGCTCACGGTCGAGGGCATTAAAGCGATTAAAGCCCTTTCCTCCAAAGGCATTCGCACCAACGCCACACTGATTTTTTCGCCCAATCAAGCCCTGCTTGCCGCAAAAGCTGGCGCAACCTACGTCAGCCCGTTTGTCGGACGCTTGGACGATGTGTCCACCGACGGCATGTTGCTCATTGAGCAAATCGTAACCATTTTCCGCAACTTTGAAATCCCGACACAAGTCTTAGCGGCGAGCATTCGCCACCCTGTCCATGTCGTCGAGTGCTCGCTTCTTGGAGCCGATGTAGCGACTATCCCATTCAAAGTCATTGAGCAACTGGCTAAGCATCCGCTCACGGACATCGGACTGCAAAAATTTATGGACGATGCCAAAGCCTTGCGCGAAAAGGTCGCAAAAGTTTAATTTCTTCAAGGCGAAGAGCTCAAAAGGCTCTTGCTTTTTCTACAACCTATAACAATTGAGCATTATGAAAGCCTACGAAGAACTCAAAGCGATGGTCGCTTCCTTTGAAGATGATTTTCGCAAGTTTTACGAAAAGGGAAACAAATCCGCCGGCACGCGTGTGCGCAAACACATGGCAGATTTGAAACGTAAAGCCCAGGACATTCGCCTCGAAGTTCAATCCATGAAGCAAGCCGAAAAGCCCGAAAACAAATAACTTGCTCATGCGTCCAAAAGTCAGAAAGGCTACTTGTTGTGAGTAGCCTTTTTTATTTGCTCAGATAAATGAAGTGGTTTGAGTCAATAACAAAAAAGCCCGAGCATGTGCACGGGCTTTCGTCTTCTCCAAAATCAGTGACACTTAGTTCACAGCAGGCGCGGCTTGTTGCGGCGGATTCGTCGTTGGGGCTGACGGACGTAACAGCCATAAAAGCAAAATAATGATGCCTTGCGGGATATGAACGAAGGCGAAATTCGACCAACTAATAATTTGCTCCGCGTTTAGCACCTCGACCGTAGAGGTAATTGCGCCGACGATTTGCTCAACCACGACCACCCACAGCAGTTTTTCATACTTGACCACGTCAGTAGCTATTATGCCATAGGCAACCGCTAAAACATACAAAACCATGCCATATTGGTGAAAGACGACATTGGTTTGTGGATTAGTGGTATAATCCTGCCATCCATAGAGCGACGCCCCCCAACTCAAAAATATGGTTGAACCGAGTGCGTTCAAGAGTTCCCAAGCGGCTAAAAGCCACATCAAGCCTGAGAGAAGTTTAATTTTGGTGTTGCTATTCATAACGAATCCTCCTAATGAGTTGTTAAATGTTAAAGAAATCAAAGAACAAGAACACTCTTCAAGCGCGTTTTGCAGGCTGTTGGTTGATAATCAACGGCTTGCCAAAGAGTTTTGAGATGCGCAACGGACGAAGCCAATTTTTAAGTCGCACTAACCTCGCCGCTAATAAGAGCGGACAAAAGTGAACACAAGCCCCACGCTTTCCCAATACCGCGACCGATAATCCGACCACCACGAAAAACATCGCCTGCAAGACATGCGCATTCAGATTCGTGTAGTTAAATCCAAATGGGTTGGTTAATACATGCATGGTATCAGGACGAATCAGCCACGACACTGGTGCCCACAATACGGCGACAGCAAGTGTGAACCCACGCCAAAATTTCGGTTCGAGTTTCACCCGTCGTCGCGCTATGGGTTCTGCCCAGTCCTGCGCCGCACCAAGCCAGCACACCCAACTGCAAATAATCGGACCGTTGGTCAAGGTGATGACGATAACCGCCGCCCAGAATACCCCCCCAACCATGACCCAAGCCAAACTCGGCAGACGCGTATCTATCAAAATCAGGTTTATCACCACAAACACGCCTTGAACTGCGCGTCGTTGCCAAACCAACGTTCTCGACTCTTCTTCTGTCTCTGCATGCCTCATCTTACGTCGTTTGTTTTACATCATGCTTGAAGGTTACTGCGTCTTTCGGGTAAAGAGCGTAAAACAGCAAAAGCGTTACGACTTGCACCGAGAACACGGTCAGAAACTGCGGCAGTAATATCGTTCCAAAAAACAGTTCAATGACCGCACTAAGCGCGTTGATAATCTGTTGCGCCATGACAAACTCAATAATTCGTAGATGCGAGAACGGAAAATACGCGCCGAGTACCGTTGCCGCGCCAATTCCAAACAGCATTATTCCCTGTTGATTTCTAACGACGTGGTTTGCCTGCATGGCGTTCAATAAATTCATCTCTGCCGCGCTGTCGCTACTGATGTTGGCGACGCCGATTTCCCAAAACACAGTTGAGCCAAGCCCCCACAGCATCCATGTTGCGCCCGCAATCACACATAACGCTTGCATCAGTCTGTGTTGAAGCAACGGCGTGAGCGTCATGCCAAAAATCTTTTTTTGAACTATCAAAGTCAGTTCAGCGTCTTTTGTAAGCCTCACACGCTCTCTTGGGCAGTAAGCGAGAAGCCATGCGGCAAGTAACATATCAATTACAACCGATGGAATCGCCTGCACGAGCGTTAATTCCCCTTGCGCAAACATATACAGCCCAAATCCCGCTGTTAAGAGCCTTACCGATGCAAGCAGGCAAATCAAATCTCGATACAGAACAGGCTGAGTTGCCGCAAATACAGCAAGTAGCGACAATTGAACAACGAAAAATCCATATTGCCGAATAATCGAGTGTGCGTAAAGAAAACTCTCGACACCGTCAATTGGCGTTGCGATTGGTGGAACAAAAAACGGGGTTGAGATTTGCGTGAAGAACACATTACATATCACAAACTCAAAAAAGTGAAACGTGGCGGAAAGAAGAAGTGCGATTTTTATCGTCTTATTGGCGTGCGTTGGAGTCGCAAAGAAACCGCGAAAAAATGTAGCCGCTTTTGGCAAAACCGAAGATACCATCGACATAGGGTGGACTGTTACTACTGTTACTGCTTAAACTAAACTGTCTAATTTTCGGACAATCTCCGAAAAAAGTATCTGTGGTTTTTGAGTTGCGACGAATTTTAACTTCGTAGAGGCTAACATACACTTTATCTCTACCAATTCCAAACTCAATCGGCAGGTCTGAACTGCTCTGAATCTGCACGGTTTTCAGCGATGGTTTTTGCGCCACTACTTCGTCGATGAACAGGTGTTTTGAAGTCATAAAAGTGCAGGTTCATCTTCACGGTGTCGTCGGGGTTGAAGGTAACGCCTTCGTCTTGCAAGAGCCGTTTCATGAGGTCTGGGGGTCCGAAGTGGTGCTTGCCTGTGAGTGCGCCGAATCGATTCACCACGCGATGCGCAGGCACGTCCGTCCCGACCGATTGGCTGAGCGCGTAGCCGACCATTCGCGCCGAGAGTTTCGTGCCGATTTTTTCTGCGATGGCGCCGTAAGTTGATACTTTGCCTTCGGGAATTTGGCGCACGAGGTCGTAGACTTTTCGGTAAAAATTTTCCTTCGCTGTTTTCGCCATGCGTCCTCATGCTACGCTTTCAGGCTTGAGTAATCCAAGCCGCTCCATCTCCGCGTCTAATTTGGCTTTCGTCGACGCTGTCGCTTCAAGCATCGGGAGGCGATAGACTTCCTCAATCAACCCCATTTTCGACATCACATATTTGACGGGTATCGGATTGGATTCCAAGAAGTTCATCAAGAAGAGATTGATGTAGCGATGATGCAAGCGTTGGGCTTCGGCGAGATTGCCCGCAAAGACGGCTTCAACGAGCGATTTGACAGCATTTGGAACTTCGTTTGCCGCCACAGAAATGACGCCGTCGCCGCCCATCGCCATCATGGCGAGCGTGAGCGGGTCGTCGCCAGAAAGCACGGCAAGGTGGTCGGGACGATTACGCAAGAGTTCCATGATTTGCACCATGTTGCCCGAAGCCTCTTTAATGGCGATGATATTCGGTGCATCGGCGACCAATCGAAGCATTGTATCGACATTGACATTGCTACTGGTGCGCGTGGGCACATTGTAAAGAATAACGGGCACCGAGACGGCATCGGCTACCGCACGGAAGTGGCGATAGTAGCCTTCCTGTGTCGGCTTGTTGTAATACGGGGCAACCGAGAGAATGGCTTCTGCACCAGCCTTTTCGGCGGCTTTGGCGAGTTCAACGGCATGATGCGTTGAGTTGCTTCCGGCACCGCCCATCACGCGGATTCTGCCT
This sequence comes from Chloroherpetonaceae bacterium, assembly GCA_046719715.1. GTDB lineage: Bacteria > Bacteroidota > Chlorobiia > Chlorobiales > Thermochlorobacteraceae > JANWWM01. The sequence continues at coordinate 16,071 of JBDNCJ010000016.1, read as the reverse complement.
CTTGCTTCGTCTTTAACAATTTCAATGATGCGTCGCTGTTCGTCGGCACTCAGCACGGGCGATTCTCCCGTTGTGCCGCACGGAATCAGCATATCTGTTCCGCCCTCAATGTGAAAATTCACCAATCGGCGTAAGGCGGTCTCGTCCAACGATTCATCGCGTTTGAACGGCGTTACGAGGGCAACGGCAGAACCAGAAATCGTGCGTCTTTTCATATCTGAATGCAAAGGTTTGATGTTGTCAAAGGTTGTTTGGAATTTAAGCGTTTGCGTCTGAATTCAGATTCAAATTTTGAAACCTTGTTCACGATTTGACGATGGAAAAGAGTGAGAAGTCTGTTTAACTCAAAGATGAAGGAGGCCAGCCATGACGACGATTTGGATTCTTTTCGCGGTTATCGGGCTCTTGCGCATTATGGCTTTTTTGATTGAAGAATCACGCCAAAAGAGATATGGCATTCATCAGCCGATTGAACGGCATCTTTCGGCGTTGGATTTTCATCAACCGCTCAATGAACCTAAGAGCCTAAAGTAGCTTGCCCGTGCGGTCGTTGCGTTTAAGCGACTGTTTCAGTTGCGGGGTGAGGTTTTGAAACAATTTCTTAATGTAATCGACGCGCGCTTTTTCTTAAATTTACAAGTTCAAACATCTTCAAAACCCTGATTTTAACTTGAATGGCATGAAGCCGAATCCGCAAGAAAACGCGACGACGACGAAACTCACCGGCACGCCGAATTCCAACCCGCAGAGCACAGAGCCATCCGCACCGCGCCTTCGCGACGACGCGCCCGTTGTGCTTGAAGTCAAAGACATGAAGTTTTATTACGGAAAAAGTCAAGCACTTTACGGCATCAATTTGGACGTGCGCAAAGGCGAAGTCGTCGCGCTGATTGGTCCGTCGGGCTGTGGAAAATCAACCTTGCTTAAAGCCATCAATCGCATTCATGAAGTTTCCACCGAAGTGCGCGTGGAAGGCGACATTTTGCTCGACGGCGCAAATATCTACAATGGCGCAATGGACATTACCCTGCTCCGCCGCCGCGTCGGCATGGTGTTCCAAAAGCCGAATCCTTTTCCGAAATCCATCTACGACAACATCGCCTACGGCATGAACATCGTGGGCGGATTCACAAAAGCGCAAATCGACGAAACCGTCGAGCGATGCCTCAAACAAGCGGCGTTGTGGGACGAAGTCAAAGACCGCTTGCAGAAAAACGCGCTCGGAATGTCGGGCGGACAGCAACAGCGGCTGTGCATCGCGCGCGCTCTCGCCACCGAACCCGAAATCATCTTGATGGACGAGCCTTGCTCCGCCTTAGACCCGATTTCCACCCAAAAAATTGAAAACCTCATCGAAGAACTCAAATCGCGCTACACCATCATCATCGTTACGCACAACATGCAACAAGCGGCGCGCGTCAGCGATAGAACCGCCTTTATGATGCAAGGCAAACTCGTTGAGTATGACGATACAGGCGTTATCTTTACCAAGCCCGCGCAAAAACTCACCGAAGATTATATTACGGGGCGTTTCGGTTGAGGCGCACAAACGTTCATCATTTGCTTAATTACTCGACGGCTCACTTTTTCTCACATGCACAAAACCTTTGAACAATCCTTAAACGAACTGCAAGACGTCATGCGTCAGTTGGCTGGGCAAGCCGAAGAAAGCGTTATTGACGCCATCGAGTCGCTGAAAAGCCGCGACGTCGCCCTTGCCAAAAGCGTGATAGAGCGCGATGAACACGTCGACCGAATGGATATTAACGCCGACGCCCTCGCTTCCACGATTTTAGCCCGACAGCAACCCGTTGCCAGCGACCTTCGACTCATCATTGGGGCGATGAAAATTGCCAATGACCTTGAACGCATCGGCGACCACGCCGTCAACATCGCCGAATCCGCCATCACGCTTTCCACCGTTTCGTTCATTCCCGAATCCGACAACCTCTTCTACATGGCGGCACTCGTTCAAGAAATGTTGCTCGCCGCCACCGAGTGCTTCGCCGAACGCAATACGATTATCGCGCGCGGCATCATCAACTCCGACACCGAAGTCGATGAATACAATAAAATCATCACCCAAAATTTGATTGAGGGAATGTCGACGCAAAAAGTCGACGTCAAAGCAGGCATGGACGTGGTGAGAATTTGCAAAAATTTAGAACGCATCGCCGACCTTTCCGTCAACATCGCCGAAGACGTGATTTACATTCACGATGGCAAGTTTGTTCGCCATAATTTTTGAATTCAATTTTCACATGAAAAAGCCGATTGGCGCGCTGTGCGTCATTACCGACGTCTCGATTCAATCGCAATACACGCATCTTGAACTGTGTGAGCTCGCCGTTCGCGGCGGCGCAAGCGTCATTCAACTGCGCGACAAAACCGCCTCTTCGCGCGAACTCTACGCCCTTGCCGTTGCCATGCAACTGCTCTGCACCGGCTTGGGCGCAACCTTCATCATCAATGACCGCGTCGACATCGCCCTTGCCGCCAATACCGACGGCGTGCACTTAGGTCAAACCGACCTTCCAATTCCCGCCGCGCGGCGCATTTTAGGACGCGATAAACTCATCGGCGGAACGGCGTCCTCGCTCGAAGAAGCCTTACAGGTTGAACGCGACGGAGCCGATTACATCGGCTTCGGACATATTTTCCCAACGCGCACCAAAGAAAAACCTTCCCTGCCAAAAGGCATTGAGGTGCTGTCAGAAGTTGTCGCGTCGGTGAAGATTCCCGTTATGGCAATCGGCGGCATCACACACGCAAATGCTCACACGGTTGCACGCACGGGCGCGTCTTTGGCAGTCGTTTCGGCTGTCTGCGCATCAGACAATCCAACCCTTGCTGCGCGCAACCTTGCAGAGACCATATCGGCTGTTCGCCGAAGTACCCACGCTTAAAAACCGCTCGAATTTTAGTTATTTTAACCCGTGAAGTTTTCCACGCAATTCTTCTACAAAGGGCTTTTATACAAAGGGTTTATGCGTGGCTTTCAACCAACATTAATTGAGAAGTGATATGCCTACCAACGTGCGTTCCAAATCAAAACCCGCTTCAAAAAAATCGGATTCAAAGAAGCTTTCAGCACTGAAATCGTTTTCGTCCAACGGAAAAAAATCATCGTCCGTAAAACCACGATACATCTACTATTTCGGCGATGGAAAGGCAGATGGAAAAGCAGAGATGAAAAATCTTCTCGGCGGCAAAGGCGCGAACCTTGCCGAAATGACGAACATCGGCTTGCCCGTTCCGCCCGGCTTTACCCTCACAACCGAAGTGTGCACTTACTACTACAACAACCAGCACGCCTACCCGAAAAACTTGTTTGAAAAAGACATTCCTGCCGCGATGGCGCGGCTTGAAAAATCGCTCGACAAAAAATTCGGCGACCCGAAAAATCCGCTCCTCGTTTCCGTGCGTTCAGGTGCGCGCGCCTCTATGCCCGGCATGATGGACACCATTCTCAATCTCGGCTTGAACGATGAAACGGTTGAAGGATTGGCGACGCTCACCCAAAATCCGCGATTTGCTTGGGATTGCTATCGCCGATTCGTTCAAATGTATGGCGATGTCGTGCTCGGCTTGAAGCCGACGAACAAAAAGGAAATTGACCCCTTCGAAGCGATTATCGAAACCAAAAAACATCAACGCGGCATTGAACTCGATACTGAACTGACCGCCGACGACCTGAAAGACCTTGTCTATGAATTCAAGCGCACCATCAAAGCACGCACCGGACGCGACTTTCCGAACAGTCCATTTGAGCAACTGCGCGGCGCAATCAGCGCGGTGTTTGAAAGTTGGAACAACGAGCGTGCAGTGGTCTATCGTCGCTTGAATAACATTCCTGCAGATTGGGGAACGGCGTGCAATGTGCAAGTCATGGCGTTTGGAAACTTGGGCGAAAACAGCGGCACGGGCGTCGCCTTCACGCGCGACCCCGCTTCGGGCGAGAATGTGTTTTACGGCGAATACTTAATGAACGCACAAGGCGAAGATGTGGTGGCTGGCACCAGAACACCGCTCAAAATTTCGGAACTGCAAACGCAAAATCCCGTCATCTATGCCCAACTCGAGAAAATTCGCAAGACGCTCGAGAAGCATTTCCGCGATATGATGGATATTGAGTTCACGATTGAAAACGGCAGGCTCTATATGCTTCAATGCCGCGTCGGAAAACGCACGGGCTTTGCCGCGATTAAAATCGCGCTCGATATGAAAGATGAACGACTGATTTCGGAAAAGGAAGCGCTCTTGCGTATTGAGCCCGAACAGCTCAACCAACTGCTCCGCCCTGTTTTTGATTCGAGCGAAAAGAAAGCGGCGATTGCCAAAGGTCGCTTGATGGCAAAGGGCTTGAACGCTGGACCTGGCGCCGCATCGGGCAAAGTGTATTTCAACGCTCTCGATGCCGAAGCCGCTGCCAAGCGTGGTGAGCGCGTCATTCTCGTTCGCATTGAAACCTCGCCCGAAGACATTCGCGGCATGCAAGCCGCCGAAGGCATTCTTACGGCACGCGGTGGCATGACGTCTCACGCGGCACTGGTCGCTCGACAAATGGGCAAAGTCTGCGTCGCCGGATGCGGCGATTTGGAAATTCACTACGACCAAAGCGCCATGACCATTCGCGGCAAATCCTTCCGCATCAAAGAAGGCGATTTCATTTCCATTGATGGTTCAACGGGCGAAGTCTTCGAAGGCGAAATCAAAACCAAAGACTCCGAAGTTTTGCAAGTCTTGATTAAAAAAACTTTGAAGCCTGAACAGTCGGAAGTCTATCAGATGTATGCGCGCGTCATGCAATGGGCGGATAAATATCGCAAACTGAAATTGCGCACCAACGCCGACCAGCCCGACCAAGCCCAAACCGCCTTGCTCTTCGGCGCAGAAGGCATTGGGCTGTGCCGAAGCGAACACATGTTTTTCATCGAAGACCGCATCGACCGCGTGCGGCAGATGATTCTGGCAAACAGCGAAGAGGAACGCCGTGCCGCTCTAAAAGAAATTCTGCCCTATCAGCGCGTTGATTATTACAACATTTTCAAAGCCATGAACGGCTACCCCGCAACGATTCGCTTGCTCGACCCGCCACTCCATGAGTTTTTGCCCAAAGAGCCGCAGGCACAACGTCTACTCGCCGATAAACTTCATAAAACTACTGAGGAAGTCCACGAGCGCGTCGCCGCATTAGAAGAAACGAATCCGATGCTTGGGTTTCGTGGGTGTCGCTTAGGCATCTTGTATCCTGAAATTACGGAAATGCAAGTGCGCGCGATTATGGAAGCGGCTTGTAACGCGGTTAAAGATGGCATTAAAGTTCTTCCTGAAATTATGATTCCGCTTGTCGCTGACGTCAAAGAGCTTCAGCATCAAGTCGAGATTGTTCGCACTGTATCAGAAACGGTGTTCGCTGAAAAAGGTCGACGCGTGGATTACTTGGTGGGAACGATGATTGAGGTGCCGCGTGCTGCATTGCTTTCAAGCGAGATTGCGCCATTGGCGGATTTTTACAGTTTCGGCACTAACGACCTCACACAAATGACGCTCGGACTATCGCGCGACGACTCGAACCGCTTCTTGCCCGCTTACCTCGAGAAAGACATCTATCCGCGCGACCCGTTTGAAGCCATCGACCAATCAGGGGTGGGACGCCTCATGCGCATCGCAAGTGAAGACGGTCGCAAAGCGAAGCCGAAACTCAAACTCGGCATTTGCGGCGAACACGGAGGCGAAACCAGTAGCGTGGAATTTTGTCATCAACTCGGCTTCGACTACGTCTCGTGCAGTCCGTTCCGAGTCCCGATTGCGCGATTGGCGGCGGCGCGGGCGGCACTTAAACCATAATTAAGCCGTAATTAGCAATCCCTATTCCCCTGTATTGAATCAGGATTTATGGCGAACTCGGCGACGCGCGCTCGATTGAATTGCATCTCGCCCATTGTAAACGCACAAATTCAATATCCGACATCTCAAATCCGCCTCTGTGTGTGATTACTCAACCGTAACCGATTTTGCCAAGTTGCGTGGTTGGTCGACATTGCACCCACGCATGACAGCGATATGATATGCCAACAGTTGAAGTGGAATCGAGGTCAAAAGCGGCAAGAGCATATCGAGCGTATTGGGAATGCGAATGACGAACTCAGCAAGGTGCGAAATTTCATCATCGCCTTCGGTGGCAATCGCAATCACGCGCCCTTTGCGGCTTCGCACTTCTTCAATGTTGCTCACAATTTTGTGATAAGAAGCGTCGTTTGTGGCGATAAACACGACAGGCATGTTTTCATCGATGAGGGCAATCGGTCCGTGCTTCATTTCGGCGGCGGGGTAGCCTTCGGCGTGGATGTAGGAAATTTCTTTGAGTTTGAGCGCGCCTTCGAGGGCGACGGGAAAATTGACGCCGCGACCGAGATAAAGAAAATTCCGTGCGTCTTTGAAAAGCGTGGCAAGCCGTTTGACTTCGTCGTTCAATTTCAAAATGTCGCGTACTTTTTCGGGAATGATGTGAAGTTCATCGACGAGCATTTTCGCTTCGGCATCGGAAAGCGTGCGACGTTTGCCGAGCGCGAGGGCGAGAAGCGTCAGAACGGTTACTTGTGCCGTGAAGGCTTTGGTCGAGGCAACGCCGATTTCAGGTCCGGCGTGCGTGTAGATGCCGCAATCGGTTTCGCGCGCAATCGACGAGCCGACGACATTGCAAATGCCCAACACCAATGCGCCGCGCGACTTGGCTTCGCGAATCGCCGCGAGCGTATCCGCCGTCTCACCCGACTGTGAAATCGCTAAAACCACATCGTCTTGATTGATAATCGGATTGCGATAGCGAAACTCCGACGCATACTCGACCTCAACGGGAATGCGCGCCAATTCCTCAATCAGATATTCTCCCACCAATCCCGCATGCCAACTCGTTCCGCACGCAATAATAACGATGCGTTTCGATGCGCGAAGCCGTTCTAAATGTTGTGAAATCCCGCCAAGCCTCACCGAGCCTTCGCCCACGAGCAAGCGTCCGCGCATTGAGTTGAGGATTGCGTCAGGCTGTTCGAAAATTTCTTTCAGCATGAAGTGGTCGTAGCCGCCTTTCTCAATTTCGTCGATGCTGAACGTGAGTTCTTCAATGGCTTTGGGCATTTCGATGTTTTCAATCGTCTTAACAGTGTAGCCGTCGCGCGTGATGATGACCATTTCGCCGTCGGAAAGGTAGATGACTTTGCGTGTATGTTGGACGAGCGGAGACGCATCAGACCCCAAAAAGTATTCGCCTTCGCCGACCCCGAACAACAGCGGACTGCCGTTGCGCGCAGCGATGAGTTTATCCGGCTCGCGCGACGAGATGACGCAGACGCCATATGTGCCGACCACTTTCTTCAAGGCAAGGCGGACCGCAGTTTCAAAATCGCAATTGGCTTCTTTCCAAATTTCTTCAATCAGATGAACCAACACTTCGGTATCGGTTTGCCCTTGAAAGACGTGCCCTTTGCGCAAGAGTTCGGTGCGAATGGCGGCGTAATTTTCAATAATACCGTTGTGAATGAGCGCAATGTCGCCCTTTGTGCTGAAATGCGGGTGTGCGTTGGTATCGTTCGGAACGCCGTGCGTCGCCCAGCGCGTATGTCCGATTCCAATCGTGCCAGCGAGCGACTTCGGAAGCGAGGCTTCAAGGTCAGCAACTTTACCTGCTTGCTTGTGAATGTCCAACTTCCCGTTCAAGACGGCGACGCCTGCCGAATCGTATCCTCGATATTCCAACCGCTTTAAGCCTTCAATGACAATTGGCACCGCCTCGCGCGTTCCAATATATCCGACAATTCCACACATGGATTTTTGAATGATTAAGATTGAGAAAAATTTGTAGAAAGTTATGGGAAAATACGAAATGTCTTCATCAAGATGCGTGACGCAGTTGGCACAAAAACCGTTGGCGCAAATACAAAAAGCCCTCGCGAAGAGGGCTGGGTGGTCCCTGTAGGACTTGAACCTACGACCAAGCGATTCACCTTCCATACTTTTCAATATGGGGTTGGACTATCTCATCACCCTCAATCCTTGCGCATTGCAAGTTGTTAGGGTGCAGGGCGCTGACTCGGTTATTAAGAGGACTCAACCTCTCCGATAGTCTCTGCACCTTCCGAAGGTGTACCTTCGGCTTGGCTCAGGATTGCCTTGTCACAAATGTGAGTTAGGTTTCCCTGAATTCACCCTGTTTGCATCTGCAAGTTTCCTTGCAGAGTCACCGGCGATTATTCTTTGAACACTTGCTTTGGTGTGTTCAGGATGGTGAACTTCAATGTGGCAGTTTGCACAAAGCAAAACACATTTGCTTAACTCTGCCCGCAATACCGAAACCCTTGTGTTAGAAAGGCGTCGGGCATCCAACTGGATTTCTTTTTGCGAAGCATCAAGGTGATGAAACTGTAAAGCGGCAAGATTAGCATCATACCCGCACTTTGTGCAACACCCACCCATTTCTAACACAAACGAAAGTTTACGGCGAAGTGCTCGCATCGTTTGAGAATAGTAAGTGTTTGGTTGCTTCTTCACGCGATGATAATGACACCGTTGCTTACACGCATTAGAACAGTATTTTTTGCGTTGCCCACAAAGTGCTTTTCCACAAGAAACACAAGTTACCATGCTGAACAGAAAAGAAAGTTCAAAGAACATTGTCGATGAGTCGCCTGCTCTGACCAACTGAGCTAAGGGACCAAAGAAAGGGCACAAAAATAATCGCTCAACCGTCCTTTTGCAAATCATTTATGAGACCACAAAAAACTGTATAATTTTACACAGTCTATTTTTCGCACAAAAACGCCAATTTTTCAATGTTCAAACATTTAAAATGACATGTTCATGTCATTGATTCGCCTCTTTCAAAGCCCGACCTTTGTATCAAGTTCTCCAAAATGAGAATGAAATGTCTAATCAAACACAAACAAAGAAACACTCATGAACTTACAGCGATTACTTTTCGTACTGCTACTGAGTCTCCTTGTGGGCGCAAGTGCCTTGACGGCAAGGGCGCAAGAATCGTCGGCATCGATACAAGATGCGTTGAATCCTGACGGAACGCTTCGCGAAGGCGCAAGCGGGTCGTTCAAGGCGGAAGGCTACACCATGCGCACCGGAGCGAACGGGCAACCGATTTTCACGCCGATTACAAATAACTGGAGCGCACTTGGCGGGGGAGTAAATTTTACACCCAATCCATTCGCGACTTTTGTTAATGCAATTGCTGTGTCGGGCAACGATGTTTATGTGGGGGGGCGATTTAATGTCGCAGGTTCTGTTTCTGCAAATCATGTCGCTCGATACAATACTTCAACAAACACTTGGTCTGCACTCGGAACGGGGGTGGCTTTTGCAACAGACCCGAATCAAACAAGTGTGAATGGTGTCGCCATTGTAGGAAGTGATGTGTATTTCGTAGGCAATTTTACGCAAGCAGGTGGAAACAGTGCAGTGGGAATTGCTCGGTTTAACACAACGACAAATACTTGGTCATCTGTTAATGGTGGTGTGGGTGCGCCGATTAATGTGAATCCAATCGTAAATACAATCACGCTTTCGGGTAATTTCTTGTATATCGGCGGCTCTTTCACGCAGGCAGGGGGAAATCCGGCTGGGAATATTGCACGCTACGATTTGAATACAGGAACTTGGTCGGCATTAGGCACAGGCACAGGTGCCACCGTAAATTCCATAGGTATTGTGGGAAACAGAGTGATTGCAGGTGGAGTAAATTTTTTAGCACAATTCGATACGCAAACAAGCACCTGGTCTCCCTTGGGACAACTGTCGTTCTCACCTAATCCCTCGCAAACAGCAGTTAATGCAATCGCTGTGTCCGGAAATGATGTGTATATCGGTGGGCAGTTCAATTTCAATGGAACAACGCCTGCCAACCGCATCATACGTTGGAACTCTCAGACAAACACATTCTCTCCATTGGCTTCTCTTGACGGAGGAGAAGGCGTGAATAGCTTCGTGCAAAGAATCATCGTATCTAACAACGACATTTATGTAATAGGGCAGTTTACAAGCGCAAATATAGGAACACCAATCGTTGTGAGTCGCGTTGCAAAATTCAACACGCAACTGAATCAGTGGTTTGATGTGAGCGGCGGAGTCAACGGACCCGCGACATCAGCATTTTTAGCCGGTAATAGACTTTATGTAGGAGGTCAATTTTCCGAAGCAGGTGGCAACCCTGCCAACCGCATTGCAGTGTTCGATATCTTGCCAACACTAAACCTCTTTAATGCCAGACAAAATGCGCAAGGGGCTGTTGTGCTGAATGGGAATATCAACCCAAATGGACTTGGACTTACTCAAGCGAGATTTGAGATTTCAACCGATCCAAATTTTGCATCTAACGTTCAAAGCGTAAATACAACCCCTGCAGCCGCATCACTTGGAAATGGAACGCTTTTCATAAACGTCAGCGCAACAGTGCCGCTCACACCAAACATCTACTATTATCGTCTTGTGGCGACTAATACAAACGGTAGCGTAACATCACGTCGTTTAGCGATTAATACCAATTCAAATGAGCTTCCAATCCTTCCAACAAATGGACTTTCGCTATGGCTACGAGCGGATACATTAGTAACGGACTCAAGCGGTATTGTAACTCGCTGGGGCGATCTTTCTGGAAATAATCGTAGCGCATTTTCCACGCTCACCCAAGGACCTTTGAACATTAAAGGCGATGTAGGATACAATGGACGACCACGACTTGCCTTTGATAATGCCGGCAACAAGCACATGGGCTTCGGGAGAATGACAAACGTACGCACGGCGATTGTTGTTTGTGGAAGCACACAGCCAACTGTTTTACAATACCTGCTGGGCGATAGCACCGCCTCTGAATTCATACCCACTGCCACAGGTCTTGTGGATAATACAGCCTCCATCAATATCAGAAATGGGTTCATCTACTTGAATACCGCAGCACGAACCCCAACCAGTGTAAATCGTCCAAATGCTCCAAGCATTGTTCATTTTCAAACGAACGGCGTGGTCAATGTCAGTTCGCTTGGGCTCGATCGAACCTTCACGAATGTAGGCTGGAGAGGTGGCATATCAGAAGTCATTGTCTATGACAGAGTACTCACGCTTTCTGAAAGACTTACGATAGAAAACTATATCGCACAAAGATACGCGATTGGGAATACCTCTCCGACCGCGAGTGTTCCCGCGAATCAGGGTTCACTGCTATATACTCCAGAAAACACAGGCGCAAGCATTGTGATAACAACGCCGTCCATACAAACAGGAACGATTTCTACTTCAGTTAGCAACCAGTTACCAAGCATCTTTGGTAATCTCCCTTCAGGCGTCGTAAGTATTGCCGAACGTTCATGGAACATTACTCAAACCAATTTGCTCGCTTACCAATATGCACTCACATTAAATTTGACAGGCATCAATGGAATTCAAAACTTCAATACGCTTAAAGTGCTACGGCGCGATAACTCTGTCTCTCCATGGATTGATGTTGAAACAATTAGCGGTGTTACTGTTACTCGCATGAATCCGTTTATCACCATTCAGGGATTAAGTCAAGTCGGAGAATTTGCAATCGGTGGAGGCAGTGATAATATTTTCCCACTACGACCTACGGTAAGCGCATCAGGCGCCACGAACATCAGTAGCACGTCCGCCACGCTCAACGGCACCATCAATCCAAATGGCTTTCCGCTCACGCTGGCGCGCTTTGAGTTTTCTCTGGATTCAACTTTCACGACGGGTGTTCAGAATGCCAACACCACACCCAATGCCGCGGGAATTGGAAGCGGCACATCGCCTGTGAGTGTCAGTGCGACGGTTTCCATTCAAGCCAATTCAACTTACTACTTCCGCCTGCGTGCCACGAACGCCAACGGTACAGGCGTTTCTCAAAGAGCGTTATTCACCAATATACCGCCGCCGCCGTCAGCATTGCCGACAACCGGCTTACAACTCTGGCTTCGTGCCGATTCGCTCGTTACCCAAGCCAGCGGCTTGGTCTCGCAGTGGAACGACCTTTCAGGCAACAACCGCCACGCCTTTTCGTCAGGCAGCGCGCGCCCAAGCCAGACGACCAGTGCTGATTTCAATAACCGTCCTGTTATGGACTTTGGAAATGTTGGCGATAAGCAACTCGGTTTCCGACGCATCACGGATGTGCGCACGGCGTTTATCGTCTCCAGAAGCACCGCACCAAGCGTTTTCCAATTCCACTTAGGTGACAGCACGTCATTTCACTTTCACCCGAGTAACACGAATTTAATCGACAATCAGTTTTCTCTCGTTGCAGTGAGAAATGGGCAAATCTTTTCGAATGGTCAGGCGTTTGCCGCAACCGCCGTCGGACGCCCCGGCACGCCGACCATCATCATGTATCAAACTACAGGCAATGCCCAAACCAGCATACTTTCAGGGGATAGAAATCTACCGAATACTGGCTGGCGTGGGGAAATTGCAGAAGTAATTATTTACAACCGAGTGCTATCGGTTGCCGAACGCGCGCAAATCCAATCCTACTTGGCACAGCGTTACGGTATTGGCACGCAAAGCACCTCGGCGACTCCCAGCGTTGCCTCTGGCACATTTGGCACCTACACGCTCGGCAACACGGGCGTAACTGTAACCTTCACGACGCCAAGCACCACCACAGGCTCGCTCTCCGGCTCGGTTACAAACGCACGCCCGACCGTCGTTGGCTCGCTTCCTACAGGCATCGTCAATCTCGCTGAACGCTTCTGGACGATTAACCAAACGAACCTCACGGGCTTCAACTGCGCCGTAACCTTCAACCTCGCCACGCTCGGCGGCATACAAAACTTCAACACGCTCAAAGTGCTTCGCCGCAACAACGCCTCCTCGCCGTGGGTTGATGTGGAAACGCTTTCAGGCGTAACGATTACCCGCAACGCGCCTTTGATTACAGTGGCAGGAATTACTTCGTTCAGCGACTTCACGATTGCCTCCGACGCGAGCAACCAACTGCCCGTCGAACTCACGTCCTTCACCGCTCGCAAATCCGAACAAGGCGTGGAACTCGCGTGGCAAACCGCTTCTGAACAGAACAATGCCGGCTTTGAAGTGGAACGCAAATCCGAAGGCGCAACTTGGAACACGCTCGGCTTCGTCAGAGGCAACGGCACAACGACCGAAGCGCAATCCTATTCATTCTTGGATAACTCCGCATCAGGAAAGGTTCAATACCGCTTGAAGCAGATTGACTTCGATGGACAGTTTGAATACTCCAATGTGATTGAAGTCGACGCGGGCTTGCCGAAAACCTTTGAACTTTCGCAAAACTATCCCAACCCGTTCAACCCGACGACGATTATCAACTACCAACTTCCGACAGCAAGCACCGTCTCGCTCAAAATCTACGATGTGCTTGGCAAGGAAGTCGCAACGCTGGTGAATGGTCGGCAAGAAGCGGGGACATACAATTTCAACTTCAACGCAAGCAATCTTTCAAGCGGCGTCTATTTCTATCGTTTGCAAGCGAGCGCGACGAATGGCGCGTCGGGTTCAAACTTCGTGCAGACGAAGAAGATGATGCTGGTCAAGTAATGAATAACGAGCAGTGAAGAATGAGTAACGAGAGTCGCTTTCAAATTATTCATTCCTCGTTACTCATTGCTCATTAAAAAGTTTTTTTTCTCGCTGGCTAATGTTCTTTGTATTGTTCTTTTGTTTTCTCTTAGGTGAAGCGTCTCGTCCAAAACGGCGAGGCGCTTTTTTATTTCATTGAACGAATCTTGTCGGTGCGCCGTATCTTTCGAGCGAAAGTTTGAACTTCCAATCTGTTCTTTTGGTTAATTGCCGTAGCACATTTCTAATCTACTTCGATATAAACCACTATTAAACTTGTAACGAACAATGACCGATACAATGACTTTGGACGCGCCACGCGTAAAGACGGGCGGCAATAAAGTATTGATTTTAGGCGGGGGTTTAGCGGGACTTTCTGCCGCCAAACGCTTGGTCGACAAAGGATTTCAGGTGGAACTCGTCGAGAAGCGCGACATCTTCGGCGGCAAAGTGTCTTCTTGGAAAGATAAAGACGGCGATTGGGTGGAAACCGGTTTGCATTGCTTTTTCGGCGCATACAAAGAAATCTACGATTTGATGAAGGAACTTGGCACGTATCAACACATTCTTTGGAAAGAACACGCGCTGACTTACACGCTCTCCAAAGGTGAACGCTTTACCTTCCGCACATGGAAATTGCCCTCGCCGTTGCACCTTACGCCCGCGCTCTTCCGCAACGGTTATTTCTCTATTCCTGAAATGCTCACCTTTGCCAAAGTCTTAGGTCCGATTCTCTTCGGCGGCGATAAGTACAACGAAGCGCAAGACGGCATGACTTACAAAGAGTGGCACGAAAAGCAAGGATTGAGCGAGCGGATGATAAAAAAGATGTTTTTGCCGATGGCACTCGCGCTTAAATTCCTGCCGCCTGCGGAACTTTCGGCGAACATCGTGCTCGCCGTAACGGGCGAGTTTCTGCGTCGACCCGACGCCTCCATGATGGGCTTTCTCAAAGGCTCGCCGAGCGATTACCTCATTATGCCGCTAGTGAATTACCTGCGCAAAAAAGGAGCGAGCATACATAGCGAAAGCAAAGCCCAGTCCTTGATTTACGACGGCAAGAAAATCGTTGGTGTCAAAATGGAAAACGGCGAGACTTTGACAGCAGATTACTACATCACGGCATTGCCAATTCACAACCTCAAAAAAGTGATTCCCGAAAATTTGAAGTCCGCACATCAATTTTTCCGCAACATTGATGAGTTTGTCGGCGTGCCGGTGGTAACGGTGCAAGTGTGGTATGACAAACAAATCACGACCGTTAACAACATTCTCTTTTCGCCCGACGGTGTGATTCCGTTCTACGCCGATATGGCACTCACGACGCCCGAATATGCCACGCTTCGTGGAATGTCGCACGAAGGCAAGACACGCTTTCAAGTCGGCGTTGCCCCTGCAAAAGAAATCATCAAACTTTCCGATGAAGAAATCATCGCCAAAGTTGATGCCAGCGTCAGAGACCTTTTCCCTGAAACTGCCAAAGACGCAAAAATTCTCAAGCACACGATTGTGCGCGTGCCGCAGTCCGTTTATGCGCCTTATCCCGGACTTGAACACAAGCGACCGACCCAAAAGACGCCTGTTGAAAATCTTTTCATGGCGGGCGGCTATACGAAAAATCGCTTCTATGACTCTATGGAAGGTGCGGTTTCAACGGGCAACTCCGCCGCACGCGAATTGATGATTCGGCACGGCATCAAAGTCTAACACGAACGGCACATCTCCTATGGAAAGGCTCTCTTGGTATCCAAGAGGGCTTTTTGTTTTTTATCATTCTCGAATGTTTTTGCAAGTGCGCTTTCTTGTTAGGGTAAAGTCAAGAAAATGTTGTAGATTTGCGTTCGCTTTCAAAAGCAGTTTAATGATGGAAACAGACTTTGTTTCAAAACGGCTCTTTTTATTGCAAGACTACATTGAGCGCGAAGCATACCGAGGCTATGACCCATATGACGCACTCACTTCACCGCTTTTTCGCTTGCCCCTTTTGAATCACAACAAACTGCTGCGTTGGGGATTTCAGCAAGTTGTAAAGCGGCTACCAATCAATACGCGACCACTGCTTGGCATTGCCAAAGGATACAATCCGGTTACACTCGGATTATGTCTGCAAGCCTATACGTATCTCGCGAAAAATCAGCCTAAGAAAAGCAACGGTATAAAATTTGACTTCCTTCTCTCGGAACTCTTGCGACTGCAATCCGTCGGCTATTCGGGTGCATGCTGGGGCTACGATTTTGATTGGGAAGCGCGATACGCCAAAATTTCAGCCTTTACGCCGACCGTTGTGGCAACAGGGTTCATTACGAATTCGCTCTTTGAGTATTACCGTTTTACAAACAACCCAACGGCATTTGAACTGTGCGAAAGCGCGACCCGATTCGTGATGAACGACCTGAATAAAACGTTTGAAGGCGATGCACGAGAGGGCAACTTGTTTTGCTACTCCTACTCGCCAAATGATAAGCAAGTGGT